>JBEBJI010000018.1:0-42338 GCA_040079935.1 Methylotenera sp.
TATTTGAAGCAATTACACTTACAGGTTCATTAAGGGTGCTGTTTCCACTAGTGGCCGTGGCAACAATCGCACTTCTTTGTACAAAACGCCGCTTTGAGGCCATATTAGTCTCAGTCTCAGTAATCAGCGGGGCTGTAGTGATTTATGTTGTTAAATCGTTGACTGACCGAGCTAGACCAGCTCTATGGGACATAGATTGGTATTGGGGTTCTAGCTTTCCTAGCGGGCATACACTTGCCGTTACGGTATTCGCTACTGTCATTGTTCTTTGTCTGGGAAGAATTAAGCCTGCATGGCGCAATTTTTCAATGTTTATAGCAGTTTTGTGGATATTTCTTGTCGCCATTTCGCGCTTAGCACTTGGTGTGCATTGGCCAACAGATGTATTAGTGGCCGCATGCATTGGAGCGTTTCTGCCACTGGCAATAAGTGTTGCACTTGAGTTGCGTGGTATTAAATAACGCATTAGCAAATGAACACTTAAAAATTACTCCATTCTATGTATGCTAGCGCACAGAACTGTGCTCGCTATTCACGTATGGTACTAATTAAGTTGGTACGAAAACAATTCTGTTCCAATACTTTTCATCACTAAAGGATTTTATATGAACTATTCAATATTTGTTTCGGCGCTCATCGTAGCGTTAAGCCTTACTGCTTGTGATAAACCAACCGTGGTCAATGTTCCTGCTCCAGTAGCCGTGCCTGGGCCAGCAGGACCGGCCGGGGATCCTGGAATCAAAGGAAATACAGGCAATCAGGGTGACCCAGGCGTTCAGGGTGACACTGGTAACCAAGGTGATACTGGCGTACAGGGTGACGAAGGTAACAAGGGCGATACTGGTAAATCGGGTGACGGTACTACAGTAATTGTTGTACCGCCTGCAGAGCCAGCATCTGGTAGTTAATAAATTTAATCACTATTAAGGGGGAATACCATGAGTCTAGGAACCATACTATTAATTATTTTAATTTTGATGCTAATTGGGGCGTTTCCAAGTTGGCCGCATAGCAAAAGTTGGGGTTATGGACCAAGCGGAGGCTTGGGTTTAGTCGTCATTATCCTAGTTGTGTTGCTGTTGATGGGACGTATTTGATTCAAAGATTCTGAGACGAGTTGAGTCAAATGCAACTACGTTACAATGCCATTTTGATTGGCGGTATTATTTGGGCACTCACCGCATGCGGTGAGGTATCCACGCTTCCAACATCGGCTGGCATGGGCTCTAACCCAATCTTGCCAATACCCAAGCACAAGTTAATACCAACGCTAAATATTGCCCCTGCTATTGGCTGGCCATCGGGTGTTACGCCTGTAGCGCCTCTTGGCATGCATGTAGCGGCTTTTGCATCTGGGCTTGACCATCCACGCTGGCTGTATGTATTGCCCAATGGGGATGTGCTAGTTGCCGAAACTAACTCACCACCTAAACCCGAAGATGGAAAAGGTATCAAAGGCTGGATAATGGGTTTGGTGATGGAAAAAGCAGGCGCTGCCGTACATAGTGCTAATCGAATCACTTTGCTTAGAGATACAGATGGTGATGGCAGAGCAGATGTGCAGTCTGTACTGCTGGAAAATTTAAACTCACCCTTTGGAATGACACTCATAGGCAACAATCTGTATGTGGCCAA
Organism: Methylotenera sp.; assembly: GCA_040079935.1. Taxonomy (GTDB): domain Bacteria; phylum Pseudomonadota; class Gammaproteobacteria; order Burkholderiales; family Methylophilaceae; genus Methylotenera_A. The sequence goes on from JBEBJI010000018.1 coordinate 1,636, forward strand.
TTCAGATTCAATATTACGGTTTCCTTATACCTCTGGTGATCCCCAAATTAAATCTCATGGCGTAAAGTTGTTAGATTTGCCCGCTGGCAAAATAAATCATCACTGGACTAAAAATCTCATTGCTAATGCTGACGGTAGCAAGCTCTATGTTACAGTCGGCTCAAATAGCAACGTTGCAGAAAACGGCATGAAAGTGGAAGCAGGACGAGCCGCCGTATGGGAAGTGGATGTTGAAAGCGGGGTACATCGTATTTTCGCATCTGGTTTGCGCAACCCTAATGGTTTGGCTTGGGAGCCAAAAAACGGCACATTGTTTACTGTTGTTAACGAGCGAGATGAAATAGGTAATGATTTGGTGCCTGATTATTTAACCTCTGTACGGGATGGCGACTTTTACGGTTGGCCCTATAGCTATTATGGTCAGAATATTGATGTGCGTGTAAAACCGCAAATGCCAGAATTAGTGGCTAAGGCGATTGTGCCTGATTACGCTTTGGGTTCACACACAGCATCACTTGGCTTAGTTTTCTCTGATAGTTCTACAATATCTAAAAAATTTGCAAATGGCGTATTTATTGGCCAGCACGGCTCATGGAATCGAACTCCGCTGAGCGGCTACAAAGTAATATTCGTGCCATTTATTAATGGTAAACCAGAAGGCGAGTCTATTGATGTGCTAACTGGCTTTATTAGCAAACATGGGGATGCTTATGGTCGACCAGTGGGCGTGGCACTAGACAAACAAGGTGCGTTGCTAGTTGCAGATGATGTGGGCAATATAATCTGGCGCGTGACTTCAAGTAAAAATAATAAGATTTAAGTTGAAAGAATGGAATTGGTCTTATGAACTTGCGAAAAGCCCTTATAGCATGGTTGCTTATCGCTTTGGCAGAGACAATCAATGGAACAATTCGAGAGCTCTTTATTACTCCTGTAATTGGTCAACTGTCAGCCCGCCAGTTGGGTTTTTTTATTGCAATTACCCTCATACTTTTTATTGCTTGGATAACTGCACCTTGGATTAAGGCTGAAACTTTCAAAGCCCAACTCATGGTAGGAATCTTATGGCTAATTTTAATGTTGGTTTTCGAGTTTGGCCTTGGTTTTATTCTTGGTTTTTCGTGGGAGTATTTGCTAGCTGACTACAACTTGGCGCAAGGTGGTCTTATGTCATTTGGGCTGGTTATAATGTTACTTGCGCCAGCATTCGGAGCTTGGTTACATAATATAATAGCTATTAAATCAAAGTGAGCAAAATGTCATCTAAACAAGCTGTAAATTCTCCCAATATTAGTAAGCGCGCTTGGTTAAAAATTGCTATAGCAGTACTAGCTGTAGTATTTCTAATCGCTTATTTGTCGCGCAACATACTTCTTGGAAAGCCTGTCGAGGCTTACGCTGCAACGATAGGTGACCTTACCCAGACAGTTGTTGCTAGTGGTCGCGTCATGACGCCACAACGCATCTCTATTGCTGCCGAAACCACAGGGCGTGTCAATACAATTCCAGTATCAGAAGGCCAGACGGTTAAACGTGGTCAATTGCTGATTCAGTTAAATGATCTAGATGAGAGTGCCACCTTAGCGCAGGCGTCCGCAGCTGTCGAACAAGCGAAAGCTAAGTTGCGGCAGTTGCATGAAGTTGCGCTTCCCGCAGCTTCACAATCTCTAAAGCAAGCACAAGCCAATGCAGAGCAGGCAAAAAAACAGTATGAAAGAACGCGTGATCTTCAAGCGAGAGGATTTTTTAGCCAAGCGCAGCTAGATGAAGCCAAGCGTAATTACGATGTTGTAGCCAGTCAAGTAAGCGCAGCACGCTTACAGGTAAAAAGTAACCAGCCTGCTGGCAGTGATTTAGCGGAAGCGGCTGCGGCTGTTACGCAGGCAAACGCTAGTTTACGTTTGGCGCAAGTCAAACTTAGTGAAGATTCCATCTTAGCGCCTGCTGATGGCACACTAATCAGCCGTAGTGTTGAATCAGGTGACATCGTTCAACCTGGTAAAGAATTGATGGTGCTTGCTGCTAATGGCGAAACACAAATTTCGGTTCAACTTGATGAGAAAAATCTTGCCAAGTTGGCTTTGGGTCAAAAGGCATTGGGTTCAGCTGACGCATATGCTAATGAGCGTTTTGATGCGGTAGTTAGCTATATCAACCCAGGTGTGGATGCAACGCGTGGCTCTGTTGAAGTGAAATTATTGGTGGCGAATCCGCCAGCCTATTTGCGCCAAGATATGACAGTTTCGGTGGATATTGAAACGGCGCGTCGCTCCAGTACCTTAATAATTCCGAATGGCGCAATACACGACGCTTCTAGTAATGCCCCATGGGTGCTAGTGGTGCGCAATAATCATACCATTCGACAGCCCGTGAAACTTGGTTTGCGCGGCGACAATAGTGTTGAGGTGCTGAGTGGGCTTAAAGCAGGGGAGGCCGTAATCTTAACGGCGGTTGGTACTATCACTGCTGATATGCGTGTTCGTGCGCAAATAGTTACAGCACCATGAATCCACTATTGCCATTCGAATGGATTATGGCAACCCGTTTTATGCGTGAGGGTAGAATGCAAACGCTACTTATCGTGGGTGGCGTAGCGCTTGGAGTTTCTGTCATAGTTTTCATTTCAGCGCTGATTAGCGGCCTGCAGAGCAACTTGTTTCGCCGCACGCTAGATTTTCAGGCGCAGATTATCATTCTTCCACCAGAAGAAGTCGCTAGGCCTTTGCGTGATGCAAATGCGAGGCAAACTGCCATATTAGTACAACCACGCGCTCAGAGATTACGCTCAGTTGATCAATGGCAAAAGGTACGTGACCAGCTACTCAAAATGAAAAATGTTACCGTAGTTGCGCCAGTAGTTTCAGGCGCTGGCTTCGTAATACGTGCTGATGCTAATAGGGCAGTTACGTTAACTGGAATTGAACCAGAAAGTTATCTACGATTAATAGCACTTAAAGACAAAATTATCGCTGGTAGCGCAAATGTAACAAGTTCAGATATTCTTGTTGGTATTGAACTTGCCAAAGATATGGGCGTTGCAATGGGCGATAAATTAACGCTGAGAACCGCATCGGGCGGCACAGCCACATTGATCATTAGTGGTATTTTTGACTTTGGCAACAAGGGTCAGAATCAACGCTCAGTTTATGTTTCATTTCGCACTGCGCAAAGTCTGCTCAACCTGACTGGTGGCGCTAGTAGCCTTGAAGTCAATGTGGCAGATCCATTCTCCGCTGAAACAATAGCGCAAGATATACAAGCCCAAACTGGGCTTAAAGCGGAAAGCTGGATTGCGACAAATGCTCAATTCTTTAGCGCGCTTGCGGCACAGTCAATGTCCAATACCATTATTCGTTTTTTTGTAGGGTTAACCGCGGCATTAGGAATCGCCAGCGTTTTGGTGGTATCTGTGGTGCAAAAATCTAAAGAAATTGGCTTATTACGCGCAACTGGAACTTCTAGACGGCAAATTCTGCGCATATTTTTGCTGCAAGGCGCTTTGATGGGTTTGATGGGTTCTTTGGTTGGGTCACTTATGGGCTGGGGATTTCTCACGCTTTGGCGTGGCATCGCAAAGAACGCAGATGGTACGCCTTTGTTTGTGATCAATTTTGATCCAATGTTGTTTTTCTATGCAGCGGCAGGAGCAACGCTTGTAGGTACACTTGCGGCTATTTTTCCCGCATTAAGGGCCGCTAGATTGGACCCTGCGGTGGCAATTCGTGGTTGAGCCTGACGACGCTATAACGTTGCGTCTTGAAGGCATACACAAGGCCTATGGCGTTGGTACGCCAGCTGAAATAGAAGTGTTGCATGGTGTTGATTTGATTTTAAAGCGTGGTGAATTTGCCGCTTTGATAGGGCCATCAGGTTCTGGAAAAAGCACTTTGCTGAATATTATCGGGCTGCTAGATCAGCCGAGTGCCGGCAAGCTTTTTATCACAGGTCAACCGACTGAACAGTTGAAAGACCTTGAACTGACACATCTGCGCGCGAGTGAGATTGGTTTTATTTTTCAATTCCACAATTTATTGCCTGCATTTACCGCGCTTGAAAATGTCATGTTGCCGCGGCTGGCCGCGCTAGGACATCCAGACGAAGCTATGCGAAAGCGCGCTGCAGAATTGATAGACAAAGTTGGTTTGACGCCTTGGGCAGAACACAAGTCGAATGATTTGTCTGGTGGCCAGCAACAACGCGTGGCGATTGCCCGTGCGCTGGTGATGAACCCCGCGCTGGTACTGGCTGATGAGCCTACGGGTAATTTGGATACTAAATCTGCCGACAGCGTTTTCGATTTAATGCGCGATATGAACAAAATCAATGGCACAACATTTCTGATTGTTACGCACGATCGAAGATTGGCGCAGCGCTGTGACCGCATTATCGAACTGGTTGATGGCCGCATCGCCTCAGACAAGGTAAATTCAAATGTGCTCAAAAATGGCGACGATACTACTCAGGTTGCAGATGATATGGTGACTTAAGAACCATCAAATATGATGAACACCAATACTCAAAGTATGGCTTTGCGCTTACACCAAAGTAATGTACTACGTGCTATCGCAGTATTCGAGGTTATTAAAGGGTCGGCTGCTATTATCGCAAGTTTAGCTTTGTTAAACCTGACGCATCAAAATGTGCGTCACATAACATCTTTGTTCATAAGTTACTTTCATCTAGATTCTGATGCGCATTATTTTAAGACGTTTTTCGAATACACAGATCTGTTGAATAACGAGGATCTACATACGGCTATTCTATTGGCTTGGGCGTATGCTGCTATACGCTTTGTTGAGGGTTATGGCTTATGGAAAAACCGCGCATGGGCAGAATGTCTAGCGGCAGTTTCAGGAGCGATTTACTTACCTATCGAGATTAGTCATCTTATCAAGCACGCCAGTATCATTAACATTACCGTGCTTACGACCAATGCGGTGGTAGTGGTTTATATGATCTATCGTTTGCGGTGGCGGCGTATGGTAGCCTTAAATTGTTTGCAAAATTGAATGTAGTGATTGAACTAAGACTTTCTCAAACGCAATGCATTAGTTATGACCGACACTGAACTCAAGCTCATTGCCAGTGCCGCAATCATCGGCGAAAGTAACCATCCAGTAAATGGGTAAAGCACGCCTGCTGCTAATGGTACGCCTAGCGAATTATATATAAACGCGAAGCCTAAATTTTGTTTCATATTGGCAATCGTCTGTTCAGAAATGACGCGTGCCTGGGCGATGCCTCTAAGGTCACCTTTCACAAGCGTTACTTGAGCGCTATTCATCGCAACATCAGTGCCAGTACCCATTGCAATCCCGATATCAGCTTTGGCTAAGGCTGGTGCATCGTTAATGCCGTCCCCCGCCATTGCTACTATACTGCCTTCATGTTGCAACTTGTCGACCAATGCCAGTTTATCGGCGGGTTTAACCTCGCCGTAGACTTCGTCAATACCCAATTTAAATGCAACCGTTTTCGCAGTTGTAAGACCATCGCCCGTGGCCATGATAATGCGTATGCCTGATAACTTTAGCAAGGCGAGCGCATCCACCGTGCTGGTCTTAATAGGGTCAGCTACTGCTAGCAAGCCCGCCAATTGACCATCAACTGCCAAGGTCATTACACTGGCGCCTTCGGCACGCAATGCCTCGGCCTGCGTCTTGAGAGCTTCGACATTGACACCTAATTGAGTCATCAGTGCCGTATTGCCGAGTGCCAATTGCTTGCCACCCACGCTGCCGCGAACACCAATGCCAGTGATTGATTCAAATCCCTCCGCCTTATCGAGCGCTAGTCCACGCTCGCGAGCCGCACTTACGATGGCATCTGCCAAAGGATGTTCGCTGCCTTGATCTAGGCTTCCTGCCAAACGTAGTATGTCATCTTCGGTGTATCCTTTATTTGTAACAATGCGGTCGAATCGCGGCTTGCCTTCTGTCAATGTGCCTGTTTTATCAACAATTAATGTATCCACTTTGCGGAAGTTCTCAATAGCAGCAGCATCGCGAAATAACACGCCCTGCGTAGCGGCTTTGCCAGTAGCGACCATAATTGACATTGGCGTAGCAAGACCTAGCGCACAAGGACAAGCAATAATGAGCACAGCTACGGCATTAATGAGACCATAGACCCAGCTTGGATCTGGCCCAAACACGCCCCAGCCCACAAAAGTCAGTAATGCGATGCCGACAACAGTAATAACAAAGTAGCCTGCTACTTGGTCAGCCATGCGTTGCATCGGTGCTCTGGAACGCTGTGCCTGCACAACCATCTGCACGATGCTAGCCAACACAGTTTGCGAGCCCACCTTTTCAGTACGCATCACGATTGCACCTGTGGTATTCAGCGTCGCACCAATTAGCTTGTCGCCGATGCGTTTAGTCACAGGCAATGGCTCACCGGTGAGCATAGATTCGTCCACTGCGCTGCCTCCTTCAATCATGATGCCGTCAACGGGCACTTTCTCGCCAGGACGCACGCGTAGCGAGTCACCGATATGCACATGAGTCAGTGGTATATCTTCTTCGCTGCCATCGGCATTGATACGTCTAGCAGTCTTAGGGGCAAGGCCAAGTAAAGATTTGATTGCGGCAGAAGTTTGTGAACGCGCTTTGAGTTCAAGAATCTGACCGAGCAAAGTCAATGAAATAATCACTGCTGCTGCCTCGAAGTAGACTGACACTCGTCCCATAGACATGAAAGAAGCTGGAAACAGCTTTGGTGACACCGTAGCGATAACGCTATAGATGAAGGCCGCAGAGGTGCCCAAGCCAATTAATGTCCACATGTTCGGACTGCGTTTAATAATCGATTGAACACCGCGCTCAAAGAATGGCCAGCCAGCCCAAAGCACGATTGGTAAGGACAAAACGAGTTCAATCCAACTTTGCGTTGCCATCTCGAACCATTGCAAGCGATGACCCACCATCGCAAGAATAGTGACGATAATGGTTAGTGGTAGCGTCCAAATAAACCGCCTTTTGAAATCAATGAGCTCAGGACTTTCACCTTCTTCAAGGGATGGCATCTCTGGCTCAAGCGTCATACCACATTTTGGGCACGTACCTGCATGGTCTTGCCGAACTTCAGGATGCATCGGGCAAGTGTATACAATACCAGTACTCGCACTATTTGCTGGATTGATAATTGCCTGAGATGGCTCAGAAGCGCTTGAAGGAGTAAGTAAATATTTAGAGGGGTTAGCCGCGAACTTGGTCTTGCAGCTTGCGCTACAGAAGAAAACTGTTTTACCTTCGTGTTGCAATACATGAGGTGCTTTTTCGGTCACCATCATGCCACAAACTGGGTCTTTTATCGGCTGCAATGGCATATTGTCTTTAGCGCTTTTCTAAGAGTTCTGACGATATTGCACATCTGAAAGTAATCTGTTCATTTCCTTTTTAACGATGGCGTAGCATTCGCAGGTATGCGCTTCCAAGCCAGATCTACTTAGCACGGAAATATGGCCACGGCGATAGTTAATATAGCCCTCGCGCTGCAAGTTGCCTGCGGCTTCAGTAATGCCCTCTCGGCGCACGCCAAGCATGCTGGCGACTAGCTCTTGTGTCATGATTAACTCATTGGTTGGCAGACGATCAAGCGTCAGCAGTAGCCAACGGCACAGTTGCTGTTCTACCGAATGATGGCGATTGCACACGGATGTTTGCGTCATTTGTGTCATGAGTGCCTGGGTGTAGCGCAACAACAATCGCTGCAACGTGCCTGCGCGATCGAACTCTTGTTTTAATAGACGGCGTTCTAGGCGGTAAGCATGACCAGCCGTTTGCACTACCGCTGAACTTGATGTGGTGTTACCACCCATAAACAGCGATACGCCCACTATACCTTCATTACCAACGCCTGCGGTTTCAGCAGAAGCGCCAGATTCCATCACATAATGTAGCGAAACGATGCAAGTGGTAGGGAAGTAAGCATGCTGAAGTTGCTCGTTTGGTTCATAGAGCATTTTTCCAATCTGCATCGGCACTAGTTCTAAGTGCGCAGCTAGGCGTTCAAATTCCTCCGTGGGTAGCGCCGCAAGCAAATGGTTTTGATTCGGATTATTAGCTAATATTAGCATTAATTTTTTATGATTATTTTTTAGCTGTAAGTTCAATGCCAATGCCTCTATAGCCAATGAAGCGGCTGTGCCAATCAAACATCGGCTCACCACTCACTTGAAACCTCTGCTGCGAGCCATCCGCATTATCTCGACTAAAAACAAAATCTAAAAATGGCTGTCTAGCGGCAATTCTGGCTTGCAGCACTTCTCGCTGCGCCTCGTCCCAGCCAGTCGATTGAATATTTTTTTGTTCACCCGTTAATGAATCTACTTGGATGCCGAGCATATCTAAAACAGGGCCTGAAACTTTGGTAAATTTCATGTCCTCGTCTTGTTCCCAATACCAATCGGATGCAAGCTCGGTTAGGCTGCGATAGCGCGCTTCGCTTTCGCGTAGTTCGGCGGTGCGCTCAAGCACGGTTTGCTCTAACTCTTTGCTGTAATTTTCTAATTTTTTGTATAGCAGACGTACTTCAAGCATATTGTGGATGCGCGTTTTAACTTCTACTAAATCAAAAGGTTTGCTGATGAAATCTTTTGCACCTGCCTGCAAAGCACGTAGTTTGTGACCTGGCTGGGCGGTGAGCACCAGCACAGGAAGGTAGGCATCATTGATGTTTGTTTTTAAGCCTTCCATCACTTGAAATCCATCCATTACGGGCATTTGTAGATCAAGTAGAATCAGGTCATAGTGATTTTTGCGGTGTAGCGCACAGACCTCTTGTGGATTCATTGTTGAGGTAACGGTAGTGTAGCCAGTCTCATTCAGCAATTGCTCTAGCAGCCTTATATTGGGTTCTTGATCATCCACAATCAGAATGTTGGCGTTAAGAATTTCTGATTCAATCTTAGTCATGCTTATTCCTTTTCAGCGGCACTTGCCGCTTCTTTTTTCGCAAATGCTAGGGCTAAATCAAGTGTATCCATAAATTCAATCACCTTAATCGGCTTAGTTAAATAACGAAAGAAACCAGCCTGCAAGCCTTTCTCAATATCGTGAGGCACTGCATTGGCGCTAAGCGCAATGACTGGAATATGCGCTGTTGTTGAATCTTTAGCCAGTATTTTCATGGCATCGAGGCCGCTAATGCCAGGTAAGTTAATATCCATTAGAATCAAGTCTGGGACAGAGGCGCGCGCCATCTTAATGCCTTGCTTGCCATCAATTGCACTCAAAAGGCTGATGTCATTTCTACGCGCAATAATATCTTCGACCAACATCAGGTTGGCAGGATTATCTTCAACGTAGAGCAGGGTGTATAACTGCGTTTTATCTTGATTTTGTGATTGTGATTGTGATTGTGATTGTGATTGTGATTGTGATTGATTTTCTAGCCGCGTTTCGAGGATAAGGTTAAGTTCAATCCAAAACACACTACCTTTGCCAACAGTGCTTTCTACGCCAATTTTGCCATTCATCAACTCCACTAGCCGTTTGCACACTACTAAACCGATGCCCGTGCCGACTTCAGCTTTTGCATTTTGCCCAAGACGGTTAAATGGCTGAAAAAGTTGCGTAATTAACTCTGGCGTAAGCCCTGCACCAGTATCTCGCACGCTGATGCGAATCGAATTGGTATCGGTTAAGCTATACTCTACGTCAACTGTACCACCCACCTTGTTGTATTTAATTGCGTTAGATAGCATATTAATCATAATTTGCTTCACACGGGTATGGTCGGCTTTAACAAAATAGGGCGTTTCTAACTGGCCAAAGTTAATCGTAATATCGCGTTTTTGCGCCTGTGGCTCAATCATCGCCTTGCATTCGCGCATCACTTCGGCCAATGATACTGGCTCTAGTGATAGCGTCATTTTGCCAGATTCAATCAGTGCTAAATCTAAAATTTCATTAATCAAGTCCAGCAAGTACCAGCCTGCTTTAAGAATCTGATCGATGCTTTTTTTCTGCGAGGGCGTAAGCATTGGTGTACCAGATTCGATGAGCTGGGCAAAGCCGAGTATGGCGCCAAGAGGCGTGCGCAGCTCATGGCTCATGCTAGAAAGAAAATCAGATTTAGCAAGGTTAGCTTTTTCTGCCACAATAGTAGCAAGCTTAAGCTCAGTGTTTTTGTCCTGAAGCTCTTCATTCAGCATGATTCGTTCTGCTTCAATTAATTTACGCACGGTATTATCGGTACCAATTAGCAAGTAGCCAATAATAACGTTCTGTGCATCGCGCAGCGCTGTAACCGATACCACTGCTGGCAATCGGCTGCCATCTTTACGGATATAAGTGAGCTCGTAAATATCTTCAATGCCACGCGAAGCTTTAAACACCAAGGCCTCAAAGCCGGGCTTAATGGTAGTGTTTAGTTCGAGGCTTAACACTTTAGCGCGTGCGATGACTTCTTCTGGGTCAGAAATCTCAGCAGGGGTGATTTTGTTCATTACATCTGTCGCCGCATAGCCCAGCATATGTTCTGCACCAACGTTAAAAATCTGAATCACACCCTTGGCATCGGTAGCGATACTGGAGAAGTTGGCACTGTTGAAAATCGCATTTTGCAAAGCGCCCGCTTTGAGTAGCGCTGCTTCTGCCTCTTTACGTAAGGAAATGTCTCGCAAAATACTAGTAAAGTAGCGCTCGCCACCTAACCACATTTCGCTTACAGCTACTTCTATTGGAAATGGGGTGTCGCCTTTACGCCAACCAATCACTTCGCGACCAATACCTGCTGCTAATGCTTCATCGCTCGCTCTGTAAAGCTCAAGCGAGCCATTGCGCTGGTTTTGATCAAGTTCTGGTATCAGTACACTGAAATTCAGCCCAATTAATTCAGCAGCACTAAAACCAAACATTTTTTCTGCAGCTGGGTTAATTGTTTCGACGATACCGTCGCTGGCATGAAAAGTAATAACACCATCTACTACGGTGTTTAGAATTGCCTGTATTTGTGCGGTTTTGTCGCGTAACGCCAGTTGTGTTTTATATTCCTCTGTGACATTGCGAAACACCAACACCGCACCAATTATTTCTCCGCTGTGGCTAAGAATTGGCGCGCAACTATCAGCGATGTCGCACTCGCTACCATCGCGTGCAATAAGTACCGTATGGTTTGCTAAGCCCTGAATTACACCATGCTCTAATGTTTTTATTACTGGGATAGTCGAGGGTTGGCGGGTTTCTTTGTTAATAATATGAAAAACTTCATCAACTGCCCGACCAGCAGCATCTGCTTGTTTCCAGCCAGTGAGTTTTTCAGCCACTGGGTTCAGCCGCGTTATACGCGCTTCAGTATCTGTTGTGATTACTGCATCCCCGATAGAATTAAGCGTTACTGCTAATTGTTCTTCGCTATCTCGCAGGGTGACGTTGGTACGCTGCAGTTTAATATTGGTATCTTCTTGAATCTCTAACAAACGTTTTGTTTCAAGATGCACTAAGTTTTTGAGTTTTTGCTGTGTTTGACGATAGATTAAATAAATGAATGCAAGCGCAAGCAGCGCCCATACTACGCCTGCGATAATAATAATATTGAACATGCGCCTCAAGGTTGATTGCAACTTGACTTCTAACTGCGCCGCAGCAGATTTTTCAACTTTGGTAAATTCGCTCAATTCGGTACGAATCGAATCCATCAATTGTTTGCCGCGCCCCTTGCGCACTTCCGCTGCAGCACTTTCAGGGCCTTTGTTGCGGTTTAGTTCAATCAGTCGACCGAGATCCGTCATTTTGGCATCAACCAAAGGACCAATTGTGCCCAGATATTGTCGAGCGGACTGAATTTTGGTTTGTAGGAGTAATGTTTTAAAGTCGGAAACAATATTATTTTTTGCAAGCAAGTATGGTTCTAAAAAAGTTTCATCACCTGTCAATAGATAGCCGCGCTCACCAGTTTCAGCATCTTTTAATGCAGAGAGCAAGTTATCCGCATTGCTAATGACAAGGTTGATATGTTCTCTTGCCTCGGACGCCTCTTTGACTTGGTTGAATGACCAAAAAGACGCTGTCAGAGCTATACCTACTATCAGCGCCGCTAAAGCGACCATGGCAATGATTTTATGTGTACTTTTCAAGAAAAGTTACCCACCTTTAGTTAAATATGTAAAAGAGCTAATCAGGATGTCTTAATAACTTGATTGTTATGTACAACACCCAAACTAGTTATACGCGCTTAAACAATAAATAGACATTCATTATTTGGGTATTTAGTTTGAGTGAGCTTGCAGATAACGCTTTTACAAGAAGTTTATATTGTGATGATTAAATATGCTGCGCTCTGTGCGCTATCGCACAGAATGGCAAAATTTTACAGCGCATCATGCATTCCAACGACGCTTAAAATTTAAGTCTCGGTTCTAAATTCATTTTATATATTAGGAGAATTAATCATGTTTAAAAGAATGTTTGTTTCATTATTCGCAACATTGTTCCTCGCAGGCACTCTAGCTGGTTGCAACACGGTTGAAGGTGCGGGTAAAGATATTGAAAAAGGTGGTAAAGCTGTAAAAGACGAGGCAAATGAACATAAATAATGCTCATAAAAAAGGATATATCGTGAAAAAATTATGGCTAGGTTTTAGTTTAGTATTTATTACCAGTTTAATAATGGTTGGCTTAAGCGGTTGCTATTACAGAGGCCATGATGAGGGCTATCGGAATGATCGAGGTCACCATGATGACAATAGAAATGGCGATAAGCATAAAGGCGATCATGATGATGAACATGATGACCGAGATAGGCGTTGAGTTTTTAAATTATAAATAAAAAAAACACCAGCAACAATGTGCTGGTGTTTTTTCTTATTAGTGTGAGTAAGGCGACTCACAATATTTTGAGACTATTCTTTTTTAACTAGCAGACTATTCTTAACTGATTTAACGCCCTCAACTTTCGCTGCTATTTCTCCAGCTTGCTGAATTTGAGCTTCAGTATCAACAAATCCACTTAATAAAACAACGCCTTGGTGAGTTTTTACATGTACTTTCATACTTTTAAGGCCTTCTTCTTTTAACAAGTTACCTTTAACTTTTGATGTAATCCAGCTGTCAGAGCCAACCCGTTTCATATTTTTTTTGTCTGCTTCTGATTTGTAGTTGGTATATTCTTCCTGATCAAGTGTGCCGCCTGTATCTTTGTCCGCAGCACCAAAATGTTTAGCAAAAAGTTTTTCTTTACCAGCTTCTGTTTTGCTAAGTGTGCCGTCGCTGTCGGTATCTAAAGATTTAAACGCAGTGGTATAAGCACTTTGATTGCCTTCTTCCATCGTGTTATCTAAAGCGTAGGCTTGTGAGCTTGTCGCTAATGCGATAGCAAGTAAAGTAAATTTAAAATTTGAATTGTTTTTCATGGTATTTTCCTATATATGATGTAGAAGTTTGAAGTACAGTTAAGCATAATTGTTCAGAGATACTGGAGTCTGTGCGCTAACTAACACAGACGCAATTTAGTTATATCTATTAGAGTAATTTTTGAAAGTTATTAATTCGCAGGTGAAAATCAGTCTTCAGTATTTGGATCTGTATCAGTAGTTTTCCACGATAGGTTAACATTGGCACCACGGCGATTTGCTACAACAACTTTTCTGGTAATCGTGGTGCCACTATAATTGGCGTTAATGGTGTAACTGCCATTTGCCACATGCGCAAACAGCATTGGTCCAGCGCTTGGCACATCTAGTATTACATTACCTTTTTTATCAGTGATGGTGACTTGGGTACCAGTAATAGAATGCCCATGTTTGCCTTCTGACATATAGAGGCGCAGGTTATAATTGCCGGCCTTTGCGCGCATTTCGTCTGCTTCTTCTTGACCGATACCACCATTGGCATAAATTGCGTCGCCAGTATTGCCTTCTTCAGCGTATGACACATTTGCCATCGAAAGCAATGCCACAGCACTTAAAAGTCCAGTTAGAAAAAATTTAATAATGTTCATGATATTGCTCCTTATCTCGTTAATCGCATGAAGCTCAACTTAGTGAAATTTAAGGGGTTGTTTTGAGCTTCAGCTGCAAAGATAGCCCATCGCCACAATGCGATCTGTTCGATAGCGTACATAGTCTTGAGGAAATATAACTTTTGTTGGCGATGGTGGCGAAGCGCCTCCACTCAATGTGATTTAACTAAGCACTAGTAGCTTAGTTGTTAATGGCTACATCGGGTCGATTCCAGCCATTCTAAACTTTAAGGTACCAGTGACAACGTGGGTTTCAGTGGATTGTCCAAGCAAGTCCTCAACAATTTTCAGAAACAGGTAAAAATTTCACTTTAGGAAATTTTGATGGGTGGAGTGATGGGGGATATATATTACTGCGCCAGAAGTCAATTACTTCGTGGATTTTTGGCGGAGAGCGAGGGATTCGAACCCTCGATACAGATTTAAGCCCGTATGCTTCCTTAGCAGGGAAGTGCCTTCGACCACTCGGCCAGCTCTCCGTTGTATTCAAATTACGCTTTAATGCAAGGGCGCGATATTACTTGATTCGGCCCTATAAATCAATCAAAAATCGGCTCAGGCATTAAGTTAATACGGCCACTAAAAAGCCTATTTGCCTTCTAATTCAAATGCTTTGTGTAGTACGCGTACCGCAAGTTCCATATATTTTTCTTCTACGACCACGGCAATTTTAATTTCGCTGGTAGAAATCATTTGTATGTTAATGCCTTCTTCGGCCAGCGTGCGGAACATTTGGCTGGCGATGCCGACGTGCGAGCGCATACCTACGCCCACCACAGCCACTTTGGCAATTTTGTCATCGCCAATAATTTCGCGCGCTTTAATAAAGCTTTGTACTTTGTCGCGCAAAATTGCCAAGGCTTTACCCATCTCATTTTTATGCACGGTAAATGAGAAGTCCGTTGCGCCATCTGCGCCCGTGTTTTGAATAATCATGTCTACGTCGATATTAGCGTCGGCGATTGGGCCTAAAATCTTGTAGGCGGTACCTGGTGTGTCGGGCACACCCAGCACAGTAATTTTGGCTTCATCGCGGTTAAACGCAATGCCTGAAATAATGGGTTCTTCCATGTTGTTGTCCTTATTTGCTTCTTCAAATGTAATCAGTGTGCCGTCGCCTTCATCTTCAAAGCTGGAAAGCACACGTAATTTAACTTTATATTTTCCTGCAAACTCTACCGAGCGTATTTGCAATACTTTGCTACCTTGCGACGCGAGTTCGAGCATCTCTTCAAAGGTGATTTTGTCCAAGCGACGTGCTTCTGGTACTACGCGTGGGTCGGTTGTGTAAACGCCGTCCACATCTGTGTAAATTTGGCATTCTTCAGCTTTTAATGCGGCGGCCAACGCCACGCCTGTGGTGTCCGATCCGCCACGGCCAAGCGTGGTAATGTTGCCAAATTCATCAGCACCTTGAAAGCCAGCAACCACCACCACGTGGCCGTCATTCAAATCTTGCTTAATATTGTGGTCGTCAATATCCAAAATACGCGCTTTGGTAAATGCGCTATCGGTGAGTATTTTAACTTGTGCGCCCGTATAGCTTTTGGCCTTAATGCCAAGCTCCATCAACGCTAGCGCGGTCATTGCGCAAGTCACTTGCTCGCCAGTAGATACCATCACATCTAATTCACGCGGGTCAGGCTCGGGCATAATTTCTTTGGCCAACGCGATGAGCTTGTTGGTTTCGCCAGACATGGCAGAAACCACCACGATAATTTGATGCCCCATCGCCTTGTAACGCGCCACACGCCTTGCGACATTGCGAATGCGCTCAGGATTAGCAACAGAAGTTCCACCGTATTTTTGTACAATTAACGCCATGTTTTACTCTTTATAATTTACTTATTACCCAATCATGCACGCTTGCAAGCGCTTTCGCTAGCCCGCTTGCGTCTGTTCCGCCCGCCATCGCCATGTCTGGCTTGCCGCCGCCTTTGCCACCCACTTGCGTGGCGACATGGTTGACCAAATCGCCAGCTTTTAGTTTGCTAATTAAATCTTGAGTTACGCCCGCACACAAGCTCACTTTGCCATCATTCACACTGGCAAGCACAATCGTAGCGGTTTTAAGCTTGTCTTTTAGTTTGTCCATGGTTTCGCGCAAAGCATTCGCATCCGCGCCTTCCAGCATTGCTGCCAGCACTTTTACGCCATTTATTTCAATGGCTTGACTCACCAAATCATCACCCTGACCGCTGGCGAGTTTAGATTTTAAACGCGCTAGTTCTTTTTCTAGCGATTTTGCATGCTCGCTTAGCTGTGTAACTTTATTTGTAAGTTCATTTGTTGGCGTTTTTAATTCGGCAGCTAACTGGCTAATCATGGTTTGTTGGGCATTAATTAGCTTCAACGCACCATTACCAGTAGTCGCTTCCACACGACGCACGCCAGCAGCAACGCCACTTTCCGCGTAGATTTTGAATAATCCGATGTCGCCAGTGCGGTTTACATGCGTGCCGCCGCAAAGCTCTGTGCTACTGCCAATATCTAGCACGCGCACAGTGTCGCCGTATTTCTCGCCAAACAGCATCATCGCGCCAGTTTTTTTTGCGGATTCAATATCCATAATGCGTGATTGCGTCGCAGCGTTGGTAAGGATTTCTGCATTCACAATCGCTTCCACTTTGGCTATTTCTGCATTTGTCATCGGGGCGTTGTGCACAAAGTCAAAGCGCGTTTTTTCGGTATCAACTAGCGAACCTTTTTGTTGCACATGCTCGCCCAAAACTTCGCGCAAGGCTTTATGCATTAAATGCGTAGCAGAATGGTTGCGCATGGTAGATGCTCTGCAAGCTATATCCACATTGGCTTTCACGGTGTCGCCTACATTCAGCGCGCCTGTTTTTAATACGCCATGATGACCAAACACTGCGGCTTGGATTTTCTGCGTATCTTCCACCGCAAAAATGCCGTTGTCAGATTTCAGCACGCCGCTATCACCAATTTGCCCGCCAGATTCCGCATAAAACGGTGTAATATCCAAAACAACGATGCCGTGGTCGCCTTCATCCATGCGGCTTACAGAGGTGCTGTTTTTATAAAGCGCAATTACTTTCGCAGTTGTTTCAAGCGAGTCGTAGCCTTTAAAATCGGTACTCGCGCCGCTGTATTCCACATTTGTTGCGCCTTTAAACTTGCCCGCAGCACGCGCTTGATCTTTTTGGCGCGCCATCGCGGCGTCAAAACCAGCGGTATCTACAGCCACATTGCGTTCTCGGCAAATATCAGCGGTTAAATCAAGTGGAAAACCAAAGGTATCGTGCAATTTGAAAGCCAAGTCGCCATTGAATATTGCTGGTTTATTGGCAAGTTCTGTTTCCAAAATCGCCATACCATTTTCGATGGTTTCAAAAAAGCGGTCTTCTTCCAGTTTTAATATATCGGTAATACGTTTTTGCTCGGTTTTAAGTTCGGGGTAAGCGCTACCCATTTCATTAGCCAAATCAGCCACCATGTTGTGGAAGAACGCTTTGCGCGCACCCAGTTTGTAGCCATGACGAATGGCACGACGAATAATGCGACGCAGCACATAACCGCGACCTTCGTTGCCAGGAATCACGCCATCAGCGATTAAGAATGAGCAAGCACGGATGTGGTCAGCTAGCACTTTTAGGCTTGGGCTGGTTAAATCAGAAGTTTTCGTTTCACGCGCGGCGGCGGCAATTAAGGTGGTGAAAATATCAATTTCGTAATTGGCATGTACATGCTGCAAAACTGCTGATATGCGCTCTAGCCCCATGCCAGTATCTACGCTGGGTTTCGGCAATTTGTGCATTGTTCCCGCTTCGTCGCGGTTAAATTGCATGAACACGTTATTCCAAATTTCGATGAATCTATCACCATCTTCATCTGGGCTACCTGGTGGGCCACCAAAATGGTGATCGCCGTGGTCATAGAATATCTCGGTACACGGACCGCAAGGGCCAGTGTCACCCATCATCCAAAAGTTATCCGATGCGTAGCGCGCGCCTTTGTTATCGCCAATACGGATAATGCGTTCGGCAGGCACGCCTATTTTTTTATTCCAAATGTCGTAAGCTTCGTCATCGTCAGCGTAAACGGTGACAGTTAATTTGTCTTTTGGCAGTTTAAAAACGTCCGTTAAAAGCTCCCACGCGTAGCTAATGGCATCTTCTTTAAAGTAATCGCCAAAGCTAAAATTACCCAACATTTCGAAGAAAGTATGATGGCGCGCAGTGTAGCCGACGTTTTCTAAATCGTTATGCTTACCGCCTGCGCGCACGCACTTTTGGCTGCTCGCAGCGCGAGTGTAATTGCGTTTATCGAAACCTAAAAACACGTCTTTAAATTGATTCATGCCTGCATTGGTAAACAGCAGAGTTGGGTCGCCGTGCGGCACTAATGACGACGACGCAACCACGGCGTGGCCTTTGGACTCAAAAAAATCGAGAAATGCTTGGCGGATTTCGTTACTGCTGGGATTTTTACTTAGTTTAATTGTCATCTTCTAATTTGCTATTCTGAATCTTTTTTTATAATATCAAAGCCAAAACCACGACTTTGTAAAAATCTGCCTTGTCTTGCCCATTCGTCGCGGCTGGTGGGGATTGCCTTAAACTTTTTACGCCAAATTTCTTTGGCATTTTCCAGTTCATTTTCTTTTACTTTTTCAATCGCATCGCTAATTAAATCGTCCGCTACGCCTTTTTCGCGCAGCTCATTGGCAATTTTTGCGCTGCCAAATTTGTGCGAACGCGCGTGCACAATTTGCTCGGTAAAGCGCGCATCCGAAAGCCAGCCACGTTTTTTAAAGTCTTCTAAAATTGCAGTAATTACCTCAAAATTTTCATCTTCTTCAAGATAAGTTTTGAGTTTTTGACCTAACTCTGCGTAAGAATATTCGCGCTTACCTAAATATTCTAGCGCGCGCTGCCGTAAGCTTTTAGGCTGAAATTTAATACTTAATCATCCTCGGTTCTAATCCTCTTCAGTGCGCGGTGCTGTCATGCCATCCGCCAATTGCTTGGCGTTGGCGCGAATCTTCGCTTCAATTTCCGCAGCAATTTTTGGATTTTCTCTTAAATACTCTTTAGCATTTTCTTTGCCTTGGCCAATTTTTTCGCCGTTGTAGGCATACCATGCGCCCGCTTTTTCGACGAATTTTAGGTTGCTGCCAAGCTCGATAATTTCGCCCAAACGTGAGATACCTTCGCCATAGATAATTTCAAATTCGGCTTGTCTAAACGGAGGCGCCACTTTATTTTTAATGACTTTTACGCGTGTTTCAGACCCGATGACTTCGTCACCTTTTTTAATCGCACCCGTGCGGCGAATATCTAAGCGGACCGAAGCGTAAAATTTGAGCGCGTTACCACCAGTGGTGGTTTCTGGGCTACCGAACATCACGCCAATTTTCATGCGGATTTGGTTGATAAAAATCACCATGGTATTCGTGCGTTTGATGTTGCCAGTAAGTTTACGCAAAGCTTGTGACATTAAGCGTGCCTGCAAGCCCATGTGCGAATCGCCCATTTCGCCTTCAATCTCGGCGCGTGGTGTTAGCGCAGCCACCGAGTCAACGACGACAATATCCACAGAGCCGCTACGCACTAGCATATCGACGATTTCCAGCGCTTGCTCGCCTGTATCAGGCTGCGAGATTAAAAGTTCAGGCACATTCACGCCTAGCTTGGCCGCATATTGCGGGTCTAGTGCATGTTCAGCATCAATAAACGCTGCTACACCGCCAACTTTTTGCATTTCTGCAATCACAGAAAGCGTTAAAGTTGTTTTGCCTGATGATTCTGGGCCGTAAATTTCAATCACGCGGCCGCGCGGCAAGCCGCCAATGCCCAGCGCGATATCTAGGCCAAGTGAACCAGTGGAAATCGATTGAATATCTTCGCCAATATCACTATCGCCCATACGCATGATAGAACCTTTGCCAAACTGCTTTTCAATTTGCGCGAGAGCGGCGGCGAGTGCTTTGCTTTTATTGTCATCCATGGGTTTTTGCCTTTGTTTGCGATAGTTAATTTAACACGCAATTATTTCATAATTTGTGCTTTTAAGTAAGCTAAACTGGCCTTGTTGCACAGGTATTTATAAGTTAAAAATTGAACTAGCATTTCAATTATTGTGTCAACGGTTATGCAGTTAATGCGTTTTTCAGCTAGGGAGCGTAGTTTTGTTTGAGGAGAAGATGATGAAGTTAATTCATTCTGCAATTTTGGCGTTAACAATAGGCGTCGCAACGGTTTCAACAGCGCAAGCGCGTGATTCTTTTAGTTTGGGCATTAATGTGGGCGGCTATGGCTACGCACCGCCTGTAGCCTATTACCCGGCGCCTGTTTATTACAGCGAGCCCGTGTATTACAGTGCGCCAGTTACTTATTACCGCCCAGCACCGCGTTATTACGGCTATGCGCCGTCTGCCGTGTCTTTTGGTTATAGCAATTATGGTGGTCATGGCTATCGTGGGCATCACGGCGGTCATCATGGCTGGAATCGTGGGCACGATGGTGGTCATCGAGGTGGAGACCGCCACGGCGGTGGACACGGCGGCGGTCGTCACGACGGTCATCGCTAAGCAATATTCATTAAGAACAGTAATTTTTTAGGCTGATAGCTTTATACGTTCAATAAGGCCGCTCATCATTGCGATGGCGGCTTGTTGGCGTACTTCTTGGCGATTGCCAAAAAAACGTTTTGTGGTTGTGCTTAGCGGCAATTTATCGCCAACCCAGGCAAAACAAACGGTGCCGACCGGTTTTTCTTTAGTTCCACCATCTGGTCCAGCAATGCCAGTAATGCTGCCAGCGATTTGCGCGTGGCTATTTTTTAGCGCGCCATGCGCCATTACTGTGGCTATTTGCTCACTCACCGCACCAAATTTTTCTAAAGTTTTGGCACGTACGCCCAGCATTTCAATTTTCGCCGCGTTGCTATAAGTGATAAAACCTCTATCAAACCAAGCTGAGCTGCCCGCAACGCTGGTCACCATTTGCGCGACAAGCCCGCCCGTGCACGATTCAGCCAATGCCAATGTTAAATTGCGTTCTTTTAACACTTCGCCTAGCTCAATTGACAATGTGGCGAGATCCACCATCAGAAATCCAATACAAATAAAGGTAAGAAATCAGCAAAAAGCTCGCCATGGCATAAATGGCGGCGAGTAAATCATCAAACATCACGCCGAAGCCATTTTTGAGTTTTGCGTCGAATTGACGAATCGGAAACGGCTTCCAAATATCAAACAAACGAAATAGCAAAAATGCCAGCAAGCACATTAAGAAATGCAGATGAGCGATAGTAAGCACTAACATCATCGCCACAATTTCGTCCCACACAATCGCGCCATGGTCGCTTACGCCCAAATCTTTACCCGTTTTATCGCAAACATAAATACCAAATAAAAACAGGGTGGCAATGATGATTAGCTGCGTGCTCAATGAATAATTGAGAATCAGCCAAAACAGAGGAAAACCCACCAGCGTGCCAAAAGTGCCTGGCGCTTTTGGCGCTAAACCGCTACCAAAACCGAGTGCGAAAAAGTGCGCGGGGTGACTAAGTAAAAATTTAATATCAGGATTAGCCAAAATGGTCAAAACCTTGTTTTAAAAGCGTTATTTTTTTGTTTTTAAACATGGCCTGCAAGCCAATATCCATGCGGGTGCTGGCGATGCACGTTAAAAGTACATTTTCATGCTTACTTAACAAATTAATCGCCTCGCGCTTGCTGGGCGGCGCGGTAAAACATAGCTCATAATCATCGCCACCTGCGAGTAGAAATTCCTGAAACTGTGGATTTTCTAAATCATTCTTCAAAAAATCGACACATGGAACTTTCTCTAAATCTATCATCGCACCGCAATTTGAAGTTTTTAAAATATGGCCTAAATCTGCCAATAATCCATCGGAAATATCAATGCAACTGGTTGCAATTTCGCGTAATTTTAAGCCTAAATTCGCTCTGGGAGCAGGCCTGCAGAGCCCATGGATACTGGCTTGCAGAACATCTTTTTTAAGTGTTATTTTTCTATGTAAATGCGCCAAACCCAAAGCTGCGCTACCAAGCTGCCCACTCACCCAAATATCGTCACCGACTTGCGCACCACTGCGTTTAAGCGCTTTGCCAATTGGCACTTCACCCATAATGGTCACGCTGATATTGAGCGGCCCTTTGGTCGTATCGCCGCCAATTAAATCGATTCCAAACTCATCGGCACAGGCAAAAAAACCGCGCGAAAATTCTGCCAACCAGCTTTCATTTATATCAGGTAAAGCAATTGCCAGCGTTGCCCATTTCGGCTGCGCACCCATCGCTGCGATGTCAGAAACATTGACTGCAAGGGCCTTCCAGCCAATATCAAAAGGTGCTGCATCGGCAAAAAAGTGCGTGCCCGCTACCGACATATCGGTTGAAATAACTAGCTGGTTACCTTCTGCAACGCGCACTAATGCAGCATCATCGCCCACGCCTAAATCTGCTCGTGGAGCAGGGCGAGTGAAATATTTTTCGATTAAATTAAATTCGTTGTGCATGCTTTATTGTAAGGGTTTAGGCTTAAATTGGCGGTATATGAAAATAATCATAAATCCTATGAGAATGCCTGCGACATCCGCCAGCCAGTCATAAACGTCGCCAGTGCGAGTGGTAGTGAGTGCAGCTTGCAATACTTCTATGATCGCACCAAATATTGCTAACCCTAAGGTAACAATCCATGTTTTCTTCTTAAAGGCTAGGCAACCAGAGACGCTTAAGATAAAAAATATCAGGGCGTGCTGTATTTTATCTAAATATTTCAAGCCATCTTCTTTCGGGCTTAGTTCGACGAGCATAAACACGCCGACTATAGCGACTAAGGTCCAAAAAACGTAAGGCATTAGGCGAAGTGCTTGTTGGTAAATAAGCTTCTGAAGTAGGTTGAGTTCTGACATATGTATTGATTCAGTTTTAAGTGCTATCGCTTTATCGATATTCCCGTTCGCGTAGCCATTTAGTGGCAATCCATTTCTCACCATCGATTACTGGCGATCCACCATGTAAGGTGTTAGCGTCAACTTGACCCAATGAATTGTAATAAGAAAAATAAAGCGCTGAACCCTTTTTCGGGTAAATGCTAAGATTGATATTGGGGAAAATAGTGGCGCCACCAGTGCTTACGTCGTTTAAATACATGATGATGGTGATGACTCGCTGCCCACTTGCAGCGGTGTGCACCCGGCCGCCTTCGCTATCTGGGAAATAATCAAAATGTGGGCGATACTCACCGCCTCTGACATAGTTGAGAATTTGCAATCCCTCACCATTACATACTGGGATGCTAGTAATTTCGCTTATACGCGCTTCGATACGTTTAACCAAATCATTTTGACCTATGGTGAAATATGTGCCCTGACTGACACGTTCTGCATGATCTGTTGTTTTACCTGTAGCGTCGTCCACAACAGTAGATTTCCTAAGTGTGTTTATAGATAACTCACACAATTCGTCACATTCCGCATGAGTCATAAAGTTATCTAGCAGTACAACATCTGGCGTGTCAATTCTCATGGCTACTTGAATGTGTTGGCCATCCTTGGTAACAATGTAATTTTCATGTTGAAATAAATAACTGGCTTCTTGCTGAAAATCTTTATTCAAGGGCAATTCGGAAGAAAGCACAATCGAATTCGTCCTGGCAGTTTTATTGTTGGCTATTTCATCTGAATAGGCTGTTAAATTGAACACAGCAGTTTGCTCGGGCACGCCAGCTTTTATCATGACTTTGAGCATGTCTTCCCTAATACAACCCCGGGAAAAGTTGTCACGTATCCAATCTTGCCAATTTTTGTCTAAAATTTGCATTAGGCTGATTTAGGCCGAAATGCTTTCACAATTGCTTCATTCGTCTCTATAAACGGCGCTCCTATTAAATCTAAACAATAAGGTACAGCTGCAAAAATGCCATGTACAACTTGGCCACCCGCCTCGTCTTTTAAGCCTTCCAGCGTTTGCGCGATGGCTTTGGGTTGACCGGGTAAATTGATGATTAGACATTGTTTGCGTACAACCGCGACTTGGCGCGAGAGAATGGCGGTGGGAACAAAATTAAGACTTATTTGACGCATTTGCTCGCCAAAACCGGGCATTTGCTTGTCTGCAATATTTATAGTTGCTTCTGGTGTTACATCGCGCAGGGCAGGGCCAGTGCCGCCCGTGGTGAGGATTAAGCTGCAATGTTGCATATCCACTAAGTCAATTAATGTGCTTTCAATCAACGCCTGTACATCGGCAATCAAGCGCGTTTCCAGATCAAACGGCGTAATAAGCGCGCTTTTTAGCCAATCTT
This sequence comes from Methylotenera sp., assembly GCA_040079935.1. Classification (GTDB taxonomy): domain Bacteria; phylum Pseudomonadota; class Gammaproteobacteria; order Burkholderiales; family Methylophilaceae; genus Methylotenera_A. The sequence goes on from JBEBJI010000018.1 coordinate 25,899, forward strand.
GCAAACTCGGAATGCCCTTATCCTCGTACACACCCGTACTAGCGCGGTCACTGATGGAAACTAAACCAATTTTAATGAATTCTTTTGCCATTCGTTTGTCTATGTTTGTGATACGTTAACAATGTAATCAATTATAAAGGACTTTATCAACGTGAAAAATAAAAGCAATTATTTAATGAGCAAAACAACGGCTGTTGCCAAAGCGCTGGACGTAAAAAAAATAACAGCAAAATGGATGCTGGCTAGTTTTCTTACCGTAGGCACTTTATTAATGGCCACTAAGCTACTGGCTGCAGAAGATAATCCATACGAAAAGAACTATAAAGCACAAAATGCGGGCGGATTAACATCCATGCAAGCCAACCCAGATACCAAAATATTGCTGAGTAAACACAAAGATGAAGATAATATTAGTATGTTGGAAGATGGTTTCGATTTGATGGGTTCTAGCGGATTTGCTGCAGAAAACGTGTTACCAGAGCTGGCTTTGCAGCACGCAAAAGCAATTAAGGCAGACACGGTGTTGGTGTATAAAAAACCTGGTTCGGCCAAAACGCCAATTTCTAGAATGCAATTGATTAAAGAAGCCGCAAAAAAAGGCGGGGGAGAGGTGGACGCCAAAGATATTGAAAGCGCTGAGGATGTGACGCAGTACAAATATTATGCAAGTTATTGGGCGAAAATGCCCGCGCCTTTGTTGGGCGTTCATATAATTAAATTGGCGACCCGTGACGAAGAGACCGATAAAGTGATTGAAAAAAAAGGCTTAAAAGTGCTGGCGGTGATTAAAGATTCGCCAGCAGCCAAGGCTGGTTTGGTGCGCGGAGACATTCTTCACAAATTAGCTGATACCGAATTAAATAAACCAGATGAGCTCTCGCCTTTAGTGCGTAAATTTCAGGGACAGAATGTGGTGATTCAATATGAGCGTGAAGGTGTGATGAATATAGCTAAAGCACAAATTAATCAACGCTAAAATTTCTTACAGGCCATACATAAAACTGGGTAGCTGTATGCTGCCCTTTTTATTTATTACAGTTTTTTAGAGTAAAATCTAATAACTTCTCTGGTATTTGGTCATCACATGCTAACTGCATTATCGATTGTTTTTATATTGGCTTACGCCGCCATTGCATTTGAGCACCCCATAAATGTCAATAAATCCGCATCGGCTTTAGTCGGCGCTGGCGTGTTATGGACTATTTATGCGCTTAATATGGGTGACCACTCACTGGTTGGGCATCAACTTAATGAGACGGTTGCAGCTACTGCGCAGATTGTATTTTTCTTAATTGGCGCCATGACGATTGTAGAAGTGATTGATGCGCATAATGGCTTTGAGGTCATTACTTCGCGCATTACAACCACAAAACTTTCAAGTTTGATGTGGTTAATTGGCGGCGTGACATTCTTTTTGAGTGCAGTTTTAGATAATTTAACGACCACTATTGTCATGGTGTCACTCATTAAGAAAATCTTAGATAAACAACATGATCGCCTATTGTTTGCCGCAATGATCGTGATTTCTGCCAATGCTGGTGGTGCTTGGTCGCCAATTGGCGATGTGACGACTACCATGTTGTGGATAGGCGGGCAAATTACTGCATTAGCGATTGTTAAATCATTGTTTTTGGCCTCAGTGGTAAATTTGTTAGTGCCGCTAAGTATTGTGAGTTATCAGTTACGAGGAAAAAATATTGTCTCACCAGAAGCCAAACTGCATGCTAATTTATCTAAATCTAGCGATAACGAGCGAAACTTAATTTTCTTGGCGGGGCTGGGTGTATTGATATTAGTGCCAGCGTTTAAAACCGTGACGCATCTGCCACCATTTATGGGTATTCTGCTAGGTTTGGGTCTGCTATGGTTGATGGGCGACATCATGCACAAAAATAAAGATGCGGCAGAAAAGGAGCACTTGACGTTGACGTATGCGCTTATGCGTATTGATATGAGTTCTATCGTATTCTTTATTGGTATTTTATTAGCGGTGGCGACTCTAGAACATAGCCATATACTGAATATGCTGGCGACTTGGCTAGATCAAAATGTTGGTCGCCAAGACTTGATTGTCACTTTGATGGGGCTTGCTAGCGCAGTGGTTGATAATGTGCCATTAGTAGCAGCTTCCATGGGTATGTACGATATTGCAAAATACCCTGCGGATAGTTTTTTGTGGGAGTTTATTGCGTATTGTGCTGGTACAGGCGGATCAATTTTAATTATTGGCTCAGCAGCGGGTGTTGCGGCGATGGGTTTAGAAAAAATTCAATTTGGCTGGTATTTAAAGAAAATCAGCTGGCTAGCTTTAATTGGATATTTTGCGGGAATTGCCGTTTATATTTTGCAATACAACATGACGCACTAAAACTAAAAGCAGCTTATTCTTCGTCACTCGTTTCGGCTGCCAGTTCAGTAGGATTCGCCGCCTCACTAATTTCGCGAATGAGTTTAAATAGTTCTCGGCTACTTTTTGGCGGTTTGAGTGCCGCTTCCTCGCGCTGCGCATTGCGAATTAAGGTACGCAGCTGTTGAATATCGGCCTGCGGAAAATTTACCAAAAATTCTTGCAGCGCATTTGGTTCTGCAATCAAGCGCGTGCGCCAGCGCTCTAGCACATGAAAACGTGCATTTTCCTCATTGTTTTTGCCTTCCCATTTTTGCAGTTGCTCGATAATAGGCGCGCTATCCACATCGCGCATTAATCTGCCCAAATATTGCAATTGGCGACGCACCGCGCCATTGGCTGTTAAGCGCTTAGCTTCCATGACCGCGTCGAATAAGGCTTCTGGCAAATTTAGCTTAATCAATCTATCTTTAGATAAGTCAATTAATTTTTTGCCAATATGCTGCGCAGCGTCAGCCTCGGCTTTTAGCTTGGTTTTGCTGATGGGGGCGTCAGCTTCAGGGTCAATCGAATAGTTTTTTTCAGTCACGGCTCGTATTGGTTTCTAGTGGCTTTGTTGTTAGCTACGGTATGATAGCAGTTTTAGCGTTTTCGCTTAAGCGTAATCAAATTGAAGTGAATGGATAAGTTAGCAAAATGGATTTAAATACTCTAAAACAAATCACCCAAGATGTACTAAAACTCGCCAAGCAGGCGGGCGCAAGTTCGGCAGAGACTGAAGTGAGCTTTGGCACAGGACAAAATGTTTCGGTGCGCATGGGTGAGGCGGAAAATATTGAATATAATCGTGATAAAGGCGTTTCAGCCACCGTTTATTTTGGTCAGCAAAAAGGTCATGCCAGCAGCTCCGATCTAAGCACACAGGCGCTGAAAGATACAGTGGAAGCGGCTTGCAACATTGCTAAATATACCGCCAAAGATGCATTTTGCGGTTTAGCAGATGCCAATTTAATGGCCAAAGAAACAGCCGATTTGGATTTGTATCATCCGTGGAATATTAGCGTGGATGAGGCGATTGAAATCGCCAAACATTGCGAAGCGGCTGCGATGCAGATTGATAAAAAGCGCATCACCAACTCTGAAGGCGCAGGCGTTTCTAACAGTGAAAGCGTATTTGCTTATGCCAATAGCCATGGATTTGTTGGTGGTTATCCTAGTTCGCGCCACAGCATTAGTTGCTCGGTGATTGCTGAAGAAAATGACAATATGCAGCGCGATTATTGGTACACCAATGCGCGCGATATGCGCGACATGGAGAGCGCCGAATATGTCGGCAAACTCGCTGGCGAGCGCACCATAAGACGTTTAGGTGCTAAATCCATTAAAACTGGGAATTATCCTGTGTTGTTCGAAGCGCCTTTGGCCAGCGGTCTTATTTCGTCTTTAGTTGGCGCGATATCTGGCGGCAGTTTGTACCGAAAATCCTCGTTTTTGCTAGATAGCTTGGGCAAACAAATTGCGGCACCTTTGCTCAATATCGAAGAATTGCCGCACATCAAAAAAGGTATTGCTAGCAGTAGTTTTGATAGTGAAGGTGTCGCTACAAAATCGCGCAAATTGCTAGAAAACGGCGTGTTACAAGGCTATGTGTTGGGCAGTTATTCGGCACGTAAATTAGGCATGCAAACCACTGGAAACGCGGGTGGTAGCCACAATTTAATCGTGCAATCTACTGGTGAAAGCTTTGCTGAATTGCTCAAAAAAATGGGCACAGGTTTGCTGGTGACCGAAGTGCTGGGGCAGGGATTAAATATGGTGACTGGCGATTATTCGCGTGGTGCGGCGGGCTTTTGGGTGGAGAATGGCGTGATTGCATACCCAGTAGAAGAAATCACCATTGCGGGCAATATGGCGGAAATATTTAAGCAGATTGTCGCAGTTGGTAATGATGTGATTCCGCAAAGCTCAAAACAAACGGGATCGATTTTAATTGAAAAAATGACCGTGGCTGCTGGTTAACATCTGCCCTGCAGACCAATATTCACGCGGGTTACAGGGCATGTTTTTTAGAATATCTGGACGATAAAAAAGCCTCATTTTGAGGCTTTTTTATTAACTCATAAAATATTTATTGCGCAGGGGCAGGTTCAGCAGGATTTTCTACAGCCGCTGGCGCAGCTACAGGCTCTTCATCTGCAGGCTCGAAGCCATCATCAGCTTTATTATTAACTGCGCCGTCTGCAATTAAGTTATCACGACGTTGCAAATAAGCATCGCGTGCAAATGCGTATGGGTCGAGCGAGGCGTCATCCACAATATCCTTCGCATCAAGCAACTCTGTACGTCTATCTACAAACTGCGCAGCGCGTAATTGATTGTGCAAGCGAATTTCACCAATGTTGTGCGTGTAAGTAATTGGGTCTGTCGTCGCGGTATCAAATAACATACCACCCGTGTCTCTTAATGTGCTTGGTCCTAAAAGTGGCAACACCAAATAGGCACTGTTTTTAACGCCCCAGTAACCCAAGGTTTGACCAAAGTCTTCTTTACGGCTAGGGATATTATCCATAGCAGCGACATCGATAAAGCCAGCTAAGCCAAAGGTGCTGTTAATGATAAAGCGGCCAGCGTCTGTAAACGCGTTGGCAAATTTAAGTTGAAGCAAATCGTTTAAGACAGTGGTAATGGAGCCTAAATTATTGAAGAAATTGTTAAAGCCTTTACGCACAGGGGTTGGTGCAACAGCTTTATAAGCAGTTGCCACAGGCTTCATGGCATATTTATCGACGACATCGTTGAATTTGTAAATGCCGCGATTCATGCCCTCAAGCGGGTCTTTATTGGCTTGCGTGGCACAGCCAGTCACTGCGAGTGCTAGAACACAGCTGAGTAAAAAGGTAGTTAATTTAGATTGCATTGTATGAGCCACTTAATTTTTTTTTCATTATATTCAGTATAAGCAATTTTATCGATAACATTATCGCTGACACGCGCCAGTATTGTCTAGTGTTTAAAAATATCACTAGTCAAAGCAGAGTAGGTGTTGCTGAAAAACAACAATAAAATTGCTCGCTAATAATACATAAAGCAATAAATATGCCCGCGATATATTACATTGAATTTAATTGCTTATTTTTGTACAGATCTAGCGCCAATACTCGCTGTGCGGCGTGGTCAACGATAGGCATGTGGTAATCTTTGCCGATGACTACACCGATGGATTGTTGACGAAGTGGCGGAATTTGCCAAGGTGCGTGTATTTCTTTGTCACTACATTGACTCAATTCTGTCACATATTTGCGGATGAATTTTCCGCTGGCATCAAAGCGCTCAGATTGTGTAATTGGATTAAAAATGCGAAACCATGGCTGCGCATCACAACCAGTGCTGGCCGCCCATTGCCACCCGCCGTTATTGGCACTTAGGTCAAAATCGATTAAATTTTCAGCGAAATAGCGTTCGCCCCAGCGCCAATCGATGAGTAGATCTTTCACCAAAAAACTTGCTGTCACCATGCGTAATCTATTGTGCATAAAGCCAGTTTGGTTGATTTGGCGCATGGCGGCGTCGATGAGCGGATAGCCCGTTTTGCCCTCGCACCAAGCCTTGAACAGCGCTTGGTTATTAGGAAATTGCAGGTTTTCAAACTCTGCTTTATAGGCTTTGCCAGCCGCAATTTGTGGGTGGTGATGCATAATTTGAAAGTAAAAATCGCGCCAAATAAGTTCGTTAAGCCATGTCTGCGAGCCAATATCCATGCGGTTCCTGGCTTGCCTTGCCAAATGCCGAATCGACACTGTGCCAAAGCGTAAATGCACCGATAAATACGAAACGCCTTTTACTGCGGGAAAATCGCGCGCATCTTTGTATTGGTGCATGCGGTTTTCAAAATCCGCAAGCAATTGTGCGCCGCCGTGCATGCCAGTAGGTAATTGCATTTCAGATAAGTTGGTTCGCGCAAAACCCATACTTTCTAGGCTCATTAAATCCGCAGGCGCTACTTTCGTCTCAAGTTTAGCTAAGTTGTGGATATAGTTATCAACAGGGTAAGGCTTTAGGTAAAAATCGTCGAGCTTTTTCAAATGTGCGTTTTTGTAAGGGGTAAACACGCTGTAAGGCTTGCCACTTAAGCTTAGTACCTCATCTTTTTCAAATATCACTTGGTCTTTAAATTGGTGAAATGTGATGCCATGTTTGGCTAGCGCATCTGCCACTTTTTTATCGCGTGCTATGGCAGAGGGCTCATAATCGATGTTGCTATACACCTCATGGATATTTGCTTGCAGGGCAATGTTTGGGATTAATTCTGATGCGATTCCGTGCTGCACGATTAAATCACCGTCGTTTTTTTGCAGCGCGGCTTTAAGCTCGCGCACGCTTTCCCAAATAAACTCTACGCGGCGATCTTGCTTATTTTCTAGCTTGTCTAAAATCTCGGTATCGAAAATAAATACGCAGTAAACTTGGTTAGCGTTTTTAAGCGCATGATACAGCGCTGCGTGATCAAAATCGCGTAAATCGCGGCGAAACCACACAAGGGCTTTAGTCATTTTTATTGGCGATGATAAGGATGACCAAGATTGACTGAATGCGCGCGATAAAGTTGCTCGCAAAGCAACACGCGCACAAAAGCATACGGTAAAGTGAGTTTGGATAACCCAAAAAGCCAGTCAGCACGCTGCTTAAGGCTAGCATGCAAACCATCTGCACCGCCAATGACAATGCTGACATCGCGACCTAAAAGTTGCCATGATTTCAGTTTTTCGGCTAATTGTAACGTTGTGAGTTCTTGCCCGCGCTCATCGCAAGCCACCAAAAAATCTTTGCCAATCGCCTCTAAAATGCGCTTGGCTTCAAGTTCTTGGATGTTTTCGGTGTTGTTGCCAGCAGCACGTTTTTCGGGTTTTATTTCGACAATTTCAATGGTAAGTTCGCGCGGCATGCGCTTTATATAATCCGAGCAGGCGGTTTTCACCCAATCTGGCATTTTGTGGCCAACGCTGATGACGCGCAATTTCATCTTTTAAGCAGGTTTTATACGCCAACTTTAATATGACCACGACGCGCCTCGGCGTCCCCCCATAACTGCTCTAAGTTATAATAGGCACGGGTGGCGGGCACCATAATGTGCACAACAATATCGTTTAAATCGACTAGCACCCATTCACCTTCTTTTTCGCCCTCGGTGCCGCGAATATTGTAGCCTTTTTCTTTCATTTTCTCGCGTACGTTGTCACCCATGGCCTTGGCTTGGCGGCTTGATGTGGCAGAAGCAACGATCATATAGCTGGTCATATTGGTGAGCTTGCGCACGTCCATCACTGAAATATCGAAGCCTTTAATATCTTCTAGCGCGTCAACGACGGCGGCTTTCATGGTGTCTAAGTAGCTTGCTTCGGTAGCTGTTGAATCTGTTTTTGCTGAATCTGTGGTCATTAATGTGCCTATGCTGGAATTTCGATTATTCGAGGGGGCGAATTATAAGCTAATCAAGCAGTTAAGCATAATTCAATATTGTCAATTAAGCGTGTTTTACCTGTAGTTTTATTGATAATTTTAGCCGCGCCCAACACAATTAAATTTTTATCTAGCAAAGTTGCGGGTTGCAAGCTGTTGGATGATCGAATTGATATGTAATCCACATCCCAACCTTGGCTGGTCAGTAGCGCACCAGCTTGCTGTTCGAGTTTAATAAAATCTTTATTGCCGTTTTTAATTTGCGTAACGATGCCCTGCAAGGCGCTATTTAATTGGGCTGCAAGGCTACGCTGCGCATCGGTTAAGTAGCTATTACGCGAACTTAATGCCAAGCCGTTGGCTTCGCGCACGGTTTCGCCAGCGATAATTTCAATCGGCAAATTAAATTGACGCACCATTTCTCTGATGATAAAAAGCTGCTGAAAATCTTTTTTACCAAACACCGCAACATCAGGTTGCACTATATTAAATAACTTCATTACTATAGTTGCGACGCCCGCAAAATGACTTAAGCGTGTGGCACCGCAAAGCACGTTGGCAATGGGCGGCGGAGCTATTGTCATGGTTTGGTTCAGGTTGTTGTCCTCAAAATCGGCATAGATTTCTTCTACACTGGGTGCAAATACAATATCGCAACCCGCAGCTTTTAGCTTTTCGCAATCAGCTTCCAGTGTGCGCGGGTAATTGGCTAAATCCTCAGTCGGACTAAATTGTAGTGGATTTACAAAAATGCTCACCACCACGCACGGTTTAGGAATATGAGCTGCATGTTTTTTAGCGAGCTCGACCAATGCGATATGTCCTGCGTGCAAATTGCCCATGGTGGGCACAAATGCTATGCTGGGTCTAGTTTTAAGCGCATTTTTTAAATCGCTAACGGTTTGAAAAATTTCCATTAATAACTATGTTCTTGTGCAGGGAAGGTTTTATTTTTAACCGCTTTAACATAGGCCGCAACAGCTACTTGAATGCTATTCGTATCTTGCAAAAAGTTTTTCACAAATCTCGGACTTTTAAATTCAGCAGGGCTCTTACTGGCGGCGCCCGTGTAGATTCCTAATAAATCATGCAAAACAAGCACTTGTCCGCTGCAATCGATGCCTGCGCCTATGCCAATTGTTGGGGTTTTAACGCTTTCTGTGATGGTTTTTGCTAATGTGGCTGGCACCATTTCTAGCAACACAAAACTCACGCCCGCGTCAGACATGGCTTTGGCATCAGCTAAAATCTGTTCTGCTGATTCTTCGGTTTTGCCTTGAATTTTATAGCCACCAAGTTGATTGACTGATTGCGGTGTAAAACCTAAATGTGCACACACAGGAATGCCGTGTTCAACCAAATAGCGCGCGGTGTCCACGCGTTTCCCGCCACCTTCAAATTTCACCATTTGCGCGCCAGATTTCACCAGCCAAAGTGCATTTTTGTATGCCGCTTCGTTGTCTTGTTCGTAACTACCAATCGGCATATCAGCCAAAATTAGTGTATTTGGCGCACCATTTTTCACCATTTTGGTATGATAAGTCATGTGGTGCATGCTCACGTTGAGCGTGTTTTCGGCACCCTGCAGCACCATGCCGAGCGAATCGCCGACCAGCAAAATATCCACGCCCGCGTGCTCCATTAATTTGGCAAAAGTGGCGTCGTAGCAGGTTAGCATGGCTATTTTCTCACCATTTTTTACACGGTTCTGGACTTTTTCTAACATGAGATTACTCACCAAGATTATTCGAAGTTTGGATTGAAATATTCGCGGCTACTTTTGATTTGTCCAATGCGTTCAATCAGCAAATTCAATGCGGCTTCGTCTTTGATTATATTGAGTTTTTCGTTATTCACAATTAACACTGGTGATGCGTCGTAGCTGTGAAAAAACTCGCTGTAAGCATCGGCCAAACGCTCAATATATTCACGCGGAATTTCTTGCTCATAGCTCACATTGCGTTCTTCAATGCGCTCTGCAAGCTCGTCCACAGGTGTTTGCAGGTAAATCACCAAATCTGGTTTGGGCGATTTTAATTGCAAATGGGTGTAAATTTGATGGTACAAAGTATATTCTTCGTCATCCAAATTAAGCCGCGCAAATAGCGGATCTTTTTCTAAAAAGAAATCTGCCACAGTGGGCTTTTTAAACATATCCATTTGATTTAAATCGGCAATTTGGCGCGAGCGTTGAAACAAAAAGAACAGTTGCGTTGGCAGCGCGTAACGTTGTGCATCTTGATAAAAACGCGGTAAAAATGGATTGGCTTCCGCCTTTTCGCTAAGTAATTGCACGTTAAATTTATCTGCCAACATTTGCGCCAGCGTGGTTTTGCCAGAGCCAATCGGGCCTTCGATGACGATGTAGGGATATTTTTTAAAAATTGTCATGCTAATTTTTTAACACCTTGGTTTTGATGCGCAAGTGCTAATTTTACAACATTGCCGCCATTCGGGATAACTAAATCAGGCGCAATTTCTGCCAAAGGCAACATTACAAAAGCGCGCTCGTGCATGCGCGAGTGAGGCAATGTGAGTTTTTTAGTGTGCAAAATTAAATCATCATAAAGCAATATATCTAAATCTAGCACACGTGGCGCATTGGCAAATGGTCGTTCGCGGCCCGCTTCTATTTCAATATTTAACAAGACATCCAACAAATTTTCTGGCGATAATTGCGTGCTGATTTCCGCTACGGCGTTAATAAAATCTGGCTGGTTGTCATAACCCACAGGTGCGCTTTGATATAAACTTGATTGTTTAATAAGTTTGGTTTTAGGCAGATTGTTAATGCTCTGGAAGGCGCGTATTACTTGGCTTGCAGGGCAGTCTAAATCACCACTTAAATTGCTGCCTAAAGCAACAAAAGCACGACTAGTTTGGTTCTTTTGCATGCGCGGTTGGCTCGCTATGTGTTGCGTGCTTATTGCGTTTGCGGCGACGTTTTTTTGGCGCGGTGTCAGGTAGCAACATCGCGGTGCGGCGCTCGGTATTGGCATCGGCAAATTCAGTCCACCATTCGCCCAGCCCCATGTCAATCTCACCAGATTCACAACGCAAAAGCAAAAAGTCATAGCCTGCGCGATAACGCGGATGCGTCAGTAGCGCGTAAGGGCGCTTGCCTGCGCGTTGCTCAAAACGCGGTTGCATTGCCCAAATTTCCTTCATGGTCGCGGTAAAGCGGTTGTGTATCGCCAGTTTTTTTGCCTGCGCGTTGATAATCTCGTCCATCGCCATATACAAGGCGGGTATTGGTGGATGAGATTGTTTATAAGTTTCCCACGCTTTCAAAACCTCGTGCCACAGCAGTGTGGCGAAGAGAAAACTTGGGTTGGATGATTTTCCAATGTTGATGCGATCATCGGTATTTTTTAGCGCCAGCATCACAAATTTTTCACCCAGCGGTTGCTCTAAAACCACATCTAAAAGTGGCAGTAAGCCATGATGCAAATGCTGCTCGCGTAGCGCGCCAATGCTTTCAACTGCATGACCAGATAAGAATAACTTTAACATTTCATCAAATAAGCGGCTCGGCGGCACATCTTGCAATAAATCCGCTAGTTTTTGAATCGGCGCCTGCGTTTTTGCTTCTATTTTCAAACCCAATTTGGCCGATAATCGCACCGCGCGCAACATGCGCACGGGGTCTTCTTGGTAGCGGGTTGTGGGGTCGCCAATCATGCGCAACAGGTTGGCTTTTAAATCTGCCACGCCATTGTGAAAATCCAGAACTTCTTCAGTTTTTGCGTTGTAATACAAAGCGTTGGCGGTAAAATCACGGCGCACTGCGTCATCTTCTAAGTTGCCAAAAATGTTGTCACGGATAATGCGGCCGCTGTCGTTTACCGCCGCGTCGCCTTCATTGTCATGATGACCGCGGAAGGTGGAAACTTCAATCGTCTCGTTGCCCCACAACACATGCACTAAGCGGAAGCGGCGGCCGATAATGCGTGAGCGACGGAATATTTTATATACTTCCTCTGGCGTGGCATTAGTTGCTATGTCGAAATCTTTTGGCTTTACATCCATTAACAAATCGCGCACTGCGCCGCCGACGATAAACGCCTCAAAGCCCTCTTTCTGTAAGCCTTCGCAGGTTTTTAGCGCAGATTGACTGATGAGGTTTTTGTTGATTTTGTGTTGCTTGGCAGAGATTATTTTGGCTGCACTGGTGTCGCTGATGTCCGCTTTATTAATCGCTATTTGGGCTTTGGTTTTTTTGCTAAAAACTTTTTGTAGAAATTTTTTAATCATGCTTGTTTCATCATTTTGGCTTATGTTCGTTATTCCAAAGCACGTCTGGCACGCCAGCATCTTTGTTGAGGATTCGGCACAGCACAAACAATAAATCCGACAATCGGTTGATATATTGCAAAGAAACTTCCGTAATTTTTTCTTGGCTGTTTAGGCTCGTCATCGTACGCTCTGCGCGCCTGCACACAGTTCTAGCCAAGTGACAATACGCCGCTGCGCGGCTGCCGCCAGGTAAAATAAATTCTTTTAACGGGCTTAGCGTTTCGTTCCACGCGTCCAATTGCGTCTCTAAAGCGGTCGCTCGCTCGGCCTTAATCATGCTGTGGCCAGGCAGGCAAATCTCGCCGCCGAGGTCAAATAAATCGTGCTGAATAGCCTGAAGAACCTCATGGATATTGGGCTGCAGGGCTTCTGTTTGCATGATGCCAATAATCGAATTCAGCTCATCTACATCGCCCATCGCTTGCACTCGCAAGCTATCCTTTGCCACGCGCGTGCCATCGCCCAAGCCAGTTGTTCCGCTATCCCCAGTACGTGTGTAGATTTTGCTAAGACGGTTGCCCAATGAAATTTCCTCTATAATTTACGCATTATAAATCATTCAAACCTGTTTCGATGACTTCTCAAGCAATTGGCGTAATGGATTCCGGCGTAGGCGGCATTTCGGTGCTCAAGCACATTCACGCCTTGCTACCACATGAAAGTTTAATGTACGTGGCAGATAGTAAATACGCGCCTTACGGCAACAAAACGGCGGAGGAAATCACTGCGCGCTGCATGATTCTTGCCGATTTTTTAATGTCGCAAAATGTAAAAGCTTTAGTTGTTGCTTGCAACACCGCCACTGCGGCGGCGATTGACGAGCTACGCGAAACTTTTAATATTCCGATTATCGGCATGGAACCCGCGGTGAAGCCAGCCGCAGAAGCAAGTAAAAACGGCATTATCGGCGTGCTAGCAACTGTTGGCACGCTTAAAAGCGCGCAATTTGCTGGGTTGTTAGAGGCTTATGGGCGAGATGTAAAGGTCGTCACGCAAGCCTGCGTGGGTTTGGTGGAATGCATTGAGCGCGGCGAGCTGGATGCGACGGAAACCAAAGCGCTGATTCGACAGTACACCGCACCGTTATTGGCGGAGGGCGCAGATACCATTGTGCTGGGTTGCACGCATTACCCGTTTGTGAAGCAGACAATTCAGGAAATTGTGGGCGACAAAATCACCCTGATTGATACTGGTGCGGCGGTCGCGAAGCAGCTCAAAAACAAACTGGAAGAAAAAGGTTTGTTATCTGAGAGTCTAGAAAAAGCAGAAGTACATTTTTGGACGAATAGTGAAGCCGAAAATGCGGAACAAGTGACTGAAAAGCTGTGGGGAAACCACGTGGAAGAGCATCGGTTGTAGGCAGTTAGAGCGGTTTTTGTTCTTCAATATTACGGAAATCTAAGACTCGAGTCCCAAAGTAGGATTTTTCGCTATCAACTAATGCATGAAAAGGCTCATTAGGTAATTGTTGATAGGATTCTTCTGAAATGCAAAATTCTCTTTTAAGGGCATTATCTGCTAAATCACCCCCTCTAACGTAAAAGTCGCATCCGCGCCTTGATGCACGCTGGTACTTTTGCAATTCGGTAACTTCTTGGTGTGGGGTTCCAATTGTTAGAGTGTATAAATTTCCAACTCCATAAACTACACTTAGCCAATACATGCTTAGAAACATTAAAGGAACTACAACAATACGAATTAGTGTCATTTTAAGTTTGGAAAAGTTGTTTGGCGGTGGTTTTATTTTGCCAGCCCACATTGCCCAATATGAAGCCGCGAGTGTTATGGTGGCAACTGCAATAGATATTTTTAGACCTAGAGAAGCCCATGTTTTTGACGGAATGAAATCACTATAAAAACTATAGATAGCAAAAAATAAAAGTAGCATTAAACCATTAGTAACTACTTTTTTCGATGTGGTAGGGTATTCTGGGCCATACCAAGCGGTTTTCCAAGACATTAGCTAGTTTTGCTTCCTGAGAGAAAATTTGGCACGAAAAATCTAATGATGTTTTACGTGCTCGCCCGCTTTAAGTTTGTACCTGATGCCGCAATAAGGGCAACCGACTTGCCCGGTTGCGGCGACATCTAAAAATACGCGCGGATGCGACGACCAAGCCGCGACGCCCTCGGTAGGGCAGTGTAGCGGTAAGTCATTGGCAGTTATTCTCATCTCTTCTACATTAGACATTGTTTGGTCTCCAGCAATAAAATCCAATCACTATCACCATCGCTGTTTTTACCTGGGGGCGAGAACTTAAACTTTCCCTTATTAATATAGGCTTTATTCGAAATAGCTTTTTTGTATCCATTTGCTGGATCAATCCAGCTTGCATGTACTTCAGCCGAGAATCTCTGCATATTGATTACTATCGGTTTTTTATAGAGTAAATAATATAGCGCAATTTTACCATCAGGCGAAGCAGCAGCTGCAACGGCTGGTTTCTTAGGTTTCACTGAGCTTAATATATTAGCAAACCGTACAGTAGCAAGTCTGCTTTTTGGTTTGCAAACTCCATGTAAATTGTACCAAGGTAAAGTCAGTAAAAATCGTTTTGCAGCGGCCAGTTGGTTTGAGCCTGCAAGTTGCATGGCTTCATTCCAAGGTAGTGCTCCCCAGTCGTTACCGCCTGGAGATTTTCCAAAAGGCTTGTCTGGTTGATTAACTTGCCACACACCGTTTGCACCATAAGTATGGCCAGCGCAACCGCTGTTTAAAAGGTGCGCCCAAAAAGCTTGCCTAGCATCGCGTGTGGTGACTGCGGGCGTGATACTAATTGCCTCGTAGCGAGATTCTGCAGTAATGACTGGCATGATGGGTTCGGCGTTCCAGCCTTGGCTGGCATATGCCGCGTGCAGCTCGGTGGGGTTATGATGACCAGTTTGCTGCATTTCAAAATCCAATAAATGTGGGTCATCAACAGATGCACGTGCACTAAACTGTGGGTGAGTGGTGATTAGACGCTGAAAGCCGTTAATTTGCCGCAGATAGCGTATCACTTCAGACCACTGCTGTTTTAACTGCTCTTTTTCGTTTTCTTTATCTTCAGATAAATACCACGGCATGGTTTGTTCGCCCGCTGCTGCCCACACAACTGGCAGTGCGCCCCAGCGGGCGATGATATAACGCCAATGCTGTTTCATTTTTTCAGTGCCCAGCCAAAGTAGGTGAAATCCCCAGCAGCCAACTATACACGGCACGATGCCTTGCTCTACCAAATGCATGATGCGTTTGTCTGCAGCATCAAAAAATTGCGGTCGAATACTTGAGTAATCTTGTTCCCACGGAAAGCCATTTTCATTTGCGCCGCGTTCGTCAAATGCGGGCATATCTGGATTTAAGCCAGCGACAATTTGCACTACATTAAATCCTTTTGTTTTGCGTTCATCGGTGAGCTGTTTAAATTGTTCTGGCCAGACAAGGCGTTTGGTTAAGCCCATCCACCATGTATCGCCAAGCCAGAGGAAAGGCGTGCCATCTGCATGTGCAAAATGGCGATTATCATCGGCGATGCGCAGAGCACCATGTCGCAGCAGTAGATTGTTACCGCTGTAAGGCAAGATGTTTATTTCACCGCTTATTTGGTGTAATTTTAAATTTTGTTGGTCGCTGCACTCGGTAATAAAGTGGTGAATACCTAAAGCTGTAGATGAGTATCGAAAACGCCAAGTGTTGTTGCCAGACCAAAATGCAGGGATGCAAAGCGTGCGGCCTGAAGGCTCGGTAAAAACCACATCAATGATAATTTCATTAAATGGATCTGCGTATTTCTTGCTTGATTCAAGCTCGATTTCAATGAACTCATTCGATTGTGCATTTTTGGTAGAGAGCATTGAACGGATTCTGATTAAAATTTCTTAAAATTACAATGGTTGCATTAAGTTTAATTTTTGAATAATTTCATTAAATAATGGACGTAATGCCACGTCTTCTTGCCCACACTCTGCTTGTAACTGCCACAAGAGAGTAGTGGTTTGATTGTTTACATTGCAATACGTTAATAGTTCTTCTAACAAGCATGCAAATGCACGTGATTCAATACGTTGTAATTGAAGCGATTGCGCTAAATTATTTTGCGGTAAAAATGAGGCACCACCTAAGTCAGTTAAAGTGCATTTCTTTGCTATGGCACTCTTACAGTTTGTGAGTATATTATGCGCATATAAATCACCATGCGTGATTCCTCGAGCATGTAAATGCGAGACAGCAGAAGCTACGCTGCGAGCAATATGCAGTACATTTTGCAAACTAAATTGTGTGTTTGGAGCATATACATCTCGGGTGCAAGATTCAAAGCTAGGTGGGTCTGCTAGCACGGTTAAGTCAGCATCCATTAACG
>JBEBJI010000019.1:0-41910 GCA_040079935.1 Methylotenera sp.
AGTCAAAGTCTTGGTCGCCGACATGGCACATTGATTATGTTACGTCCGATCAGCCAAGATTTGTTGCGGCATAGCTCAGAAATTTTAGCTGTAAAGATTAGTGTTCAGCCTATGCAAGCAAGTATGGATCAAATGTTGGCGAAGCAACAAGTTATGGTCAAGTCTTTAGACGACAAGCATGTTGCTGGTTATAAGCTCATAGATGACATTGGTGGCTCTACAAAGTTGGTATTAAGCATCGTAAATGAACGCAAAATATTCGAACAAGGGAAATCGAGCTTAAATTTACTTTATTGGTGTTCGGCGATGATTGCATTGTTGTTAGCTGTGTTTAGCTGGTTGTTAGATAAATTGGTGCTGGTTAGATTAGCAAAATTAAATGATAACGTAAAACAGATTGGCGAATTAGCAAACTCGACGGGACGTTTGAAATCCCTTGGTGGCAAAGATGAGTTAACTAGTCTAGCGCGTGGTATCAATGGCATGCTAGAACGTCTAGATGAATCTCAGTTTGCACTAATGTTTGAAAAAGAACGTGCGCAAGTAACCCTAGCAGGTATTGCCGACGCGGTAATTACCAGTGATACAGTAGGTCGCGTAATCTACTTGAATGCCACAGCAGAAAGGCTGACTGGTGTTTTTAGTAAAGATGCAATAGATAGACCGCTACAATCGCTATTTCACCTAATGAATGAAGATAAAACTGCGGCCGTGGCTAGTACTTGGTTGACTGATCCAGCAAGTAGTTTTGATGAAGTGGTTTTACAGCGCGATGACGGTGTGGAGTTTATTATTACAAAGTCAACTTCTCCGCTGTATGCGCATAATGGTGTGCTTTTTGGACATGTTAGCGTATTGCATGACGTGACTATGCTGCGTTCTTTATCAAACCAACTTTCCTATCAAGCAAGGCATGATGCGCTTACTGGACTTATTAATCGTTATGAGTTCGATCGTAAAACCCAGGAAGCCATTGATGATGCTACTGCAGAAAATCGTACGCACTGTTTAGCTTACATCGACTTGGATCAATTCAAAGTGGTGAATGATACTTGCGGCCATATAGCAGGCGATCAATTGTTGCGTCAATTAGCGGATAACCTTAAAGCAAAAGTGCGAAATGCAGATACGCTAGGGCGCCTAGGCGGGGATGAGTTTGCGCTGCTTTTAATGGGGTGCTCCTTGAAAAAAGCGCAAACAATTGTGGATGACTTGCTTGATGTGGTTCGAGAATATCGATTTACTTACGATAATAAAGTATTCAAAGTTGGCGCTAGTATTGGTTTGACAGAAATCTCACCAAGCCAACACCTTACCTTGAGCGAGCTTATTAGCACGGCAGATTCTGCCTGTTACTCGGCCAAGCAGGATGGTGGTAATCGAGTTCATTCACACCGTCTTGAATACAATGATATGAAAGAGCGCAGTAACCAGCTGGAGTGGGTGTCGCGCATTCATCTGGCGTTAGAGCAGCAACAGTTTGTATTATACATTCAGCGCATGGAAAGTCTGGGGCTTACTCAAGAGCTACATTGCGAACTGCTGATTCGCATGCGCGGCGAAGACGGTACATTTTACCCACCGGGATTCTTTTTGCCAGCAGCTGAACGCTATCACTTAATGCCAAAAATCGATCGTTGGGTCGTAGCTGAGGCGCTTTCGATTATTGCGCGCAAAGGTAACGACTTCCCCTACATATGTGCCATAAATTTATCTGGCCAAACTTTGTCGGAAGAGGACTTTTTAGATTATGTCATTGAGCAAATCAATTTACATGGCGTAGATGCTAAGCGCATTTGTTTCGAGATTACTGAGACTGCAGTGATTGCAAATCTAAACAAAGCGCGTCACTTTATACATGCGCTACGCGAGATTGGATGCCGTTTCTCGTTGGATGACTTTGGTAGCGGGCTATCTTCTTTTGGTTATTTAAAGAATTTGGAAGTAGATTTTCTTAAAATCGATGGCATGTTTGTTAAAGCCATCGTCAATAATAAAATCGACCGCGCGATGGTCGAATCCATCAATAATGTCGGACATGTCATGGGCTTACATACCATTGCTGAATTTGCCGAAAATGACGACATTATCAATATGCTGAAAGAAATCGGCGTTGATTATGCGCAAGGCTATGGTGTGGCTAAGCCTGAGCTTTTTGAATAGTTATTTGTAATAAAAATAACCAAAGCCAGTATTTGGCTTCCCCAATTTTCTAAGCCACTAAAGTGGCAAGAAAAGTGTGAAAATAACTGCCTTGAGAGGCAATATCCATGAGGGTTGCAGGGCGGTGTTTTATTTTAAACCAACGCGCACAACTGGTGGTAAGTTTGCTAATTCTTCGTCTGAATATAAGCGCCCACTGGTGATAAAGGCAAAGCCAGTTCCGCAATCCAATGAAAAAGACCCACTTGAGTTTGGTGTGGCATCTAAAATCGTGTGCATATTCTCTGCAAAAGTAAAATGGCTGTTACCCATATAAAACGTAGCATCTTGCCATTCGCCTAACACGACATCAGCTGTGCTTGGGTTGAATTCATTAATAGGCATACAAATAGGCCCGCTACCTTCGCAGCATCCGCCCGATTGCAAAAAAGCAATGGGACCAAACTCTGCGGTAAGTCTATGAATTAAAGCTAATGCACTTGGCGTTGCAGATACGCGTCTAGTTTTTTCAGGGTCGTTAATTGTGACTGGGCGTTCTGCTATTGTTGTATTCATCATCTAACTCCAAGGCTCAAATTAATCATACTTTAAATAACAAAAAATAAAAGGGCGAGTAAGCTCGCCCTTTTATTTTAAACCAATCTAAAAACTTAAACTAAACAAATACTAGAAGAAACCTAATTTATTTGGGTTATAGCTGACTAATAAGCATTTAGTTTGTTGGTAGTGATCGAGCATCATTTTGTGATTTTCGCGACCAATGCCAGACTCTTTATATCCACCAAACGCCGCGTGAGCAGGGTAGGCGTGGTAGCAATTTGTCCAAACGCGGCCAGCTTTAATGCCGCGACCCATTCTGTAAGCTACAGAGCCGTTACGTGTCCAAACGCCAGCACCAAGGCCAAAAATTGTGTCGTTGGCAATGGCTAAGGCATCTGCTTCATCTTTAAAGGTTGTTACAGCAAGCACTGGGCCAAAAATCTCTTCTTGGAAAATGCGCATTTTATTGTGGCCTTTAAGCAATGTTGGCTCTATATAATAGCCTTCTGCCAAATCACCTTTTAACATATTGCGATTACCACCAATGAGTACTTCTGCACCTTCTTGTTTGCCAATATCAATGTAATTCATGATTTTGTTCATTTGATCCAGCGATGCTTGTGCGCCAAGCATGGTGCCTGAATCGAGCGGGCTGCCTTGTTTAATGGCTTTTACACGCTCTAACACGCGTGCAATAAACTTGTCGTAGATGGACTCTTGAATTATTGCACGTGATGGACATGTGCAAACTTCACCTTGGTTGAACGCAAATAGTACTAAGCCTTCAATCGCTTTATCAAAGAATGCATCGTCTGCATCCATAATGTCGGCAAAGAAAATGTTTGGAGATTTGCCACCTAATTCTAATGTTGCTGGAATCAAGTTGCTAGCTGCCGCCGTGGCAATTGCACGACCAGTCGCGGTTGAGCCTGTAAAGCCAATTTTGCCAATACGTTTGCTGTTAGCTAATGGTGCACCACATTCGCGACCGTAGCCGTTAACAATGTTCACAGTACCTGGTGGTAATAAATCGCCAATCACTTCCATCATAATTAAAATAGAAATAGGCGTAAATTCGGCTGGTTTCATTACAATGCAGTTGCCTGCAGCCAAAGCTGGCGCTAGTTTCCAAGCCGCCATTAAAATTGGGAAGTTCCAAGGTATGATTTGACCTACAACGCCTAATGGTTCATGAAAGTGATAAGCAATCGTATCATTGTCAATTTCACTAATACCACCTTCTTGCGCACGAATTGCGCCCGCAAAATAGCGGAAGTGATCGACCGTTAATGGAATATCTGCATTGATTGTTTCGCGAATAGGTTTGCCGTTATCTATCGTATCTGCAGTCGCGATTAGTTCAAGGTTGGCTTCAATACGGTCAGCAATTTTAAGCAGAATGTTTGAGCGTTCCGTTGTTGAGGTTTTGCCCCAAGCATCCGCCGCTTTGTGTGCTGCGTCTAGTGCAAGCTCAATATCTTCAGCAGTAGAACGCGCTGCTTGCGTATAATTTTTGCCAGTAATGGGAGAAACTACATCAAAATATTGGCCTTTTACTGGTGCAACCCATTTGCCACCGATGTAATTATCATACTTAGCTTTATAAGGGATTTTTACGCCCATGCCTTTTAGTATATCCAAACTCATGCTAACTCCTCTAGATTTTCAGGTGATTATGTAGTGTTTCTATCTCTTAAACCGCATTGCATTGTTTTATTTTTTATTTTATTCAAAAGCCAGCTTAATCTCATGTATCCCCTTGTCAACAAAAGGATTCCAGACATAAGCTCGACCTAAACAATAAACCTTAGTGGTTGGTAAATCAAGTAAAAACCGTTATTTTGTTAAATTATTGTTGTGAGATTGTGGCGCGCAATAGCCGCATACGATATAGTTTGCGCATTCATGAGTATTAGTAACATTTATTTTAGGAAATACCCTTTATTTATGCCCGATACAAGCAAATATTTTGGCGTTAACACGAGAGAGTTTTGGCATAGTCTTAGCCACCCAACAGACTCCACTATAGGCAAGGCCATACTCACCATTTTAGTGTTTGCTGAGAGTTTAGTATGCGTTTTCTGGATCTATACGCTATCTGGTTTGGGCGAGGGTTACGCCATGATGGCGGCGGTGCCTTATGCTTACATCATTGTTTCATACTTAAGTTTACTCATATTTTATCGCAGTAAAAAATTCGAATACATAACTTTTACGCAATTAGTGATGTTGCTGGTGATGCCGTTCTTTATGCAGTGGGCTATTGGTGGTTACGAGGCTTCAAGCGGCATAGCAATTTGGTCAATACTGTCGCCGATTGGTGCTTTAATGATTCTCGGTACGCGCCAATCTACGCCTTGGTTTATTTTATTTGGCTTGCTTGCAGGCCTTTCGTGGAAGCTTAACTATATGTTCGTTGGCAACACTTTACCTATTCCACAGCATATTAAAGATACGTTTTTTCTGATGAATATTATGGGGGTTGCATGTATTTTGTATGCGGTGATGCGCTTTTTTCAAAGTCAAAAAGAACGCACTTTACAAGAATTGAATTTGGAGCAAGCTAGATCTGAAAAGCTATTACTGAATATTTTGCCTGAATCGATTGCTAATCGATTGAAAGATAACGACATGCGCATTGCGGATAGCCATGAATCGGTGACTATTTTATTTGCGGATATTGTTGGCTTCACTAAAATGACATCTTCTATGCCACCTGCCGAGCTGGTGGGTTTGCTTAGTCAGCTATTTTCACGTTTTGACAAGCTTGCTGAACGGCATGGTCTAGAGAAAATTAAAACTATCGGCGATGGATATATGGTGGTAGGCGGCGCACCAGTTGCGCGAGAGGATCATGCCAAAGTCATCGCGCAATTGGCGCTAGATATGCAGCTAGAGCTGGCGGAATTTAACGCAGAAGCTGATAAAAGTATGCAATTACGTATCGGTATTA
The DNA here is from genome assembly GCA_040079935.1 of Methylotenera sp. GTDB lineage: Bacteria > Pseudomonadota > Gammaproteobacteria > Burkholderiales > Methylophilaceae > Methylotenera_A. Next base: position 5,657 of record JBEBJI010000019.1, read on the forward strand.
GTAGCGGCCCTGTAGTGGCTGGTGTGATAGGCACCAGTAAGTTTGCTTATGATATTTGGGGAGATCCGGTGAACATGGCCAGCCGCATGGAAGGCACTTGTTTGCCAAATGCAATTCAAGTGAGCGAGGCGACCTACGCGCTGTTAAAAAACCATTTTACTTTCGAGTCTCGGGGTCTGGTGCAAATTAAAGGTAAGGGCGAAGTAAATACCTATTTGCTCAAAAGTTAGATGATTTTTATCTAAAATTCATCGTGATTGACTTAGCTAGATATTGGTCTAGCCGCTTACTTCGACTATAATCCGCACCGCACTTATAATCTGCATGTACTTGGAGAGATGGATGAGCGGTTTAAGTCACCACCCTGGAAAGGTGGCACAGGGGTAACCTTGTCGCGAGTTCGAATCTCGCTCTCTCCGCCAATTGCAAAGCATAAATTAAACTAGTGCAAAAGATCAATGATGTCTAAATCTTCCGTAAGATCATGACGCCTAACGCTAGCGCCAGCGCTACTATCAGCCGCATCGTACTCTTCAAATTCATCGCCTGCCAAATCTTCTAACATTTGATCAAGTAATTTAATTTTATCTGGACTTGTTTTTGTTGTGGTAGACATATTAAACCTAACCTTTCAGTATTTCTAAGACTAGCCATTCGCTAGTAATTAAGAATAAGCATATTGTGTGCCAAGTCTAAAATTAAACTTTTTACGTTAAAGCTGGATTTACCGATAGAATAAAAGCATGAAGCAGATTGCATTAGAAACCCCAATTGCACCTAGCCTGAAAGAGGCGTTTTGGTATTGGCTCAAGCTTGGTTTTATCAGCTTTGGCGGACCTGCGGGGCAGATTGCCATCATGCACCAAGATTTGGTAGAAAATAAACGCTGGATTTCGGAAAAGCGTTTTTTGCATGCACTTAATTATTGCATGGTGCTACCTGGGCCAGAAGCGCAACAGCTGGCGACTTACATCGGTTGGCTGCTGCATAAAACGCGTGGCGGTTTGATTGCGGGCGTTTTATTTGTATTGCCCTCACTGCTAATTTTAATCGGCTTGAGCTATATTTATATGCGCTTTGGCGACGTCCCTGCAGTGGCGGGCGTGTTGTATGGTATTAAACCTGCTGTGGTTGCAATTGTGTTATTTGCAGCATATAGAATAGGCGATAAGAGTCTTATCAATAGGGCGTTGTGGGGCATCGCTTTTGCGTCATTTATCGCGATTATTGTATTTAAAATACCATTTCCATTAATTGTATTAGCCGCAGCATTGATTGGATTTTTGGTTAATCACTATAAACCAGCTTTATTTGCGGGCAGTGCCGCGCATAAGGCTAGCCAAAAAAACTATGGAAGCGCCGTCATTGATGACGACACGCCGACACCTGCGCACGCAAAATTTAATGTTAAAACATTGATAAAATTTATCGTAATTGGCGTGGCGATTTGGCTGTCAGCCATGCTGTTATTGATTTTTCTTTATGGATGGGATGCGATTTATACGCAAATGGCGTGGTTTTTTACTAAAGCTGCTCTGATCACCTTTGGTGGCGCTTATGCTGTTTTGCCCTATGTTTACCAGGGCGCGGTAGAACATTACGCTTGGCTTACACCTGCGCAAATGATGGATGGCCTAGCGCTGGGTGAAACCACGCCAGGGCCGTTGATTATGGTGGTGGCGTTTGTAGGTTTTGTTGGCGGCTGGTCTCACGAGATTGCCCAAAATCCGCTTTCAGCTGGCATTATAGCGGCATGTACCGTAACGTTCTTTACATTTTTGCCGTCATTTATTTTTATTTTTGTCGGCGCACCGTTGATTGAATCTACACAAAATAATCTTAAATTTACCGCACCTTTAACAGTAATTACCGCTGCCGTAGTGGGCGTGATTGTGAGTTTGGCTTTGTTTTTTGCGCAACTCATCGTTTGGCCGCATGGCCTGCAAGCTAATATCGACGAGATTTCAGGAGCAGGTATTTTGCTTGCTGGATTTGTGTTATTTAAGTTTAGACCGAATTTAATGTGGCTAATCGCTACTTTTGGCCTGCTTGGTTGGCTATATCATATGTGAATGTAGTTTTTATTTTGCAGGTTGGCGGATTTTTTGCAGAATAATGGCAGAAAGCTCTTCAATGGAGCGCGTGGAGGAATCTGTCCAAGTGATGCCAGCGTTTTTCATCATGCGTTCTGCGGTGGCGATTTCTTTGCGGCAGTTTTCTAGTGAGGCGTATAAGCTATCGGGGCGGCGCTCGGTACGCACGGAATGCAAGCGCTCTGGCTGAATGGATAGGCCAAAAATTTTGTGCCGATGCGGTATGAGTGCAGCAGGCAGAGTCCCGCGTGCGAAATCCTCTGGAATTAGCGGGTAATTCGCAGCCTTAATGGAATACTGCATCGCTAAATAAAGACTGGTAGGTGTTTTGCCACAACGTGAGACGCCTATTAAAATGACTTGGGCTTCTTCTAAGCCATTGTTAGTGATGCCGTCATCATGATTCAGGCTAAAATTAATGGCATCGATACGCGCATGGTAGCTTTCACCCGTGTTGCTGTGCGCAATGCTGGCACCTGTGAGCGGTTTTTCGTCAAATTCTTTGCCGAGCGGGTCAATAAACGAGTCAAATAAATCGATGTAAAAAGCATCGACTTCTTTTAGTTGCTTGCGCAACATCATGTCGCCGATAGACATAATCACAACAGGGCGCACATTGTCCTTCACCTTGTTTTCGGCAATGCGTTTTTGCGCGTCCAAAATTTTATCGAAGGAATCTGTAAATGGCAGACGCACATATTCAAACTGTGTGTTTGGAAAGTGCGCCAGCAAGCCGCCCAAAGAGCTTGCCGTGGTACCTGTACCATCGGAAATAAAGAACGCCGTGCGCTTCACTCTTTTTAACTATTCTTTATTTGGTTAAACGTTGCCAAGTGGCAATCACAGTGTCAGGATTGAGTGAGACTGATTGTATGCCTTCGGCTACCAGCCATTCAGCAAAATCAGGATGATCAGAAGGCCCTTGTCCGCAAATACCCACGTACTTACCTAAGCGGTTGCAAGTGCTGATGGCCATTTTGAGTAATACTTTGACAGCGTCGTTACGTTCATCGAAACCGTCTGCCAAGATGCCAGAATCCCTATCCATGCCTAGTGTAAGCTGGGTAAGGTCGTTTGAACCAATTGAAAATCCATCGAAATATTCCAGAAACTGTTCTGCCAGTAAAGCATTGGAAGGAATTTCGCACATCATGATTAAACGCAGACCATTTTCGCCACGTTTAAGTCCGTTGGCGGCCATGATTTCTGTGACTGCTTTTGCTTCGTCTAGCGTGCGCACAAATGGGAGCATCAACTCTACGTTGACCAAGCCCATTTCATCACGTACTTTCTTCATGGCCATACATTCCATGGCAAAGCACTCTTTAAAGTCCTCGGCCATGTAGCGCGCTGCGCCACGGAAGCCAATCATTGGGTTTTCTTCATCTGGCTCGTAAATCTCGCCGCCAATCAGTTTTTTGTACTCGTTAGATTTAAAGTCTGAAGTTCGCACTATGACTGGTTTTGGGTAAAACGCTGCTGCAATCGTAGCAACGCCTTCAGCCACTTTATCAATGTAAAACTGTTTAGGGCTAGCATAACCCCTCGCACGGTTTTGAATGATCGTTTTAACCGCAGCCGGCATGGCTTCTGCATTTAAAATAGCTTTAGGGTGAATCCCCACCATATTATTGATAACGAACTCTAAGCGCGCTAAACCCACACCGTCATTTGGGGTTTTGGCAAAGCCAAATGCCATATCAGGGTTGCCTACGTTCATCATGATTTTGCATGGGGCAGGGGGCAGGGCTGATTGTGCTTGAGTATCTACACTATATTCAATGGCGCCATGATAGACAAAGCCAGATTCGCCTTCCGCGCATGAAACGGTGACAATTTCGCCTTCACGCAGTACGTCTGTTGCATTGACAGCGCCAACAATCGCTGGGATGCCAAGTTCACGTGCAATAATCGCGGCGTGGCAGGTGCGACCGCCACGATTGGTTACCAAAGCGCTGGCGCGCTTCATCACTGGCTCCCAGTTTGGGTCTGTCATATCGGCAACTAACACATCACCTGGCTGCACTAAGTGCATTTCTGCTGGGTCTAGCACAATACGTACTGGGCCAACACCTACCTTCTGCGTCACTGCGCGACCGATTACCAATGGCTTTTCGCTATGTTTGTTTAGTTTAAAAGTTTCTGTGACGTTGTTTAAAGACTCTTGTGATTTAACTGTCTCAGGGCGTGCTTGCAAGATGTATAGCTTGTTATCAACACCATTTTTGCCCCATTCAATATCCATTGGGCAGCCATAATGTGCTTCAATTGTCATGGCATAGCGCGCCAATTCTAAAACATCTGCATCACAGAGTGAGTAACGGTCGCTATCAGCATTATCTACATCAATGGTATGTGTGCTTTTACCAGCGCGAGTAGCATCACTAAACACCATTTTGATGAGTTTTGAGCCCATGGTGCGGCGCACAATAGATGGCTTGCCGAGCGCTAGAGTGGGTTTATGTACATAGAATTCATCAGGATTTACCGCACCTTGCACTACGGTTTCGCCAAGGCCATAAGAAGATGTAATAAACACCACATCCTTAAAGCCGGATTCGGTGTCGATAGTGAACATTACGCCAGCACAGCCAATATCGCTACGCACCATTTGTTGAATACCAGCTGACAATGCCACATCCGCATGTACGAAGCCTTTGTGGACGCGGTAAGAAATCGCGCGGTCGTTGTATAAAGAAGCGAATACTTCCTTAATGGCATGCAAGATATTATCTAAACCTTGTATGTTTAGGAATGATTCTTGTTGACCAGCGAATGATGCATCCGGTAAATCTTCTGCGGTGGCCGATGAGCGCACCGCGAAAGTTGCACCAGCACCTGATTTAGCAGTTAAAGTAGCATAGTTATCTGCAATTGCTTTGTCTAATGCGGCAGGAAAGGGTTCGGCCATAATCCATTCGCGAATTTGTGTGCCACAGATAGCAAGCGCTTGTGTATCATCTGCATTGAGCTTATCAAGCAAATCATTAATCTTCTTGTCCAATCCATTTTGGGCTAAAAATTCACGATATGCATGTGCAGTGGTCGCAAAGCCAGTAGGCACGCGCACTCCTTTGGCGGATAGTTGTGAAATCATCTCACCGAGGGAGGCGTTTTTACCGCCAACAGTACCTACATCAGTATTGCGAAGTTGTTCAAATGGAATTGCGTGCGCTGACATTTTTTTCCCTTAACATTGCAAATGCATTATTGATACCTGAACAATTAATGTGGAATTAACATTGCAGGCTTATTTAATATGCAATTGTGCCAAATTTGCGACCTGATGTCACGCGAGAAGCGCGGATCATTTAGCGATTAAATGATATAGCGCAATCTTTAGGCTAAAATAAGCAATAATGATTACCAATAAAATGAAACATCAGTCGACAGTACAAAAAGTGAGTGTTAGCACCTCCGCCCGTTTACATATGGGTTTTTTTGATTTAAGCGGCAGGTCAGAGCGTATGTTTGGTAGCGTGGGTTTGGCGATTGATGCGCCTTGCACACAGCTTGAAATCACAAAAAGTGAAAAGCTATTAATTGAAGCTAAAAATAGCAAAAATGTGGCTAAAATTGTCGAAAAATTAGTTGGCTCGTTAAAAATAAAAAATAATTTTTCGTTGAAAGTGCACCAGGCTATTCCAGAGCATGTGGGTTTGGGGTCGGGCACGCAGATGGCGCTTGCAATAGGTGTGGGTTTAAATACTTTATTTAGTTTGAATACTGATGCAAATAGCATTGCTCTGCAAGCCAAGCGTGGCGGGCGTTCTGGCATAGGTATTGCAGCGTTTTTACAAGGCGGTTTTTTGATAGATGCAGGTAAAATGGATGATGCATTGCCGGAAATCGCGTTTCGGCAAGATTTTCCCTTAGATTGGCGTGTATTGTTGGTGCAAGATAGAGCGCACATGGGTGTACATGGTGCAGCGGAGGTTGCGGCTTTTACAAAATTAAAGCCAGCGCAGCATCATTTGCGAGATTTGGTACTACAACACATGTTGCCTGCCCTGCAACGGAGCGATTTGCTTACATTTGGTGCGCATATGGCCGATTTGCAAGCATATAATGGTGATTATTTTGCGCCAATTCAAGGTGGACGTTTTGCCAGCAGCGATGTGGCTGAAGTATTATATTGGTTGCAACAAAATGGTGCAGCTTGCACTGGGCAAAGCTCGTGGGGGCCAACTGGGTTTGCGATTTTAGAAAACCAGCAACAAGCTGAATTGCTGGTAACCCAAGCCAGGCTGGCATTTGCAGAAAACCCCAACATTAGTTTTTTATGTTGTCGTGGCAAAAATGTTGGCGCAAATATTTTAGAAAGTTAACGGCATGCAAAAAGTTTCAATATTACATCTTATTACTTCGGCTAAAAATGCCAGCCCGTTTGACGTGAATATGGCGTTTGACGCTGGTTTCGACAAAATTATGCCTTACATAAATGTGGAGCTTGATGAAGTTTCTGCGCTGACGCAGGACGCGATTTTTTCGCGCAGTAGTAGCGGCTTAAAACGTGAGGCGATTTTTATCGGCGGGCGCGATATGGATTTGGCAATGGATATGCTGGAGGCTGCTAAAAAAGCTACTTTTCCACCATTTGAGATTTCTTTATTTGCCGATCCATCAGGTGCGTTTACTACGGCTGCCGCGATGTTGGCCAAGGTAGAGTTTCATCTTAAACAGCATTTTAAAATTACATTAAAAGATAAAAAAATCGCCATATTTGGCGCGACCGGCCCTGTAGGTGGTTGCGTAGCGCTGATCGCCGCTAAACAAGGCGCGCAAGTGCAGTTGGTCGCACATCGCGACATCGAAAGCGTGCGCGAAAAAGCACAAAGCTATAATCAGCGCTATGGCGTCGATATGGGTGTGGTGGATGGCGTATCGGAAGCCGCAAAGCAAGCGGTTTTGGATGATGCGGACGTGGCGCTTTGCTGCGCTGCAGCAGGGGTTCGCGTGATTTCAGCCGCACAAATAGCTCATTCAACATCACTTAAAATAATCGCCGATGTCAATGCCGTGCCGCCAAGCGGCGCGGAGGGCGCGGAGGTGATGATGGATGGCGTAGAGATTGCGGAGACTAAGGCATTAGGAATTGGCGCGCTGGCGATAGGTAATTTAAAATATGCCACGCAACATCAACTTTTAAAACAGATGCTTAGCGCAGAAAAACCAGTGTATTTAGAGTTTATGTCTGCATTTGAAACGGCACAAAATTTAGCCAGTAGCTAAAAGTGGCTAAATTCATTATCACAGCACTTTCTGCCCGCGGATTTGCAGAAGCGGCAGTGGCTTGCGGACATGACGTGATTGTGCTGGATGCCTTTGCTGATGAGGATACGCAGAGAGTATCCACCAAAACCCACAAGCTTAATATGCATATAAACAATCAAGGCTTAAGCCTTGATGAAAATGATTTTAAAAGCGTTTTTTCGGGCATTAACTTAGCTGATATTGATGGTTTTTTGTACGGCAGTTTGTTTGATAATTGCCCACGTTTATTGGAATGGGTCGCAGAATATGAGTCGATTGTCGGTAATCAGCCAGAAATGCTTAAACAAGCTAAGGACTTTAGCTTTTTCGCGCTATTAGATGATTTGGGTATTCAACATCCTGAAGTTTGTTTGCAAATGCCTGACAATCCTGCACAATGGCTTGCGAAGCAACTTGGCGGCTCTGGTGGAACGCACATTAAGCCCGCAAGTCAGGCTAAATATTTCCAGAAAGCTTATTTTCAAAAAAAACAGGCTGGAACACCGATATCCATTTTGTTTGTGGCCGATGGAAAAACAGCAAAAACGATAGGCTTTAACCAACAACTGATTGCGCCAACTGATGAAATGCCCTATCGCTTTGCAGGCGCGGTAAATAACATTGCCCTGCAGCCCAATATCTGTGGGGCTTTCGAGCATGCTTCTCAGCAATTAACTAGCGCTTTAAGTTTGCGTGGAATTAATAGTTTGGATGCTATTTTGGAAGGTGAAACGCTTTGGATTTTGGAGTTGAACCCAAGATTAAGTGCTACTTTTGATTTATATGAAAACCTGTTTTCCTTGCATTTGCAAGGCTGTGCGGGCAATTTGATGGATTCTCTGCCTATAATTAAAACTTCAAAAGCGCAGTTGATTTTGTATGCGGATGAAGTATTGGAAATTCCAAAAGATTTCGCTTGGCCAAATTGGGTGGCGGATATTACCGCGTTAGAAGTAGGTGAGTCTAATGTTAGAATTGCTCAAAATATGCCAATATGTAGCGTATTTGCGCATGCTGATAGTGCAGAAGTTGCGCATGCGCAGGTACGACAACGGTCTGATAAACTTAGAGAGATGTTATATCAATGATTAAAAATGACTCGAAAACAGCAAGCCTGCAACCCAGTATCCATGAGGCTTGCAGACCATTGCTTGAAAGCCTTCTAGATCAAGCTGAGATATTAAATATTGGCATTTCGCAGCATGTCACAGGTGCTACGATCGTAGATGCGGGCATTCAAAAAGCGGGTAGTGCAGAGGCGGGGCGCTTAATCGCCGAAATTTGTATGGGTGGACTTGGGAAAGTAGATTTTAGTAGTGCGCCAACTTTTAAAGACTACCCATTAAGCATTAGTGTGCAGGCTGAAAATCCGGTACTGGCTTGCCTCGGCAGTCAGTATGCAGGTTGGGCGTTGCAGCACGAAAAGTTTTTTTCGCTAGGTTCTGGACCTGCGCGGGCGCTTGCTCAGCGCGAAGAGTTATTTAAAGAATTAAATTATCAAGATATTAGCGACGCCACGGTTTTGGTGCTGGAAACTGACAAAATCCCACCTGTTGAAATTATTGAAAAAGTGGCGCGCGATACCCACATTAAAGCAGAAAATCTCACCTTTATTTTGACACCAACAACCAGTGTTGCAGGTGCAACCCAAATCGTGGCGAGGGTTTTGGAGGTGGCGTTGCATAAAGCGCATACGCTACATTTTCCGTTGGATTGTATTGTAAGTGGTCAAGGTGTTGCGCCACTGCCACCCGTTTCTGGCGATTTTATGACCGCTATGGGACGCACTAACGATGCTATTTTATTTGGTGGATTTGTCGAATTGAATGTGAAGTGCAGCGATGCTGATGCTGAAAAGTTGGCAAACACATTGCCCAGCAGCGCATCTAAAGATTATGGCAAAACCTTTGCAGAAGTATTTAAATTTTACAAAATGGATTTTTACCAGATTGATCCACTGCTATTTTCGCCAGCAAAAGTAAAAATTACCAATCTGAAAACGGGTAATAGTTTTACTGGCGGCGAGTTTAATGAGGCATTAATTAATCAATCTTTTAATAATTAAATCAATAAATTAAGATTAATAATTAAAGTAAAACATTAATGAAAGTAGTGGTTTTTACCGATGATGCTGGCTGGCACGGCGCACAGCTAAAGCAAGCTTTTGCAGCACGCGACGTGGAAATGGCTTTTGCGTCGCTCAAAGACTGTTTGATTGATTGTTCGGGTAAAAAGCCGCTTATAAAAATTCCACAATTTGAGGGTCTTCCCAAAGCCGTGTTTGTGCGCGGCATTACGGGCGGAACTTTACAGCAAATCACGACACGCTTGAATGTTTTGCATATGTTAAAAGCGCTGGGAGTGCTTGTTTATAACGATGGCAGGGCGATTGAGCGTACGGTAGACAAAACCATGACCAGCTTTTTGTTGCACAATCATGGTGTCGCTACACCGCAAACTTGGGTGTGCGAATCGCGCAAGCAGGCGTACGAAATCATTTCTCAATATCCACAACTAGTCATTAAGCCGCTATTTGGCTCGCAGGGGCAGGGCGTGCGGCTAGCGGATAAAACGGTGCCGCCCTTGCCGATGGATGCATTTGTGGATGGCGTATTTTACTTGCAAATATATATAGAGGCGCCGCACGATTACCGTGTATTTATTTTGAATAATCAAGTAGTTGCGGCAATGAAAAGGTCTGGAGAAGCGTGGTTGCACAACGTGGCGCAAGGTGCGCAATGTGAAAATGTTTTAAATAAAAGCGCAGAAGTAGACGTGCTAGATATTGCCCTACAAGCCGCATCGGTGCTTGATATTGCCTATTGCGGCGTGGATGTGATTCGCGATAAAAATGGCAAACTTTATGTGCTAGAAGTCAACAGCATTCCCGCTTGGCGAGGGCTACAAGGTGTTTCGAATGTAAATATTGCACGAGTTTTAGTTGACGATTTTATGAGTCACTTGCATGAATAGTCAACAAATCGCCAATGCTTTCAAAGTCGCTTGCTTGGCGGAGCTTGAGGCGCTCAAGCCTGGCAATGTGCACATTTTTGCCGATGGTCACGGCATGACGGTGCAAGATTTTATTGCAAGCGCTGAAGCCGCTTCGGCAGTGATTGCTAAGCCAGAGTTGAGTTTGGGCCAGCGCATTTTGCAAAGTGTGCAAGCCACGCATGTGGTGGTGAATTGCAACACTAATTTAGGCATGATTTTGTTGTGCGCACCGATTATTCAAGCAATTATTCATGCCAAATTAAACGCAAATAGCACTGGCCTGCAGGCTAATATCCATGCGGTTCTTAGCGGCACTACGATAGAAGATGCAGAAGCTTGTTTTGCGGCGATTCGCTTGGCGAACCCAGCGGGTTTGGGCGAAAGCGCGCAGCACGACGTGCAGCAAAAAGCTGATTGCACATTGCTGCAAGCCATGCAGAAAGCGGCTTCCCACGATATGATAGCGTGCCAATACGCCAATAATTTTATGCATATTTTTGATGGTTTGGCAGTTTATCAAAAAGCGCTGGTTAAATGGCAACGCCCCGCTTGGGCAGCAACGGCGGTGCATTTACACTATTTGAGTCATTTTCTAGATAGCCACATTGTGCGCAAATACGGCGAAACCATCGCCAATTTGGTGCAAAACGAAGCGCGTGAGCACGAGATGGAATTTTCAAAAGTGTTTAATCCCAAAAACTATCAAGCTGAATTATTGATATTTGATGCGGCGCTAAAAAAACGCGGCCTTAATCCAGGTACTAGCGCGGATTTAACGGTAGCGACTTTGCTACTGCACGCGCTTTTGTAAGCTTTAGGCGTATTGAAAATAAACTTTTTAAGTTATAATCTTCGGTCTGAATTTCAATAAGATTTTCGTTAAATTTTTTAGGAGGCACCTCTAGGAGGAAATCATGGCTAATTTATTAGATCAACTCAAAAGCATGACCACGATAGTGGCCGATACGGGCGACGTAGAAGCGATTAAAACTGTGAAACCAGTGGATGCGACAACCAATCCATCATTAGTTTTAAAAGCAAGCCAATTGCCACAATATGCGCCACTCATTGAAACAGCGATTGCTTATGCAAAAGCACAAGGCGGTAGCAAAGAAACGCAAATTGATAACGCAGCCGACAAGTTGGCAGTATTGATTGGTACGGAAATTACAAAAGTGGTGCCAGGCCGTATTTCGACAGAGGTTGATGCGCGTTTATCTTTCAATTTAGACGCAATGGTAGCTAAAGGCCGTAAATTGATTCAATTGTATGCAGACTCTGGTGTGGATAAGAGTCGCGTATTGATTAAATTAGCCTCCACTTGGGAAGGTATTAAAGCGGGCGAAATTTTAGAAAAAGAAGGCATTCAATGTAACCTAACATTGTTATTTGGTTTTGGTCAAGCCCGCGCATGTGCTGAGGCTAACGTGTTTTTAATCTCACCATTTGTAGGCCGTATTTTGGATTGGTACAAAGCGAAAAATCCAACGACTGAATACACACAAGAAACTGACCCTGGTGTAGTTTCTGTGCGCGCAATTTACGCCTACTACAAAGAACATGGCTATAAAACTGTGGTCATGGGCGCGAGCTTCCGTAACGTGGGCGAATTAATTGCCTTGGCGGGTTGCGATCGTTTGACAGTTTCGCCAAATCTATTACAAGATTTAGCTGCGACAGAAGGCACACTAACCCGTATGTTGACTGATGGTGGCGCGAAAACAGCCAAACCAGCCAGAATGACAGAAGATGAGTTCCGCTTTGAGCTAAACCAAGACGCGATGGCAACTGAGAAGTTAGCTGAAGGTATTCGTGGTTTTGTGGCTGATCAGATCAAGCTTGAAGTCGCTTTGGCTGCCAAACTTTAAAATTTTTAGTCATATAGAAAATCGCATGAAAATGTAACTTTGTTGCAATAATTGTGGTTTAACATTGACAATAAGAGGCTGGGCACTTAAGATTGAGGGTCCAGCTTCAAACATGCTAAACGCCAGTTAGAGCTTAGCCTCTAGGGTTATTAGCAAAACGAAATAGCGGTATAGTTTGTAGTAGTTTTAGTAGTAAAATTTGTAGCTAAATTATATAGTTATAATCAATAATTAATTAAATACTTTAAGTTTATAGCTTGAGTATTTAAGTTTAATAAAAATTTTTTAATCGGAGAAGTTACCATGGCACAAACCCAAATGGCATTAGATTCACTAGATTTTGACGCGACAGTAGCGTTGGCAACAACAGTTGCACCACACGTAGATATCTTAGAAATCGGTACGCCTTGCATTAAGCATAATGGCATCAAATTACTTGAAACATTGCGCGCTAAATTTCCAAACAACAAAATCTTAGTTGATTTGAAAACAATGGATGCTGGCTTCTACGAAGCTGAGCCTTTCTACAAAGCTGGTGCAGATATTTGTACAGTTTTAGGTTGTGCTGATATTGGTACAATCAAAGGCATTATCGATGTTGCAAACAAATACGGCAAAAAAGCACAAGTTGACTTGATCAACGTTGCTGATAAAGCTGCACGTACTAAAGAAGTGGCTAAATTGGGCGCGCACATCATTGGCGTGCACACTGGTTTAGATCAACAAGCTGCTGGCCAAACACCATTTGCTGACTTAGCAATGGTTGCTGGTTTAAACTTAGGCTTAGAAATCTCAGTTGCTGGTGGCGTAAAAGCTGGCACAGCTGCTCAAGTACGTGATGCTGGCGCGACTATCATCGTTGCTGGTGCTGCTATCTACGGTGCTGCTGATCCTGCTGCTTCTGCTGCAGAAATCACAAAAATCGCTCACGGTTAATTTAACCTTCATCAATAAGCAATTATTGATATGAGTAGATAAAAAACCCGACCCAGTAATGAGTCGGGTTTTTTTATAAATACTTTTAGAAAAATTAGAGGAAAATAATATGGATTCTCAACAATTAATTTTAAGTCGTTTAACTACGATTTTATCTGAGACAGACAAAAGCAATGCCGCAAAACTCATGCAACTGGTTGAGGGTGCTGGCCGCATATTCATTGGTGGCGCAGGCCGCTCATTGTTAGTTTCACGCTTTTTTGCCATGCGCTTGGTGCATTCTGGCTATAACGTCAGCATGATAGGCGAAGTGGTGACGCCGGCGATTAAAGCGGGCGATTTGCTGATTTTAGTTTCAGGTTCTGGCGGTACAGAAACATTGCTACCATTCGTTAAAAAAGCTAAATCGGTAGGTGCAAAATTGGCAGTTGTTTCAATGAAAAAATCTTCTGCGATGGCCGATGTAGCCGATTTAACCATTCAAATTGGTAATGATGCTAGCTTCCCGCTTACTAACGGCATGCCGATGGGCTCACAATTTGAGCTATCAACATTAATTTATTTGGAAGCGATTATTGCTGATAATATTTTTGCTAAGGGCTTAACCGAAGAAGGCATGCGCGCGATTCACGCAAACCTAGAATAGTTTCTGGTAGTAAGTTTTTTAATCTTTTAAAACCCGAGCTTGCTCGGGTTTTTTATTGGCTCAAGCTTTGAATTTCACTCGTTGAAAGTTGCTTTTGATGCAACGTAGTGGCGATTAAAGCGCCATGTATTCCCATACATTTAAGCGCAATCAAATCCTCTACGTGCCTTACTCCACCTGCTGCGTAAAGATTTTTTCCTGATGCAAGTACCAACATTTTTTGCATTAAAATTGCATTCGCGCCTTGGTTGGTGCCTACATTTTGTAGCGACATTACTATGACATCTTGCGGCCAATATTGACTACTTTCTAGTAGCTCGGCTGGGCCTTGATAGCCGTTCGGCATAAAGTCTAAAGACAATATAAAGTTGTCTATTTGTTGATTTTTAATTGCCAAAATAATTTCTAATTTAGAAAAGTTCTCGCTGCCCAAAATCACGTTAGAATGTGGAATAAATTGTGAGGAATGAATGCCTGCGTCAATCCACAGCTTAAGTTGTGGAAATTTTTGTGCGATGGTGCGAATCACGATAAAGTTGTCGCCAGATTGTTGAATGGCGTTTAAATCTGCGATATATAATTGCGAAAAAGGGTATACGTTGAGCAAAGCCGCCACAATATCTAGCGGTTTGCTAGAATGCGTAAGTAATGATTTTATGGGCTGATAATGTTGCCGTTGGCCTTGCTGAGCGTGCACTACAACGCCATTGAGTAAATCGATTACAGGGATAATTTGCATCATTAAACTTAATAAAATATTTGTTTGTGAGTTTATCACTGGCGGTGGCTTGTGTGCAGCGCCGCTTTCGAAGTCATTGACGCATGAAGGTGCGCTAATGCGCGATGCGCTACTGAGAGATTTATCCGAGTTGCCTTGCAGCATCAGCACTACGGTGGATGCGCGCTTGAAAGCGCCAGAAAACTGCGCAGAATGTGTGGTAGTACAAGCCGATGACGATGTTTGGCAGATTTGGAAAGCGCAAATTCGTGCCGCGGATGCTATTTTCATCATCGCGCCAGAAACCGATGGCACTTTACATTATTTAACGCAAATGGCAGGCCTGGAAAGCGCTCTGGTATTGGGTTGCGGGCTTGCTTCAATTGCAATTACTTCTGACAAATTAGCAACCAGTTTGGCGCTGGAAGAGGCTGGCATTGCCACAATTCCCACTTATACGCTTGAAAATTGGCCAAAAAGTCACTGGATTTGGCTGGCGAAACCCAACGACGGCGCAGGTTGCAGCGAGACGGCATGTTTTAATAACGCGGACGATTTGCAGGATTGGATAGAGCAAAATGATAAGCAACTCACGCATGTGATTCAAGCTTACCAACCTGGCGACGCAGCCAGTATTTCTTGCGTGATGAAAAAGGGCAAAGCGCATGTGCTAAGTTGCAATACGCAGGAAATTGAGATTAATAATCATATGCTTAGCTACGAAGGTGGTGTTGTGAATGGCATGCGTGAACATTGGCAAGCATTTGAGTTGGTCGCCAACCAAGTGGCAAAAGCGTTGCCAGATTTAGCGGGTCATGTGGGCATTGATGTGATTGTGGATAATGATGAAGTTATTGTGGTCGAAATCAACCCGCGCCTCACCACCAGCTATATCGCGCTACGCGAGGCGATTGGCAAAAATCCAGCCGAATTAATCATCAACATGCTCACAAATCCGCGCGCTAAATGGCCAAAATTGCAGCAAAATCAGGTTCGTATTGATGTCTAAAAGCCAATTATTATGACGAAAAGTTGTTTTCTGGGTTGGGACATCGGAGGTGCGCATTTGAAAATGGTGGTTTTGGACGAAAGCGGCGCGGTTTTGCAGGCCTTGCAGCTACCATGCACGCTTTGGAAAGGTTTAAATCATTTAGAGTTCGCAATAAACAATGCTCTGAGAGTCAATATCCATGAGGATTCCAGAGCATGTCATGCAATCACTATGACAGGCGAATTGGTAGATTTATTTCAAAATCGCCATGAAGGTGTAGTAGAAATCTCCAACTTAGTGGCAAAATTACTTGGCAAAGACACGCTTTTTTATGCCGCTAATAATGGCTTTGTGCGCTTAGAGCGCGTTTCTGAACTTTCAGCTTGCATTGCCTCATCCAACTGGCACGCCAGCGCCAGCGCGCTTGCAATGCATGTGCAAGAAGCATTATTGGTGGATATTGGCAGCACCACAACGGATATTATTGCGATTTCAAACGGAAAAGTAAAAAGCGAAAATTTGACCGATGCCGCGCGCTTGGCAGATGACAGCTTGGTTTACACGGGCGTGGTGCGCACGCCAGTGATGGCATTGGCGCAGAAGCTGGTGTTTGAAGGAGTTGAAACGAATGTTGCGGCAGAATACTTTGCGACCATGGCGGATGTTTACCGACTAACGGCTGAGCTTTTACCAGAATTTGACCAAGCAGAAACGGCCGATGGCAAAGGCAAAACCGCACTGGAAAGCTCACGGAGATTAGCGCGTATGCTAGGCTATGATGTTGAAAATCATTCGATGGAAACTTGGAAAAACTTGGCAGAAACCTGTAAAACCTTGCAAATAAATCAAATTAAAAATGCGGTTTTAAAACATTTGAAACCGAATATGACGATGCCTAACACGAAGATTTTGGGCGCGGGTGTGGGCAGTTTTTTAGTAAAGCAAATTGCGGATGAATTAAGTTGTGAATTTATGCATGCCTGCAGCCAAATATCCATGCGGATTCCAGAGCATGTAAATGTAGATTTGAAAGCATTGAAAACTTGTTTTACAGCATATGCAGTCGCAACTTTGGCAAAAAATAATGCTTAAACACGAAATTCCCTATCATCACGACAGCGCGCAACTTTTTGAGCGCATTCAACATTTGCCTTGGCCGATGTTTTTAGATAGCGGCCAAATGCTGGACGCCAGCACTGGAAAGCCTGGCAGTCAATATGGGCGCTACGATATCATCGTCTTCGAACCGTTTATTACACTGGTAACGCGCGGAAAAGTCACCACCATTACTCAAAATGGCGAAGTGCAAACCTCCGAAGAAGACCCATTTTTATTGCTTAAAAATTTACTCCAACGATATCCAGTGCCTAAAACTGACCCTCGGTTTGCAGGCGGCGGCTTGCCATTTGCAGGCGGCGCCGTGGGTTATTTTGGCTACGATTTAGCGCGCCGTATCGAAAAGCTACAGAGTAAAGCCATTGTGGTAGAAGAAATTCCCGAAATGATGGTTGGTCTATACGATAGCGCGATTGTGGTGGATCATCGCGAACAACGCAGTTTTTTAGTTTCTCACGGATTTAATGCCGAAACCGATGAAAAATGGCGTGCTCTGCAAGCCAATATCCATGAGCCTTCCAGAGCATATATTTTAAATACTTTTGAAGTAAAAGCACCTGTTATTTCTAATTTATCCGAGCAGCAATACGGCCAAGCTTTTGCTAAAATCAAAGCCTATATTACTGCCGGCGATTGCTACCAAGTTAATTTGGCGCAACGCTTTTCGGCTGAAGTTACGGGTGATAGTTGGCAGATGTACAAAAAATTGCGCGAGATTAGCCCCGCACCATTTATGGCGTTTATGGATTTTCCACTTAATGAAAAAGAACATGAGAAAGAACGTTTTCAAGTGCTATCAAACTCGCCTGAGCGCTTTATCCAAATTGCAGGCAATCATGTGGAAACCCGCCCCATTAAAGGCACGCGACCGCGATCGAGTAATCCAGAAGAAGATTTGGCCAACTCGAACGGGCTATTGACGAGTGAGAAGGATAAGGCGGAGAATCTGATGATAGTGGATTTGCTGCGTAACGATTTAAGTAAGAGCTGTGAAAAAGTACAGGTAAATCAGCTATTTCAGTTACAAAGTTTTGCTAACGTACATCATTTGGTGAGCATTATTGTGGCCAAATTAAAGGTGGGGAAAACCGCTGTAGATGTGCTGCGAAGCTGTTTTCCAGGCGGTTCGATTACAGGAGCGCCAAAATTAAGATCGATGCAAATTATTGAGGAATTAGAGCCGCACCGACGTGGGATTTACTGTGGCACAATTGGCTACATCGGCTTTGATAGCAATATGGATACAAACATAGCAATTCGCACCGCAATTGTATGTAAAAATAAACTTAGTTTTTATGCGGGTGGTGGTATAGTTTCTGACTCAGACGAGTTAAAAGAATACACCGAAACGTTAGATAAAGCGTCTAGCTTTACTGCAATAATAAAGCACTTTACGAGGCTCTGATAGTCTCTTGATTATGAAAAAAACAATAATAACCCAAACATTTTTAAGGGTGATAACAACTAATAACTGTTATAAATTTCGACTTAACTTATTGAGTCTAAAGGAAAATCATGGCCACATTGGAAGATAATTTTGAAGGAAACTCCATGTGGGTAATAAAAGTTGGCGGCAGCCTTTTGGGCTCGCCAGAGTTAGAGCGCTGGTTAGAAATTTTTGTAAAATTTAGCGATGGTCATATCATCATCGTACCTGGCGGCGGTGTATTTGCAGACGCGGTACGAGAATCTCAAAAAGTATCTAAAATTAGTGACGCTTGCGCACACCGCTTGGCGGTATTGGCGATGGATCAGTTCGGTCTGCTATTGGCGAATATGAATCCTGGCTTAGCAATTGCAAGAACTGAGTGTGAGATAGATGAGCGCACTTGGCAGCATCGTGCGATTGTCTGGTTACCAAGCACCATGGTGCTTGCAGACGATTCTATTCCAAAAAGTTGGGATGTCACTTCGGATAGTATTGCGGCTTGGTTAGCAGAAAAGTTAAACGCAAAATACTTGATTTTGCTAAAGTCTGACAAGCCTGATAAATCTGAGCTTTGCCTGAAAATGATGACAAAAGATGGCGTGGTGGATGAAGCGTTTAGTGATTTCGTTAGCAATAAAGCGTTTGGTCGCTGGATGCTGAAAAAAACTGATTTCGAGCATTTTTTAGAAGGTGTGAATTCGCTGACTTTAACTAAGTACGGTTCATCTATTCACTAAATGACTGCAAAAGTTTATTCAGAGCAAGAAGTTAAGCAAAAGCTTGAAACCGAGCTTCCGCATTGGTATTTAGAAAATGGCTGGATTCGCCGCAAATATAGAACCAGTGGCTGGAAAGCCACGCTGATGGTGGTGAATACGGTTGGGCACTTGGCCGAAGCGGCTTGGCATCATCCCGATTTAACGGTTTCTTACGCGTTTGTCGTGGTGAAATTAATGACGCATGATGCCAAAGGTATTACCGATAAAGATTTTGAATTGGCTAATAAAATAGAACAGGTGATAGGTTGGCAGCCTGCATTAGAAAATGGCGCGTTGGAAGGCACGCCGAATGACGATGCAAGGTTTAAGTACATCAAGTACGATTAAACACCTGTCATTCCGTGCTTGACACGGAATCTAGTGACATTAAAAATCAATTATAAAACCAAAAAGTCGGCCTGCAACCCTTATGGATATTTGGCTGCAGAGCACGAGATTAAAGTGTTTAAGTGCGATTAGCTAAGCTGTCTTTTCAAGCGTAGCATCAGTAACTTCTACTAAGTTTTTTAAGAAAACAATGCTTTTTCGCAATTCATCAATTTTAATTAAATCTGGTTTATTTAGCCCCAATTCTTCTACTTTCGCCCTATGTGCAGCTTCACCTCGTTTTAAGACAAGTTCATCAAGTTTTTCTTTTACTTTTGGCAATTCAAATTTATTCCAAAACCAGCTCTTATGAATGTCTATGGCTAAGTAGTCTGCAAAAAGCTTCTTGGTTTTATCGCTATTTGGTGTGTGAAATCTTTTTAACTCGTCCTCAAGCTTAGACAGCATAAACTATTGTGCAATGCTTCCAGAAGCGCCTATAAATAACCTTTTTACTGATTCTTCAATGCGTTCTTCAACGTAAGTTTCCCAAGCCGTGAGTGCAATGATAAGTCCGGCGCGTTTAAGAACCTCAAGTTCTTTACTTCTCTGCTTGTCCTTATTCAACTCATCATAAAACTCAAGTAGTGATTCAGCTTCTTGAATGGATGAATCGAATATTTTCTTTGAGATGGACATGATTTTAAATCGACTTCTGTTTTTCAAATTTACCAAAGTGCAACATAATCGTGGGCAAAATCAGCAAATTTAAAATCGTAGAAGTAATCAAGCCGCCGACAATAATCGTTGCCATTGGTCCTTCAATTTCACGCCCAGGCTGACCGCTTCCAGCTGCCAGCGGAAGCAAGCCTAGCGCGGTGACCAGTGCAGTCATCAGCACAGAAGGCAAGCGTTCCGTTGCGCCGCGAATGCAGGTTTCTAAGTTC
Source organism: Methylotenera sp. (assembly GCA_040079935.1). Taxonomy (GTDB): domain Bacteria; phylum Pseudomonadota; class Gammaproteobacteria; order Burkholderiales; family Methylophilaceae; genus Methylotenera_A. The sequence continues at coordinate 25,733 of JBEBJI010000019.1, forward strand.
CAAACACAGTTTTCTTCATCTATTAAATGTTGAAAATGCGACACCATCATGATTGAGTTGCGTAGCGTGATGCCAAACAAAGTCACAAATCCCACCAATGAGCCTAACGATATCCAGCCGCCAGTAAATAAAGCTGCCAGCACGCCGCCGATGAGTGCGAAGGGCAGGTTGGCAAAGGTGAGTAGCAAATTGCGTAAGCGGCCAAACGCAATGTAGAGCATAAGAAAAATCGCCACGCCAGCCAGTAAAGAATGCACAATGAGGTCTTCGCGCGATTGCGCGTTGGCTTCGGCTTCGCCCGTAAACTCCAAGTAATTGCCGTTATTCAATTTAATGTCAGTTTTAATGCGTTTTTTAAGCTCATTGGTAAAGCTCGACACATCGCGGCCTTCCACGTTGGCAGTCACGGTTTGGATGCGTTTTGCGCCCGCGTGCAGAATTTTTGAGCGGCCGTTTTCTTGGTTAATGAACGCAATATCTTTTAAATGCAATAACTTACCTTCAGGATTAAACAGCGGAATATTGCCAATATCGCCAATATCGTCGCGCGCTTCTTCCTCTAGCACCACGCTCAAACCGACCACGCGGCTGCCCATGTAAATTTGCGCTATCGGCACGCTTTCATAGCTTGCGCGTACGGTGTCGAGCACATCAACGGTCTGCAAACCCCATACCGCAAGTTTGTCAGGGCGTAGTCTAATCACCGCTTGCGGCGTGCCTGGTGGCGATTGCACTAGCACATCCGTTGCGCCCTTGGTGCTATTGACCAAGCTAGCGATTTTTTGTGCATCGCGGTCTAATGCGTCTAAATCATTGCCATAAATATTAATGACAGTTGAGGCCGCGTAGCCTGAAATCGTTTCTTCTATGCGCTCTGTTAAGAAGGTATTGATGGCGAAATTGACACCAACAAAGCCAATTTCTGCTTTGCCATCGCCATCACTATCTACGGCTTCGCCAGCGAGTTCTTCACGAATATCCGCCAAAATTCTATCTTGTTCTTGACCAGATAAAGTGCCTATTTCGATTTCAAATTCACTGTAATGCGTGCCAAATGTATCGGCGCCATTTTGCGCGCGGCCGACCCATTGCGTGACCGACTTAACACCTTTAATTTGCCGTATAACTTTGGCCACTTGCTTGCCAAGGCGCAGCGATTCTTGCTCCGACGTGCCTGGCACGGCCGTCATGTGCATAATAAAATGGCCTTCGTGTAGGGCGGGGATAAATTGGCTTTTGAACAAAGGCAAAATACCTAAGCCCAAAGCAATCAATAAAAAGCTAACAGAAATGACTAATTTGTATTGTTTTTCAATAAGATAGAGTAGTTTAACGTAGCTTTTTTTGATGGCTTTAATGACGGGTGAATCTTCGTTATCCAATTTTGCGTTGCCCAATAAAACGTAGCAAAGGGCAGGCGTGAGCGTGAGCGCAACCACCAGCGAGGCCATGATGGCCGCAATGTAGGCAAAGCCGAGCGGCGCGAATAGCTTGCCTGCAACGCCAGATAAGGTGAGTAGCGGCATAAATACGAGCGCGACAATAATCGTCGCGTAAACCACTGAACTGCGCACTTCCATTGAGGCGTCGAACACGACTTTGTAAATCGGCAGTGGCTTGGTGAGCAGACGGTTTTCTTTTAAGCGTCTAAATATATTCTCAGTATCGATAATTGCATCATCTACAACCTCACCTAATGCAATAGCTAACCCACCTAATACCATGATATTTAAACCTATTTCAAAATAACTCAGCACGACAATCGCGCTTAATAATGAAAGCGGAATAGCAGTGGCAGAAATAAACGCGGTGCGTGCGTTGAACAAAAATAGATATAAAATGGTAATGACCAACACCGATCCGATGAGAATGTCGGTGCGCACGCCATGAATAGCGGTTTCGATAAAATTGGCAGGGCGGAATAAGCCTTCATGTAGTTCAACTTGTTCGTTCACAAGCGTTGGTTTTAACTCTTTTATTGCAGATTCGATGGCCTGGGTAACCGCATGGGTATTGGCTCCCAGCTGCCCCTGTACAGATAAATAAATACCAGTTTCTTCATTAATAACCGCGCTACTGATGGAGGGCGCAGCGCCTTCCACCACGCGACCGATGTCACCTAATTTGATGCTTAGACCATTTTTGTGCAATAAAACGGCCTTAGCCAAAGTCGCCGCAGTGGTGGCTTGGCCTTCGGTATTTACAATAATGCGTTGGTTACTGTTTTGTATAAAACCCGCGCCACTAACGCCCGTAGCTTTTTGGGCAGCTATGACAACGTCATTGATATTGAGCTGATATTGCACCAATTTAGCAGGGTCGATTTGCACCTGAAATTGCCTTACTTCGCCGCCGAACACGTTCACATCTGCCACACCAGGAATAGCCAACAAATGCGGCACCACGGTCCAATCAACAATGGTTCGCAACTCCATCAAGCTACGTTTTTTAGACGTAAGTCCGAAGCCCAGCACCGTGCTGGCGCTGGAGGTGAGCGGCGTGATATTCGGTGTAATGCCGCGCGGAATCTGGTTGGTGAGCGTGCTTAAACGTTCGGCAACCACTTGACGATTGCGGTAGATGTCAGTGTTTTCGTCAAATATGACGGTGACAATCGATAATCCTGGAATCGATTGCGAGCGCATATCGATCACACCCACCGTGCCTGCAATGCTGGTTTCTATTGGTTGAGAGACTAGGCTTTCGACTAGTTCTGCTGATAAGCCTGGCGATTCAGTTTGAATGATAATTTGCGTGGGCGAGAATTCGGGAAATACGTCTAAATTGCTACGCGTAAGGCTGTATAAGCCGTACAGCACCACCAATAGCGCCATGCCAATAATCACACCATAAAAGCGGATTGAGAATTTTACAATTGCCGACATCATGCTAAGGCATTCCACATGATGGCTTAGTCCTCGTTTTAGTTACAACATAACGCGGCTTTGCCGCATTAGTTTTCACTGAAATTTCGATTAAATTTGTCAATTTAATCTTCATTTTCATTTTTGATTAAATACTTAAACTCTTCCGAAAGCAGCAACTGTGCGCCATTCACGACTACTTCGCTATTCGCATCCAAACCTTGGTTGAACCAACCAGCTTCCACTTCGGTATCTGCAGAAATCGGCTTGCGCACAAATTGATCTTTGCCCTGTTTGAAATATGCCCACGGTGTACCTGCGTACCAAACTACAGCGCTACTGGGGATAATGATGCCATTCGCGCTGTCGCTGGCAGCCGCTTCTACATTGACGCGCATGCCAATTCGCAATTGGTCGGCAGGTGCGCTGTAATAAAAAGTTTTGCCAAAACCGTTGCTGTCCGAGGTCGATGCGGGCGACACATAAATTGCCTTAATCGGCGAGCTAGATTCATTTAGCGGCGTGACAGCAATACTAGAGCTCGCTTTGGGTGTTGCGTTGCTCAGAGGCAAACTCACTTGAATCAGCACGTTTTTACGATTGAGCAAACTTTCTAAATACGGCGGCAATTTGTCGTTAAAGGCCAATTTTGCTAAAGCTTCGCCCCATTGTAGCCGCATACTAATTTGCAGATTTTTGAGCTGCAATTCGCTTGCGGTGATATTGGCTTTGTCAGCGTTCACCGCTGCTAAAGCCTCTTGCACAGCGCGATCCGAGACGTTTTTGTCATCCTCGTTAAGTGTTTTAAGGCGCTGATATTGCTGCATATTTTGACTGCTGGCCGCGCGTGCTAGGTTAGCGTTGGTTTTTAATGTTAAATAGCTGGCTTTGGCTTCAATCAAGCTATCGATACCAACCACGTTGCCGAAGCTTTTAATCTCACCTTGATAGGATGTGACCGCCACTCTAGCCGTCCGAATACCGCTATTTTTCTGGGTTGCAGGTGGCAAGCTAACAACATTAATGCCTGCATTTTCAGTCACGCGGCTGGGGCTTTCAATCTCTTCTTCTTGCTCGGACTGATAAGCTTCGTACTCATCTTTGCCATAAAAAACCAGCACCCAAAATAGGGCGATAATTAATATGGCTTGCAACACAATAATTAATGTTAATTTTTTAGTCATGGCTCATTTTTCGGCATCGTAAAGTCATCAAAAAGTGGATGTTGCATTATGTCTTCAATTGCCAACGCCGCATTTAAGTTGCTGAATTGCGCATTTAGCAATTGCTGCTCCAGCAGGCTTGTATTTAGGGCGTTCTGGGTCAATGCTAAGCGATCTATCAGTCCCGCATCTAGCTGTTTTTGCAGCTTTTGGCTAACTTGTATTTGTGATTTTTGTTGAAGCTTTATATGATCAATATTTTGCAAATTGGCTTGGTAAGCTACCAAGCTTTGGCTTAAATCACCAATAATGTTTGCTTGTAAAGCTTCAAATTGCGCACCTTCAACTTCGCGCAAAGCGGTCGCTTCTGCAATAAGTGTTTGATTTTTATTAATTAAATTCAACAGCGCAGAAAATCCTAGCGACCAAATAGTGTCGCCGAATTCAAAGGCAATGCCCGGGCTGAGCGAAATATCGGGTGTTTGTTTAGCGATTTCTAGTTTGATTTTACTCTCAGCTGCCGCGTATTTAGCCAAGCTACGGCGAATATCCAAACGGTTTAGCAAGGCTTTTTCTTGAAAGTCTTTAGATGACATTAAAGATATACTTTGTTTCGCCAAAGTGGTGTCTAAATCTAGAGGTTTTAATTTAAGTTGATTAAATTTTTCGCTAGTTAAACCAACGTCCGCGGCAAGCGCAGCGTGGATTTCAGCTGATTTGGCAATTTCAGAGTTGAGCGAAAATAAAGTTTTCTGTTGCACCAGTTTTGCCGCACTCAACTCAGTATTGGAAAGCGCGCCCAATTGCAAGCGTTTTTCTAACATTTTCAGCAACGCGTCTTGTGTTTTGACTTCTTCGGTGAATTGCTTTTGTAGTGCAATATTTTCGTGATAACGCAATAAATCTTGGGCGATTTGGCTGCGCAGTTGCCATGCGACGTCCGCCACATCAATGCGTGCGGCCTCGGCCAAGTGTTGTGCTTCTTCGATTCTAACTTCACGCTTATTGGCCGTTTCAATGGGAATTTCCACATTCAAGCCATACGCCCAGGGTCGTATATCACCATTTTTTTGATTGCTGCGTGCAACATTTCCATTCAAAGTCGGGTTTTGCTTTTGCCCAGCAGTTACTAACTGCGCATTAGCCATTGCCAGTTGTGCTTTGGCGACATCCAATTTGGGGTGAAAATATAACGCGCATAGCGTCAGTTCACTTAGGCCCCATTCGGCAAACGGCAAGTCTTTTTCGGCATAGCCCTGCCTAATTAAATAGACTTTAAATTCGGCGCTTGTAGCGTCTTTGTTCAGCAATTTAGCGGAAATTTGTGCTGGATCTAGCGGCTTGGCTTGATAGGGCGCATTTGCGCAACCCGCTGCCAACATGCACAGACCTAGCGTGACGATCAATATATTTGATTGAGAAGAGTAATTCACGATTGAACTAAAAGCGTGCTTGCTTTAAACCAGCGGTTAGTTTTCGATACTAGCGTGTACCGAGTTAAGCGCGTCCTGTAAGGTTTCTTCTGAAAGTTTGTTCACAGTCGTAGCCAGCAAATCTGCCGCTTCTACAGTGCGCACGGGTAAATCATGCGTATTTAGCTCAGCAATCAAGCCTGCAGCTGCGCCAGCGATGATTAGCAAGTTCTGACGTTCTTTCATTAATAGCTCTAGCTCGGCGCGTAGCATGATGTCTTCGTTAGAGTTTGTGGTATTTTGCATGGTTTTAACTTTAAAATTGAGTGTTAAGCCGTATCTTGCAATTTGTAAGGCTTGCTTGTCAATGTAATTGGTCAGTGTGAGCACAATTTTGTGGTCAAGCGAAGGTTTTATCTTATCAAAATAGACAAACTTGAGATACAATACGCGTTTTATTGATTTGCTTATTTTAAGTCTAAATCAAATGCGAGAGTGGCGGAATTGGTAGACGCACTGGATTTAGGTTCCAGCGCCGCAAGGCGTGAGAGTTCGAGTCTCTCCTTTCGCACCATTAATAACTAAAGTTGCTAGATACTATTTCTAGGCAGCGATTTTTTACAGGAAATGCAACATGGCAGCATCTGTTGAAACAATCAGTGGTTTAGAACGTCGCATGACAGTTAAAGTGCCTTTGGCGCCTCTAGAAGGTCAAATCAAACAACGCCTTAGTCAAATTTCACGTACGGCAAAATTCGCAGGTTTTAGGCCTGGTAAAGCGCCTATCGGCTTAGTGAATCAGCATTATGGCGATCAAGTGCGCGATGAGGTTTATTCAAAAGCGGTAGAAACCAGTTTTGGTGATGCGGTTGAAGAAAACAAATTGCGCGTGGCGGGCTTTCCAAACATTGAGCATAAGCCTTTTAAAGAAGCTGCGACGGACTTTGAATATACGGCGACATTTGAAATTTTCCCTGAAATTAAATTAGGTGATTTGAGCAAATTAAAAATCGAGAAACCGAGCTTAGAAGTCGCCGAAGCTGATGTTGAAAAAACCTTAGAAGTATTAGTAAAACAACGTGTGAGCTATGAGCCAGCAAAAACTGCCGCAAAAACTGGCGATCGCGTAAATATTAGCTTGAAAGCTAGTATTGATGGGCAACAGGTGGAAGATACTGCTGGAAAAGGCATGGATTTAGTGCTTGGCGAGGCAGGTCGTATGGCTGATTTCGACGATGCTCTAGTCGGTGGCAAAGCAGGTGAAACTAAAAAATTCGATATTAAATATCCTAAAGACCATAGCTCTCCACAAGTTGCAGGCAAAAAAGTAAGTTACGAAGTCACTTTTAATAATGTTTCGAAAGCAGTGCTGCCTAAAATTGATGCAGAGTTCGCAAAAAGCCTAGGTGTTGATGATGGTGACGTGAAGAAAATGCGCGCAGAAATCAAATTAAGCTTGGAACAAGAAGTGGAAAAGCGCGTGAAAGCGCGTGTGAAAGAGGGCGTGTTTCAGGCTTTAATCGCTGAGGCGAATTTAGATTTACCTATGGCTTTAATTCATGCGGAATCAAATCGCATGATGAATATGACCGCACAAAACTTACTACAACGCGGCATGGCGGCTAATGACATTCAACTAGAACCAGCTATGTTTGCCGAGCAAGCGAAACGTAGCACGGCATTGCGCTTGATTTTGAGCGAAGTGGTAAATGCAAACAAACTGCAAGCTAATGCTGACCAAGTGCGCGCGGTGGTGGATACTTTTGCTAATAGCTACGAAAAACCGCAAGAGTTGGTGGATTGGTATTATGCCGACGTGAAGCGCCTTGATGAGCCAGCAGCCTTGGCGACCGAGGAAAATGTGGTGAATTGGGTGCTGGAAAAAGCAAAAGTGACCGCTAAAAAAATTAAATTTGACGAATTAATGGCTGGGAACTAAATATTTGGTTTTTAGCTGCCGTTAATAGTGAAAATATGAATAAAAGGCATAAATAATGAGCGATATTTTAGACGGTATGCAAGCGCCACAAGGTTTGGGTTACATCCCGATGGTGATCGAGCAAAGTGGCCGCGGTGAGCGTTCTTACGACATTTATTCGCGCTTATTAAAAGAACGTGTAATTTTCTTAGTCGGCCCAGTGAACGATATGACAGCCAACTTGGTGGTCGCGCAGTTATTGTTTTTAGAAGCTGAAAATCCTGATAAAGACATTTCGTTATACATCAACTCCCCAGGCGGTTCGGTGACTGCAGGTATGTCGATTTACGATACGATGCAATTCGTGAAGCCTGATGTGAGCACGCTGTGTATTGGTCAAGCGGCCAGCATGGGTGCGTTTTTGTTGGCGGCAGGCGCAAAAGGCAAACGCTTTAGCTTGCCTAACTCTCGCGTGATGATTCATCAGCCTTCTGGCGGTTTTCAAGGGCAATCTACCGATATTCAAATTCAGGCTAAAGAGATTATGTACTTGCGTGAGAAATTAAATGCGATTTTGGCTAATCATACAGGTAGAAGTGCAGAAGAGATTGATCGTGACACCGAGCGTGACAACTTTATGAGTGCAGAAGAATCGGTTAAATACGGCATGATCGACAAGGTGATTGCTAATCGCTCTGAAGCGGCTTAATATAAAAGAAGTTAGATAGGTTTAAGGATTTAAATGGCAACTAAAGCAGAAGGTGAAAAGTTATTGTATTGCTCTTTTTGCGGCAAAAGCCAGCATGAAGTCAAAAAATTAATCGCAGGCCCGTCGGTATTTATTTGTGACGAATGTGTTGATTTATGTAACGACATCATTAAAGAAGAAGTACAAAGCCTAAGCGACATCAAGCCTACCGACAAGTCTCTGCCTACCCCGCAAGAGATTTGCGCCATTTTAGACCAGTACGTGATAGGTCAAGTACAAGCTAAAAAGAATTTATCAGTTGCGGTATATAACCACTACAAACGCCTAGGTCACAATCACATCTCGCAAAATACTGTGAAAGATGATGTGGAAATTCAAAAAAGTAATATTTTGCTCATTGGCCCTACTGGTTCAGGCAAAACGCTGCTCGCGCAAACTTTAGCGCGTATGTTAGACGTGCCATTTGTGATGGCAGACGCTACCACATTAACCGAAGCGGGTTATGTGGGCGAAGATGTCGAAAATATTATGCAAAAGCTATTGCAAAAATGTGACTACGATGTCGAAAAAGCGCAGCGCGGTATCGTTTATATCGATGAGGTTGATAAGATTTCACGTAAATCAGAAAATGCTTCGATTACCCGTGATGTGTCTGGCGAGGGCGTACAGCAAGCATTGCTGAAATTAATAGAAGGCACCGTTGCCTCTGTGCCTCCGCAGGGTGGGCGTAAGCACCCAAACCAAGAGTTTGTGCAACTTGATACGACTAATATCTTGTTTATCTGCGGCGGCGCGTTTGATGGCTTGGATAAAGTCATTCGCAGACGCTCAGAAAAAGGTGGTATTGGTTTCGGCGCTGAAGTGAAAAGCAAAGACGACGCGAATGACATTGGTGAAATATTGCGCGATGTGGAACCAGAAGATTTGATTAAATTTGGGCTAATCCCTGAGTTTATCGGCCGTTTACCTGTTGTTGCAACGCTGGAAACATTAGATGAAAAAGCGCTGATGACGATTTTGACCGAGCCTAAAAATGCCCTAACCAAGCAGTACATTAAGTTATTCAAAATGGAAGGTGTAGATTTGGAGTTTAGAGACTCTGCTTTGCATTTAATCGCGCAAAAAGCACTAGAGCGCAAGACTGGCGCGCGTGGCCTGCGCTCAATTATGGAGCATTCACTATTGGAAGTGATGTACGATTTGCCTTCGATTCAGAATTTAAGCAAAGTGGTGATTGATGAAGGCACGATTAAAGGCGATTCACAGCCGATTTTGATTTACCAAGACGCGCCTAAAGTTGCCGAATCTGCTAGTTAATTAAAGAATTTACTCGCTCCCAAGCCTTTACCCAACAAGGCTATTGCATTTAATAATGAGTGGTTTATAGTGCTTATAAGGCTTTATATACTTATTATTTATTCGTATTTAACCCTTGAAGTATCAAAGTATGTTCCCAACTTAAAAGCATAGGTTTAATTAACCGTGTGAATTTGAAAGTATTTTATGATTGAACAGACTTTGCCAGACAACTTAACCCAGAGCCATCACGGCATGATGCCGCTATTGCCTTTGCGCGATGTGGTGGTCTATCCTCACTTGGTCATACCGTTGTTCGTAGGCCGCACTAAATCAGTCAAGGCGCTAGAAATTGCCTCTGATGGCAATAAACAAATCTTATTAGTAGCGCAAAAATCTGCCAATAAAGATGAGCCTGATGCCGAAGATTTGTATGAAATTGGTACCATGGCGACCGTTTTGCAGATGCTGAAACTGCCGGATGGAACGGTAAAAGTGCTGGTAGAAGGCTTGTATCGCGTACGCGTTTCTGAATTTGTGGAAACCGAAGAGTGCTTTTTAGCCAAAGCTGAAAAAATTACAGATCCTGTAGAAGACGACAGCGAAACCGAAGCCTTGATGCGCACGGTTTTCACGCAGTTCGATCAATACGTTAAGCTCAACAAAAAAATCCCGCCAGAAATTTTGACTTCGCTGGCAACCATTAATGATGCGGGTCGCCTAGCTGATACTATTTCTGCGCACTTGACGCTGAAGTTGGAAGAAAAACAAAAAATCCTTGAAATGCTCAGCGTAACTGAGCGTTTGGAGCATTTGCTGCATTTGATGGAATCTGAAATTGACATTCTTCAAGTCGAAAAACGTATTCGCGGTCGTGTAAAACGTCAGATGGAAAAAAGTCAGCGCGAATATTATCTAAACGAACAAGTAAAAGCGATTCAAAAAGAGCTCGGCGAGCAAGATGAAGGCGTCGAGATGGACGAGCTTGAAGTGCGCATTAAAAATGCCGGCATGAGCAAAGAAGCGCTTGCCAAAGTGAATGCCGAACTTAAAAAATTGAAAATGATGTCACCAATGTCGGCAGAAGCCTCTGTGGTGCGCAATTATATTGATACTTTGGTTGGTTTGCCTTGGAAGAAAAAAACTAAAATCAGTAAAGATTTAAAAGCCGCTGAAGCGATTTTGGATGCAGATCACTATGGTTTAGAGAAAGTAAAAGAGCGCATCGTCGAGTACTTAGCAGTACAACAACGCGTAGGTAAACTAAAGGCACCTATTTTGTGCTTGGTTGGGCCGCCAGGCGTTGGTAAAACTTCGCTTGGGCAAAGTATTGCCAAAGCAGTGAATCGTAAATTTGTGCGCATGGCATTGGGCGGCGTGCGTGATGAAGCGGAAATCCGCGGTCACAGGCGCACCTATATTGGCTCAATGCCAGGAAAAGTCATGCAAAGCATGACCAAAGTGGCGGTTAAAAACCCCTTATTTCTGCTGGATGAAGTTGATAAAATGGGGCAAGATATGCGCGGTGACCCTTCATCTGCCTTGTTGGAAGTGCTTGATCCCGAACAAAATCATACTTTTGCCGATCATTATATTGAAGTGGAATATGACTTATCCGATGTGATGTTTGTAGCAACCGCCAATACGATGAATATCCCTGCGCCATTGTTGGACAGGATGGAAATTATTCGGCTGGCGGGTTACACCGAAGACGAAAAAATCAATATCGCCATGAAGTATTTGCTTCCCAAGCAACTTAAAACGCATGGTCTTAAGCCCAATGAAATAGCGGTTCCTGAGGCAGTTATCCGTGATATTGTGCGCTATTACACGCGTGAAGCAGGCGTGCGCCGTTTGGAACAAGAAGTCGCTAAAATTTGTCGCAAAGTGGTGAAAGAGTTATTGCTCAATAAAACGAGCGCTAAAAATACTCAGACTGGCGCCGAAAAATCTTCAAAAAAAATCAGCGTAACATCAAAAAACTTGGATAAATATTTAGGCGTATATCGTTACGATTACGGCGTGGCGGCGAAAGAAAACCAAGTCGGACAAGTCACTGGCTTGGCGTGGACTTCTGTTGGCGGTGAATTGCTGACGATTGAAGCTATTGTTTTACCGGGTAAAGGAAAAACCATTAAAACTGGTAAGCTAGGTGATGTGATGCAAGAATCGCTAGAAGCCGCCATGAGTGTGGTGCGCAGCCGCACTAGGCGCTTAGGTATTGCTGAAGATTTTTACGAGAAAAAAGACATTCACATACACTTACCTGAGGGCGCTACGCCAAAAGATGGTCCAAGCGCAGGTATTGGCCTCACCACGGCCTTAGTTTCGGCTTTAACGGGCATTCCTGCACGTGCAGATGTGGCCATGACAGGCGAGATTACCTTGCGAGGCGAAGTGCTACCGATTGGCGGTTTGAAAGAGAAGTTGTTGGCTGCGCATCGCGGCGGCATTAAAACCGTACTGATTCCTGAAGCTAACGTGAAAGACTTGGTAGATATTCCTGATAATATTAAAAAAGACCTACAAATTCATCCAGTAAAATGGATAGACCAGGTGCTGGAATTGGCTTTAGAAACTATGCCGCAACCGCTGGAAGAAAAACCAGTGGAAGTCGCGGCAGTGGTTGCAGAAGCGGTAGCAGATTTGAATGCGCCAATCACACATTAGTTTTCGCATTAATTTTTTGACTGCATGAACATTTATTTTCATTTATCGCTTAAAATCGACCGCAAAGCCTTGACAGAGGCTTGTGTAGCTTATATAAAGTCATAACAGGATAGGCCTGTTATTTAGTCAATAACATTAGAGGGGATTACTCGTGAATAAATCAGAATTGATCGATCAAATTGCAAAATCAGCTGGCATTTCAAAAGCTGCAGCTGGCCGTACTCTAGACGCTACAACAGCAGCAATTACTAAGGCATTAAAAAAAGGTGACTTGGTTACTTTAATTGGTTTCGGTTCATTTTATGTAGGCAAACGCGAAGCGCGTAACGGCCGTAATCCCCGCACAGGCGCGACTATTAAGATTAAAGCAGCAAATTCACCTAAATTCAGAGCTGGTAAAGCGCTGAAAGATGCTGTAAACTAATGGTCTTTGCTGATTAAGCAATTAATCAGTAAATAAGCATTTAGTTTTTCAGCTATTAGTGGCTACAGGGTGCTTAGCTCAGTTGGTAGAGCGTCGCCCTTACAAGGCGAATGTCAGCGGTTCGACCCCGTTAGCACCCACCAAAAAAACTAACGTGTATCGCCTCGAATTAATTAAGAGTGCTAGAAACTTAGCACTCTTTAATTTTGGCTAGATTGAATTTTAGCGAGAACGACACGAAAAATGGTAGTAAACTGGAGTGGTAGTTCAGTTGGTTAGAATACCTGCCTGTCACGCAGGTGGTCGCGGGTTCGAGTCCCGTCCACTCCGCCAACATGTCTGAGTTGTTGCAGCACTGATGCAACTTAGCGTAAAAGCCCCACCTAAAGTGGGGCTTTTTATTTGATTCTACGCAGTCCTTGAATTGCCAAATTTCCCCTGCATTTTCTTTTTTCTCAGTCGCTAAGAAAACCTTGCTGTTCGCACAAGCCAGCGTCTCCGAGTCTGGAAAAATCTTCACGCCCACGCACGCACCTGGGGTGGATGACTTTATTCATGAACTCACCTCATTTTTGCGCGAGCATTTAGATGAGCCAGCGTTGCTTACTTATTACAGGCGTGAGGTTGAGAGGTTAGGGTGGGCATAAATTAAAAAGGGAGGGTGGCTGCTTGGTTAGCAAGTGGGCAGCCAAATTAATAATCCTATATCGTTATGTGATAGAAGTTAAGGTGAATATTGAAATATCAGAAAATAAAGGCGTATTGAAAACTCAAATGGTAGGGAACTATTCCTATAGATAATTACGGATTATTGATATATCTAAATATGCAGCTAGTAATTAAGGTGTATGTCTGTGGGCAATTCGTTCGCACTGAATTTTCTGGAGATTCTCAATATGAAGCAAATGCGTAACATCTTTAAATTTCACTCAGTATTAGTTTTTACCCTTGGTATATTTTTGGTTCCCTGTGCTTTCGCTGCAGGCAAGGGAGTGGCTTATATTTCAAATCAAAATGGTAAAGTAACCGTTCTCGATTTAGAAACCATGGAAGCTAAAAGTGAAATCAATGTTGGCGCACAAAACCCGCGCGGGCTGGGGGTTACAGCAGATGGTAAATGGCTGATTACTGCTAACAAAGGAGATAGCAATATTTCTATTGTTGATACTTCTGGAGCAAGCGCCCCAAAGCTAGTCAATATCGGTAAAAATCCTGAATTTGTGCGTATTTTGGGCGATAGAGCCTACGTCACTTATGAGCCCAGTTCAACTGGCGGACCGCCCTCAAAATTAAATAAGGCTGAAGAAAAAGAGGAAGATGATGACGGTGATAAGATTCCTGGACACATTGCAATTGTAGATATCAATCAAGGCAAAGTGCTTATGGATATTGTTGGAAAACCAGAAACAGAAGGGCTAGAGTTTTCAAAAGATGGCAAAAAAATGATAGTCACCAATGAATCTGATAACTCAATTACAGTGCACGACATTAAATCTGGCAAGCTTCTTAAAAGTATTTCAGTTGGTAAATATGGTGAGCGCCCTAGAGGTATCAAGGTTTCACCCGATGGTAAGACTTATCTTGTGACGTTAGAGCTTTCAGACAAAATGCTGGTACTAAACCAAAAATTTAAAGTCATCAAAGAAGTGGTAACGGGAAAAACACCCTATGGTGTAAGTTACGACCGAGAAGGTAAGCGTATTTTTGTTGCCGCGAATAATGAGAAAACACTACAAGTCTTTGATGCTAAATCTTTTGAGAAAATTAAAGACATCCCTACAGGTCAGCGCTGCTGGCATTTTAGCTTTACGCCAGATGACCAGCAGTTGCTGTTAGCATGCGGCAAATCTAGTGAAGTTATTGTGATTGATGCTAACTCGCTCGAGGTTACAAAGCGCATTCCCGCAAATGAAATGCCATGGGGAATTGTGACTTATCCAAAATCTATGGGTAGTGTAGATCAACCTTGATTGGCTTTTTTCAATACACGCATGGCGCATATGAAGAGCGCCTTTTATAAGCTTTGCGATACTTAATGATAGCAAGTACACTTACATCAAGTGTATTCTTTCACAAGAATAGCTATACCCATGTCCTATTAGTCAATTCGGGACTTTCTCCCATATTAACTCGGGAGTTTCACACTTACGCAAATCTTCAGCAGGGGTTACTTTGGGGCTCTCATACGAAAGTGTGACGAAATGTATGTTTTAAATTCGGGATTGTTAACAAATTGTTATACCTTGTTAATTATTCGCAAAATTTAGGCTTACTTTTATTTAACCCTTAGTAATATCACTTTGGAGACAAAAATGAAATTTAATACAATTAAACTAGCTTTAGGTTTAGTTGCAGGCGCTACATTGGCAATGCCAATGGTTGCATCGGCAGCTGCAGACCAAGAAGCTGCAATGAAGGACGCAAATAACTGGGCACATCCACGTGGTCAGCACAACAACCAAGGCTACAGCTCACTTGCACAAATTAACAAAGGCAACATTAAAAACCTGAAAATGGCTTGGAACTTCGCGACTGGTGTAAACCGTGGCCACGAAGGTACGCCAGTAGTGGTTGGTAACATGATGTATGTACATACAGCATTCCCAAACAATGTATATGCACTTGATTTAAATGATAACCAAAAAATCGTATGGTCTTATTTCCCAAAACAAGATCCTAGCGTTCAAGCAGTGCTTTGCTGCGATAACGTAAATCGCGGTCTTGGTTTTGGTGATGGCAAAATTTTCTTGCAACAAAATGACGGTAATTTAGTAGCACTTGATGCTAAAACCGGTGCTAAGATTTGGTCTACTTTAAACACAGATCCAAAAGTTGGCGCGACTAACACTAACGCTGCGCACGTAATTAAAGATAAAGTGCTTACAGGCTGCTCAGGTGCTGAGTTCGGCGTACGTTGCTTTATCGCTGCATATAACATTAAAGATGGCTCATTGGCATGGAAAGCCTACTCAACAGGCCCAGATGCAGAAATGTTGATTGGCGAAGGCTTCAATAAAGACAAGCCAGAGTACAGTGCTTTGTCAGTGTACAAAGACATCAACGGTGGTAACAAAATCGGTGGTTCATTCGAAGCACTTCCTGCAGACCAATTGAAAATCGGCGAAAAAGAATTGGGTACACGTACCTGGTTGAAACCACAAGCAGTTAAAGATGGCTGGCAACATGGTGGTGGCTCTGTATGGGGCTGGTGGCCGTATGATGCACGTACCAATTTAGTATATTACGGCATCGGTAACCCATCTGTTTGGAACCCAGATGTCCGTCCAGGCGACAACAAATGGTCTATGTCTGTATTTGCGCGTGATTTAGACACAGGTATGGCTAAATGGGGCATGCAAATGACGCCACACGATGAGTGGGATTATGATGGCGTGAATGAAGTGATCTTGTTCGACAAAGGTGGCAAAACATACGCATGGCACCATGACCGTAACGGTTTTGCATATACCTGGAACGCACATTCAGGCGCATTGGTTGCCGCTGAGAAAGTACACCCATTTGTGAACTGGGCAACTGGTGTTGATATGAAAACTGGCGTACCTGGTAAAACAGCAAATGCTTCAACGCACCAAGACTACAATGCTAAAGGCATCTGCCCAGCAGCATTGGGTACTAAAGACCAACAACCAGCTGCTTACTCACCAAAAACTGGTTTAATGTATTCACCACTTAACCACGTATGTATGACATACGAGCCAGTT
>JBEBJI010000048.1:0-8685 GCA_040079935.1 Methylotenera sp.
ATCATGGGCAGCAGGCGATGCAACAAGCCGCGCTGTGCGTTTGGCGTGGATGACCATGCAAGGTGAAATGGGCTACCCGAGCGCGCTTACAGCCAAAACGTGGGGCTTTTACGATGTGCTATTTAAAGGCAATGCCTTTAAATTTCAACGTGCTTATGGTAGCTATGTCATGGAACAAGTGCTTTTCAAAATTAGCTTTCCTGCAGAGTTTCATGCACAAACCGCGGTGGAATGCGCAATTCAATTAAACGCACAAGTTGGTAAAGAACTGCAAACTTTAGAGCAAATCGCACAGGTTGATAAAATTGTAATTACTACGCACGAATCAGCGATTCGTATCATCGACAAAACAGGCCCGTTGGATAACCCAGCCGACCGCGACCATTGCATTCAATACATGGCGGCGATTGGTTTACTAAAAGGGAATTTGACTGCTCAAGATTATGAAAATGCCGCAGCCGCAGACCCACGTATTGATGCGATACGTAGCAAAATGACCTGCGTGGAAAAAGCACAATACACAACGGATTATCACGATCCAGAAAAACGCTCAATCGCTAATGCCATTCAAGTGTTTTTTAAAGATAGTACAAGTTCAGACAACATCGCCGTAGAATATCCAATCGGTCACCGTCGCCGCCGTGTTGAAGGCATTCCAGAATTGGTTAAAAAATTCAAAGTGAATTTAGAGCGCCGTTTTGATGCGAAAAAACAAAGCGATGTATTGGCGCTATGTTTAGACCAAACCAAGCTGGAAGCCACACCTGTAAATACTTTTGTAGATATGTTAGTGGTTTAGAATATCAAAATACATGCCCTGAAAGCCGCATGGATATTGGCTTGCAGGGCATCGATTATTTGGTGGTTTTAGGGTAAAATAGCACTTTACGAAATGCTGTTTGAAAGCTTTTTATGACGCTGACCACGCTGAACGCCCTTTCCCCGCTCGACGGCCGCTATCAAACCAAACTTGACGCACTGCGCCCCTACTTTAGTGAATATGCACTCATTAGGCATCGCGCCTGGGTAGAAGTAGAATGGCTAAAAGCCTTGGCCGCAGCCAAAGATCTACAAGAAATTGCACCTTTTAGCGCCGCGACTATTAAAGAATTGGATGCAGCAATTGTCAACTTTTCTGAGGCCGATGCAACGCAAGTAAAAGCGATTGAAGCACGCACCAATCACGATGTAAAAGCACTTGAATACTGGCTTAAAGAGAAGTTTGACGCCAATCCCGAAATTAATAAAGCCAGCGAATTCATTCACTTTGCTTGCACATCAGAAGACATTAACAATCTATCGCACGGCTTAATGCTAAAAACTGCGCGCGACGCAGTGATGCTGCCATTTTTGGCGAGTTTAATAGCGCGTTTAAGCGAGTTATCACATCAGCTTGCCGATACACCGATGCTCTCGCGCACACATGGGCAAACAGCCTCGCCCACTACGATGGGTAAGGAATTAGCGAATGTAGTGCATCGCTTACAACGGCAACAAAAACAATTACAAAACAATGAGATACTGGGAAAAATTAACGGTGCCGTAGGTAACTTTAACGCGCATTTGTCAGCTTACCCCAACTTCGATTGGGAAACATTTGCCAAGAAATTCGTTGAGAATTTGGGTTTAACGTACAACCCGATGACCATCCAGATTGAACCACACGACTACATGGCGGAGCTGTATGATTGTTTGAGTCGCATCAACACGATTTTGATTGACCTTAACCGCGATATTTGGGGTTACATTTCAGTCGGTTATTTCAAGCAAAAAGTCAAAGCAGGCGAAATCGGCTCATCCACCATGCCGCACAAAGTCAACCCGATTGACTTTGAAAATTCCGAAGGTAATTTAGGTTTAGCCAATGCGGTATTGCGCCATATGGCAGAAAAATTACCGATTTCACGCTGGCAACGCGATTTGACTGATTCCACAGTGTTGCGCAACATGGGCGTGGCATTTGGCTATACCTTGCTGGGTTATGATTCGTGCCTACGCGGCTTGAATAAGCTGGAAATCAACCCTGATAAATTAGCCGAAGATTTAGATTGTAGCTGGGAAGTGCTTGCCGAACCAATACAGACGGTGATGCGCCGTTATGGAATAGAAAACCCGTATGAACAATTGAAAGAACTCACTCGCGGCAAAGGTGGCATCAACAAAGAATCACTCCATGTGTTTATTAGTGGCTTGGATATTCCCGCTAACGCTAAAAAAGCGCTGCTGGAAATGACGCCCGCCAGTTATGTTGGCAAAGCAAGCGAGTTGGTTAGAAATATATAAACTCAAGTTACTTGTATATGAATAGCGAGATTTCACGAAACGAAATAGCAAAAAAATATTTCGTAAACAATTTGCCCTCAGCGTCACTTGTTGGTAGTCGTCTATCTAATATCCTTGAATCTCTGGAAGTCAAAAAGCCACTTTCTAGCAATAGTTTGGATTACCTAGAAATAAATAAATTTAAGGCGCTGCATGAACTAGCCCTAGGTATAACCACTTATGCCGAGTTTAGTACAGTTGCTAAGCTAGAGCTGGTTGCTCGAGAACTGGAATTAAAAGCTGAAGAGCAAAGACAAGAAATTGCACGAAAAAAAGCAGATGAAGAAAGAGATGTTGCATCAAAACTTGTACAAGAAAAGATTATTGCAGCGAATCTCGCCTTTGCCAAAGACCCAAGAAATATAGCCAAAGCAAAACAAAAGGCACTAAGACAAAAATACGATATTGAGGGTTTTATTGAACAAACTCACTTTGCGAAGTTAATGGTCATTTTGCAACGAATAGATGCTGGCAATAGATTGTTAGAAGAAGAAATTATTTGGCTGCAAATAAAAGCAAAAGAATATTACACACCTGAGGTAAAACATCGCCATCATGAAAACGAAGCAAAATTTTATGCAGGTGAGTTTAGTAAAACCAAAGATGCGTGGTCTGCGGTGAATGCAAGTAGTCATTATCGAAAGTGTGATGCAGTATCTACTGCTGACATCATGCTAAGTTCTATAGATGTGGGCAGCAAAAGTGACTTAAAACTTAAATCAGCGCTATATACTACTCACGGCGGTGTTAAACGAGACTTAATGAGATGGGATGATGCCATTGGCTTAGCTGAAAAGGCTCACCAGATAACACCAAAAGACTTTCGCCCATGCACTTTGATGGGTGCTGTGCATATGGAAATGGGTAATTATGATTTAGGCCAAATATGGTATGAAAAGGCAGAAGAGCGCGGTGCAGAACTTAAGTCTATTGATAGCGAATTACGAAGCATATTTTTCCGCGCGGATAAAATTAAACAAGATGCTTTGCGAACTCATTTATTGAGTATTGATGTTGTTCGTTATAGCTGGGCTAAAAAATGAGTGAAGTCCTTGTCCTCTATTACTCTCAAGGCGGAGCGGTGCGCGAGATGGCACAACTCATCGCACGCGGCGTGGAGAGCGTTTCTGGCGCAAAAGCGCGCATTCGCACTGTGCCGAAAGTTTCCGCCAATTGCGAGGCGACTGAGCCTGAGATTCCAGCGTCTGGCGACCCGCATTGCGAGTTACAAGATTTAGAAGAATGCATTGCTGTTGCGCTTGGCAGCCCTACCCGCTTTGGCAATATGGCAGCGCCGATGAAGTATTTTTTAGACGGCACGGCTGGTTTATGGTTAAAGGGCACGCTCATTGGCAAGCCAGCTTGCGTATTTACCAGCACGGGCAGCATGCATGGAGGCAATGAAACCACTTTACTGACGATGATGCTACCGCTGATGCACCACGGAATGATAATAGTGGGTTTACCGTATTCTGAGCCTGAATTATCTTCAACGCAAAGCGGCGGAACGCCTTATGGCGCAAGCCATATTAGCGGTGCAATGGGCGATAAAAAAATCACCGATGACGAGAAGAAATTGTGCATCGCATTAGGTAAGCGCTTGGCTGAAACCGCATTGAAGCTTGCTTGACTATATGAATTTAATAACTATATGAATCTAAATATAGAAGCACAGCAATTTTTATTCAGCACGCACAAAGGTATTCTTTCTACCCATTCAGCAAAATTTGAAGGTTATCCATTTGGCTCAGTCGCGCCGTTCGTGCTCAACCATCAAGGCATGCCTACTATTTTAATTAGTAGCATTGCGGAACACACTAAAAATATCATGCAAAATGCTAAAGTTTCTTTGGTGGTGTTTGATAATGAAAATAATCTGCAAGCCAATGCACGCCTTACGCTGCTGGCAAAAGCTGAGCAAACGGATAAAAACAATGAGTTAATGCGCGCCCGTTATCTCCGCTACACTCCACAAGCTGCACAATATTTTGATATGCACGATTTCAGTTTTTATACGCTCTATATCACGCAAGCCAGATATATTGCGGGCTTTGGAAAAATGGGTTGGGTAGAAGGCGAAGCAATGCAAATACCAAGTAACCCGTTATTTGTTGAAGAACCAAGTATTCTTACGCATATGAATGCAGACCATGGTGAGAATCTAAAAGCGTATTGCCAACACTTCCACAATGTAAAAACCAATAATGCTGAAATGATAGGGATTGATAGCTTAGGTTTTGATGTGCGTAGTGATACCGATACACTCTTGCGATTTAATTTTGATGCCCCAATTAGCGATGCGCAAGAAGCGCGTTCTGCATTAGTTGCTATGGCAAAGGCGTGTCGAACATGAATAAAGATAAGGCGTCTCGCCAACTTCAACTTGGTGCCTCAGTCAGTTTAATTGCACTCATTTTGCTATGTTTGTTGTGGGAGAGCGTACTTGCACCACTAAAACCTGGTGGCTCATTACTAATTTTAAAATCATTGCCACTTTTATTGCCGCTTTTCGGCATTCTCAAAGGTCGCCGTTACACTTACCAATGGTCTAGTATGTTCATACTGCTCTACTTTACCGAAGGCTGTGTGCGCGCTTGGTCTGATACAGGTTTATCGGCTAAATTAGCGCTAATAGAAGTGGTTTTAAGCATAATCTTTTTCATCTGTGCAATTTATTACGCAAAACTCACGCGCCGCCCACAACAATAAACCTTGCTTCAATTATAATAAAAGCATGAAAATGCAATTACTAAAAACCGTATGAAAATACTCATATCCAATGACGATGGCTATTTCGCACCTGGCTTAAATATTTTAGCCAGCCATTTAGCCAAAATTGCTGACATCACAGTAGTGGCACCAGAGCGTAACCGTAGTGGCGCCAGCAACTCTCTTACACTCGATAGGCCTTTGAGCGTTAAAAAAGCCAGTAACGGTTTTTTTTATGTCAATGGTACGCCGACTGATTGTGTTCATTTGGCATTGACGGGCTTAATGGATACCACGCCAGATATGGTCATCAGCGGCATCAACGATGGTGCCAACATGGGCGATGACACGATTTACAGCGGCACAGTAGCGGCCGCGATGGAAGGCTATTTATTGGACATTCCTTCATTCGCGGTTTCCATGTCGCAACACAATGCCACGCATTTTGACACCGCCGCACGCATAGCAGTAGAGCTGGTGGAGCATTACCTAAAAACAGGTTTTTGCTCGCCAACTTTGCTTAATATTAACGTTCCTGATGTGCCTTACGACGATTTAAATGGTCGCGTCATCACGCGCCTAGGTAAGCGCCACAAAGCCGAGCCTGTGATGCAGCTTAAAACTCCTCGTGGCGAAACTGTTTATTGGGTGGGTGCAGCTGGTCAACCTAACGACGGCGGCGAAGGCACCGATTTTTACGCAATTGCGCACAACCAAGTTTCAATTTCACCAATTCAGGTAGATTTAACTAAACATACGCAACTTGCTGAAATGCAAGCTTGGTTAGCAAAATAATGGCTTTAGCGAAACCTCTTTCAAAATCTGGTATCGGGATGACATCAACTCGTACGCGCGAACGCATGTTAACGCGCCTGCGCGAGCAAGGCATTAAAGATGAAGTCGTGTTGCACGCGATGGGTGAAATTCCGCGCCATATTTTTGTGGATGAAGCGCTATCAACGCGCGCTTATGAGGATGTTTCGCTGCCGATTGGTTTTGCCCAAACCATTTCGCAACCTTACATTGTGGCACGCATGACAGAGATTTTGCGCAACGGCAAACAACTCAACAAAGTGCTAGAAATCGGCACGGGCTGTGGCTATCAGACGGCAATATTGTCACGCGTGGCGAAAGAAGTCTTGTCAGTTGAACGCATCCGCCCGCTAGTGATGAAAGCGCGCGGCCATTTGCGCACATTAAAGTGCAATAATGTAAAACTTGATCATGCAGATGGCAGCCTGGGACTCAATGAATACGCGCCTTTCGACGGCATTATTGTAACGGCGGCGGCCAGCCATGTACCACAAGAATTGCTCGCGCAGCTGGCCGTCGGCGGGCGCATGGTGATTCCCGTGGGAACGAATACGCAAGTTTTGCACCTAATCGAGCGCATGGAAAACGATTACAAACAAACCAAGCTGGAACCTGTTAAATTTGTACCTTTACTGGGCGGCGTAAGTTGATAATGCGCTTAGTTGTTGTTTTATTTGCATTGTTGCTAGCCGCTTGCGAAAGCAACCCACCAGCACCAGTGATTGAGCGCGCGACCACCACAAAACCCAAGCCGCCTGAAGCTAAACCTATTGATGCTAAAACCGCTGCAAGCAAAGATTGGCGGCCTGATAGCCACATCGTAAAAAAAGGCGATACGCTATTTGGTGTCGGTTTGGAATACGGTATTGATTATAAAGAGATTGCTGTTGCCAATAATATTGTGGCGCCTTACCCGATTAAAATTGGTCAAATTATTGACTTAAGAAGCTTTAAAACTAAAGCTATCGCACCTGCAGAAGCTGAAAAAACCGAAGATGGCGTAGTGGTATCGCCCATTAAAATCGAGCCTGCTGTCACTGGCGATAAAACTGTTATCGATGGAAAACCTATTCCATCGGCAGTCACTCCTGTGTTAAGCGAGCCAAAGGCGATACGTGAACCTTACAGTTTAGAAGCGCTTAATCGCGCAAACGCAAAACCGATCGCAAGCAAACCGACTGAAACAAAACCAGCTGAAGCGAAACCAAGCGACACTAACTCAACAGACGACGAATCCATTGTGTGGGCTTGGCCAACGCAAGGGAAAGTAACTGCAAGCTTTAACGAAGCCAGTAACAAAGGTATTGATATTGCAGGCAAAACAGGTCAAGCCGTCAACGCGGCCAGCAGCGGCAAAGTGATTTATAGCGGCTCCGATTTGCGCGGATACGGCAAACTGGTCATCGTAAAACACAATAAAACTTATTTATCTGTGTACGCGCACAATAGCAAAATTGTGGCGAAAGAAGGCCAATCGGTGGCCGCTGGTCAAAAAATTGCCGAAATGGGCAATACCGACAGCAATTCGGTTAAACTACATTTTGAAATTCGCCGTTTGGGTAAATCAGTTGACCCAGCCCGGTATCTAAACCAGAATTAGCCACGAACATTTAGGAGATTGCCATGGCCGCACCGCTAAAAAAAGAACCCAACAAATACGCCAAGAATAAAGACATTCAAGCCGATACGCTTGCAAAAACCTTAATGTCGGTTGGTGGCATGGTGTTACTTGCCATTGGTTTGATTGGTATTGCGATGGAATTTTTTAAAGGTGATGGCGTTCTTAGCATCATTTGGGATTGGCTGTGGGAAGACACTTCTCATCTCATCGCAATCCCTGCTGCGGCAGTTGCGTTTTGGTTATTTAACCGCTTTTTAACCGCGTCCGCCAAAGGCGAAAAGAAAAAAGCCGGTGATATTCCCATGTACATTATGATGGCGATTGGTGCTTTTTATCTGTTCCGCTTTGTGACGACTGGCGGGTTTTAAAATTCCGATCTCAAATTAAAAAGCCGCTTTAAAGCGGCTTTTTTGTTAATGTTTATTGGCAGCTTCTGCTTTGTAATGTTCATGCACCAAGCTCATATCGCGCTCGCGTGCCCATTTAATAATCGCCTCTAGTGCTGGAGCGCCAATCTCACCTACTTGCGTGTGAATACCAGCCTGATCGCGAACCACCAAAATGCCTGGAATTTGCGCCACTTCAAAATATTCGCTAATTTCCGGGTCAGCTTCGGTATTCACCATACCAAACACAATATCAGGATGATTTGCTGCAACCGCTTCAAACGTAGGCGTAAAGGCCACGCAAGGCTCGCACCACGGCGCCCAAAAATCTACGATAACAAAATTATTGCTTTCGATTGTTTGTTTAAAATTTGCTTTAGTTAATGCGACAACTGCCATGATTTTGCCTTAAATTTCTATTAATTTTGTGAACGCGTGATTCTAACAGAGCTTAGCATTTAAGTTAAGCATTAAAGGTTAAGCACTAAAATGATTAAAAAAACCTGCCCTGCAGACCAATATCCATGCGACTCTCAGGGCATCTATTTTTGATTTTTTAACCCTTAATTGGTTTATCCCAAACACCATCAAAAAACAATGCTCCCAGCGGTTTGCGTTTACGTTCCGCAAGTTCGCGCGCTTTTAAGTCATCAGGCAAATCATTTGCATCGCCTTGGTAACCCACAGAAATCATTGCCATAGGTGTAAATTGTGCGGGAATGTTAAACTTTTCGTGCGCTTTATCAGCATTAAATCCGCCCATTTGATGCGCCATTAAGCCTAAATGCGCAGCTTGCAAACATAAATTTTCAGCCGCCGCACCAGTGTCGTATT
>JBEBJI010000020.1:0-40231 GCA_040079935.1 Methylotenera sp.
TCACTTCTTCAATCTTCTGTTTGGCAGCTTTTTCTAATTCTTTACCTAAATCAAACGCTTGCGCATTTGCCGAGATTAATCCAGCTGCCAGAAATAAGCTTAATAATAATTTATTCATGTTTGAAAATTTCATTTTTGGGCTCCTTTCAAATACGCCATTTTGGTGGCGCTCAACCCCCCCGCCCTGGCGTAGTTTTGCGCATCGCCGGTAGAGGTTTGATAGCTTTCCATTTTTTTTATTTCTTCTTCGTTAAACTTTGCGGCTTTTAATTCTTCTGCGCTCAAACCGCGAATACCCGTGGTCGAAACCACTTTGCCAGTGCCAGCGCGGCCGCTGGCGATATCTGCCATGCTGCTACCGCTACTGGACCCTACACCGCGTTTAACCGAAAGCAGCCTCACCCAACCCGTGCTTTTCTTGCTTTTTACTTGCAGCCAAGCGCCTTTCTTGCTGAGAATTTCCACGCTGTCATTTTTGGCTAGGCTACCAACCGTTTTAGCATCGGCGTAAGGCTCTTTGCGCAAAGTATCTGCTTTAAGTGCGGTTCCAGCATCGCCAGCAAGCGCATGGATACTGGCTCCCAGGGCAATAATAAAAGCAATTTTTACTATGCTTTTCATATTAAATCTTTCATGCTAAATCCTTATGGTTATTTTCGTGTTCTAACTTAATTACTGCTTGCGCAAACAGCGTGCGCCATTGAGAAGCTAGGCTAGATTGATTCAATAATTTACCTTCATGCAACGCATAACGCGTGGCGGTGTCAGTTGGTAGACCTAATTCTGCGATTAAAGTTGTGAGTTGGCTGGCAATGGCTTGCGCATCTTGCTTAGCGGCTGCCGCATACTCGGGTTTGGTGTCGGCAAATACCCAACTAACCACAATCATGTCGCCAAATAAGCCCCAAATGCCGCTTTGCGCACCAGATAGCGCCTCAATGGTGCTGGGTGTTTTGCTGATAAGCTCAACCTTTCGCTCAAGCTTTGTCTGCAATGCGTCGGTTAGCGGTTCGCTCGCTTCCACCAAAATCAGCATCATCAGCACGCTCGATTCTGCCGCGTCCGATTTCACACCAAACGCCAGCCAGCGTTGCAGCGCGCGGTCTGTGGCCAGCGCATAAATTTTGGCAACGCCAAAGTAAGCCGCCGCCCATAATAGTGGTGCAGTTAAATCTAAATAGGTATTGCTAACGTTAATGGCGATATATGAAAGCACCAAAAGCCCGATTTGGCTGCCCGTAAATAGCGAGTTGAAGCGATCTCTGTTCATTTTGAAATAAAACGCCAAAGTGGTCAGCCAAATTAGCGCTAGGCTCATCAAAATATAAGGCATTTTGCCGCGCCACACTTTGAGGTAATCGCCGCGTTTAGCGTTATCTACTGCGGTTGCGAGGATTTCCACACCCGGAAATTGCTTATCCATGGCGGTTGGTTTAATGTCGAAAAGCCCAGGCGCGGTAGAGCCGATAATGACGATTTTGTTGCTAAACTCATCTTGCGGACGTTTTTTATCTTTGCTCGTCAAATCTGTAAACACATCGCTGAATGTGGTGTAAGTGTAGGTAAATGGCTTGCCGCGCCAGTTTAGCAACATATTTTGCGGTATAACCTGCACATTGCCGCCAGCAAAGTCTGCCACCACAAAAGGCAATGCAGGCAAGCGCCAACCTGCATCGTTATGTAGCATGCGGTATTCGCGCACAATACCGTCGGTATCGGGGTAAACATTGTGCGTGCCGAGGCGGCCAGCTTTGAGTGCGCCTTTAAAATGTGGCAGAACTGCTGCTATGGTTGCATCTTTGGTCACGTCAGTCGTCGCATCGCTATTAGCCTGCAGGCCAGGTATTTGTGCGTATTTAAGCTCGCTTAAATTATCTTGCGATGCATCTAAACGTAAAATCGGGAAGAAACAATTTTCGCAAGCGGTGATGACTTCGTTGAAATATGCGTCGCTGTCGGGGTTGTAAATATCGGCATCACTAAACACAATATCGAACACAATCGCCTTGGGATTTTGCGCCTGAATATTCTCAACAAATTCACCCAACACTTGGCGTGGCCAAGGCCAGCGGCCATATTCTTTTGCAAACGCACTCAAACTGGCTTCGTTAATATCCACAATCACAATATCTGCATCAGCTTTGGGCTGCAACACGCGATATTTCACCATAAAATCGAAGGCTTTATCGCGCATGTTTAAGCCCACGCCAAGCGCGCTGGCGTCCAGCAACACCAATACAGTCAGCAGTGCCGCTAAATAAATGTAGAAGTTATTTTTTAATTTGCGTGTAAGGTTGGCCAGCCAATGGCCGATGAGAAGTCTGAGTTTTGTCATAGGGCGAATCTTCGACAGTGGTTTATAATGATACGCATGAACGAAATTATAGTCTTACTTTTGGTGTTAGCAATTTTTTTGCTGGCATGGCTGGCTTGGCGCGAGTTTAGCAGCAGCAAAAATGCAGCGTTGTTAAGTCAGCTAGAAGACAAGCATCGCGCGATGTTGATTGATTTAAATGACGGTTTGACCAAGCTTGGAGACCGCATGAATATTGCCTCGCAGGGCAGTGCCGATTTGCTCAAAAATGCAGTGACGCAGGAGTTGCAGCAAACGCGTGATGCGATGCACGGCTCAAAACTAGCGCAAACGGAGAATCTCGCCAAAAACCGCGAAGAGCTTTTAGAAAAACTCAATCAAACTTTTGAAAGCTTGAGCAAAACCGTGGAAGACAGGTTGGACTTGATTTCTGGCAAGGTGAGCGAGCGTTTAGATGAGGGCTTTAAAAAGACCAACGAAACCTTTGTTAGCGTGATGGAACGCTTGGCTACAATTGACGAGGCGCAAAAGAAAATTGATGGCTTAACCGTGAATATGGTCAGCTTGCAAGAGTTGTTGGGTGATAAGCGTAGCCGTGGCGCTTACGGGGAGGTTCAGCTGGAAGGCTTGGTGCGCAACGTATTGCCTAATGATAGCTATAAAATGCAGTATACGTTTAGCAACGGCTCGCGTGTGGATTGCGCGCTTTTTCTGCCTGAACCGACTGGAACGGTGGCGGTTGACAGCAAATTTCCGCTGGAAAATTACCACAAAATGTTCGATAACACCCTCTCGGAAGCCTTGCAGAATGCGGCTGAGAAGCAATTTAAGCTCGATATTAAAAGACACGTGGATGATATTGCCAGCAAATATATTATTCCGAATGTCACCAGCGATGGTGCTGTGATGTTTATCCCCGCCGAAGCAGTATTTGCGGAAATTCACGCGTATCATCCTGAGATTATTGATTACGCCATGAATAAGCGCGTATGGTTGGTTTCGCCGACGACGCTGATGGCGGTTCTCAACACCGCGCGTGCGGTGCTAAAAGACGTGGAAATGCGCAAGCAAGTGCATATTATTAAAGATGAGCTGGGACGCTTAAGCAAAGATTTTGAGCGCTTTGATGTGCGCATGAAAAAGCTGGCTGACAACATTCGTCAAGCGCACGATAACGCGCAAGAAGTGCATATTTCTAGCCAAAAAATCACCAACCGGTTTAAGCAAATTGAGCGGGTGGAATTGAGCAATACACCAGTGGATTTATTGGATATTGTTGATGATGTAGAAGATAAACTAGAATGATAACAAAGCATGATAATTAAGATTAAGTTAATATTGTAACTTTATGAATATAAAAATATTATATTTTGCAAGAATCAAAGAAGCGGTGAATTATTCGACCGAAGAAATTGCGTTGCCAAGTGATGTTTCAACTGTGACAGCGCTTAAAAACCACTTGTCACTGCGCGGTGAAAATTGGGCGAATTTGTTCAATGGTAAGCAGGTGGTGCGCGCTGCGATTAACCACACATTGGTAGATGATTTAGCTAAAATTAACGCAGGCGATGAAGTTGCGTTTTTCCCTCCAGTAACTGGCGGCTAAATTTATGTACCCTCTCCCTAGATGGGAGAGGGTTAGGGAGAGGGTGTTGCCACACAAAAACATTGAGTTCGCTAAGAAGCTACGTGCTAACCAAACCGATGCTGAACACAAGATTTGGCATGCACTGCGGGCAGGTAGGTTGATGAATTATAAATTTAAACGGCAAGTACCTATCGGCGACTTTATTGTAGATTTCGTGTGTTTTGAGCAAAAACTGATTGTTGAGATTGACGGCGGGCAACTATTTTGATAGTGCTAAAGATTTAGTACGTGATGCTGAGTTAGATGCGCTGGGGTTTCGACTGCTGCGGTTTTGGAACAATCAAATTTTTGAAAATTTAGAAGGGGTTTTAACGGTGATATTGCAGCATTTACAGACAGCTACCCCTCTCCCCAACCCCTCTTCCACAGGTGGCGAGGGGCTTTAATATGACAATTCGCATTCAAACAGAGGATTTTGACCATGCCCAGGAGCTAACATCCATGAGATCTGCAGGGCAGGGAAAAAATAAAAAAAGTGTGGGTGCAATTGTGAGTTTTGTGGGTTTAGTACGAGACGTAAATGACGGCGATACAGTGAACACGCTGACGCTGGAGCATTATCCTGAAATGACTGAAAAGTCACTGCAAGCTATTGAATTAGAAGCAACAGTTCGCTGGGATATTGTCGACAGCCTGATTATTCATCGTGTTGGCGCTCTAAAACCGCAGGACCAAATTGTGCTGGTTGCAGTCACAAGCGCACATCGCAGTGATGCCTTTAAGGCATGTGAATTCATTATGGATTATCTCAAAACTAGCGCGCCATTTTGGAAAAAAGAAGCCACCAATCAAGGTGAGCGCTGGGTAGAAGCGAAATTATCAGACGACGCGGCCAAAGCGCGTTGGCAGAAAAACTAATATAAAATCATGCAAATTTTAAAAGCAATCGAATTAAACGCGACGATAGTTTTAAACGACTTTAAGTTTAAAAATACTTCAGAATTACTCGGTAATTCAATCGGTTACCAGCCACATATTCATGGATGGGTAGCGCAAAGCGAGGCCAAAAAAGCCGCGTTATTTGGTTTAAATTTACGCCAAAGTGGTTTTAACTTAATTGTGTTGGGTGAGCATGGCAGTGGCCGTAGCTCACTCATGCAAAGTGCCATGCACGAGGTTGCAAAGCAAAAAGCTGTAACACAACTTACTGGTTTGATTTCGCTTTACGATTTAGTGGCGATTTACGATTTTGAGCAATTAAATCAACCCACTTTAGTGAAGCTACCAGTGGGCATGGGCAGCAAGTTGCGTGCTGAGATGGATGCTTTTGCGCGCGCGCTGATGTTGGAAATGCCTAATATTGCAGCGGCGAAGAATCAGCAGACCATGTTGACTCATGCCGAGCAATGGCTGGATAGCGCAATTGTGGCTTTGGAAACTGGACTGAAAGACTGTAAAGATTCTTTGAATCAATATGTTAGCTTAATCAAACAAGAAACTTTGGCTTACTTAAAAGCTTGGCAGCCATCAACAAACAGTGAGTCAGATAATCATTTCGAAGGTTTGATTAACGAAACTTTTTTTGCACGTTTTCGCGTGAATTTACTGGTCGATAATCAAAATACTTTGTCACAAAGTTTAAATCAACCAGTCATTTACGATAATGATCCCAGCCTGCAATCCTTATTCGGCGCGCTTGAGAGCGCATCTGAGTCGTCTGCGCTGCCAAATTTTTTACGTCTGCGCGCAGGCAATCTACACAAGGCGGATGGCGGTATGTTGTTGTTGCATCTGCGAGATTTGCTGAATGACGAGCAAAATGGCGCGCAAATGATTGAGAAATTGCACCGATTTTTGCGCAATGGTGCGTTGCAAATTGAAGATGCGAGTAGTAGCGTGCAAAGCGCGGGTTATGTGACAAATAACACGCTCATTCCCTTGCAGGTCAAACTGGTGTTGATTGCCACGCGTGAAGATTTCTACGACTGCTTAGATGAACAGCCCGACTTTTTCAATCATTTCCCTATTAAAGTAGAGTTTGCCGAACGTATTTTGGCGAATGCTGAAAACTATGCGGCGATTGCAGGTTTTGTGGCGCAAAAATGTGTGCAGCACCAATGTGCACATTTTACGCGCGAGGCAGTCGCAGGCTTGATTGGCGCGCTTCAGCGCTTGGAAGAAGATCAAACCCGAATTAGCACTAATTTTGCGCTTTTAGAACGCTTGATGCTTGAAAGCGTAGCGTTTGCAGGCGATGTTAAGGTGGTCGAGGCGGCGCATGTGCAAATGGCTATTCAAGCAAAATCCGCGCGCAATCGCTACTTCGAGGAGCAAATTCGCGATTCGATTATCGATAATGAGTTGCTGATTCAAGTGCAGGGCGAAGTGGTCGGTCAAGTGAATGGCCTGACGCATATCGAGCTGGGAGATGCCAGTTTTGGCTCGCCGATTCGCATAACCGCACGTTGCTACCCTGGCGGTAAAGGCTTGATTAACATTGACCGCGAAGTGAATATGAGCGGCCCGAATCACGACAAAGGCATTTTTATTCTGCAAAACTGGTTAAGTGCGAGTTTTAGCCATTTAGCGCCTTTAAGTCTGAATGCATCGTTGGTGTTTGAGCAAGAGTATAACGGTGTAGAAGGTGACTCTGCCAGCTGCGCCGAACTGTTTGCGCTGCTTTCTGCCATGGCTAATTTACCAATTCAGCAAGGTATTGCGGTGACGGGTGCGCTGAACCAGTTTGGCGAAGTGATGCCGATTGGTGGTGTGAACGAGAAAATTGAAGGCTATTTCCGCGTGTGCCAAGCGTTGGGTTTGAATGGCAAGCAGGGAGTGATTATTCCTAAGCGTAATCAGCGCCATTTACTGTTAGATAAAACTGTCATACAAGCCGTTGAGAATGGTGACTTCCGAATTATTGCAATTGACCATGTTTTGGAAGGCATAGAATATTTAACAGGAAAGCCAGCAGGCTCGCAGAATAAGACTGGTAGCTATGCTAAAAACACAGTCATGGGGCACGCTGAGGCGACTTTGGCGGGTTATCGCAAGACGCTAGAAAGCAATCAACCAAAATCTCAAAAAAATTAGCTTAGACTTTAGTTTTTAAACTTGAAATCACCTTATTTAAAATTCTCACAAAAAAACTTGCCTGCGATGCCTAGTTTATGGGTTGCGCTTGGTCCAGGTATTGTCTGGATGGCGCTTGCGCAAGGCAGTGGCGAGCTGATTTGGTGGCCGTATTTAATCGCAAAATACGGCCTTACTTTTTTGAGTTTGCTCATTCCAGCATGCTTGTTGCAATATCCAATTTCGCGTGAAATAGGGCGCTACACCTTGCTTACAGGGGAGAGTATCTTTCAAGGCTTCTTTCGATTAAGCAAAAAATTCGGCATTTTTTTGTGGATTTTGATGACACTATCATTTTTATGGTTTGGCGCATTTGCAAGTGCTGGCGGCACGGCTTTGGCTGAATTGACCCACTTTCCCATTGGCTGGAGCTCGAAGTCGCAAACATACTTTTGGGGCTATGCGACGATTTTACTATTTGCGGTTTCGGTATTTTTAAGTCAGCATATTTATAAATTCATCGAAAATTTCATGAAAATTGTTGCATTAATTACTGTTTTTGGGCTGTTATGGGCATGCTCTGAGAGTCAAGTAATACGAGCCTTCCAGAGCTTCTCTTATGGGTTAATTCAAGTACCAACTTCATTGCCAAGTAATTGGGATAACGCGGATGCAAGCAAATTGCTGACGGCGATAACGTTTGCGGGTTTAGGCGGGTTTTGGATATTGTTTTACTCGTATTGGTTGCGCGATAAAGGTAGCGGCATGGCGGCGCATATGCCGCGCATCACTGGTGGGGTGAAAAGCGAAGTTGAAACCACGCAAGGTTTCATCCCAATTGATAGTGCAGAAAATAAGGCATTGTGGCAACAATGGCGCCGATTTTTAACTTTAGACATTTCCATCGGCATTTTAGGAAATTTGTTGACCACACTGATGATGTGCTTGCTGGCTTGGGCGCTACTATACCCCAAAGGGTTGATTCCACAAGAATACGAAATTGCCGTGGTGCAAGCGCAGTTTTTTGAGGTGAGTTGGGGTGCCTTCGGCAAAGCCTTATTTTTAGTGGTTGCAGCGGCGTTTTTGGCGGATACTTGGCTAGCGACGGCCGATGCGGTCAGTCGCACACAGGCCGACATTATTCATACGCTTTTCCCCAAAGCGCGTAAATACGCTATGCGTCAGTGGTATTTTGCGATATTTGGCGTGTTGACAATTATCACTGGTTTCACCATGACTTTAGATGCGCCTGGCAGCTTAATTTTGCTGAGCGCACTGATTGGATTTGCTGGCACGGTGATGTTTCCAGTTGCGCTGTATTTGCTAAATCATCGATTATTGGCGCCTGAACTGCCTAGCTGGGCGCGGCCTACAGCATGGTCTGCAGGCTTGTTGCTAGTAAGTTTTGTGGTTTATTTATCTCTTGCTATTACCTTTATTTACTTAAAATTTTGGTATGTCTGAAGATAAAGGCAACAAGTCCGATTTAGAAAAATGCCGTTTAGACAAATGGTTGTGGGCAGCACGTTTTTTTAAAACGCGCAGTCTCGCTGCGGATGCGCTAGATGGCGGCAAAGTGCGCGTGGATGGTGACCGTGCCAAGCCCGCCAAAGAAGTGAAAATTGGCATGGTGATTGCAATTCGTAATAAAGATTTCGAGATTGAAGTAGAAGTGATTGGTTTATCCAATATTCGCCGCGGTGCGCCAGAAGCCTCGTTGCTTTATGTAGAAACTGAAGCTAGCAAACAAAAGCATGAAAATGCAAAAATCACACGAGAAGCCGACCACGCGCTTCGCCCACGTGGATTAGGCCGTCCAACCAAGCGCCAAGCGCGTGAGATTAAAAGATTTACTGGCATAGGCTAATTATTAGCACTAATAATTACTTGCATTAATATTGTAAAGCTTGCTAAACTGCGTTCAATGATTGAACGGTAGATTGTAAAACTGTATGTTAACGGACGAATACCGCTACAAAATATTGAAAATACTTGAAGCTAACCCAGAAATTAGCCAGCGCGATTTAGCGCGCGCGCTAGATGTTAGTTTAGGTCGCGTTAATTTTTGTTTAAAAGCGTTGATTGAAAAGGGTTTGTTGAAAGCTACTAATTTTCGAAACAGTAACAACAAACTCGCCTATATGTATTTGCTTACGCCAAGTGGAATTGAAGCGAAATCTATGATAACAGCACAATTTTTAAAAATAAAAATGCAGGAATATGCCAACCTAGAGGCAGAAATTAAAGAGTTGCGCCGTGAAGCGTTTCAATTAACTAATCGTGAGGTCGGTCAATTATGAGTAATCGTTACGCCATCATCCTTTGTGGTGGCTCTGGCACGCGCTTATGGCCACTCTCCCGCACGCTAAGACCGAAGCAACTACTTGCACTTAATGGCGAGCAAACCTTGCTGCAGCAGACTGCAAGCCGTTTATTAAAACATGTGGATGCGGCAAATTTATTTACTGTGACGCATGAAGATCATAAGTTTGAAGTAAAAGGCCAGCTAGCTGAAATTGCGCCAGACTCTATTCCAAATGTGCTGGCTGAACCTTGTGCACGCAATACACTACCTGCTGTTGCTTGGGCGACTTATCAGATTTTTCAACAAGACCCAGATGCGATTATTGGTGTGTTTGCATCCGACCACGCTATAGACAATCAATCCACATTTTTACAGGCCTGGCAAGCTGCAGAAGAAATTGCAGAGCTAGAATATTTGGTGCTGTTGGGCATTAAGCCACACGAACCTGCGACTGGTTACGGCTACATTAAACCTAGTAGCAAAGCACTAAAACAGGGTGAAATGCCAGTTTATGCAGTCGATAAATTTGTCGAGAAACCTGATTTGGCCAAGGCGAAGCAGTTTTTGCAGGATGGTTATTTGTGGAACAGCGGTATGTTTGTGTTTAAAGCCAGTGCGTTTATGGGAATGCTGGCAAAATATCAACCCGCTGTAGACCAGCAAGTACGAGGCTTGCAGGCCGATACTTTAACACAACAATATGCAGAATTTCCTAATCTATCGATGGATTATGGTCTTGCTGAAAAGGCAGAAAAAGTAGCCGTGGTGCCAGTGGATATGGCTTGGAGCGACTTAGGTAGTTGGGATTCGATTTACGCAAAAAACATGAAAGATGCTGACGGCAATGTGCTACACGGCGAGGTGTATAGCGACGACACGCAAAACAGTTTAGTGTGGTCTAGCAAAGGCGTGGTGGCGACCTTGGGCTTAAAAAATATAGCAGTGATTCAAACCGCTGATGCAACGCTAGTTTGCGATCGTAGTCGCTCAGAAGACATTAAAAATTTGGTCGCTCAAGTAAAAGCAAAGCGTCCGGAATTGACCGAGATTCATCAAACTGTCTATCGTCCGTGGGGCAGTTACACAGTGCTGGAAGAAAGTATAAATTTTAAAATCAAACGTATTGTGGTGAACCCGGGTGCGAAGCTTTCTATGCAAATGCATAAACACCGCGCGGAGCATTGGGTAGTGGTATCAGGCGTTGCCACGATTACCAATAACGAAATTGAGTTTACATTAAATGAAAATCAATCGACTTATATTTCAAAAACCCACAAGCATCGGCTAGAAAATAAAGGCGCTGACCCCCTTGCTATTATCGAAGTGCAGTGTGGCGACTACGTGGGTGAGGATGATATTGTGCGGTTTGATGATACATATGGACGAGCTGTAGAAAAGTGAGTAAAAATGACTAAAGTTGCTTTAATTACTGGCGTTACTGGGCAAGATGGCGCTTATCTTGCCGAGTTTTTGCTTGGCAAGGGCTATATCGTACATGGTGTAAAACGCCGGGCTTCATCGTTCAATACCGACCGCATAGACCATCTGTATCAAGACCCGCATGTCAATAACAAAAACTTCGTTTTGCACTATGGCGATTTAACCGATTCTAGCAACTTAATGCGCATTATTCAGCAAACGCAACCTGACGAGATCTATAACCTTGCTGCCATGAGCCATGTCGCAGTGAGCTTTGAAATGCCAGAATACACCGCCAATGCAGACGGCATCGGTACCCTGCGTATACTTGAAGCCATTCGCATTCTTGGTATGGAAAAGAAAACCAAGTTCTATCAAGCCTCCACCTCAGAACTTTATGGCTTAGTACAAGAAACCCCACAAAAAGAAACTACACCATTTTATCCACGTAGCCCTTACGCGGTGGCTAAACTTTACGCCTACTGGATTACCGTCAACTATCGCGAAGCCTACGGCATTTATGCTTGTAACGGTATTCTGTTTAACCACGAATCACCAGTACGCGGCGAAACCTTTGTCACCCGTAAAATTACCAGAGCGTTAGCCCGCATCAACCTTGGTCTGCAGGACTGCTTATATTTAGGCAACTTGGACGCTCTGCGTGACTGGGGACATGCCAAAGACTATGTAGAAATGCAATGGCTCATGCTGCAGCAAGAAACACCAGAAGACTTTGTCATTGCGACAGGCGTGCAATACAGCGTACGCGACTTCGTCAATGCGGCCGCTAAAGAGCTGAACATGCAAATTACCTGGCAGGGCAGCGGTGTGGAAGAGAAGGGCTACTGGAACGATCAATGTATCGTGCAAGTTGATGCAAGATACTTCCGCCCGACCGAAGTAGAAACCTTGCTGGGTGATCCAAGCAAAGCCAAACAAAAACTCGGCTGGAGTCCAAAGATTACCTTCCATGAACTGGTCGCTGAAATGGTGCGAGAAGACTATAAATCCGCTCAGCGTGATGAGTTAATCAAGGAACACGGCTATCAAGCCATGGATTACCACGAGTAGACAAACCACCAGACATGGACAAGCAATCTAAAATCTATGTAGCAGGGCATCGTGGGCTAGTGGGTTCAGCCTTGATGCGTCAGCTGAAAGCGCAAGGCTATAGCAATATCGTCACGCGCACCCATGCCGAGCTAGATTTAACCAATCAGCAAGCTGTTGCAAATTTCTTCGCAGCAGAAAAGCCAGAGTACGTATTTTTAGCGGCAGCTAAGGTGGGCGGCATTCATGCCAACAACACTTACCCCGCAGAATTTATACATGAGAACTTGGCTATTCAAACCAACGTCATTCATCAGTCATATGAAAACAAAGTTAAACGCCTATTGTTTTTAGGCTCTAGCTGCATTTATCCACGTGATTGCCCACAACCGATAAAAGAAGAATATTTGTTGACTGGTGAGTTAGAGCCCACCAACCGCCCATACGCGCTGGCTAAAATTGCAGGTATCGAGATGTGCTGGAGCTATAACCGACAATATGGCACGCAGTATTTGGCTGTCATGCCAACCAATTTATATGGGGAAGGCGATAATTATCACCTGGAAAACAGTCATGTCATCCCTGCGCTCATTCGCAAGTTTCATGAAGCTAAAGTTAACAATCAACCAACAGTTACGGTATGGGGCACAGGCACACCTAAACGTGAGTTTTTATACAGTGACGACATGGCAGAAGCGTGCATATATGTGATCAATTTGCCAGAAGCACAATTCAAACCGATGCTGGCAGCAGATAGAAATGATGGCTTACCGCCCTTGCTTAATTTGGGCAGTAATAGTGATTTAACGATAGCAGAGCTAGCCAATCTAGTGAAAGAAGTAGTAGGCTTTAATGGTCAGATTATGTTCGACACCTCTAAGCCTGGTGGCACCATGAGAAAGCTCATGGACTCTGGCAGGTTGAATCGGCTGGGGTGGAATGTAAACACCAAACTCTCAGACGGACTAATGTTGGCTTACCAAAACTATATGAAAATGAGGAATGTTTAATGAAAGCTGTCATTCTAGCGGGTGGGCTAGGTACGCGTATTTCAGAAGAGACGCATCTTAAGCCTAAACCAATGATTGAAATTGGCGGCAAGCCTATTTTGTGGCACATCATGAAGCTCTATTCTGCGCACGGCATTAATGATTTTATTGTTTGCTGTGGCTATAAAGGCTACATTATTAAAGAGTATTTTGCCAATTACTTTTTGCATATGTCAGATGTTACTTTTGATATGCAGAATAACGAAATGCAAGTGCATCAGCGTAAGGCTGAGCCTTGGCGGGTTACTCTTGTAGACACTGGCGAAGAAACACTCACTGGTGGTCGTTTAAAACGCGTTACAGATTACGTGAAAGATGAAGAAGCTTTTTGTTTTACCTATGGTGATGGAGTTGCGGATGTCAATGTGTCTTCTCTTATAGATTTTCATAAAAAACATGGCAAATTGGCCACTGTCACTGCCGTACAGCCACCTGGACGTTATGGTGCTTTAAATATGAATGAAAACATGGTGAAAGGTTTTACAGAGAAGCCAAAAGGCGATGGAGGTTGGATTAATGGTGGTTTTTTTGTGTTGTCACCTGAATGTTTAAAATATGTGCAAAATGACCAATCGAGCTGGGAAGGTGAGCCGTTAACAAAATTGGCAGCGGATGGCCAATTGATGGCTTTTGAACACGGTGGGTTTTGGCAGCCTATGGATACTTTGCGTGAAAAAAACCAACTTGAAGATCTTTGGCAAAGTGGACAGGCTCCCTGGAAAGTTTGGGAATAGTGTCAGGCTTTTGGCAAGGTAAAAAAGTTTTTGTAACAGGCCATACGGGCTTCAAAGGCGGCTGGTTGTCGCTATGGCTAAAAAGTCTGGGTGCAGAGGTTTTTGGTTATGCATTAAATCCACCGACTACTCCTAATCTTTTTACAGTAGCAAGAATATCTGAAAGCTTGGCTTGCAGTACTATCGCCGATATTCGCGATGCATCATCTTTGGAAAAAGCGATGCAAACGGCTCAACCAAATATAGTTTTTCATTTGGCTGCACAGCCATTAGTAAGGTATTCCTATGCGGAGCCTGTAGAAACGTACGCGACAAATGTAATGGGCACGGTGAATCTTTTAGAGGCTGTGCGTAAAACAGCTTCAGTTCGTGCGGTCATTAATATCACTACCGATAAATGCTACGAAAATAGAGAGTCGTTAAAGCCATATACTGAAGATGATGCTATGGGCGGGTATGATCCATATTCAAGCAGTAAAGGTTGTTCTGAGCTTGTAACAGCAGCCTATAGACGCTCATTTTTAGCTGAGGTAGGGGTTGCAGTTGCCACCGCGAGAGCAGGCAATGTGGTTGGCGGCGGCGATTGGTCAGAAGATCGATTAATTCCAGATTTTTTACGTGCAATAGACAAAAATCAGCCGCTTATTATCCGTTCTCCAAACGCGATACGCCCATGGCAGCATGTTTTAGAGCCGCTGGCAGGATACTTGCTGCTTGCTGAGAGTTTATACACTCAAGGTGATAAATTTGCGCAAGGCTGGAACTTTGGACCATCTGATGAAGATGCACAAAGTGTAGCTTGGATTGTGGATAAGCTAATAGCAACAATACCAAACGCCAGTTGGAAAATGGACGAGCAACCCCAGTTACACGAAGCCAATTATTTAAAGCTTGATAGTAGCAAGGCGAGATCTCAACTTGGCTGGCAGCCAAGGTGGAATCTGGAAACTGCGTTAGAAAAAATTGTAGATTGGCACCAAGCTTGGCACAATCAAAAAGATATGAGGCAATTCAGCTTGGATCAGATCGCAACGTATCAAAAAGTGGCTAAGGTTTAGGTGATGCAACGATTTGATTGCTTTGATTTGCCTTTGGCTGGGTTGAAAATTGTGCAGCGTAAGCCGATTGAAGATGAGCGTGGTTTTTTAAGCCGTTTTTATTGTGCTAAGGAATTTGCGAATTATGGTTTCGATAAATCTATCAGCCAGATTAACCATACGCTTACGCGTAATAAGGGTGCAGTGCGAGGCTTGCATTACCAGCGGCCCCCGCATGCGGAAATTAAATTAGTGAGCTGCATTAAAGGCGAGATATTTGATGTGGTGGTAGATTTACGTAAAGATTCACCGACGTTTTTACAGTGGCACGGAGAAGTGCTTAGTGCGCATAATCGACGCAGTTTGTTGATACCAGAAGGTTTTGCCCACGGGTTTCAAACCTTATGTGAAGGCTGTGAATTGATTTACTTACATTCAGCACCTTATTGTAAAGATGCAGAAGCGGCATTGAATGTGATAGACCCAAAAATTGGTATTACGTGGCCACTTGAAATTACAGAGCTTTCTGAGCGGGATCGTTCACATCCCATGATTAAAAATGATTTTGAAGGAATAGTTGTATGAAATGTCGCCACTGTGGCAATGAGCTGATGCTGCCATTGATTGATTTAGGTAGTGCTCCACCATCGAATGCCTATCTGACTAAAAAAACACTTAAGGCGCCAGAAAAATGGTTTCCGCTCAAAGTGCTTGTTTGCAGTGAATGTTGGCTAGTGCAGACTGAAGATTATGCAGGTGCAGAAGAACTATTTGATGCTGATTATGCTTACTTTAGCTCATTTTCAACCTCTTGGTTAAAGCATGCAGAGCAATATGTTGCCAGTATGGTGGGCCGTTTTGGCCTAAATGAGAAATCACATGTCGTAGAGGTTGCAGCAAACGATGGCTACTTACTTCAGTACGTTAAAGCAAAAAATATCCCGTGCCTAGGTATAGAGCCAACAGCAAGCACTGCAAAGGCTGCCAGAGAAAATGGCATTGAAATTGTTGAAGAATTTTTTGGTGTTGAGCTTGCTAAAAAATTAGTATCACAAGGCAAACAGGCAGATTTAACTGCCGCAAACAATGTGCTTGCCCACGTGCCTGATACTAACGATTTTGTGGCAGGGTTTGCCCATTTACTTAAACCAAATGGCGTGGCAACGTTCGAGTTTCCTCATCTTATGCAAATGGTACAACATACGCAATTCGACACGATATACCATGAACATTTTTCATATCTCTCACTAACTGCGGTAGATACCATTTTTAGCCATAATGGCTTGCAGGTGTTTGATGTTGAGGAAATCAGCACCCACGGTGGTAGCCTGCGAGTTTTTGCGCAGCGAATTGATCAAGGCCAGCACCAAGTAACGGCAGCAGTAACAGCGCTCTTAAAGCGGGAACTGACAGCTGGCATAAAGACAGAATCTTATTATGCTGATTTTCAGCAACGCGCAAATCGCATTAAATACGATTTGGTAGAATTTTTGATTAAAGCCAAACGTGAAGGTAAAAAAGTTATTGGATACGGCGCTGCAGCCAAGGGTAATACGTTGCTGAATTACGCAGGCGTGCGTCCAGATTTGTTATCAGCGGTAATAGACCGCAACCCTGCAAAACAGAATAAATACTTGCCTGGTAGCCGGGTTCCGATTGTGGATGAAAACATAATTCGTCAAGAAAAGCCTGACTATGTGTTGATATTGCCGTGGAACCTGCGACACGAAGTGACTGAGCAGCTAAATTATATAAAAGAGTGGGGCGGTAAGTTTATCACCGCTGTACCAACGCTAGAGATTAACTAAAAACTATGAAAGTCGCGGTTACAGGAGCTAGCGGGTTTATTGGCCGTCACGTGCTAAATGCATTGCTTTCAGAAAAAGTAGAAATTTACGCAGTTACGCGGCATGCAAATAAATTAGCTAATTTGGACAAATCAATTAATGTTATAGAGCTGGCTATAGATGATTGTAGTGCTAATATTTTTGAGAAAATAGGTGCTCCCGATGTCTTGATACACCTCGCTTGGGATGGCTTGCCAAATTACAAATCTCTACATCATTTTGAAAATGAACTACCAAAGCAATACATGTTTTTAAATAGGTTAATTGATGGCGGCTTGGCCTCATTATTTGTGGTAGGAACATGCTTTGAATACGGCATGCAATCTGGGGCACTGTCAGCAGATATGCAAACAAAACCTAACAATCCATACGGTTATGCTAAAGATGCTTTACGCAAACAATTAGAGTTTTTGAAAGCTGTTAAACCTTTTAACTTAACTTGGGCAAGGCTTTTTTATATGTATGGAGAAAATCAGCCTAACACGTCACTTTATCCCAAACTACTAGAGGCTGTTAAGCGTGGCGATAAAGTGTTTAATATGTCTGGCGGTGAACAATTGCGTGACTATTTGCCGGTTGAAGAGGTCGCACGCCAAATTGTTAATTTGGCACTAGCAGAGCGCGATGCTGGACCAATTAATATATGTTCTGGAAAGCCAATTTCTGTGCATGAACAGGTAGAGAAATGGTTACATGAAAATAATTGGAAAATTGAACTGAATCTTGGCTTCTACCCTTATCCAGACTACGAACCAATGGAGTTTTGGGGTGATAGAAAACATTTGGATCTAATATTGGACAAGACATGAATCAACGTGAGCTATTTAAGGTAGAGGCGCTACCTGTGTTCCAAAATAAGATGTTTGCTGACCGTAGTGCAGCGCTGGCTTGCCCAAAAGGAAACATAGTATTAGTCCAGGACATGGATACTGGACTGATTTTTAACAATGCATTCGATGCAAGTTTGCTTGAATATGATGCTGACTATCAAAATGAGCAGGCTTGTTCATCCGTTTTTCAACAACACCTTGAGAATGTGAAAGCAATTATTGAAAAACACTTTTCAAGAAAATCTATTATTGAGGTAGGTTGTGGCAAAGGACATTTTCTAGAGTATTTAAGCAAAGAAGGATATGACATTCAAGGGGTTGACCCAGCGTATGAGGGTAGAAATCCAAAAGTAATCAAAGCTCGTTTTGAGGCGGCATTAGGTTTAAGGGCGGATAACATAGTATTAAGGCATGTCTTAGAGCATGTGTCAGACCCATACGCATTTTTAAGTGCGATTGCGGATGCCAATGGCGGTAAGGGCAAGATTTATATTGAAGTGCCATGTTTTGATTGGATATGTGAGCACGCTGCATGGTTTGATATTTTTTATGAGCATGTAAATTATTTTCGTCTTGCTGATTTTCATCGAATGTTCGGCAGTGTATATGAGAGCGGAAATATTTTTGGCGGGCAATATCTTTATGTTGTCGCTGAGCTAGCTACTTTACAAAAGCCCGTGTTAGAACAAAAAGAAAAGTTTGTATTTCCTCCTAATTTTTTATCAAATATTGGCCACATGGCAAAGATTGCCCAAGGTGAAGGGAATGCTATTTGGGGTGGTGCTTCCAAGGGTGTGATATTTTCACTTTATATGCAACGTGCAGGTGTAAATATAGACCTTATTATAGATATCAACCCTGCGAAACAGGGTAAGTTTATTGCCGCTAGCGGACTGCAAATTTCATCACCTGACGAGGCGCTGAAAAAATTACATCAAGGAGATGATATTTTTGTGATGAATTCTAACTATCTTCAAGAGATTGTCGAGTTATCGAATAACCAATTTAATTACATAAAGGTAGATTAATATGAGTTTTGAAAAAGAAGTTAAAGAGCGCATTGATGCTATTGGTAGAAACGAAGTACTGAAGGCGAGTGCTCACGAATTTTTAAAAGCATCTCTTCTTCCTCAATACTCTTATAACTTCTCATGGATGGGACGTCCAATTATTCAATACCCACAGGATATGGCGGCAATGCAGGAGCTTATTTGGGAAGTTAAACCAGACCTTATTATTGAGACAGGAATCGCGCATGGTGGCTCATTAATTATGAATGCCTCTTTTTTAGCGATGCTGGATTATTGCGAGGCTATTGAAAACGGTGAGACGCTTGATCCAGCAAAGCCTAAACGTCGTGTTTTAGGTGTCGATATTGATATTAGAGAACATAATCGTGTCGCTATTGAAGCACACCCCATGTCGAACCGTATTGATATGATTCAAGGTTCATCAATCGCGCCAGAAATCATTAAGCAAGTATTTGATTATGCAAAAAATTATAAACGTATCTTGATTAGCCTTGATTCTAATCATACACATGATCATGTGTTGGCTGAATTGGAAGCCTATGCATTGTTAACTTCTAAAGATAGCTATTGTATTGTTTTTGATACTGTTGTTGAAGATATGCCATCTGCTTTGGCAGGTGAGCGTCCATGGGGCCCGGGAAATAACCCCAAAACTGCGGTTTGGGAGTATTTAAAAACACGCCCAGAGTTTGAAATTGATAAAAACATACAAAATAAACTACTTATTACAGTTGCTCCTGATGGTTACCTAAAACGTGTTGGCTAAGTTTTGCTGCGTATTAAAAGTATTGTTGAAAAGGTAAGAATCTAGTTGTCTCTGAAAAAGAACGTAATCGCCAACTTTTTGGGGCAAGGCTGGACAGCCCTAATGGGCTTGGCTTTTATCCCCTTATATATTCAGTATTTGGGTGTAGAGGCCTATGGCTTAATTGGGTTTTATGCAGTGATGCAGGCATGGTTAACCTTGTTTGACATGGGCATTACCCAAACCCTTAACCGCGAAATGGCACGTTTTACGGCGGGCGCTCACACGCCGCAATCTATACATGATTTATTACGCAGCTTAGAAGTTATTGCAGTGGTTTTGGCGATTGTGATGTGCCTTTTAGTGTGGGCGTCATCAAGCTATATTGCAACACATTGGTTAAATGCACAAAAATTGAGTAGCGATGAAGTCGCAACTGCTGTTGCATTAATGGGGTTTGTAATTGCGCTTAGATTTATAGAAGGCATTTACAAAGGGGCGTTGCTTGGCCTTCAAAAGCAAGTGGCGGTGAATGTTGTTAGTGTTGTCATTGCTACAATGCGCTATGGCGGCGTGGTTGCAGTGTTGGCTTGGTATGCAACAAGTATTAAAGTATTTTTTGTTTGGCAGTTGTTAAGTTCAATTACTTCAGTTTTAGTGCTTGTGTTTTTCGTTTATAGCACATTACCAAAACCTAGTAAGGTACCTAAATTTTCAAAACAGGCTATTAGTGAAGTTTGGCGATTTGCCAGTGGCATGTTGGGCATTACATTTTTGGCTTTGTTATTAACCCAAATAGACAAAGTTTTATTATCAAAGCTAATTACGCTAGAGGCTTATGGGTACTACATTCTAGCTGCGACGGTAGCTGGTGGGCTTGCATTAATTGCGGCGCCTACCACCCAAGCGATATATCCTAAAATGGTTAAGTACGTGGCACAAGA
The DNA here is from genome assembly GCA_040079935.1 of Methylotenera sp. Classification (GTDB taxonomy): domain Bacteria; phylum Pseudomonadota; class Gammaproteobacteria; order Burkholderiales; family Methylophilaceae; genus Methylotenera_A. The sequence continues at coordinate 19,966 of JBEBJI010000020.1, forward strand.
AAAGAAGCAAGAGCTTGCAAACTTATATCATCAGGGCTCACAGCTAATTTCAGTGTTAATTGCACCTGTTGCCATGATGCTTATTTTTTTCTGCGAAGATATTATTTACCTATGGTCTGGTGACATTAATTTAGCCAAAGAAACTGCCCCAATATTGCTACCGTTGGCATTAGGTAGTTATCTTAATGGTTTGATGTGGATGCCATACCAATTGCAATTAGCACATGGTTGGACTAGTTTTGCTGTAAAAGTAAACTCAATTGCAGTAGCTTTGTTAGTGCCAGCAATATTTTGGGTTACACCGCGTTATGGTGCAGTAGGCGCAGCATGGGTATGGGCATTGCTAAATGCAGGTTACGTAACGGCAGGCATGCACTATATGTATAAAAAATTATTGCCTACAGAGAAATGGTCTTGGTATTTTAAAGATTCAATATCCCCATTACTTGGGGCAATAGTTATCGTTATTTTAAGTAAACTTCTATGGATAGAAAGTCTGTCAAAAGTTTATGAATTGTGCTGGTTTGCGTTTACAGTATTAGTTTCTGTTGCTGCTGCTTGTTTAATGGCAGATTATCTACGCTGTTATATTATTCAGCATTGTAAAAAAATAGGCCAAAAGCATGAGTGAATTCCGTAAGTTTCAAATTGTTATTCCAACAGTAAAAGGTAGAGAGAAATATTTGTACGATGCAATTTCAAGCGTATTAAATCAAGAGTATCCAGAAGTCGAGGTTATTGTTTCAAACAACGGAGCAGACCCAGCAATTAAAAAGTGCGTTGAGTCTTTTAATTCAAAACGCATAATTTATGCAGAAACTCCTACCCAACTGGCCATGGCAGAGCATTGGGAGTTTGCTATTAGCCATGTGACCTCGGATTTTTTTACAATTATTGGTGATGATGATGCGTTAACAAGTTCGTGCATGGAATATGTTTTACAAGCACTTCAGCTTCACCCTAATGCATTGTGTATAACGCACAGTCCAGCACAATACTTTTGGCCTGACTACATTGTTAAAGAACACCAGAATCTTTATATTATGCATGGTGGAAATACTGGAGAAATTAAGGAAATTCAAACTAAGAAAATCTTCAAAAAAGTTTGTGAATTTCGCGAACATTATGGCAGTCTGCCATTTTTATATCATGGTTTTGTTTCAACTAATCTGGTGAGAAAAATCCAAAAAATAGAAGGTAGAATCTTTGCAAGAATTGCCCCAGATGTATATTCTGACTTGCTTTTAGCTCATTATTTAGAAAGTTTTGTGTCTATAGATGCACCACTTACTATAGGCGGGCAAGGTGCAAAAAGTAATGGGGCTAATGTTTTTAAAGAAACAAAAGAAGGGAAGATTTTTTTTAATAATTTACCTGAATTTTTAGAGCCTAAAAGGCCTGCCGCCAGTATTTACCTGCAGCTTTTTGAATATATAGAAAAAATTAAAAAACAAGATTTTTCTACTGCTATATCTAATATTAGCTGGCGCAATTTTGTATTTCGTTGCATACAAGAGGCAGTAAAGTCTAAATCTAAAAGCCAAGTTATTTTGCAAGGTGTAAAAGATGTTTTAAAACAGCATTGTCCAATTTATAAACAAATTTTTTTCTTCACCATTATTAAGTTAGTCAATACTAAGTTTACTTTTAGTTTTCTTAGATATTTACTAGAGAAAAATGAAGTGAGAAATTTTTATAAATGGGATAATGCTAGAGCTGATTTTTCAGCATCTTCTATATTTGCTGTTGCATGGGCTATAAACAAAAGGATGAAAAATTGAGTTTACTTAAAAACTATTTGAGAAATAGCCCATTTTTTTGGCCTCTTTCAAGAAGTATTTATAGGTGGTTTGAGCCTATATTCACACATCCACTCTCGTGTTGGGGAAGGTACATTAGGTTTTTTTCTGATTGGCGTAAATATCAATCATCAGGTGGTAATGCTAGGTTTCTAAATTTTTATCCTTGCTTACATGATAAAACATCACAGACTAAATTTGATCCCCAATATTTTTACCAAGCTGCTTGGGCAGCATCTGAAATTTATCGGAGCCATCCATTGATTCATGTCGATGTGGCCTCAGATGTTAAGTTTGTTGGAGTGCTTTCAGCAATAACTAAAGTGAAATTTGTTGATATTCGCCCTTTAGAAGCTAACTTACGAAATCTTGAGTGTATTAGTGGTTCTATACTTGAACTTCCTTTTAAATCTGAATCAGTGGAGTCTTTATCTACCCTTCATGTAATTGAACATATTGGGCTTGGAAGATATGGTGATCCGATCGATCCAAATGGTGCGCAAAAAGCTTCCAAAGAATTGATTAGAGTGCTGTCAGTCGGAGGGCATTTGTATTTATCAATACCAATAGGTAGCCCTAGAGTTCAATTTAATGGTCTTCGTACTTTTTCCCCTTTAGAAGTATTGGAATTGTTCAAAGATTTGAAATTAATTACTGCAGCTTACGTAGATAATCATGGTAAATATTACGAAAATGTGGATATTACAACAGTTGAATTTGATGAGAAACGAGGTGCAGATTTTGCGCTAGGTTGTTTTATGTTCTTAAAAGAAGTAACTACAGAAATTGAGTAAGTTAGGTTTACATAATTCAAATGTGAAACTTGTTAAAACTTTAGAGGTAAAAAATTAATGGTACAAGAGGATACAAACTGGTTTGATTCATATAAGAATAATATTACTTCACAAACAGGCGAGGATGGTATTTTAGAAAGAGTTTTTGAATTAATTCCAAATGGTGATAAATGGTGTTGTGAGTTTGGGGCGTGGGACGGCAAAAAATATAGTAACACTTACCAGTTACTCGCAAATCATGGTTGGTTTGGTGTTTTAATTGAAGCCGATACTAAAAAGTTTAATGAGTTGCCTAAAACTTTTGGTGATAACAATAAAATTACGTTTTTTAATCGATTCGTAAATTTCAGTGGTAAGGATACCCTCGATGAAATCCTTGCTGAAACTTCAATCCCTCTAGATTTTGATTTGTTGAGTATTGATATTGATGGTAACGATTATCACATTTGGGATTCATTAGTTAAGTATTCACCTAAAGTGGTGATTATTGAATATAACCAAAGTATTGCAAATCACATTGAATATGTTCAAAAGCCAGACGTTAATATCAATCACGGTAATTCTATTTTATCAATTACAAATCTAGCAAAATCTAAGGGTTATGAGTTAGTTGCTGTTACTGATTTGAATGGGATTTATGTTAAACAAGAGTTTTACAGTCTGTTTGATATTAGTGATAATTCACTTGAAAAATTACGGCCTTTTGCGCCCTATGTTACTGATGTTTTTCAGTTTTATGATGGGACGCTTGCTTTCTCTGGATATCAGAAAATGATATGGCATAATTTACCAATCGTTGCTTCTAGGCAGCAAGTGGTTCCGTGGTATTTGAGGTCATTTCCAGGCTTAATGAGCAAGATGAAGTTGAACCTGCTCAGAGTTCTGAGGGTGATTAAAAATTAAATGAATTACAAAGAAAAATACTACGGCTATCAAACTAGCGCGCGTGGTTTGTTAGATAGCCAATCGCTGGAAAAGCATTTTAAGAAACTAGAGAAATGGTATTGGGCGCGTTTAAAAAATCACTTACCTAGCAATATGAATAGTAATTGCCTTGATGTGCCTTGTGGCTACGGCAATTTTTTGTATTTTCTTCGCTCCAAAGGTTACAAAAACATTTATGGTTATGATCTTGATGCGTCTCAAGTCAAACTGGCTCATTTACTGGAATTGCCTGCAGATACCAAGGATATATTTGCAGTACTCGCAGATTCACAATATTCCTACGATTTAATATCATCAATTGATTTTATTGAGCATATCTCAAAAGATGATGCACTTAAATTTCTAGAGCTATGTAAATCTAAGCTAAATGAAAATGGTATTTTGATACTGAGAACCCCCTGTGCTGATGGACCATTTGGATCACATGATGCTAATAATGATATAACGCACGAGTGGTCTATGACTTCGAATGTTTTAAAAGGCATTCTTGAGATGAGTGGATTTTCAAGAGTAAAAATACTTGATGAGCGACCTCAGCCAACAAGTTTTATAGAGACAATTAGATGGCTTATCTTTTTTCCTTCCAAACTGCTTGCTAACTTACTGTGTATTGGACTGGGCATGCGTCCACCACGTGTTTGGTCGAGGTCAATGATTGCAGTAGCATACAAGTAATCCCATGGTTATTAGTAACATTATCGGTGGTCTCGGCAATCAAATGTTTCAGTATGCCGCAGGGCGGGCATTGTCACTGAGCCTTGGCGCGCAATTAAAACTTGATACGAGAGATTTTTCAGGTTATCAATTACATCAAGGTTTTGAGCTTAATAGGTTGTTTAATTGCCGTGCTGAAATAGCTACTGATACTGATTTGGCGCATGTTTTAGGCTGGCAGAGAGCAAAGTTGGTGCAGCGAGTTTTAAGAAGACCTCAACTAAAAAACTTTAGATATAAAAATTTTGTAGTAGAGCCCCATTTTAATTATTGGAGCGGCATAAACCAGCTTGAAGATAATAAGTATTTGTATGGATATTGGCAGAGTGAAAAGTATTTTATTGAGTTTGCAGAAAATATTCGCAAGGATTTTACCTTTAAATTGCTATTTTCAGGTCAAAATTCTGAAATTGCAGAACAAATCTCACAAGTAAATGCAGTAAGCTTGCATGTGCGGCGCGGTGATTACGCAAATAGTCCTAAAACCACAGCCACACACGGTTTAAGTTCTCTTGATTATTATCGGGCTGCTGTTGATTATGTATCTGCTCACGTTAATCAACCCTATTTTTATATCTTTTCCGATGATATTGCATGGGTGAAGGCTAACTTGAATATTGATTCACCAACTTTTTTTGTAGACCATAATACAAACCAAGAAAGTTATAACGATATGCGTTTGATGAGCTTATGTAAGCACAATATTATTGCCAATAGCTCATTTAGCTGGTGGGGGGCTTGGCTTAATTCGGATGTTGAGAAGATTGTTATTGCGCCTAAGCAATGGTTTTCTAAGTCAACTGATACCAGTGATTTAATTCCTGCTGGTTGGGTAAGGTTGTAAATGAACCAAATTAAAACATTGGTAATTGGTGGTGCTGGCTTTATTGGCTCACATACCATTCCATTGCTCTTGAAAACAGGGCGCAGCATCACTGTGGTTGGTCGGTCGAAAGAATCCCCATTTGTTCAAACACATGAGCTAACTTATGCAAGTGGGGATTTTGGTGATTATGCATTTATTTGTAACTTGCTTGATGCGCATGATGAAGTTATCCATTTGGCCTATGCAACTGTGCCTAATACGTCATTTGAGAACCCGCTAGCCGATTTGCAACAAAACCTGACCCCATCAGTACAGCTTTTTGCTGAGGCTGCCAAAAGAGGCTGCAAAGTATTGCTTGTGTCATCTGGGGGCACTGTGTATGGAGAAGCGAAAAGCTCACTTATTGCAGAAAGTCATCCTAAGCATCCAATTTCACCTTATGGTTTAACCAAGCTCACGTTAGAAAGTTATGCTTATTTATATGGTGTTACACATGGGCTAAATTTTGTTGTGGTTAGGCCTGCAAATGCTTACGGTGCAGGGCAAAGGCCTTTTATGGGTCAAGGCTTTATTGCAACTGCAATTGCTTCTGCCATGGAAGGCAAGATAATTAAAATTTTTGGCGAAGTGGGAACTGTTCGAGATTACATTGAAGTTTCAGATTTATCTGCAGGAATAGTAAGCACATTGTTATATGGAAAACCTTCTGAAACTTATAATATAGGTTCTGGCATAGGTTTAACAAATTTGGATATTATCGAAAAATTAAAAGCACCATTAAGGCTGCATAAGGCTAATATTATCGTAGAACATTTGCCAGAGCGTTTGTTTGATGTAAAAGTTAATATTTTGGATTCTTCTAAGTTAAAACAAGATACAGGGTGGAACCCTAATGTAAGTTTTGATAAAGGCCTTGAGAAGGCTGTGAGATGGCATTTTGGCAATGAAAAATAATCAAAAAGGTACCCCCCCATTAATTACAGTAGCTATGCCCATTTACAATGCAGGTGAGTATTTGGTTGATGCGGTTAATTCAATTATTGCGCAAACTTATACTAATTGGGAGCTTTATGTTATTGATGATGGCTCGACCGATAATGCAATTGACCCAATTAAATCAATTAAAGATGCACGCATTAAAATTTTAAAAGATGGCTTGAATAAAGGCTTGGCAGCCAGACTAAATCAAGCAATAGATTTAGCAAAAGGTCAATATTTTGCACGCATGGATCAGGATGATATATCAATGCCAGATCGGTTTAAAATGCAAATTGATGCGCTTGAAGCCAATTCAAATCTAGATTTAGTTGCAACTCGTGCATTGACAATTAATAGTAAAAATCAAATTGTTGGGCAGTTGCCATTCGCATTAAACCGTCAGCAAATATGCTCGAAACTATGGCGCGGATTTTATATGCCTCACCCTACATGGATGGGTAGGTTAGCCTGGTTCAAAAAATATAAATATAAAGTACCTCAATCTTACTATTCTGAGGATTGTGAATTACTTTTACGTAGTTATGAGAGTAGTCATTTTGACTGTTTGCCTGAAATTCTTTTAAAGTACAGAATTAGGGACAAGATTAATTGGAAGAATCAATTAAAGGCACGTAGGGCAGTTCTAAAATTACAGATTTCTCATTTTTATAGTCAGGGGCAGTACTTATCCATGGCGCTATCATCGTTAGTATTCACGTTAAGAGTTGCTCTGGATTTTTTAAAGGTTGTAAAGCAACTTTTAAGTAAGGTTTAGGCTGGGAATTGGTGAAAATCGCGATTAGTGGGGGCACGGGTTTTATTGGTAAAAAATTAGTGCAGCATCATCTTACGATGGGTGACGAGGTACGCTATCTTACTCGTACTGATAATCAACCGATTATTGGTGCAAGTGCAATTATTGGAGATTTGAATTCCACAGATAACCAGTTAATGCCTCTTTTTAGCAACTCTGATGTTTTTTACCATTGCGCTGGTGAGCTTAAAAGTGAAGCTTTGATGCATAGCACTCATGTGCAAGGAACTATCAACCTGTTGAATGTGATAGAAAAAATTCATTCACTAAATAAAAAAAACTTCCATTGGGTTCAGCTAAGTAGTTGCGGGGCATACGGACAAGCTCATCCACAACCATCTATCCCACGTTATGTGGATGAAAATAACCAAGATAGCCCCAGCGGTGAGTACGAGAATACTAAAACAGAAGCTGATAAGTTAATTATTAGCTTTGCTAAACAACATGATTGGTTTAAATATACGATTATTCGTCCAACCAATGTGTTTGGCGTTGGTATGCGAAGTACTGCGATAAAACGCATAGCGCAAATGGTAAAAAAAAGACTTTTTTTCTATGTCGGAAATAGAAATTCAATAGCAAATTTTGTGCATGTGGATGATGTAGTAAAGGCAATGGTGTTATCTACCAATCAATCAAAAGCATACAATCAAACTTTTATTGTTTCAAACGACTGTAAATTTAGTGACATGGTAGATACAATTGCAAGCGCACTACAACTACAGAAACCAAATTGGGTGGTAAATGAATTTTTACTGCGCAATCTAGTAAATATAGTAGGCAAATGGATTAAGTTGCCAATTAGTACTACGCAAATAGATGTAATGACACGCCAAACTTATTATAGCAATAAAAAAATTAGGAATACGCTTGATTGGTCGCCATCAACTTCAGTTCTAGTGCAATTAAAACATTATATTGATGCCATTTTTAATGACAAAAATGGCTAAATCTCAGCCGCAAATTTGTTTTGTACTTACAGCAGAGTTTGCTGTGAAAGCTTTTTTACTGAACCACTTGAGAGCACTTTCTGAGTTTTATGAAGTTACCGTAATAGTGAATACAAATAACCCTAATTTTCTAGTAGAGCAGGGCATTGAAGCAAAAGTTATTCCACTGCCGATTGCGCGCAATGTAAGTTTGGTATCAGATTTTAGCTGCTTGATTAACCTAATTAAAATACTCCATAAGCAAGGCTTTTCAGCAGTGCATTCTATTACACCCAAAGCGGGACTATTAGCGATGTTAGCCTCATGGGTAGTGCGCGTGCCATTGCGAATCCACACCTTTACTGGGCAAGTTTGGGTAACTAAAATAGGAGTTAAGAGATTTTTATTAAAGCAGATTGATTGCATAATTGCTTCCTTAACAACCCATAACATTGTGGATAGCCCATCGCAACGTCAGTTTTTGATAGATGAAAAGGTAATGTCTTCTGCCAAATCTATCGTATTCGCAAAGGGCTCGATTTCAGGTGTGGATATTGGCAGATTTAAACCTAATCAACAGGCTAGAATTAGTATCAGGCAGCAACTTAATATTTCTGATGAGGCAGTAGTTTTTTTATTTATTGGACGCTTAACAATAGATAAAGGACTGCTAGACTTAGCACAAGCATTTAAATATTTGAATGCTGTAAGTGCTTATCTGCTATTTGTGGGGCCAGATGAACAGAATCTGCAAGCTGAATTGATTAGTAGTGTTGGGAAAGATAGCCAAAATGTGCGATTTATAGGCCATACTAGTACGCCAGAATCTTATATGGCAGCAGCAGATGTGCTTTGTTTGCCTAGCTATCGTGAAGGATTTGGTTCTGTAGTGATTGAAGGAGCTGCAGTAGGCATTCCTGCAATTGCATCGCGCATTTACGGCCTTACAGATGCAATTGTTGAAGGTGAAACTGGTTTACTGCATGAGCCGCATGATGTAAATGCTATTAAAAGTTGTATGGAAAAGGCAATGGATAATCAAATATTAAGGTTGCAATTGGGTAAACAGGCTCAAGCACGAGCAATAGTGGACTTTGACAGCATTCTAGTTATTCAAGCGTGGGTTGATTTTTACCGAGAAAATTTGCATTAAAATGATTAAGCGGTTATCAGATTTATTTTTAGCGTTGGTTGTGGGATTGGTTTTTGCAGTGCCATTTTTAGTTGTTGCATTGGCGGTGAAGTTAACTTCTACAGGTTCAATTTTGTATTGGTCTAACCGTGTTGGACGTGATAATAAAATTTTTAAAATGCCTAAGTTTCGTACGATGCTATTAGATACACCAGCAGTAGCTACACATCTTTTACCTGATCCTAAGCAATTTTTAACACCAATCGGTTCATTTTTGCGCAAATCAAGCTTAGATGAACTGCCTCAACTTTGGAGCATTATCAAGGGCGACATGAGCTTTGTCGGCCCACGGCCCGCTTTGTTTAATCAAGATGATTTGATTGAATTGCGCACTCAATATGGTGTTGAGAAGCTGGTGCCAGGCTTAACAGGATGGGCGCAGATTAACGGTCGCGATGAATTGCCAATTCCCGCTAAAGTGGCACTAGACGTAGACTATATGAATAATCAATCTATATTTTTTGATTTTAAAATAATTTTCTTAACAGCTCTTAAAGTATTATACAGAGATGGTATTCAGCATTAATACTTGTCATTGATAAACGGGTGGTTAAAAACTACAATAACGTTTAAATTCAACTCTTAAAATTCAACTAAAGCCAATTAATAAAATATGAAGAAATACTGGCAGTTTTTAACCAATCTACGTTCTTTTGGCGCCTTTACGCACGATGTTGTTGTGGCATTTTTTGCCTGGGGCTTAAGTTTTCTGCTCCGATTCAACTTTGAAATCCCTGCAAATTTTTATGTGCATTTGTATGAAACAGTATTTTGGGTGGTTTTAGTTCAAAGTATTATTTTTGTTTTTTTTGGCTTATATCAAGGCGTATGGCGGTTTGCCAGCATTCCAGACCTCAAAAGAATCATAAAAGCGGTAATGGTTGCTGGAATTGCTGTGGCGGCATTGTTGCTAATGATTCATCCCTCAGTAGTAGTGCCTAGGACTGTATTAATACTAGATCCTATTTTGTTAGTACTTTTGATGGGTGGTAGTCGGTTTGCTTATCGCGCTTGGAAAGAATATCGGCTGTATGGCGCAACAAATTTGCATGGAGAACCAGTGATTTTAATCGGAGCTGGCGAATTGGCTGTAGCTTTGCTTAAAGATCTAAGCAGAAGCGAGCAATGGCGAGTGATAGGGTTGCTGGATGAAGACAAAATTATGCATGGCAGGTTGTTAATGGGCGTGCGCGTAGAGGGTGCCATAGAGCGGTTGCCAGAATTTGCTACTAAATTTGATGTGCGTCACATTATTATTGCTTTGCCACCCGAGTCGCATCAAATGCGTCGTAAAGTTGTTGCACTAGCCAATGCCAACGATCTGACATCGCTCACCGTGCCAGCATTAGATGACTTAATGAGTGGTAAATTAAGTATTTCTCAGATTCGTAAGGTGGAAGTGGAAGATTTGCTTGGTCGCGAAACCGTCCGTTTAGATAGCCAAGGTTTACAACATCAAATAGAACATCATGCGGTGTTGGTGAGTGGGGCGGGCGGCTCTATTGGCTCAGAATTGTGTAGGCAGATTTTGAAGTTTAAACCTAGCAAATTAGTATGCTTTGATATCTCGGAGTATGCGCTTTATCAGCTAGAGCAAGAGTTGCTGCGTGATGCTGATACAACTGAACTGATATTTGTAACAGGTGATGTTAAAAATAAGCAGAGGGTTGAGCGGTTGCTTTCAAAGTATCAGCCCAAGGTGGTGTTTCATGCCGCTGCCTACAAACACGTACCGCTGATGGAAACGCATAATGTGGCTGAGGCTTTATCAAACAACGTGATTGGAACGCATGTAATGGCGAGCGCTGCAATGCTGGCTAATGTTGAAAAGTTTGTATTGATCTCGACAGATAAAGCGGTGAATCCAACTAATGTGATGGGAGCAAGTAAACGTTTAGCGGAAATGGTTTGTCAAAGCTTAGAAGGTGGAGCTAAATCAAACACGCATTTTGTGATCGTGCGTTTTGGTAACGTGCTTGGGAGTAGTGGTAGCGTGATTCCAAAGTTTCGTGAGCAAATTGCAAAGGGCGGGCCAGTGACAGTGACTCATCCTGAAATTACGCGATTTTTTATGTCGATACCAGAAGCCGCACAGTTGGTAATGCAAGCTGGTTTGATGGGTCAGGGTGGTGAAATTTTTGTGCTGGACATGGGTGAGCCTGTGAAAATTGTAGAACTCGCAAAAGATATGATTCGCTTATCAGGCTTTCAACAAGATGAGATTAAGATAGAATACACAGGCTTAAGATCAGGTGAGAAACTCTATGAAGAGTTGCTTGCGGATGATGAATTAACAAAGCCGACGCCACATCCTAAGTTGCGTATTGCGGTTGCTAGAACAGCTGATGCAATTTGGGTAAAGAATCTATTGAAATGGATAGCGTCCTGTCCTTTGGCTGATGAGGCAACAATTAAAAAAGAACTGGCGAATTGGGTAGAGGAGTATGTAGAAAGTACCCCTGAATTACCTGTTGCAAAACTTACAGTAATGAACGACACAATAACAAATACGATACATTAATAATTGAATATTATGAATAAAATTACCAAAGCAGTATTCCCAGTAGCAGGTTTAGGTACACGCTTTTTGCCTGCGACCAAAGCCAGTCCTAAAGAAATGTTACCTATTGTGGATAAGCCTTTAATTCAGTATGCGGCTGAAGAAGCGATAGCTGCAGGGGCTACAGAGCTGATATTTATTACCGGTCGCAATAAGCGCTCGATTGAAGACCATTTTGATAATGCAAGTGAGCTAGAAGCTGCGCTTGAGTTAAGTGGTAAAAAGGACATGCTAGAACTACTAAAAGCTATTTTACCTTCGCATGTGTCCTGTATTTTTATTCGTCAGCCAAAAGCACTTGGCCTTGGGCATGCGGTGCTGTGTGCTAAACCAGTTGTCGGTGACAACCCATTTAGTGTGATTCTGGCCGATGATTTAATTGATGCTAGCCCTGCTGCAACCAAGCAAATGGCCGATGTTTTTGCACGCAAACAAAGCTCTATACTAGGCGTTGAGGATGTGTTGCCAGCAGAAACTGCCAGCTATGGGATTGTAGATGCTTTCGAAATAGAACAAAATTTACTCAAACTAAGAAGTATTGTGGAAAAACCGAAACCAGCCGATGCGCCATCTACTTTGGCTGTAGTAGGTCGCTATATACTGACACCTAAGATTTTTGATTGTTTGGAAAAAGTAAAACCTGGTAAAGGTGGTGAAATTCAGTTGACAGATGGCATTGCAGATTTGATGCAATTTGAGGATATTTTAGCGTACCGCTTCACAGGTAAACGGTACGATTGTGGTAGCAAGCTAGGTTTTATGAAGGCCAATGTGGAATTTGCACTTAAACATCCTGAAATCGCTCACGAGTTTGCAGTCTATTTAAAAACTCTAAATAAATAGAGGTATGACAGCCAATCCCCTTCAATATTTAGCGCAGGCAGAACTGATTCATAGCGAGCAAGCGGTAAATCAAGCCATTTCAGGCATGGCAGAACAATTGAGTCGTGATTACGCAACCAAGTCGCCAGTCGTATTGTGCGTCATGGGCGGCGCGTTATTTTTTACTGGCCAACTGTTACCAAAGCTCCAATTCCCACTAGAGCTCGATTATGTGCAAGCGTCTCGCTATCAAGATGGAACCGAAGGTAAGATGCTGAAATGGGTTGTGAAGCCAAAACAAAATATTAAAAATAGAAACGTACTGATATTGGATGATATTTTAGACGAAGGCATCACTTTGCACGCTATTGTTGAACAATGCAGATTGCTTGGTGCTAGTGAGATAAAAACGGCTGTGCTAGTTGAAAAAAACTTAAGTAAAAATAAGCCAATTCAGGCAAATTATGTTGGGTTGTCTGTGCCTAATCGCTATGTTTTTGGCTGCGGTATGGATGTATATGGTTGGTGGCGTAATGTGCCTGCAATATATGCGTTAAATAATGCATGAGCTTATTGTCAAGCCACATTATTAGGCGTTAAATATTTATTCAGTGTCAAAAAATGTCAATTAGTTGACATAAGTGTCGATGATTAATCGACAATCGTAGGTGAAAACTTGACAGTAAATATATAAGGTATTGATTTTAAACAATAATAAAGGCTTTAAAAAAGGTGGTATTAAAAATGCAACTGTATCCTCATCTAATCGATATTGATCGTGAGAGGCATACTGTGATGGAAGATAAGACTACCAACCAAAACTGGGAGCATGTGTTTAATGTTATTCAGGATTCGTTCGCTGTTCAAAAGCACGTAGATTTTTTTAAGTGGCTGCAAAGTAGCGTAAGTGTTGTGCTTCCGCACGACGTTTTGGTTGCTGCTTGGGGCGATTTTGCAACGGGCAACCTCAATTTTGACGTGTCATCAAATATTGATGATATCCGCACACAAAAACTTATTGACGCACCTGGCGTTTTTGCTTATCTGATGACAAATTTACATCAACGCTGGCTTGATAATGGCGAGAGATGGTTTAGAATCAACTTCTTTGATGCTGCAGGCATCAATGCGCAATCACCAACACCATTCACACGCAAATTAGCAGGTATGAATTCATTGCTTGTATATGGTGTGCGCGATACACGTGATAAAAATGATTGTATCTATGTATTTTTCGATAAAGCGCGTGAGTTTCAAGTGCAGCACTCAGTATTGGGGCTATTAATGCCGCATGTAGATGCAGCGTTGCGCCGCGTAGAGTCTATGGAAACAACAATTCAAGAAGATACAATAAGTGATCTACAAATTGCTGGTTTAAGTGAGCGCGAACAAGAAATTTTACATTGGGTTAAAACAGGTAAGACCAATTTTGAAATTGGTATGATTTTAACCATTAGTCCAAATACCGTTAAAAATCATCTAAAACGCATTTTCCAAAAGCTCGATGTTTCGTGCCGGGCGCAGGCGGTAGCCAGATATATACCAAACAAGTCTAATGAACTACAGTAACTAAGACAACAAATCCTTTGCTGTGACTAGAATGTATTCTGCATCATAACTTGCAAAATATTTTATTTGTAGCCTAGAAAATAATGTATTTTAGGTCAAGATTTCAGTAGCCAGCGTCATATTATAATGCATTGAATTTAAACATTAAATTTTGAATATTGGCAATACCAATTAACAGATAGCCCATACGGGCTATTGTGGGCTAACGTTACACTTCATAGAATGTATCTAGTGATGTTGTAGGTGTTTCTATGGAGGGCAAGTGATATGTTCAAGAGTGTAATTGTATCAGTGTTTGTAGCAGTGATTTCGTTGATGCCAATGACGGCCTCAGCCACTGTTGAAGAAAATGTCAGGCTTGCAAAAAAATCATTAATTTTCGAAAATAGTGCTATCAGTATGCAATCAATTGCAACAGTTACAGGCATTAGCAGCGCTGCAAGTAGTTACGAGATTAAAAGTGCCACAGTCAAATCTCAGGACAATGATACAAGTGAGCCAACATTGTTTTCTGGGTGGATGTTAGCAGTAGCATTGCTTGGGTTCGTGATGATGTCTAATCGTAGAGGCGTTTGAGCTCTACTCAATTAACTTCTTGTTTTAACTTGGATAGTGTGTACGTTACTAATTTTATTAGAGTAAAAGTTAGTAGCGTTAAAGCATTAAAAATCAGGCTTTTTAGCAGTTGTGAATCAATTTATCGTGCTATTCTATTACGTAATTTCTGTAATGTAATTTCTTGAAGGGAATAATAAATATGAAAATTAAAATAATTTTGTGCTTTATCATTAGTCAACTATTTTTGATGTCAATTTCTGTAGCAAATGCTGAGGCCGCTCAAAGTTATAAATTGCGCCAAGGGGATTTAATTCAGGTTTCAGTTTGGGGGGAAGATAAGTTACAAAAAGAAAGTCTCGTTCTTCCAGATGGGAATATCACCTATCCACTTGCGGGCAGGGTTGAAGTGGTTGGTTTAACATCTACAGAAGTGGAGAAACGAATTGCTGAGAAATTAAAGGCATACCTTCCAGACCCGCAAGTGTCTGTAGTCATTGTTAGCATTACCGGAAATACGGCACATGTAATGGGAAAAGTGCTCAAACCAGGTCAGGTATTGATGGCAGGGCCTATGACAGTTTTAGATGCGCTTAGCATGGCTGGTGGTTTAGATAAATTTGCTGATCGTAGCAACATTAAAGTGCTGCGTAAGACTCCGCAAGGGCAAAAAGCAATTTCAGTACACTATGACCAACTACTTCGCGGTCAAGATTTGGAGAGTAACATTACATTAATCCCTGGCGACACTGTTTTAGTGCCTTAGTTGTATTTACAACAAGGTGGCTCTCTAACCAAGTAAAGTACACGAATGTATTGTTTTAACTGCCTGAATATAAGGTATAATTCCTGTTGTTTAAGTACCTAATATTCAGGGGTTAAAATGAGAATTAAAATACCATCTTTGATTAAACATCAAAATTATAATAAATCTACCCTGTGCCTCATTACAGGTTTTACCTTTTCTTTAATGTCTTTTCAACTTAGTGCGGGTGAAACTACAGTTGGCGAAATTACATCAGGCGAAACTACGATCAGTTCCGAGTCAAAATCAGGAAGTGTAAACGGTTCTTCAAAAAAAGGAAGTGACTTCTTAGAAGGTAGCGGTATCCCAACCCGGCCAGGTTACTTGAATGATGGTGGAATAATAAGGGACACTGATTTTTCAAGAGAGGCTACAGGCCCAAGGCAAATTGAGGGTGGACTGCCACCCGGGTTCTCAAACAAAATAATATTCACTACTGGCGTAGCTCACGATTCAAATCCCGCTTTAGACGACACCAATAAAAAATCTACATGGGTTTACTCTTTCATCCCGCAAGTATTGTTAAACTATACTGGTGAAGTAAATAGTTTGTATTTGGATGCTGCTTTATTGGTTCAAAGACACTCTAATGAAGAGATTCTCACTGATCGTGAAGATCCTAGATTAGCAATTGGTTGGGATCGTACCTATGAGTCTGGGTTATTTGGCTTATATGCCAATTACTTTGAAGCCTCTAGTCGTGGTGAAGAAATAAGAACTGGCGGCGTATTTAACGGCAATGTAAACGACGAAGATAACACGCAACGGGTAAGGTCATATGGTGCAAAATGGGAGCATAGGTTTGCTCCGAGGTGGAGCCTGCTTACAAATGGTGAATACACTGAAGAAATTTTTAGTGGCGGCGGAGCAAACCTGATTGATTTTTCTACTGTAGGTGTCAAGTCGAAATTAAATTATGAGTATACAGAAAGGCTCGACACTTATCTTCAAGCAGGGTTTGTGCAAGTTAGACCAGATCAAACTTTTAGAGATACAGAGCTTGCTCGCTTAGCTTTTGGCGCTGATTACCAAGTTAGTGAAGCTCTTTGGGTGTCATCCCGTGCTGGCACATATTACCTGTCAGGCCGACAGTCAGACTCAGGTTTAGAGGCAGGTATCCAAGTAAGATATGAAGTTGGCCGTATGGGATATGTGGCTGAGTTAAATAGGGAACTTGGAGTATCTTCTGTCGCTGCTTTTCAAAAGGCGGATACGTTTAGGCTTGGGTGGATGTTCGATATAAGCGAACTGGACAAACTGAATGTAAATTACACGCTAGTTAAATTTAAAGAAGATGCGCAGGCTAATTTGGATGAGTCAGACACTCAGGAAATCAGCGCGTTTTATGATCGAATCATACGCGGCAATTGGAGAGGACAGGCCAGTGTGAGCTTTAGGGAGCAAGATACAAACGGGGGGCGTAGTAATGGGAATATTGTTGGCGTCGCTTTAATATATGATGGTTTAAGTTTTTAATAAGAAAAAAGGGAATGATGCCTAATGGATTCTGAAAGAGAGTTAACGCTAAATGATTATCTTAATATTGTTAAGCGTAAGTTCCCCTATGCAGTTGTTTTTTTCTGCCTAGCATTTTTTGCAGTCATTGTTATTGCAATTTGGATTTCTCCTGTCTACCAAGCTACTGCAACGATACTGATTGAGTCTCAACAAGTAAGGCCTGACCAAGCGAAAGAAAAATATGCGGCCGATCGATTTTCTGCGCTAAATCAGGTGGTACTTAGTAAAGATAATTTACTAAAAATTGCCGAACGTTACAAATTATACGGTTTAGATAAAAAGCCCGATTTATCTCGTGAGATGTTAATTAATGCTACACGCAGTAATGTCTCTGTGGAAAGACTTAGAGCAGAGCCTGAGGGGTGGGAGGGCGCTGCAACGTTTGCGTTTAATGTTTCATTCACGCACTATGATGCTGAGGAAACTTATAAAATAACGAATGATTTTGTTAAATTATTTTTAGATGAGAACGACAGGGTAAGTAAGGAAAGAGTGGTAGAAACGGCTGATTTCTTTAGTAATGAAGAAGCTAAGCGCAGGGCTGAATTAGAAAAAATTGAAAAAGAAGTAACAGAGTATAAGCGGTTATATTCAGATTCACTTCCTGAAAATAAGGAAATGTATGTAGGGAGCTTGGAGCGACTTGAAAACGACTTAAGGGCAACCCAGCGCGAATATAGTGCTACTCAGTCGGAGCTGAGATCTTTGGATGTTAGTTTGGAGTCTGTCAAAGCTGGAGTTGGTTTGGGCGCGCCACAAGACCGAGTTGTCGCCCCAACAGATCTGGATGGATTGAGGTTGGAGCTAGCAAAACAAAAGAGTATTTACAATGACAATCATCCTGCAGTGCGCGTATTGCAGCGCAGAATAGAGCAGTTAGAAAAGAATGCAGTAGATGCGTCAGGTAAGACAGAGTCTGCTAAGAATGTAACCCCCCAGTCCGTAATGGTTGCTAAGGTTCAAGCGCAAATAGACACAGCGAACTCAAGGCTTAAATCATTGCGTGATGAAGAAGCCAGTATTCGTGCAAAAATTAGCCAGACAGAAGGCCGTGTTATGCGTAGTTCGCAAACTGAAGGTGCGCTGGGAGCTATGACGCGAGAGTATGAAGCTGCTAAAGCAGCATATGCAGATATAAAAGCCAAGTTAGACAATTCTAGAATTGCTAAAAATATTGAGATGGAAAATAAAGGTGAGCGGTTTGTTTTAATTGAAGCGCCTGTTTTTCCAGAAAAGCCGATAAAACCAAATCGTATCCTGATCATTGTTGCTGGATTTTTTGGATCTATAGCTCTTGCAATTACATTGGTCATTATGATGGAAATGCTTGATAGCCGTATAAGAGGCGTTGAAGCCTTAGCTTCTGTAATGAAAATTCAACCGATAGCTACAATACCTTATATTACAAACAAGGCCGAAATAAGACGAAAAAAGTACATTGTTGTTAATACGTTACTTGCTATGTTGGCTGTGGCTATACTTGGTCTAATAATAGTACACTTTTTTGCAATGCCAATTGATGTTTTGTTGGATAAGATGGTTGCTAGATTTTAGTGAAAGCAGGTTATGGAAAAAATTAAAGATGCTTTAGAAAAAGCTAAAAACCAGCATGGCGGTAAAGGGTCTGCGTCAATTGCAACCCAAAACAATACACTCATCAAAAAATTAGTAAGCGATGGAGACGAACTCAGTTCGATTGTTTATAATCAAGCGAGCATAGTTAAATTAGACCCAGCTGTTTTAGAAAACTATCGCATAGTTGCGCAGAATAAACATGATCCAGCAAGTTGGGCTTTTGACTCACTTCGCACTCAGGTCTTGCAAAAAATGGAAGAGAAAAATTGGCGCACAATCGCCATTGTTTCTCCAACGCCAGAAGCAGGTAAATCAGTGGTGGCGATTAATCTTGCAATCAGCATTGCGCAACAGCCGCAGAAGACCGCCATGCTGGTTGATTTTGATTTGCGCAAACCTCGGATTGCGCAATATCTTGGAATCAAACGAGAAAAATCGATTAATAACTATTTGGCTGGAAATGCAGCGTTATCAGAAATTATTGTCAATCCAAGTATTCCCCGCCTAACGATATTGCCGACGAACAAACCTGTTAGTCAATCGTCAGAAACTTTATCATCTAGTAACATTCAAAAATTAATTATTGAGCTCAAAGAAAGGTATGATTCAAGAATTGTTATTTTTGATCTGCCTCCAATTTTAAATGTTGATGATGCTATGGTTTTGTTGCCGCAAGTTGATTGCGTCTTAATAGTTGTTGGGGATGGTCAGCATGCGGAAGAAGAGCTTATCGAAACTAAGAGACTGCTCAATAAATCCAATATATTAGGTGTTGTGGTAAATCGTGCTGAAGTTGAAGCTAGATCATACTACTATTAGGTAATTTCTATATATAACAATTCTCTTTGATCAAACCGTTAGAGTGTTTATATCGCACGCTTTGTTGATCAAAAAGTCATCCCGCACCTTACTGAAGCTTTTCCCCTAATACATCTAATTTGAAGCTGGTTAATATGAAGCAACTTACTGCAGAAAAGCTAACTAGCTGATGCAGCAGTCGATATTATTCCAGAACTATACCGAGTAAATTTTTAAGCTGACTGTATTTAAAGTCAAATCGGACAATTCAATCAATATAGCCTGTCATTAACATTTCCTACCTTCACACACATTAAATTTATTTTGCATTTTGAATTAATTTAATAACATATTGTCATCATTTATTAACGTAATTAATTTAATTTAAGTGTGCTTAAATGACGATTTACTTACTTTGTTTTGATCAATCCAATATGTATATAGTTAATGATTATATGTTTTTACCGCCTTAGACTATTTATTTTAAAATCATTGACATAGGATTTACATTAAACCAAAATGTATCGTCGTAATATCAAATAGCTGGAGTAATAGTAACAATGACCACCTCAAAAAGATACAAACAAGCCCTTCTACTGACTATCCCTTCCATATCTATGCTGTTAATCGGCAACTCAGTTAATGCGGAAGTTTATAAATGGCGGGATAGTAGAGGCATTGTTCAGTATTCAGATAAACCACCCGTTGACGGCTTTACCAACACCACTAAAAATGAAGTCGTCAATGCTTTGCAAAAAAAAGATTTGTGTTCGGCGGGGCCAGCAGTAACCACCGCTAAAAGTACATTAACCGTAGCTTTGCAAAACCCTTTATCGAATAAAGATACATTGAATTTCTTTACTGGAACTAATACAGGTGCGGTTAAAACCACGAGCGGAGATGGATCTAGTTTATCTGGGCTTGTTAAAGCTAAAACTAGAACTGTAGTAGCAGTAGTAAGCTTGCCAAAACCAACTCCGACTCCGACTCCGACTCCGACTCCGACTCCGACTCCGACTCCGACTCCGACTCCGACTCCGACTCCGACTCCGACTCCGACTCCGACTCCGACT
>JBEBJI010000021.1:0-39283 GCA_040079935.1 Methylotenera sp.
CCACCGTATTTGTAGAACAACCATTTGCCGCAATTGCCCTATCACGCACCGCCATACCTTTTGTTATCGGTACTGCATCGTCATTTACATCGTGAAGTAACCAAGTGGCCACCTTGCCTTTGCAGGCGTTGCTAAATAGACCGCTAGCAATAGCGGCGCTTGCGCGCAGCACATCACCGCGCTCACAGGCGAGTAGGTTGCTAAAGCTGCCGCCAACACTAAAACCATAACTAAATATACGGTGACGATCAATACAGTATTGGTCTGAGACTGTCTCGAGCATGGTATTGAAGAAGGGTAAGTCACTAGAGTTAGCACGGGGGTTCCAAAAATTATTCAAGCCGTCTGCGCTCACTATAATGGCATCATCTCTAGCGCTACGTTCGATGTTGAGACCACCGTTTGAGCCAGTGCCGCCTGCGCCATGCCAGAGAAAAATAATAGGATAGGTATGATTAGAATCATACGTACTTGGAATACGCAGATTGTATGTGCGGTCTTGATTATGCACACGGATTTTCATTGGTACGAAATTACCAGTACCTATTTTAGCTACTCCGCAGCCAGCATAGTGATGGCTTATCAGTGGTTTGTTTGACGCAATTGGTTCCGTCGGGCTGCATGCTGTACATATGCAAAAAATAATTAGCATAAAAATATGCATATACTGTGATTTATCTTTTAACATTATGCTTTTTCGTAGCTTTCAGATACAGAAATCCTCCAACAAGACTGCATTACACTTTTGCCAGCGCTTGTTCTATATCTTCTAAAATATCATCAATGTGTTCAATGCCAATAGACAATCGCACCATGTCTTCGCTCACGCCTGCTTTTTTAAGCTCATCTGGGTTAAGTTGTCGATGCGTGGTGCTGGCAGGGTGACAAGCTAGTGATTTTGCATCGCCAATATTCACCAAGCGCGTAATCAGTTTAAGTGCGTCTTGAAAGCGCGCGCCGCCTTTTGCGCCATCTTTTACGCCAAAGGTTAATATGCCCGATGCGCGGCCGCCCATGTATTTATCCACCAAGGGTTTATCGGCATGGTCGCTTAAACCCGCGTAATTGACCCAGCTGGCTTTGTGGTGCGATTGTAAAAATTGCGCCACTTTTAAAGTGTTGTCGCAAATTCTATCCATTCTTAATGCCAGCGTCTCAATGCCTTGCAGAATTAAAAAAGAGTTAAATGGCGAGATTGCCGCGCCAGTGTTGCGTAGCGGCACGACTCTGGCTCGCCCGATGTAGGCGGCTGGGCCGAGTGCCTCGGTATAAACCACGCCGTGGTATGAAACATCTGGTTCGTTTAAACGTTTAAAGCGTTTTTTATGCTCTGCCCAGGGGAACTTGCCGCTATCGACAATGGCGCCGCCAATACTGTTGCCATGGCCGCCTAAATATTTGGTGAGCGCATGCACCACAATATCTGCGCCAAACTCAATGGGGCGGCATAAATAGGGCGATGGCACGGTATTATCGACAATGAGCGGAATGCCGTGATCGTGCGCAATTTTGGCGAGTTTTTCAAAATCGGTAATGTTGCCTAAAGGATTACCCACCGATTCGCAAAAGATGGCTTTGGTTTTGTCATCAATCAACTTGGCAAAGGCGTCTGGCTCGCGATAATCGGCAAAGCGAACATTAATGCCGTATTGCGGCAAGGTGTGCGCAAATAAATTATATGTACCACCGTATAAGGTGCTGGCCGACACAATGTTGTCGCCCGCTTCAGCAATCGTCATAATGGAATAAGTAATTGCCGCCATGCCAGATGCCAATGCCAAGCCTGCGATGCCACCTTCTAGCTCGGCCACGCGCTTTTCTAGCACATCAGAAGTCGGGTTCATAATACGCGTATAAATATTGCCAGCGACTTTTAAATCAAACAAATCAGCACCGTGTTGTGTGTCATCAAACGCGTAAGACGTGGTTTGATAAATAGGGACAGCTACAGCCTTAGTAGTGGGATCTGGTGAGTATCCGCCATGTACTGCAATGGTATCTAATTTCATATATTTGCCTTTCAAGCGCCGGTTAACGTGTAGGTTTGATGACTATACGCAATTTTTGGGTGAGGCGTAAATACTTAAACAATATAACCTTATATATTTTGTTTTAAGAGGCATTTAGGGATGCTCTGGGAACCTGATGGATATTGGCTTGTAGGGCATATGCTTTTAGGCATTTCTTTATTTGTTTTATAATTTAGCAATTAATATTTTCAAGAAATAACAGTATAAACTGTTATTTATCAATTAGTTATGTCAAAAAACCTTCATTTTTCTATAACCCATTCGTCATATTTGGCTGGCAAACTCTCAGCATCAACAATTGTAGTTGGAGATGCAAATGTCAAACCGAATGCGTTTTTACTTAAATCGCTTTCACGCGCTAGATAGTGCGGTGTGCGTGACGGTGAGTCATACCAATCAATATCGTTTGATTCGCGATTGGTTTCGCATGATTAGTCGTTTGGGCGATGGTGTTTTTTGGTACACGCTGATGGCGGCGATTTTAATTGTTGAACAAGGCGAAGGTTTAATGCCTGTGTTGCACATGTTGGCGGCTGGCCTTACTGGCACGCTGATTTATAAATGGCTGAAACACAAAACGCATCGTCCGCGCCCTTATCAGGTGCGGCAAGATGTGTGGGTGGTGGGCAAGCCGCTCGATCATTTTAGTTTCCCCTCTGGGCACACGCTGCACGCGGTCGCATTTGGTTTAGTCGCCCTTTTTTATTACCCGTTGTTGGCGTTTTTGCTGATTCCGTTTATCGTCATGGTGGCGATGTCGCGCGTTATTTTAGGTTTGCATTATCCGAGCGATGTGTTGGCTGGCGCGACGATTGGTTATGTTATCGCGCAAATATCAATTCAGGTTTCAATAAGGATTCTTTAGTAGGGATTCTTGGTTTTATATAATTTGATAGGCGTTGCCAAGCGCGCACTCAAGTCATTCAAACACTTCTTGCGCCAAGCAACCATTTCCGCCATGTTCAGATGATTGAGTTCTGGTTGCCAATTTGGGTGTTTGCCTTGAAAAGGTTTGTCAAAATGCATCAACGCATGACTGGTATGCGTTAAATAATAGTTTAGATTCTTTACGAAGTCAGTATCGCTTAGCTTTAGCACTTGCAACATTATTGACGACAAACCGCTCACTCTTAGTAAGCCATCTGCCCAAGCCAGTTGTTTTAATTTTGTTTTCGCTAGCTGCGGCGTTACTTCAAAACATGGCGCAATAAACACGCTTAGCTCCTCGATATGCGTCAAAATTAGATGATGAGGGCAGTGCGGTATGTGCTTGGCAATGTGCGCGTCCATTGCCCATTCTGAGCTAATGTGCGTAGCGATGGTTTTATTCATCCACTTTGCTTCGTGCGCTGGCACAAAGTGATTATGCGCAATGACATCTACAAATAAATGGCTGGTGTAGCCAATCGCCATAGCAATTTCCTGCTCAGAGTTCGCACTTTTAACCAAAATCTCGGCTTTTTCCCATTTGTGCGTGGTGTGAAACGATTTGGAAATCACTGCCAAATCAGGCAAACAAGCGCCAGCCATGACCAATTTAGGGAATTTTCTAATGGCTTGCTGGATTTTGGGGTCCATCAGCGGCATGGTCGCCATCATCCACTGCGAAAATAAAATATGCGTGTATAAACCCCACGCGCTTGCATCCACCGCATAAAGGCTCATCGGCAAGCCCCACAACAGTTTGATATAAAAATGCTTTTTCATTTCGCGTACTTTCACACTAAATCGTGAACCTCGAATGACAGTCACATGACAGTTTTATGAAAAAGTAGTGCGTCCTATTCATAGAGCTGTCATAATAAATAGGTACTATAAAAATCACTAAAATAGTGGCTAACTTAATGAATATATTACTTATTTCAGACGTTTACTTTCCGCGAGTGAATGGCGTTTCTACCTCGATTAAAACCTTCACAGAGCAACTGCAAAAATTAGGTCACACGGTGCATATAATCACGCCAGGTTACGGTGTAGAAACCGCAGATGAAGCTGAGGGTAAAAAATGGATAACGCGCGTGCCAGCACGAAAAATTTTCTTCGATCCCGAAGATTACTTGATGAAATATCAAGAAGCTTTAAAACTTTTGCCGATATTAAAAGATAAAAAATTTGATATTATTCATATACATACACCGTTTATTGCACATTATGCGGGCTTAAAGTTGGGTAAGTTATTAAGTATTCCAGTCGTTGAAACATACCATACTTTTTTTGAGGATTACTTGCATCATTATTTGCCGTGGATTCCTAAAGGTGTAGCAAAAAGCTTGGCTAGATTAATCTCAAAAAAACAATGTAATCAAGTAGATGCGATTGTTGCACCATCGCAACCCATGTTGGATGTGCTACGCAGTTACGGCATCACCAGCAAAGCCGCAGTGATTGCCACTGGTTTGCAAGCGCATAGTTTTGCCGAGGCCGATGGTGCGGCTTTTAGATCGAAATATGGTATTGCGCAAAATCGCCCTATGTTACTTTATGTGGGGCGCGTGGCGTTTGAAAAGAATATCGATTTTTTAGTGAGAATGGTTAAGTTGTTAAGCGAAAATATGCCAGATATTTTATTGGTAATTACTGGAGAAGGACCAGCAGAAAGAAGTTTGCGTGCTTTAGTTAAAACGCTAGGCATCGAAAAAAATGTGCAATTTATTGGATATTTAGATAGAAATACCGAATTGAATGCCTGCTATCAAGCTGCCGATATTTTTGTATTCGCCTCAAAAAGTGAAACGCAAGGTTTGGTGTTGCTTGAGGCCATGGCGCAAGGCACGCCAACGGTAGCAATTGCCGAGCTTGGAACCTCGTCGATATTGGTTGAGGGGCAAGGTGCCATGATAGCTGTGGAAGATGAAGCGGAGTTTGCGCATAAAGTGCAGACTTTGCTTGCAAACCCGGTGCATCGTGAACATTTGGGTCAACGTGCAAGAGAATATGCTTACAACAAATGGTCTGCAGAAACACAGGCAGAACATATGTTGAGCTTTTATTTAGAGGTAATTAACGGAAAAAATATGCCCTGTAGGCCAATATCCATGCGGCTCCCAGGGCATCTATTTTAAAAAAATTATAGTAAATAATTAGTTTTAATCTTTAGCGGTTTCTTCCATCTCTTCCATGCTAATGTGGCGCACATCTTTGCCTTTTACCATGTAGACGACATATTCCGAGATATTTTTTGCGTGGTCGCCAATGCGCTCGATGGCTTTCGATACGAACAACACTTCTAGCGCCATGGTAATGGTGCGTGGGTCTTCCAGCATAAAAGTAATGAGCTGACGAATCGTCATTTGGTATTGTTCATCCACTTCTTCGTCCATGTGCGCAATCTCAAGCACTTTGGTCGCGTCAGAACGCGCGAATGCGTCTAGCGCCATGTGTAACATATCGCGCGTGAGGTTGGCCATGGTTTTAATTTCTGCAAAACGCGGTGACCATACGCGGTCTGTCTCATTAGATTTTATCGCATAACGCGCAATTTTAGCGGCTTCATCACCAATTCGCTCGAGGTCGGTAATGGTTTTAATCATCATTAGCACCATGCGCAAATCGCCTGCGGTTGGCTGACGGCGCGCAATAATGCGGCTGCAATCTTCATCCACTTGTACTTCCAGCGCGTTTACTTGATGATCTTTTTTAATCACACTTTTGGCAAGTTTTGGGTTGGTGTGCACTAACGCATCAAGCGCGTCAGTAATTTGTTGCTCCACTAGCGCGCCCATCTCTAGCACCTTAGCGCGCACTGCTTCTAGCTCGGCATCGTATTGTTTAAAAATGTGTTCAGATTGCATAGTATTTCCTTATTTTTGCAATGGAATTAACCAAATTTACCGGTAATGTAGTCTTCCGTTTCTTTCCTGCTAGGGCGCGTAAAAATCGTGTTAGTGTCGTCATATTCCATCAACTCACCAAGGTACATATACGCGGTGTAATCCGATACGCGCGCTGCTTGTTGCATGTTGTGCGTCACCACCAAAATCGTCAGTTTTTGTTTTAGTTCACTCATAAGCTCTTCAATGTTAGCAGTAGCAATCGGGTCAAGCGCAGAAGTTGGCTCATCAAATAGCATGATCTCTGGGTCAGTTGCCAGTGCGCGCGCAATGCACAAACGTTGTTGCTGGCCGCCAGATAAGTTAAACGCTAAATCTTGCAACCTGTCTTTTGCTTCGTTCCACAAAGCTGCACCTTTAAGGGCTTCTTCCACCTTGTCATCTAACATGCGCTTGTTACTTTCACCGCGCACGCGTAGACCGTAAGCCACGTTTTCATAAATACTTTTAGGAAAAGGATTAGGTTTTTGAAACACCATACTAATGCGCATACGCACTTCAATCGGGTCTACGCCGTGTTCTAAGATGTTGGTGTTGTCGGGGTGCATGACAATTTGACCCTGGTATTTATTGCCAGGATACAAATCGTGCATGCGGTTAAAGCAGCGCAAAAATGTCGATTTCCCGCAGCCAGAAGGGCCAATTAGTGCAGTGATTTTATTTTCATACAACGGCATGTTCACACTTTTAAGCGCGTGGTTACCGCCGTTATAAAAAAAGTTAAGGTCGCGAGATTCGGCTTTAATTGGAGTTGTTGGGGTAATCATATTTTATAAAACCTTAAAATTTACCATTTGATGTTTTTGCGAATTTTATAACGCAAGTAAATTGCAGTACCGTTCATTAGCAAGGTGACGACAATAATGAGCGCGCCAGTGGCAGCAGCGTTGATGTGAAACGCGTGATCTGGGCGCGATAGCCAGTTAAACATTTGTATTGGCATGGCGGTAAAGTCAGAACTTAACCATTCAAAATTTAAAAATGGCGGCGTACTGCTAATGGGTGATGTTGGCAAGTAGGCAATATAGGTAGCTGCGCCAATTGTTACTAGTGGTGCGGTTTCGCCCAACGCACGCGCCATGCCAATAATGACACCCGTTAAAATGCCGCCATAGGAATATTTCAATACATGGTCGTACACTACTTGCCATTTGGTGGCACCAACCGCGTAGGCGGCTTCACGAATCGCAGCTGGGATTGCACGAATAGACTCACGCGTGGAGACGATGACAATCGGCAAAATGAGTAAACCCAAGGTTAAACCTGCAGTTAGAATGCTGCTGCCTAGACCAAATATATAAACAAATAAACTGAGCGCGAGTAGACCGTAGATAATCGATGGCACGCCCGCAAGGTTGGTCACATTAATTTCGATGAGGTCGGAAAACCAGTTTTTGGGTGCGTATTCCTCTAAATATAAACCTGCTGCTACGCCCATCGGCACAGCTGTTATAAAAGTAATTAGCATAATTAGAGCCGAACCCACCCAAGCAGACAGTATTCCTGCATTCACGGCACGACGTGATGGAAAGTTACTTAAAAAATCCAAATTAAATCGCTCATGGCCATCAATAACTAAGTCAGTAAATAACGTAATCAGTGTAAGTAATGCTAGCATTAATGCCAGCAAGCCAATGGCTGAAAAAATATAATCATTGAGTTTATGGCGCTTAATCATTGCGCGTACAGCGTCAAGATTTTTAAGCACAGATGCTTGTTTAGGCGATTCTGATAATGCGTCAGTTGTCATATTATTGCTCACTTAGTAATGCTCACGATATTTTTTACGTATTAAATGGCCTATAACATTAAAGCATAATGTCATTGCCATTAACACTAAGCCAGCCGCAAAAATACTTTGGTAACCAATACTGCCGTGAGGCAAGTCACCCTGAGTCACTTGTACGATATATGACGTAATGGTGGCAGCACTTTCTGTTGGATTAAAGCTTAACTTAGGTTCTAAACCAGCGGCTACTGCCACCACCATGGTCTCGCCCACGGCGCGCGAAATACCTAAAATATAAGCTGCAACAATCCCAGAAATTGCGGCTGGCGTCACCACGCGTACAGCGGTTTGGAATCGTGTTGCGCCCATGGCATAGCTACCTTCGCGCATGCTCATCGGTACTGCTCGCATGGCATCCTCTGCCACTGATGCAATGTAGGGAACTATCATAATGCCCATCACAAGACCAGCACTAAGCATATTAAACCCTGGTAAATCTGGGAATATTTTTTGTAAAATGGGTGTTAAAAATAACAGTGCAAAATAGCCAAACACAATCGTTGGCACACCTACCAACAACTCTAGTATTGGCTTAACAATTTCACGTGTTTTATGTGAAGCAAATTCTGATAAATAAATCGCAGCAATCGTGCCAACTGGAATCGCTAAAGCTAGCGCCACGGCCGAGGTAGTAAGCGTACCGGAAACCAGCGGCATAATGCCGTAGTGCGCGTCTTCAAACAGCGGTGTCCATTGCGTGTCAGTAAAAAAATCAACCACCGAGACCGTTTTAAAAAAACTAAGTGATTCGTAAAGCAGTACGCCGACAATGGATAGCGTGGTAGCAACTGCTGAAAGTGCTGCTAACATCAAAATAAATTCGATGATGCGCTCTTTAATATTGCGGCGCACATTTTTAGCGAGCCTAGGACTAATGGTTAAATCAATCGATGGTGTAAGCATTGTGGTAGCAGTATTCATAGTGATTAGACTTACTTATTGTAGCCGAAAATATAGACATGGATATATGTCCGCATTGATAAATCTAGCACAAACAAAAGGGAGTGGTAAAACCACTCCCTTTATGAAAACAATTACTTGATTCTGTCTAGCAAATCAGTAATTTTAATACCCACTTCGTTTTTGCCACCAAAGCCTGTACCTGGCTTCATGGCTTTAAAGTGTGCCTTAACAGCTGTGTAATCAGCCGTTGGTAGCGGAACGTATTTCACTTCTTTTACCAATGTAGGTGCGTTTTCAAGGTAGAAATTCACAAACGCTTTTACTTCAGGTTTGAAAGCAGCAGCAGTTGCATTGACGTAAATAAAAATCGGACGCGCTAGAGGTTGGTATGTACCATTTTCTACAGTTTCTACTGAAGGCAGAATTGCAGGACCACCTGTTTTAGCAGAAATAGGAATCGCTCTTAATTTGTCTTTATTTTCTTCGTAGTAAGCCATGCCAAAGTAAGCCAAACCACCAACGTTGCCCGTAACGCCTTGCACTAACACGTTGTCATCCTCAGACGGCGTGTAATCTGTACGGTGCGCTTTTGATTTACCGTTAATAGCTTCAGAAAAGTAATCGAAGGTACCTGAAGCAGTGCCTGGACCATATAAACCCATTTTTTTATCTGGGTAAGCTGGGTTTACATCTTTCCAGTTTTTAACGCTAGAACCTGGGCCCCAGATTTTTTTCAATTCATCAACACTTAGGCTTTTTACCCAATCATTTTTGTCGTTTACTACTACAGTTAAAGCATCGTAAGCAATTGGCAACTCGATGTATTGAATACCCGCTTCTTTACAAGCATCCATCTCTTTTTGTGAGATAGGGCGCGAAGCATCAGAGATATCGGTTTCACCACGGCAGAACTTTTTAAAGCCGCCGCCAGTGCCAGATTCGCCAACGGTCACTTTTACTTTGGTTGATTTCTGAAACTCTTCTGCAACAGCTTCAGTAATTGGATAAACCGTACTTGAGCCATCAATTTTGATGATTTTTTCTGCAGCGAGTGCCGTGTTTACGTTGAATGTAGCCGCTAAAACAGCCGCTACGGATAATAATTTAACAAACTTAGTTTGCATTGAAATCTCCATATAAGTAAATAAATGTACTGCAGTCACATTAACGGGCGATTGTGAAAGCTGCCTACAACATTTAATGAAGATTGTATAAAGTTT
Organism: Methylotenera sp.; assembly: GCA_040079935.1. Lineage (GTDB taxonomy): Bacteria > Pseudomonadota > Gammaproteobacteria > Burkholderiales > Methylophilaceae > Methylotenera_A. The sequence continues at coordinate 9,773 of JBEBJI010000021.1, forward strand.
TTATGACAGAATTGTGACAAAATTTGATTTCAACATTTTGAAAATGTTGTTAAACACCGAATGAGTTTGCTACAAAAAAGTCTTGCCAAAATAGTAAGCAGTTGCAGCAATTAAGCCAGAGCAAGGAATAGTTAGCACCCACGCCCAGACAATACGCGAAGCCAAGCCCCAGCGTACGGCAGAGGCGCGGCGAGACAGCCCCACCCCAACGATCGCACCAGTAATGGTGTGTGTGGTAGAAACGGGAATGCCTAGCCATGTGGCTAAAAACAATGCAATCGCACCAGAAGTTTGTGCACAGAAAGCGCCAGAAGGTCGGATGCGCGTGATGCCCATGCCCATGGTACGCACAATGCGCCAGCCGCCAAATAGCGTGCCTAGCGCCATGGCTAAGTGGCAAGAAATAATCACCCACATTTGTATGTCAAACCCTTTTTGGTAACCGTTTGCCACCAATAGCACAGTAATAATGCCCATGGTTTTTTGCGCATCGTTACCGCCATGGCCCAAGCTATAGAGTGAGGAAGATATAAATTGCAACTTGTTAAATCGACTTTCGGTTGGGTAGGGCGAGGACTTTTCAAACAGCCAGAGCACAATTACCATTAATATAAGTGCCAGTAACATGCCAAACATAGGCGAAATAATAATGAATACAGAGGTTTTAATTAGCCCGCCAGCAATGATGGCGCTGGTGCCGCCTTTCGCCACACCCGCTCCCACCAAGCCGCCCACCAGTGCATGCGATGAAGATGACGGAATGCCCAACCACCAAGTAATTAAATTCCAGGTGATTGCACCACAAAGCGCACCAAATATGACGGCATTATTGACAATATCAGGGTCAATCAAGCCCTTACCAACCATTTTTGCAACAGCAGTGCCAAACACTAAAAAAGCAATAAAGTTAAAAAATGCTGCCCACAACACGGCTGCCTGCGGTGTAAGTAATCGCGTAGAAACCATGAGCGCGATGGAGTTTGCTGCATCGTGGAAGCCATTCATAAAGTCGAATATGAGCGCTACCGCCACCAGCACCATCATGATGAGAATTGCGTGTTCCATCGTCCACCCCTAGATGCGTTCTAACACAACGCCGTGAATGACGTCGGACACGTCTTGGCAGCTATCAATGGCCTCTTCAAATAAGTCGTATAACTCTCTCGAGCGAATGAGCGCTCGCGCGTCAGTCTCTTCAGCAAATAAGCGTTGCATGCCTGCGCGCATCACGTGGTCACCTTCACCCTCAATGCTATTAATCTCTTCGCAAGTGTGCATAATGCGCACTGCATTTTTCATATCAGATAGCATGTGCACTGTGTCGCGTACTTTTTCAGAGGCGCGTAATAAAATTTGTGCCAGCGCCACCATTTCGGGTGTAAAGCTAGATTGGCCGTAGATTTTCGCGCTTTGTGGAATGTCTTCCATGTAATCAATAATGTCATCTAGCGCCATGGCCAGTTCGCGAATTTCGCGCCTATCGAACGGAGTAATAAAGGTTTTATGCAGCGAAAGTAAAATCTCTTTGGTGTACTCATCCGCTTCAGATTCAATCGTTCTAATCTCTGCAAAGTATTGCTCAAACTTTTCGGTTTCGCTAACGGCAGTCATCATAGCAAGCACTTTTGAGCACCGCACCGCACAATCTGCTAAGTTGTTAAATAGCACAAAATAATTATCGCTGTGCGGCGAAATTGCAGACATTATTCGACTGAAAACGCCACTTGCCATATTGCTCTCCCTATATTTCTATTTTTTATTAAACCAATTAAGTGACTGCTAGTTTAACTTTCTATCGTCAATTCCGCGAGGAAATTTTGTCATAATTTTGTAATAAATCCGTAATATTTTTTACACGGCTAACTTCCTCTTGCTATATTTCTATATTTATGGAAATATAGACACATGGATAATAAATCAGCAGTCACGATACTTGCATCGATTGCGCAAGAAGCGCGATTAGAAATTTTTCGTACGCTAGTGCAAGCAGGTATTACAGGTTTGTCGGCTGGCAGCATTGCCGAGAAGCTATGTATTCCTAATAGCACGCTGTCTTTTCACCTGAAAGAATTGAGTCATGCTGGCTTGGTAAACTCACGTCAGGAAAGCCGTTTTATTTACTATTCCGCAAACTATGAGGCTATGAATAGTCTACTGGCTTACTTGACCAAAAACTGCTGTGCAGGTCAACAAGATGGTTGTGTCGATATTACTACCTGCGAAATTCAAGAAAGGGAAGCCATATCATGAAACGTATTCACTTACATGTTGCTGTCGACGATTTGGCAAAAAGCATCAGTTTTTATAACACGCTGTTTGGTGCCTCACCAACAGTCAAGAAGGTTGATTATGCCAAATGGATGTTAGAAGACCCACTGGTGAATTTTGCCATTAGTCAGCGTGGCGCAAAGGTCGGGTTAGACCATGTTGGTATCCAAGTGGATAACAGCGAGGAACTCGCTGATATTAAAGCGCGGCTGGAAACGGCGGATATGAATATGGTGACGCAAGAAGGCACGGTATGTTGCTATGCAAAGTCAGATAAGCACTGGGTGCAAGACCCATCAGGAATTGCTTGGGAAACTTACCATACACTAGCCAGCGCACCAACCTTTAATGATGCAGTATCTCAAAATGACTCTGCATGTTGTGCGCCATCTGCTCAACAGGTTCAATTTATTTCGCGTCGAGGTCGCTAAACTATGGCAGCAGATGCAACGTCTTTAGCAATTCCTGCAAAAATTGGCAGTTTCGAACGCAATCTTACTTGGTGGGTATTGGCATGCATTGTTGTTGGCATTGGCCTAGGTAAGCTCAGCCCTGTAGTTTTTCAAACAATAGGGGACATTAAGCTTGCTGAAGTTAATTTAATTGTCGCAGGGCTGATTTGGTTAATGACTATCCCTATGTTATTAAAAATTGACTTTCGCGCTATGGGTGATGTGCTACAACATAGCAAAGGTATCGGTGTTACCCTTTTTATCAACTGGATTGTGAAGCCCTTTTCTATGGCTTTGCTCGCATGGATATTTATCCGGCATTTATTTTTTGCCTACCTGCCCGCAGAGCAGATAGATAGCTACATTGCCGGGCTAATATTGCTGGCGGCTGCACCATGTACGGCCATGGTCTTTGTATGGAGTAGCTTATGCGGAGGTGAGCCTAAATTTACCCTATCTCAAGTAGCCATTAATGACGCCATAATGTTATTGGCTTTCGCACCTCTGGTGGCTTTGCTACTTGGTTTATCAAGCATCACCGTTCCTTGGGGCACACTTTTCTTATCCGTATTGCTATTTATTGTAGTGCCAGTGGTTGTCAGCCAGCTATGGCGTAAGTTATTGCTATCAAAAAGTCAAAATGCTTTAGACGAAACGCTTAAACGATTGCACCCGATATCGCTCTCGGCGCTACTTGCTACACTTGTTTTACTGTTTGGCTTTCAAGGACAGCAAATCCTTGCTCAGCCAATAATTATTGGTTTACTGGCAGTGCCCATTATTATTCAGGTTTACTTCAACTCTATGTTGGCCTATTGGCTTAACAAAAAATTGAAAGTAGCGCATTGTGTGGCAGGACCCTCTGCATTAATTGGCGCATCGAATTTTTTTGAGTTGGCAGTTGCTACCGCCATTGCTTTATTTGGTTTTAATTCTGGGGCTGCGCTTGCAACAGTCGTAGGAGTGTTAATAGAAGTGCCAGTCATGCTCTCAATTGTGTCAATTGTGAATCGTAGCCGTAATTGGTATGAAAAAAATTAACGTAAGAGATTAATAATGAATATTTTATTTTTATGCACAGGCAATTCTTGCCGTTCTATTTTGGCAGAAGCTACATATAACGCACTTGCGCCAAAAGGCATGCGGGCTATGAGTGCCGGTAGCAAACCGACGGGTGAGGTACATCCCCGTTCGATTGTTCTGCTTAATAGCAAAGGTATTTCTACTGAAGGCTATTTTAGTAAATCTTGGGATGATTTGCCGACTGTTCCTGATGTGGTGATTACTGTGTGTGGTAACGCTGCTGGCGAAACCTGCCCCGCATATTTGGGTAATGTCATACGTGCGCATTGGGGTGTAGAAGATCCTGCTAAAGTCACAGGCTCGGACGCTGAAATTAACGCGAGCTTTGAACACGCTTATCAAGTTTTACGTAAGCGCATTGAAGCATTTTTAGCGTTACCAATCAGCATACTGCAAGCAGATAAAACAGTCTTCCAAAGCGCGCTGGATGACATCGGTAAGCTCTCCTAAAAGTTGCCGTGATTACTGTATAATCTCGTTTTTAGAATCAAGTAGCAGCAACCATGGAAGCCGAACAACTTAACCAAATTGCCAACCGTTTAATTGACCTAAACGAACGTAATCAAGCCCTTCGGGGGTATCTTTGACTTCGAAAACAAAGCGCAAAAACTAGAAGAAGTGAATGGGTTGATGGAAGACCCAAAAATTTGGGATAACGCCGAAAAAGCGCAAAAACTCGGCAAAGAAAAACGCAGCTTAGAGCTCATCGTCCATAATCTACAAAGCCTAGAAAGCAATTTAAAAGACGCCAAAGAGCTATTTGAAATGGCGCGTGAAGAAAGCGACGACGACACGCTGATGAGTGTGAATGCGGATACGCAGGCACTTGAAAAGCAGATCGAAGACATGGAATTTAAACGCATGTTTTCGGGCGAGTTGGACGGCGCCAATTGTTTTATCGAGTTTCAATCAGGCAGCGGCGGCACAGAGGCGCAAGATTGGGCGGCGATGTTGTTGCGCATGTATTTGCGTTATTGCGAGCGCAAAGGTTTTAAAGTGGAAGTGCTGGAAGAAACTGATGGTGACGTGGCTGGTATCAAAGGCGCGTCGATTAAGGTTTCTGGCGATTATGCCTACGGCACTTTACGTACAGAAAATGGCGTACACAGGTTGGTGCGCAAATCGCCGTTCGATTCTAATGCCAAACGCCACACATCGTTCGCCAGCGTGCAGATTTTCCCCGAAGTAGATGATTCAATACAAATAGACATCAACCCAGCTGATTTGCGCATCGATACTTATCGCGCTTCGGGGGCGGGTGGGCAGCATATTAACAAAACCGATTCTGCCGTGCGCATTACACATTTGCCAACAAACGTCGTTGTGCAATGTCAAAACGACAGAAGCCAGCACCGCAACCGCGAAGAAGCCATGAACATGCTAAAAGGCGCGTTGTATAATTTGGAATTAAATAAGCGCAACGCCGATAAACAGGCACTGGAAGATGCCAAAACCGACATCGGCTGGGGTCATCAAATCCGCAGTTATGTGCTGGACCAAGGCCGCATTAAAGATTTACGCACCAATGTGGAAATCGGAAATACGCAAGGCGTGCTGGATGGCGACCTTGACCCATTTATACAAGTGAGTTTAAAGCAAGGCGTTTAGTTTAGGATATAAAAATATGACGAATGTAGATACAGCTTCGGATAAAGAGCTTTTTAAAAATATTGATGAGACTATGGAGAAAAACGCTCCAGAAATTATCGAAACTAATAAACTAATAGAAGAGCGGCGCGAGAAGCTGAAGGCGATTCGCGAAAAAGCTAAAGATAATAATAGTGCAGCGTTCCCCAACGACTTCAAACCTGATGCCCTGGCAGGCAATATCCATGCGGATCACAGCGGCACTGAAAACGAAGCATTTGAAGCAAAACCAGTACATGTAAAAGTGGCTGGCCGCATGATGTTGAAGCGCGTGATGGGCAAGGCGAGTTTTGCCACGCTACAGGATAAAAGCGGGCGCATTCAGTTATTTATTGGTAGCAGCAATATTGACGAAGCGACCTACGAGGCTTTTAAACATTGGGATTTGGGCGATATTGTAGCCGCAACTGGCCATTTGTTTAAAACTAAAACTGGTGAGTTATCAGTAAAAGTGACTGAGCTGCGTTTACTGACAAAATCGCTGCGCCCATTACCAGAAAAATTCCACGGCTTGACCGACCAAGAGGTGAAATATCGTCAGCGTTATGTCGATTTAATTGTGAATGAAGAAACGCGCGCAACCTTTATGGCACGTAGCAAAGTGGTTTCTGCGATTCGTAACTTTATGATTGGTAACGATTTTCTAGAAGTCGAAACCCCAATGCTGCACCCAATTCCAGGTGGCGCATCGGCTAAACCTTTTATGACGCACCATAACGCGCTCGACATGCAAATGTTCATGCGCATCGCGCCAGAGCTTTATTTGAAGCGCCTAGTCGTCGGAGGTTTTGAGCGCGTATTCGAGATGAATCGCAACTTTCGCAACGAAGGTTTAAGCGTTCGCCATAATCCCGAATTTACCATGATGGAATTTTACGCGGCCTATACTGATTATCACTGGCTGATGACGTTTACCGAAGATTGCATTCGCGTTGCCGCCATTGCTGCGCGCGGCACGGCGGTGCTGAGTTATGATGGAAAGGAAGTGGATTTGAGCAAACCATTTGAGCGACTAACCGTGATTGGCGCGATACAAAAACACGCGCCAGAATTTACTTTGGCACAATTAAATGACGAAGAATTCTTGCGTAAAGAACTTAAAAAGCATGGCCTGGAAGCCAGTAAACACGCGGGTGCTGGCTCGATGCAATTAAGCTTATTTGAAGAAGTGGCAGAAAGTAAATTGTGGAACCCGACCTATATTATCGATTACCCAGTCGAAGTTTCGCCGCTTGCACGTGCATCGGATAAAAATCCAGAAATCACCGAGCGTTTTGAGTTGTTTATCACAGGTCGAGAATTCGCCAATGGTTTTAGTGAGTTAAACGACGCGGAAGACCAAGCCGCGCGCTTTAACGCGCAGATGAAAGCTAAAGAAGCGGGCGACCAAGAAGCGATGTATTACGATGCGGATTTTATTCGCGCGCTGGAATACGGCATGCCGCCAACGGGTGGCTGCGGTATTGGCATTGACCGTTTGGTCATGCTGATAACCGATTCGCCAAGCATTCGCGATGTAATTTTGTTCCCGCACATGCGGCCAGAAACTTAGGCAGTCATATTCTAATAAGTTATATGTTTATAGTTATATATTCTTTTTAATTTTATAAAATTCTTTTTATACTGCCTCCAACATTTTAAATTGGAGGTTGTATATGAGAACGCATCACACGCCAGATTACCCAGAAACTCCTGAAAATCTAGCGCACATTCAATTGGGGATTCCGCCCGCTAGCTCTGCCGAGAGTTTGCTTGAAATCTCAAATAAAGCGCTTTTGGGCGGCTTGTTGGTATTGTTGCTCATCGCGTTTTCTTGGTTTTTCAGTCAAAGCGAAGCGTTGCGGCAATCTTTATTTTTACAATCTACCGAAATCGCACAATCACCACTGCTCTATCAGGCAATATTGGTGGGCTTGCTGGCGCAATTGATAGATGGCGCGCTGGGCATGGCTTATGGCGTTAGCGCGACATCATTTTTGGTCAGTATCGGCGCTTCGCCCGCTGCCGCCTCTGGTGCGGTGCATATTTCTGAGATTTTCACCACCGCATTTTCTGGCGTATCACACATTAAATTCGGCAACGTGGATAAAGCACTTTTTAAACGATTGGTTATTCCGGGTGTGCTGGGCGGCATTTTGGGCGCATATGTGCTTACCTCAATCGATGGCAAACTCATTAAGCCATTTGTGACTGTGTATTTACTCGTGATGGGACTACTGATTTTAAGTAAAGCATTCGCTAAAAAAACTGCACAGAAACATGATGTGCGGCATATAAAAACGCTGGCGGTGAGCGGAGGTTTTTTAGATGCTGTTGGAGGCGGCGGTTGGGGCCCAATCGTGACCTCCACTTTAATTGGCAGAGGCAACAATCCACGTCGCACCATTGGCTCAGTCAATACAGCTGAATTCTTTGTGGCGCTCGCAACGGGCATTACATTTTTGTTTTTAGGCACTATTACGCATTGGGTATTTATTGCGGGCTTAATTATAGGTGGCTTATTTGCCGCGCCATTTGCGGCTTACTTAACCAGTCGATTTACTACACGAAACTTGATGTTGACTGTAGGTTTGTTGATTACTGGGCTAAGCATTTATAACACTTATCAAGCCGTATTGTCATTTTCAACAAAATAACAACAAGCAGAGGTTTTTAGTTCTTTGTCATTAAAATGTCACATAATTGACGCAGAATTCGTTCGTTGAAAATTTAATTAAATGTGTTTAAAACAGGGGAACTAAAATGAATTTGAAATTAAACAGATTGGTAGCAACAGCGCTAGCAAGCATGTTTTTATTGGGTTTTGGCGCTAATGCTGTAGCAGATACCACTGATGATATTGTCAATGCGTTGATGGCAAAAGGCATTTTGACCGAAGAAGAAGGCGCGCTTTTAATGAAAGGCCGCACTGGAGAAAAAGAAGCCGCTGACAAGAAAAAAGAATCAGCAGTTTCTGCAAAATACAAAGATGGCCTAAGTTTTGAAAGTGGCGATGGCAAATTTAAAGCGGCTATTAATGGTCGTGTACATGCTGATTACCGCTTTTTTGATTATGACGAAGGCGATAGAAACGCAGCGCCAGTTCCAGCGGCAACTAACTCGATAGGTAACGTGACGAATGTGACGGATACGTTCGATATCCGCCGTGCCCGTTTAGGTTTTAAAGCGGCTTGGAAAGATTATTATGAAGGTGAAGTGGTGGCTGATCTTGGTAATACGACGACTTTAGACGTTGGCTATTTGAATATTGCATGGTGGAAGCCAGTGCAATTTCGTTTTGGTCAATTTAAAATGCCGATGAATTTGGAAGAATTGACTAGCTCAAATAATATCGACTTTATGGAACGCTCTTATGTAAACGCATTGGCACCAGCTAAAGAAATTGGCGCAATGGTACACGGCAGTCCATTTAAAGGTGTAACTTATGCATTGGCTGCATCAAACGGAAATGCTAAAAATACTGAAACTGATATTCGTGAAGATGGCAAAGATGTCATTGGCCGCGTAACTGCAAACTTTGCTGAAATGCTAGAGAAAAAAGACATGGTAATGCACGCGGGTGTTTCGTTCTCTCAAGGCGATACGCCAGAAGGCACGGTGGGCGTTGCTGGCCGTACAGAAGCGCGTGGCGCGACATTCTTTAGAGCGCCGGTACTCGCAAATGCTGCTACAGGATTTGGCGGTATTGACCGTAGTCGTTTAGGCTTAGAGGGTGCTGTTGCTTACGGCCCGTTTAAAGTGCAAGCGGAGTGGATGCAACATAACAGTGATTTCTCAACTATCAGCGCTACAAATGTAAAAACAAATTATGATTTGGACATTGAAAACTGGTATTTGCAGGCTTTGTGGACAATATCTGGTGAGGCGTATGCTGATGCATATAAAGGTGGCGTATTTGGTAGCTTAAAACCTAAAAATGATTTTGACCCAACGACATTTAAAGGCGGCTTGTGGGAAATTGGCGTGCGCTACAGCGAGTTTGATGCGTCTGATTATAATGCGGCGGGCATAGAGCAGGGCACAACGCTTGGCCCAGCGGATGCGAGAATTACCACCAAAGCTGCTGGCTTCGCCAAAGCAGAAGCTTGGACTGCTGGTATTAAGTTTGTACCAAACTCTAATATGCGTTTGATGCTGAACTATGTGGATACTGATTTCAGTGATGCGATTGGTGGTACTACTGGTGGTATCGTAATTAATCAAGAGCGCGAAGATGATGAAAAAGCGTTGATTATGCGCGCGCAGTGGATGTTCTAATATAGTTGACCTTTTCCCCGTGGTGCAAGCCACACCTTAAGCCCGCTCTAGTAGCGGGCTTTTTTATGGTAAAAAGTATGGCCTGCTCGGGTATAATCTAGCTATCTGAAACAAAGGAATAAGCATGTATAAACATCCGTTACTAGACCGCGATAACATGTCTCCGCAAGAGGCGTTGGATATTTTAATTGAGGGCAATCACCGTTTTGTGAACAATCTCATCGTTAATAAAGATATGCAAAGCCTAGTGCAAATTATTAAAGATAAGCAACATCCATTTGCCTCTTTTTTAAGTTGTAGCGATTCGCGCGCACCCGTAGAGTTGTTATTTGATCAGGCTTTAGGCGATATTTTCAGCGTGCGGTTAGCGGGAAATATTGCCTCAGATAAAGCCATTGGCAGTTTAGAATTCAGTACTAAATATCTGGGCAGCAAGTTGGTTGTCGTGCTTGGGCACAGCGATTGCGGAGCGGTAAAAGCGGCGTGCGATAATTTTAGAGATGGCCATATTGGCGAAATTATTAACATGATTCGCCCAGCCTTGCGGCATGAAAAGACCGTTACAGATAAGCGTGACTCGAGCAACACGGATTTTATACATAAAATTTGTGCGCTAAACGTAAAAATGCAATTAGATGAAATTATCCACAGCAGTGATATTATTCAAGACATGCTTACAGCCAAGCAAATTGGCATTGTGGGCGGTATTTATGATTTGAACACGGGCGAGGTGATGTTTTTGCAAGATACCCTAATGATCTGATTAAGTACGTTTTTAGCAGCCCCAATTAATTTTATAAAAGAAATTTCCAAAAATGAAACCCAAAATTAACCCGCGCCAAGACACTAGCACTTTGTTATCTACGCTCAAATATTACCTTAATCCCAACGATGGCCGTTATGAAGATTTAGCCAAAGGCAATGTGGTGCGTAATATCACCAAAGATTTAACCGCTGGCTTGGTGGTGGCGATGGTGGCGATTCCGTTGGCAATGGGTTTTGCGATGGCAAGCGGTTTGCGGCCAGAGCAGGGTATTGTAGGCGGTGCTGTGGCAGGCTTGCTGGGGGCGCTGTTTGGCGGCAGCAAATATCAAGTTTATGGTCCAACGGCGGCGTATATTCCGATTATCGCGGGCTTAATGGCGACCTATAATCACAGCTTTTTAGTGCTCGCTTCAATTGTCGCCGGCGTGATGTTGATGCTGACAGGCCTAGCGCGCAAGGGCAAAATTGTCACGCTGGTACCGCATTCGATTGTGGTGGGTTTTACCATCGGCATTGCGGTGGTGATTGCTTTTTCGCAAATGGGCGAAGTGTTTGGCTTTCATAACAAAATTGGTTACGACTTCATTGGTCAAATTAAAAAAACCATCGAATACATCGGCGAGACCAATATTTACGCGGTAATTGTGGCATTAGGTACGTTCGCCATTTGTAAAATTCTGATTAAAATTTCTACGTTTATCCCTGCGCCAGTGTTTGGTTTGGGACTAGGTTGGCTGGCCGCTGCGACCTTTTGGAAAGACAAAGGCTTAGTGCTGATTAAAGATAAATACGGTAGCATCCCCACCGATTTTTGGAACATCACTATGCCAGCATTGCCGACAATGACAGGCAAAGTGTGGTTCGATTTAATCTATTTTGCAGTAGCTATTTATTTTGTGGCCGCAGTAGAAAGTCTGCTGTGCAGCCGTATGGCGGATCGCATGGCCAACAACCAAGGTGTGCCATTTAACCCGAATAAAGAACTGTGGGGGCAAGGCATTGTGAACATTTTTACACCGCTTTTTAATGGCTTTCCACATACAGGCGCATTAGCTAGAACTGCCGTCAATATTCGGCTGGGCGCGGTTTCACCGCTGGCGGGCATTGCAAAATTTAGCTTTAAATTGTTGCTAGCAGCCTATTTGGCCACTTATTTAGAGCAAGTGCCAATGGCGTGCATTGGTGGCATTTTGCTATATGTGGCATCTGGCATGGTGAAATGGAAAGAGGTACAAGAAGTGCTTGATATGAAAAGTAAATTCCACTTTTGGTTGATGATTTATACTGCAATTATGGTGCCGCTAACAGGCTTTTTAACGGCGGTGTTGAGCGCAATTGCGATATTTGCAGTGGCGGTTTTAATGAAGAAGATGCCATTGCATCATGCAAAAGAAGACACAGTTGAGATTGATATTGCGGAAGCTAATTAATTAGGCTGTCATTCCGTGTTCGACACGGAATCCAGTGCGTTTTATTGCAAAATTACTCAAGTCACTGGATACCGACTTTCGTCGGTATGACGGAGGTTTTTACTATCTATGGCCTTCTTTAGCCATGTTGATGCTGTACTTTGGAATTTCAATCACCAAATCTTCTTTGCCGACAATCGCCTGACAAGAGAGCCTGGAGTTGGGCTCCAAGCCCCAGGCTTTATCCAATAAATCGTCTTCTTTCTCTTCTGACGGATTCAGCGTTTTAAAGCCTTCACGAATGATCACATGACACGTCGTGCAAGCGCAGGCTTGGTCGCAAGCGTGGTCAATGTCGATTTCGTTATCCAGTAACACTTGGCAAATTGATTCGCCTGACTTGGCTTCAATCGCCGCGCCCTCTGGGCAAAGCTCAACATGCGGTAATACAATAATTTGTGGCATTCTATTTCTCTATAGGTTGACTGTGTCAATATTTTTCCCCGCCAGCGCGCGGCTCACGCTCGCATCCATACGCTTGGCGGCGAAATCTTCTGTAGCGGTATTTAGTGCTTCTGTCGCCTCACGAATAGCATCGCCAGAACCCGCTTGGATATTGGCTTCCAGAGCGTTCATTTTAGCTTTTATTTGCTCATTTTCTTGATTATTTAGCAAGTGACCATCTTGTTCTAAAGCAGCTTTTATTGCCGCTAATAAGCTTTCCGCATCCACTTTTGCTTCGGCCAGTAAGCGTGAATTTTTATCGCTTTCAGCCGCTCCAAAGCTGCTTTGCAGCATGCTTAAAATTTGTTCTTCGCTCAAGCCATAACTTGGTTTTACCACAATATTCGCTTCGATGTTGGTCGTGGTTTCGCGCGCCGAAACGTTTAGTAAACCGTCAGCATCTACGGTAAAAGTTACACGTATGCGCGCCGCACCAGCGACCATAGCAGGAATGCCTCGCAACTCAAAACGTGCAAGCGAGCGGCAATCGCTGACCAGCTCGCGCTCGCCTTGCAGCACATGAATGCTCATCGCAGTTTGGCCATCTTTAAACGTGGTGAACTCTTGCGCACGCGCAATTGGCAGCGTGGAATTGCGCGGAATAATTTTTTCCACCAAGCCGCCCATGGTTTCCAAGCCGAGTGAAAGCGGAATCACATCCAGCAACAATAAATCTTGATCGCTCTTATTGCCTGCTAAAGTATTGGCTTGAATCGCCGCGCCCAGCGCCACGACTTTGTCTGGGTCTAAATTCGTCAGCGGTGTTTGCTTAAAAAAATCTGCGACTGCAAGGCGAATTTGCGGCATGCGCGTTGCGCCACCAACCATTACTACGCCTTTAATATCTTCAATACTCAAGTCCGCATCTCGCAGCGCTTTTTTAGTGGGACTAAGCGTTTTAGCGACCAAGGTTTGTGTGAATTCGTTAAATAGTTTGGTGGTGAGCGTGACATTTACGACTTCACCCGTGCTCAATACGCTGGTGATTTGCGCCGTTGCATGGTCGGTCAGCCATTCTTTGGCTTCGCGTGCTTTGGTGAGTAAAAGCCGAGTATTCTGCGCGTTCACAGGTTTGCATTTACTTGCTTCTAAAATCCAGCAGAAAATGCGACGGTCAAAATCGTCGCCGCCCAAAGCGCTGTCGCCATTGGTGGCGAGTACTTCAAACACACCTTTGGATAGTTTTAGTATTGAAATATCAAACGTACCGCCACCCAAATCGTAAATCACATAAGTGCCTTCAACGCCAGTATCTAAGCCATATGCCACCGCAGCGGCGGTTGGTTCATTGAGTAAACGCAATACGTTTAAGCCAGCAAGGCGCGCTGCATCTTTGGTGGCTTGCCGTTGAGCGTCATCAAAATAAGCGGGTACAGTAATCACCACGCCGACCAGTTCTCCGCCGAGTGATTTTTCAGCGCGTTTTTTTAGGCTTTTTAAAATTTCAGCAGAAATCTCGACTGGACTTTTTACACCTGCGCGCGTTTCAATTTGCAGCATTTCACCAGACTCGGTTTTTGTCTCTATGAAATGATAAGGCTGTTGTGAAACGTCAATTTCTTTTAAGCCGCGCCCCATAAAACGTTTGACGGAAACAATGGTGTTGGCTGGATCTTGGCTTTGCGCGGCTTGCGCGCTATAGCCTACCTCTATTTTTTCATCTGGCAAATAGCGCACCACGCTTGGCAATAGCGCATGTCCATCATCGTCAATCAACACGCTCGCCAAGCCGCTACGCACGGTAGCGACGAGCGAATTGGTGGTGCCTAAATCAATGCCAGCTGCCAGCTTGTGTTGATGCGGCGCAGTAGATTGGCCGGGCTCGGATATTTGTAAAAGTGCCATTTAGTCTTCTAATATTGCTAGCTTACGTGCAATTTCTTCGCGCAATTTATCCATAAACTGTAATTTACGTAAAGTTTCTGCAGCAGTTTGCCATGCTTTTTTTGTGTCTAACTCATCAGCTAAGACTTGATGTAATGTCGCCGCTTCGAGCTTAATATCTCGCAATAAACGATGCATACCACTTAAGTTGGTTGCATTGTCTTCAACCGCTTCTCGCCACTCCATTTGCTGCATTAAAAAATCCGCAGGCATGTTGGTATTGGTGTCCGCTATCGCATTAATGCCTTGCAACTCTAATAAGTATTTGGCACGGCTTGTTGGTTTTTTTAATGTTTGATAGGCCTCATTGGCAAGCGTAGCGGTTTGCATGGAAGCGAGTTTTTCAGCAGAGGTGGCAGTCACGAACCGGTCTGGGTGGCTTTCTGATTGTATTTTGCGGTAATTATTTTCTAAAGCGGCTAAATCAATATCGAATGCTGGCTTAAGCTCGAACAGCTCAAAGTAATTCAGGTTCACACTGTAAAACTTTCACCACAGCCGCACTCGTCCTTCACATTGGGATTGTTGAATTTAAAGCCTTCATTCAATCCCTCTTTAGTAAAGTCAAGTTCGGTACCGTCAATATAGGCCAAGCTTTTTGGGTCAACGATTACCTTTACGCCATGGCTTTCAAACGCCATGTCTTCTGGGAGCATATCATCTACAAACTCAAGCGTGTAGGCCATGCCAGAGCAACCCGTGGTTTTAACGCCCAAGCGTAATCCAATGCCTTTGCCACGATTGGCGAGGAATTTTTCGACGCGGCTTGCCGCTGCTTCAGTTAAACTAATTGCCATCGCTTATGCTGCCACTTTCGCCGCTAATTGTTTCGCTTTAATATCCGCCACCGCCGCTTTAATGGCATCTTCCGCCAGTACTGAACAGTGAATTTTTACTGGCGGCAAAGCAAGTTCTTCTGCTATTGCAGAATTCTTAATAGCGTAAGCTTCATCTACAGTTTTGCCTTTTAGCCACTCTGTGACCAATGAGCTAGATGCAATCGCTGAGCCGCAACCATAGGTTTTAAATTTCGCATCTTCAATAATGCCGTTATCATTGACCTTAATCATCAGCTTCATCACGTCGCCGCAAGCGGGCGCGCCGACCATGCCAGTGCCTACGTTGGGGTCGTTTTTATCTAAACTACCCACGTTACGTGGGTTTTCGTAGTGATCTAAAACTTTGTCTGAATATGCCATTTGTTGCTCCTTTAGTGGGCTGCCCACTGAACTTTACTAATATCAATGCCATCTTTAAACATATCCCAAAGTGGCGATAACTCTCTTAATTTACTTACTTTATTTTTCAATAATTCTATCGTGTAATCTACGTCTGCTTCAGTTGTAAAACGCCCGATTGAGAAGCGAATTGAGCTGTGCGCAAGTTCATCGCTGCGACCAAGTGCACGTAGCACGTAACTAGGCTCCAAGCTGGCAGAAGTACACGCCGAGCCGCTAGATACCGCGATATCTTTAATCGCCATAATCAGTGATTCGCCTTCAACATAGTTAAAACTGATGTTTAAATTATGCGGCACTCGATGTTCTAAATCGCCATTTACATACGTTTCCTCGATGCCCTGCAAGCCAGCAAGTAGGCGGTCTCTAAGCATGCGAATACGTTCGTTTTCAGTCGCCATTTCTTCGCGAGCGATGCGAAATGCTTCGCCCATGCCGACAATTTGGTGCGTCGCCAGCGTACCGCTACGCATACCGCGTTCGTGACCGCCGCCGTGCATTTGCGCCTCAATACGGATGCGCGGCTTACGGCGCACATACAATGCGCCAATGCCTTTTGGTCCATAGGTTTTATGCGCGCTAAAGCTCATTAAATCTACAGATAAATTTTCTAAATCAATTTTTACTTTGCCTGTCGCTTGGGCTGCATCTACGTGAAAAATAATATTGTTTTCACGGCAAATTTCACCAATAGATTCAATGTCTTGAATCACGCCGATTTCGTTATTCACCAACATCACGCTTGCTAAAACGGTATCAGGGCGAATCGCCGCCTTAAATTTTTCCAAACTTACTAAGCCATCAGGCTCAGGCTCGATAAATGTTGCTTCAAAGCCTTGACGCTCTAACTCGCGAATTGGGTCTATCACCGCTTTGTGTTCGGTGGCGATGGTAATAATGTGTTTGCCCTTGGTGCTGGCGTAAAAGTTGGCCGCGCCTTTAATCGCTAGGTTGTTCGATTCTGTTGCGCCTGATGTCCACACGATTTCGCGTGGGTCAGCACCTACTAATTTGGCGACTTCTTCACGCGCATTTTCTACTGCCTTTTCGGCTGTCCAGCCAAATGGATGGCTACGCGACGCAGGGTTGCCGTAATGTTCCGTCAAGTACGGAATCATCTTGGCGGCCACGCGAGGGTCAACCGGCGTCGTTGCTGAGTAATCTAAATAAATTGGTTCTCTATCTGACATTTTTACTTTCTATTAGGCCGCAATCGCGACCATATTTCTCAAACGGGTTAATTCTTTTTCAAGTGCAGTTAAAAAATGCTGCACTTGTTCCAAAGTATTGCTTAAGCCAAAGCTCAGGCGCACCGCACCGCGTGCTAAATCTTTTTCCACGCCCATCGCCAGTAATACGTGGCTGGGTTTATCGCTGTCGCTACTACAAGCCGAGCCACTGGCGACGGCAAAACCTGCTTTATCCAGCGCCGTTACCAGCGTCTCCCCATCAATATTCTTAAACGCGAAAAAGCTGGTGTTAGGAATGCGCAGGCCATCATGCCCAAAAATGACCGCATTTTGTTTGCTCAAGCCAATTTCTAAGCGGCTACGTAGACCGTCAGTGTGCATATCAAACGCGGTTAAATTTTTTACTGCTAATTCGCACGCCACGCCAAAACCCACAATCGCTGCGACATTTTCTGTTCCGCTACGTAAGCCTTTTTCCTGTCCGCCACCGTGTAAAAGCGGTTGAATATCAATACGTTTATCTAGCACCAGTGCGCCTGCACCAAGCGGGCCACCAATTTTGTGGCTAGAAAGCGTCATAGCGTGCACGTTAAGTGCGAAAAAATCCACGGGTATTTTACCCAATGCCTGCACCGCATCAGTATGCACATAAGCCTTGTGTTCGCGCGCCACTTCAGCTACTTTGGCGACATCTTGAATCGCGCCAGTTTCGTTATTCGCCAACATCACCGATACTAGATTGGTGGGGGCTTCAAGCAAGTTTTGCAAGTGCGTCATGTTGAGGTTGCAGTTTGAGTCGACCTTAATGCTGTGCGCCTTATAGCCACGTGCTTGCATAGCTAGGGCAGGGCGTGATACGCATGGGTGCTCAATCGAGCTGGTTAAAATTTGAGCAGGCTGTAAGTTGCTGCAAATACCATGCACGGCGAAATTATTGGCCTCGGTGCCGCTAGCGGCGAATACAATTTGATTCGCATATGCGCCTACTGCGGCAGCTACTTGCTCGCGCGCATGTTCCACCGCCGCGCGTGCAGTGCGCCCAAAGCTATGCCGACTGGTCGCGTTGCCATGTTGGTTCGTCATAAACGGTAACATCGCTTCCAGCACTTCAGTCTTGAGCGCGGTAGTGCTGTTATGGTCGAAATACACGTTCATAATTAAGCTGTTGCTTCCTCAGCAGGAACAGGTGTTGCGCAAGTTCTGCGCGGCGTGAACACAATTTCGCTAGCGTTGCCAGCATCGTTTTGGCGCTTATTTTCCACCATGTCGGCCAGCGTGACGCCAGATAAATAATCCAAAATTTTGTTGTTGAGCGAAGCCCACAAGTCGTGCGTCATGCAACGACCTTCATCATGGCAATCTTCCTTGCCGCCGCACTGCGTCGCGTCTATCAGCTCATCTACCGCGGTAATAATGTGCGAAACAGATATTTCGTTGTGCGCTTTCGCTACGCGATAACCTCCGCCTGGACCGCGCACGCTGGTGACCAAGCCTTGGCGACGCAAACGCGAAAAAAGCTGCTCTAAATACGAAAGCGAAATAGCTTGGCGCTCGCTAATACCAGCAAGCGTGACGGGTTTCTCAGCTTCATTTAAAGCTAAATCCAGCATTGCAGTAACGGCAAAACGACCTTTGGTGGTGAGTCTCATAATATGTGAATTTTATAATAACCGAGTAATTTAGTCAATTATTATACGGTTTGGTTCAATAGCCTAGTTCAAACCTTTTTAGGCTTTTTCATAGGTGTTTTTTTGCACCAAAAGCAATAGCAACTTCGTTATCGCTTTCTGTAATTTGTGCAAGTTGATTTTTTAGCGTTTGCAAGTCAGCATCTTGCTTGGTCACGTGCTCCAGCAAGCCTTGCAGGGCTTTCGCTAGCGGGTCATCGTCATCATCGCCGATTGCATAAGCGCTAAACTTGGCGATTTGCGCGGCGGCTTTGGCTTTTTCTTCCTCCAAAATACGCGCAGGAATTCCCACCGCCGTTGCGTTTTCAGGCACATCTTTTACAACGACGGCGTTGGAGCCGATTTTTGCATTTTTACCAATGGTAATTGGCCCCAGCACTTTTGCCCCCGCGCCAATTACCACGCCTTGTTCAAGCGTTGGGTGGCGTTTGCCTTTGTTCCAACTCGTTCCTCCCAAAGTTACGCCGTGATACAGCGTGCAATCATCGCCAATTACGGCGGTTTCGCCAATCACCACACCCATGCCGTGGTCGATAAACACGCGATGGCCGATAGTCGCGCCAGGGTGAATTTCGATGCCAGTAAAAAAGCGCCCAATGTGCGAAAACATGCGCCCAAGCCAATAGAATCGAGCCTTCCAGAGCCAATGCGAAAAGCGATGCATAATTAAAGCATGCACACCAGGGTAAGTGGTGAGAATTTCGAAATGCGTACGTGCCGCTGGATCACGGTCGAAAACGACAGAAATATCTTCTTTTAAATGATCGAACATATGTTTAATTTAAGTCAATAAAAGCGCTATTATGCCATAAAACTTAATAGTTGACTGATTTAGTAGGGATAGTTAATTGCGGCTGATTCCTGCCAAAATTTCGTTAGCAAGTTTTTCCATGCGCTCTAAGCTTACATCAGCTTTTTTCAGAAACTCGTCATCGTAATGACTAGGATTAGCCCAATGTTTGCCTGTAATTTGGCAGCGCTTGGCGAGTTTTTCGATGCCAATATCTTGTAGCGCGTAGCCCAAATCGGTCCAAAGCACGGATAGGCGCGCTTCGGTATCGTGGTTTTTACTGCCTGTCTCGTGTACTTGACGCATATAAACTGCGGTTTCTCGTGCAGCTTTTACCACTTCTCTTAACGCGTGAGTGGATTGCTGTTTTCTTTTTTGACTGGCGCGGTCTAAATTGGCAAGCCACGACCTAACATGTTTGAGAATTTCCCAAATCGAAACAGAGCCTAAAATATCCATGCTGGCCTTTCGGTAAATTAATACTTGGTATGTTTGCGCGGTTCTTTTGTCAGCGTCAACACGCCGCGCAGCAAATTCACTTCTTCTTTTTCTAGCCGCGCGCGGCTGTACAAACGGCGCATTCGCTCGAACAATTTTTTTGGCGCATTCGGGTTCAGGTAGCCGATGTGCAGCAGTGTTTCCTCCAAGTGTGCGTAAAAACGTTCCAGTTCGTCATTTGTAGCAAGCACCTCGCCAGCAGGCACGTCTAGCTTGCCTTGCAGAGCATCCATTCTAAGCTCGTAACACATAATTTGCACCGCCATAGCCAAATTAAGTGACGAATATTCTGGGTTCGCAGGAATCATCGCCAGCAGTTGGCAACAATCTAGTTCAGCATTGGTTAATCCGCTCATTTCGGTGCCAAACACAAAAGCAACAGGCTGGGAAGCCGCATAGCTATTGGCTTGCAGGGCAGCTTCACGCGCGTTGACGGTTTCGTGGCTTAAATAACGCTTCCGCGCGCTCATCCCCACAGCAAGCGCGCAGCCAACTAGCGCTTCGCTTAAGGTTTCGGTCACGATCGCATAATCCAACACGTCATCCGCGCCCGCCGCCATGGCGGTGGCTTGTGCATTTGGATATTTGTCTGGATTCACCAAATACAAGTGTTTGAAACCCATGGTTTTCATGGCGCGCGCGGTGGAGCCTATGTTGCCAGGATGGCTGGTTTGGCAAAGCACGATTCTTATGTTATCGAAAATGGTTTGAGACAATTTGGGGAAACGCCTATTGATGCTAAAATAGCATTTTAACAGCTCTTTAAGAAATTTAAGTCATGCATCCAATGCTAACCATTGCAGTAAAAGCCGCGCGCGAAGCTGGCCGAATTATCAATCGCGCCTCGCAAGATGTAAACGCACTTAGCGTGCAAAGCAAAACCTTTAACGATTTTGTGAGCGAGGTGGATCGTGCGGCAGAACAGGCAATTATCGATACCATTCGCTACGCGTATCCTGACCACGGTTTTTTGGGCGAGGAGAGCGGCGAAAGTAATTTGGAATCTGAAAATATTTGGATTATTGACCCACTGGATGGCACAACGAATTTCTTACATAACTTTCCCCAGTATTGTGTTTCAATCGCGCTGCAGCAAAAAGGTGTGCTCACACAGGCGGTGATTTTTGACCCTGTACGTAACGATTTATTTACTGCCACCAAAGGCCGTGGTGCGTTTTTAAACGATAAACGCATTCGCGTGACTAATCGTACAAAACTGCAAGACTCACTCATCGGAACAGGTTTTCCGTTTCGCGATTTTACGCATTTAGATACTTATTTGGCGATGCTGAAAAGTATGATTCAAAAAACCACTGGCATTCGTCGCCCAGGTTCAGCCGCGCTCGATTTGGCTTACGTGGCAGCGGGCTTTACCGATGGTTTTTTTGAGATTAATTTATCTACTTGGGATATTGCTGCGGGAGGCTTGTTGGTGCAAGAAGCGGGTGGCATGGTGGGCGATTTTGAAGGCAACGAAAGTTGGTTGAAGACCGGCAGCATAGTTGCGGCCAACCCCAAAGTGTTCGCGCAAATGTTACAAGTGCTGGCGCCCCATTTAAGCGACAAGCTAAAGACAAAAACTAATTAAAGTTTAGTGTATGTGAGCGCTTTCCTCCTGCATGACGCGCGTCACCAAATCGGCCAACGCGAAAATTTGGTCGTCTGCACTTAAAGCCACGCGCTTAAAAAAATCTGCTTTATAAACTTCATCAGTTTCAAGTCTTTCCAAGTCGAAAGGCCCCATCACTTGACGACAGCGCACCAAAAACTGAGCATAAATATCATATTGGTTATTCATTTCTTTTCCTTTAAAAAAGTAATATATAACCCAATATTAGCAACAAATGTGCCAGCATGCTTTTGCATAAACAATATTTAATTGTTTGATTTTATTAGATATTATTTACATTTATTTATATGTAATTAAATAGTTGATGATAAGTTAACATGTAGTGTTGAAAATTCAGACAAACTACTCAAGGCGGGCAAGACTAGAGCAAAATCTATTTTGGTTTTACTGATTTATAAAAACCTTCTGCGGGCTTGTAGTTGAGTCGCTTCCCAATGTAGATGTTGGTAATAACCCAAAGCTTCGGTATTGCCCGTATCTACAAGTAGTTGGACGCGAGTGGCGCCTTTTGTTTTAGCCCACTCTAGCGTGTTTTGAAGCAATTTTTTGCCAATACCATGTTTACGATAGGCAGCGTCAATGACCATATCTTCAATCCAAGCGGATGCAGCGCCTTGGGCGGTAGAAATAACTAATTGCGCAGTGGCCATGCCTATGGCTCTTCCTTTAGTGTTTCTAGCAACTTGGATGGTAGCTGTTGCACTATTTTTAAGTAGTAGCTCAAGGCCTTTTTGCTGCTTGGTAAGATCAGCATTGAAGTCTTTTTCTATGCTGAATAGAATCGCTAATAACTTGACTAATTCTGCAATATCAGCATTATTCGCTACATCGTAAGAAATTTCTTCCATGTTTATTCTTCAGCATGTTCTTGAATGGGCGAATCATAATGAATAATGGCTAGAAACTTGATGGGTGTTTTTATCAGGTTTTCTGGTCGATGTGGAATTTCGCCACGGAAAGTAAGCGAATCGCCACTATTGAGCACAAAAGTCTCTTCACCAACACGATACTCCAACTTACCCTCTAACATATGAATAAATTCAGTACCTGGGTGTTCAAAAGAAGGAAATTGTTCAAGTGAATCTTCTAATGAGATTAAAAAAGGCTCAAATGTTTTATGTGGACCTTGATCGTAAGCCAGAAGTTGATAAGTATGCCCTACACGCGTACCACGCCTGACTACTTCCATGCCTTCGCCACTTTTGACTAGCTGTGCTGCACCGCGAGGCAGGTTGTAATTTTGAAATAGCTTGGCTAAGGTTACGCCTAGCGCATTTGCAAGTTGCTCTAACGTTTCTAAGCTAGTAGCTGCAAGACTATTTTCTATTTTACTCAGCATGCCACGACTGATGCCCGCACGCTCTGAAACCTCAGCAATCGTCAGGTTATGCTCTAAGCGTAGTTGGCGAATGGTCGCGCCCAAGTGCCGTCCGAGTGATTTGCTGGGAGCATCTGTTTTTTGGATATTAATTTCTAACTGAGATGACATTATAGGAACTAAATTATTCAATCTAAAAAGTAGGTTTACTCTAGCATAAGTTTCATCAAAAGAAAAAATGTTTCATAAATTGCTTGAAATTAATCTGAGGTTATGGCTAAATACATCTTAATTTGTTTCATACAGGTTAATAAAGTTAATTCTAGTGGCAAATATATGTTTCGTACATTATGTCGTTTAAGAGGGTTTATCAAGTCAAAAAATGCCATTTAGATTACTTAAATATGCGTTTAAAAAAGAGCACCCTGCACCACGCTTTTTTAAATCGCATGAGACACCAAAAAAGTCTTATGATGTTGTCATTATTGGTGGCGGCGGACATGGCTTGGCAGCCGCATATTACCTAGCCAAAGACCATGGCATTACTAATGTGGCGGTGCTTGAAAAAGGTTATATCGGTGGCGGCAACACTGGTCGCAATACCACTATAGTGCGCTCTAATTACTTGACGCCTGAAGGTGTCAACTTTTATGACGCGAGCGTTAAGATTTATGAAGGTCTATCAGAAGAACTGGACCTTAATTTGTTCTACTCCACACGCGGTCATTTTACATTGGCGCACACTGAATCTGCTATTCGCACAATGCGCTGGCGCGCCGAAGTCAATAAACATGTGGGTGTTGAAAGCCGTGTTGTAGGACCAGATGAAATTGCCAAAGCCTGCCCACAATTGGATTTAAGTTGTAGCGGACAGGCGCCAATTCTGGGAGCTCTGTTTCATGCGCCAGGCTCTGTAGCTAGACACGATGGCGTAGCTTGGGGTTATGCGCGGGGTGCTGATAGCTATGGTGCTGAGATTTATCAAAATACTGAAGTATTAAGCATTGATGTTAAAAACTGTAAAGTCTGCGGTGTAAAAACCAATAAGGGTTACATTGAAACCAAGCAAGTGCTATCCGCTGTGGCAGGTTTTACGCCACGCATTACGGAAATGGTGGGTTTAGAAACGCCTATTGTGATTCACCCGTTGCAGGCTTGCGTTACTGAGCCAATGAAACCTTGGCTAGATACGATTTTAGTATCAGGCAGCCTGCACGTTTATGTAAGCCAATCCTCACGTGGTGAGCTGGTGATGGGTTCTTCGTTAGACCCTTACGAAGTCCATTCTACGCGATCTACGTTAGATTTTGTTGAAGGGCTCACTTCTCATATCTTGGATATGTTTCCATTTTTGTCAAATGTAAAAGTAGTGCGTCAATGGGCTGGTATGGCCGATATGACGCCTGACTTTGCTCCGATTATGGGCAAAACACCTATAGAGGGCTTTTATCTGGATGCTGGTTGGGGCACTTGGGGTTTTAAAGCCACACCAATTAGCGGGAAAACGATGGCGGAAACAATTGCAAACGATCGTGCGCCCGATTTAATACATACATTTAGATTGTCGCGCTTTGAAGATTACGAACTTACGGGCGAAAAGGGCGCTGCTTCGGTAGGTCACTAAGTTAATGCAATGAAACTACTTACCTGCCCAATGAATGGAATACGTCCCTTAAGCGAATTTATTTTTGGTGGCGAGTATCGACTAACACCCGACCAAAACACCTCTAGCGACGCTGAATGGGCGGCGTATGTGCACAATCGCCAAGGTGCGCCTGGGGATAAAAAAGAGTGGTGGTATCACTCGCCCAGTGGCACATGGTTTATTGCCGAACGCAACACGCTTACCGATAAAGTAACACGCACCTACTTGCTAGCAGATGCGAAAAAAGTGGCTAAGGAAAGTAAATGATTTTGCGTAATACTTATAAACCTGGTGAATGGATTAACCGTAAAAAATTAATAAATTTTACGTTTGAGGGCGAAGCATTTACAGCGTTCGAGGGCGACACCGTTACCAGTGCACTGTGGGCGGCGGGTCAAAAAGTACTAGGCCGCAGCTTTAAATACCATCGCCCACGTGGTGTGCTGAGTTTAGCAAACCATGATGTGAATATATTAATGACCGATGGCTTGGACACCAATATCCGCGGGGATGTGGTTGAAGTAAAAGATGGCATGACATTGCATGCAGTGAACACAATTGGCGGTGTAAAAAAAGATAAAAATAGTTATGTTGATTCAATTTCTCCTCTGTTGCCAGTAGGGTTTTACTACAAAGCGTTTCATACGCCACGAAAGTTGTTCCCGTTTTGGGAGAGTATGATTCGCAAGGCAGCAGGGCTTGGGGTTGTTAATTTTGACTATCCGCGTATTTTAAAACGTAAAAGGCATTCCCACTGCGATTTACTCATTATTGGCGCAGGGCCAACAGGCCTGACAGCCGCTTACGAGGCTGCTAAAGCAGGTTTGGAAGTGACTATTGTCGATGAAAATAGCCATATTGGTGGTAGCTTAAGTTACGACTATGGCGGAAATGGAACTTTAGCAGAGCAGTTAACTGAATTGACCAAAAAAATTGAAAGCCTAAAAAATATTACTTTGTGCACAGGTGCGTATGCAGCTGGCTATTATCCTGACCACCTCATTCCCATTGTTGAAGCGGGCGGTATCACTAAGATTCGCGCTAAAGCGGTAATTGTAGCGAGTGGTGCTTTTGAACAACCACTCGTGTTTCGATACAACGATTTGCCAAGCGTGATGTTGGGATCGGCCGCGCAAAGATTGATATATCGCTATGGCGTTAAGCCATGCAACAACGGTATTGTGTTTACGGCGAATGATTATGGTTATCGAGTTGCGCTCGACTTGTTAGAAGCTGGCACAAAAGTGTTGGCAATTGTTGATTTACGCTCTGGTGCGCATGGTGGCTTGCATGCGATAGAAATTGTCAAACATGGCGTGAAAATTTACGCTGGTCATTGCGTGTATGAAGCGCTTGCAACGTCAGATAAATTAAAACTACGCGGCGCCATTATTTGTGCGTATGACGACAAAAATAGTGTCGCGCTGACTGATAATAAATTCACGATTGAATGTGATGGCATAGCGATGAGCGCAGGCTGGGCGCCAGCTGGCGCCTTGCTCTATCAAGCAGGGACTGGCATGCAATTTGATTACGGTGTGCAGCAATTTGTTCCAAACCGCTTACCGGATGGTATTTTTGCGGCTGGCAAAGTGAATGGTATTTTTGAGTTAGACCAACGCATACGTGATGGTGCGAGGGCCGCGAATGATGTACTTAATTATTTGGGTAAAACATCAGAAAAGTCCATAGCCGAGAAGCATAACGGCGCTGCTCCAAGTCACGCATACCCAATGGTTCCGCATCCAAAAGGTAAAAACTTTGTGGATTTTGACGAAGATATTCAGATTAAGGATTTTGAGAATGCAGCCAAAGAAGGCTTTGATAATATAGAGCTGATGAAGCGTTTTACCACTGTGGGCATGGGCCCCAGTCAGGGCAAGCATTCTAATATGAACGCTATTCGCATTTTGGCTAAAATTCGTGGCTTGCCCGTAGAAAAAATAGGCACAACTACATCAAGACCATTTTTTCACCCAACGCCAATGGGTCACTTAGGTGGGCGAGGCTTTCATCCGCATCGTTTAACTGCTTTGCATGATTGGCACGAGGCGCATGGGGCAATATTTACTGATGTCGGGGCATGGAAACGTGCCGCTTACTACCCACAGGTTGGACAAACAAAAGAAGAAGCTATTCAATCTGAAGCGCTAGCGGTACGCAAAACAGCAGGGATTATAGATGCTAGTTCATTTGGCAAAGTAGAAGTGCATGGGACTGACGCTGCTGAGTTTTTGGAGCGTATTTTTACCGGAAAATACATTAACCAAAAAGTTGGTAGTTGTCGCTATGTCATGCTATTGGATGAATCTGGGGTGGTGGTTGATGATGGCATCGCAAGCCGCTTAGCGAATGATTTTTTTTACCTTTCAATCGGCACTTCGAATGCAGCTGCGGTTTATCGTGAAATGCAGCGCTGCCAACAAATGTGGCAGTTGGATATAGGATTAGTGAATGTCACTGGGGCATTTGGTTCAATCAATATCGCGGGTCCAGCCGCGCGTGATATTTTAGCCCAAATCACGGAGCTTGATTTGTCTGCGGAAGCATTTCCAATAAGCCATGTGCGCGAAAGCACTGTTGCGGGGGTTCAGGCAAGGCTAATCCGTGTCGCATTTGTGTCGGACATGTCATTCGAGCTGCACATTCCAATGATACAAGCACCGCAGGTTTGGAGTGCCTTAGTTGAAGCTGGAAAGAAATGCCATTGCCGGCCTTTTGGAATTGACGCACAGCGCCTGCTGCGCCTTGAAATGGGACATTTTATGCCTGGCGTTGATACAGATGGATTGACGAATCCGTTAGAAATTGGTGCTGAGTGGGCAATTAAAATGGATAAAGCCTATTTTATAGGGCAACGAAGCTTAAGCATTTTAAGTAAACGTCCACTAAGAAAGCAGCTAGTAGCATTCATGCTTGCGCCAGACTTTAATGGGGAAATGCCGCTAGAGTGTAACTTGGTAATAGATGGCACGGAAATTAAAGGACGCGTTACCAGCATTAGTTATAGCAAATTTATTGATCGCATTATCGGGTTTGCTTACGTAGCACCAGCAAAAAATGGTATTGGTTCAAATTTTAATATACGCACCGATAACGGCTCGCTAGTTTCGGCTACGGTGGTAGAAACACCGTTCTTTAAAAATAAGAAGGAAGCGTGATGAGTGTGCTTGAAATATCAGATATGAGCACACTAGAGCGTTTTGGCGTAAAAGGCACACAAGCCGCCAAATGGTTGGCTGGTCATGATGTTTCGATTCCGGAATATGCCAATACTTGGATTTTGAATAATGGAGAAACGCTTGTCATGCGCTTGGGTTCAAGTGAATTTTTAATTGAAGATCAAGTCGAGGGACAAATGTGCAAAAAATTAGCCACGGATAAAGTTCGTATTGCTGGGGTATATATAGTGCCACATGCTGATGCCTCATATCTATTGGCTGGTAGCGAGGTGCTTAATTTGTTATCAGAAGTATGTTCA
This sequence comes from Methylotenera sp., assembly GCA_040079935.1. Taxonomy (GTDB): domain Bacteria; phylum Pseudomonadota; class Gammaproteobacteria; order Burkholderiales; family Methylophilaceae; genus Methylotenera_A. The sequence goes on from JBEBJI010000021.1 coordinate 37,520, forward strand.
CTCGATTTACGCGAATCAGCATTGCAAGACAATGAGCTTGTAATGACGCAAGTAGCAGGTGTTTCGGCAACCGTGTTAAGGCAGCAATTAAATAACGAGACCGTTTACAGATTGTGGTGCGATGGTACTTATGCCAAATATATGCAGCATGTTTTAGATGAAATTGCACAGGAGTTAAAGGGTTTAATTAAGCTGGGTTAGGCTTTAAAAAATACTGTTTTAAATTAGAACTTTCAGGGAGCGATAAATGAAATCACTGGCAGAAGCAAAAACGTTTTTAAAAGATAACGGCGTTAAATACATCTTGGCGCAGTTTGTAGATATTCACGGTGTGGCCAAAGTAAAATCGGTGCCAGTTGCACATTTAAATGACATTTTAACCGTAGGTGCGGGCTTTGCGGGAGGCGCGATTTGGGGTATGGGAATTGCCCCAAATGGCCCGGATTATATGGCCGTTGGAGAGCTGACCACTTTAAATTTAATCCCTTGGCAGCCAGGCTATGCACGCATTGTGTGCGATGGACATGTGAATGGCAAGCCATATGAATATGATTCACGCGTGGTGCTAAAAAAGCAAATTGCACGCTTAGCTAAGTACGGTTGGACACTATATACAGGCTTGGAGCCTGAGTTTTCATTGTTGCATCGTGATGAAAGTGGTGCAATAGAGCCAATGGACGATACAGACACACTGGCCAAGCCATGTTATGACTACAAAGGCATTACGCGCCAGTCGGCTTTTCTTGAAGAACTCACAGAATCCTTGATTTCTGCGGGTTTAGATGTGTATCAGATAGATCATGAAGACTCAAATGGCCAGTTTGAAATCAATTATACCTATGCAGATTGTTTGAAAAGTGCAGACGATTTTATTATGTTTAAAATGGCAGCCAGTGAGATTGCTAATTCGCATGGCATGATTTGCTCGTTGATGCCAAAGCCTTTCAGCAATCGCCCAGGCAATGGTATGCACATGCACATGTCGATTGGAGATGGTAAGAAAAGTTTGTTTCAAGACGATAGTGATAAAACAGGTCACGGGTTGTCTAAGTTAGCGTACCACTTCTTAGGCGGCTTGCTTGCGCACGCGCCTGCAATCTGCGCACTGGCCGCACCTACAGTCAATTCATACAAACGCCTAGTAGTCGGTCAATCGCTAACAGGAGCGACTTGGGCGCCTGCGTATATTTCTTATGGCAATAATAATCGCTCTACCATGGTGCGCATTCCTTACGGACGCTTAGAGTTGCGTTTACCAGATGGCGGTTGCAACCCTTATTTAACAACGGCTGCGGTGATAGCGGCTGGCTTAGATGGTGTTAAACGTGAATTGCATCCTGGAGAAGGTAATGGAGACAATCTATACGATTATTCAGCCGCGCAACTAAAACAAAAGAAAATCGGCATATTGCCGCAAAACCTCAGTTTGGCATTAGATGCGCTGGAAAATGACCAGGTGATTAGAGATGCGCTGGGAGATGGCTTAAGTAGCGAATTTTTAACTTTGAAACGTGCGGAATGGATTGAATATATGCGCCATGTATCAGATTGGGAAATTAAACGCTATGTGGAGTTCTTCTAAAGCCTATTTGATGATAAACGAAATTTGTAAGGAGTAAAAAACATGTGTGGAATTGTAGGATTATTAGTTAGAAATCCCAAAATGCGCGACACCATTGGAGAGTTGATGCTGCCAATGTTAATTGGTATGACGGAGCGCGGCCCAGATTCGGCAGGTTTGGCAATGTTTACTGCTCCTGTGGC
>JBEBJI010000049.1:0-8170 GCA_040079935.1 Methylotenera sp.
GGCCTCTTGCGCATTTTGTGAAAATTGTGTGACTTTTTGCTGCCAATCGTAACTCGCGCCTATAATTAAATCGCGATTCACTTGATATTCAAAACCTAGTGAAGTGGACCACATATTTTTGTAATTAATGTCACTTGGGTCGCCTTTCCATTTGTAGCCTACGTTCCAGTAGGGGGTCCAATTGTTGATGGTTTTAAAAACTTCTAGATTTAAGCCATAGTCAACTTTGCCTGTGCCTAAAAATTTGTCTTCATCTGCAGTGGGGATTTTAACTTTGCCGATGACATCAAGCCCGACAAGGTAATCACGGTCATCTAGCAGGCTGTAAGCCGCCGATAAATGGACATCGCCCATACCAGCCTCTGTATTTTTTTTGCCACCACTGCCAATAAAGTTACCGTCTGCATCTACATTGTTGGGGCTTGTGACGCGTAGCCAAGAGGTGGAAGCCCCAAAACGCCAAGCGCCAGTTCTGTACTTTAAACTAATCGGAATTGCCCATACTTCAGTATCTTCGCTTGCGCCATAATCACCAGAAGAATAATCCGCGCCAACTGAAACAGAAAACCTGCCGTCAGATGGCTTGTTTGATTCAGTTGGCTCGGCAGCCAAACAGGGTTGGTTAATTATAGCCAAGAAACATAAAGTACAAATAAAGCGCATAGGCACTCTTTCTAATTAATTATTTTTAAGGACAGAAGCTAATTATTAAATCCTAACATAAAAAAATATAAAATAAAACTTGACACGGGATAATTTCCCATTTAATCTACATACATAAAGCGGGATAATATCCCATTTTATTAATTTTTAACTTAATTCTAGAGGAGTTTGAAATGAATAAATTACTTTTATCTTTAATGATGGCTTTGGGTGTGGCGATTGTTTCTACACCTGCAATGGCAAGACGCGGCGCGGATGATCCAGCGGGGCATGTGCGTCAATGTCGTGGTTGTGATGATCCAGTAGGGCATGTGCGTCAGGAAGATCGTGGCGTTCATGCAGATGGTCATTTAAGTGGTCGCGATCGCGTGAGAGATCCTGCCACTGCCTCAGGTCGTCGTGGTCGTGGAGCGGATGATGGTCCTGGTCATATTCGTGGCGGTCGTGGTGCTGACGATGGTCCAAATCACCAGTAATAAAGCAGTATAATATCTCCAAAATTAACCCTGCAATTGCAGGGTTAATTATTTCAAGCAACAAATTTAGCGCTATCTAGCCCAATCGCCAGACTTTCCACCATCTTTTTCTAGCAATTTAATTTCGCTCATTATCATGCCTCTATCAGCCGCTTTGCACATATCATAAATCGTCAGTAAGCCAATATTCACAGCGGTCAGCGCTTCCATCTCTACACCCGTTTGGCCTATGGTTTCGGTGGTAGCGGTGCAAGTGATAGCTGCCGTCTTTTCGTCGATCTCAAACGCTATAGAAACCTTAGTGAGTGCAATTGGATGACACAATGGGATTAAATCAGCAGTTTTCTTACTGCCTTGAATCGCCGCAATACGCGCGATGCCAAGCACATCACCTTTCTTGGCATCACCTTGCAAAATAAGTTTTAAAGTGCTTGGCAACATGGAAATAATACCGCTGGCAACCGCTCTGCGCTTAGTCTGAAGCTTGTCGCCTACATCTACCATTTGCGCTTGGCCGCCATTATCAAAGTGCGTGAGTTTGCTCATTGCTTACTTTCTATTTATCATTCGGCGTGAACTTAGCCAATAAAGCCATTATCATAACAATAATGAAATTAAAGACCATATTATTCGTCATATTATTGAGCGCAAACTTTGCATTTGCTGAAAACGCGACAAAGCCATCATTAACTGGCAAGCCTTACGAAAGTCCGACCAATTTAGATACCAGCCTGCCCGATTTGGGCGATATTTCGCAAACTGTGCTAACGCCGCAAGATGAGCAATATATTGGCGACCAAATTATGCGCGAAGTGGCGGTGAGCGACGAAGTGTTGCAAGATGTTGAAGTGAACGACTACTTGCAAGCGCTAGGCAATAAACTCGCGGCTGCCAGCCCAGATAAACAGCAAAAATTCACTTTTTTTGTGGTGCGCGATAATTCAATTAATGCTTTTGCTATGCCAGGCGGCGTGATTGGTGTGCACACAGGGCTAATATTGGCAAACAATAGCGAATCGGAACTCGCAAGTGTGTTGGGGCATGAAATTGGCCATGTGACGCAGCGCCATTTGGCAAGAATGTTAGCAAAGCAAAAAACTGACATGTTTAAAAATATTGGCAGCATCGCGCTGGCCTTGTTGGTTGCGCGAGCCAACCCAGAGCTGGCGACTGGCGCGCTCACAGCGGCTTCGGCTGCAGGTGTGCAGCGCCAGCTGGATTACACGCGCGAGCACGAGCGCGAGGCTGACCGCGTAGGTTTAAGCATTTTAGATAACGCGGGCTTTGATGTGCGCGCCATGCCCGCATTTTTTACTACATTGCAACGCGGCACGCGCTTTAGCGATGGCGCTGCGCCTAGCTTTTTGCGCACACATCCGCTCAATGCTGAGCGCATTGCCGATGTATCAAATCGCGTCGAAACTATGCCCTATAAGCAAGTGGCGGATAGCTTAGAGTTTAATTTGGTTAAAGCCAAATTGCGCGCGGGCAATGGCCTGGCGCAAGATGCGATAGACCAATTTCAAGACAATCTAAAAGAAAGGCGCTTTGCAAACGAAACCGCTGAGCATTATGGCTTGGCATTGGCGATGTTGCGCAAAAACGATTTGGTTGGTACTCAAAATCAAGTGATATGGCTAAAAACCAATGCCCAGCAATATAACCAGCAAAATGCGTTTATTGAGAATTTAATCGCGCGTTTAGAAGTGGCGCGTAATAATCCGCAGGCCGCCGCCAGCCAATATGCAAAAAGCTTGGCGCTATATCCAAATCATCGTTCGCTCATTTACGGTTATGCAGAGCATTTTTTGGCGATTAATCAACCCGATAAAGCCATCAAATGGGTGCAAGATAAGCGTGCGCTGTATCCAAATGATGCTTATTTTTATACAATTTTAGCCAAAGCTTATACGGTAAAAAACAAAAATTTATTGCGGTTTCAGGCGCAAGGCGAGGCATATTTTCGGCAATATAATTTGAAAAAAGCCATTGAACAAATGGATTTGGCAACCAAAGCCAAAGATGGTAATTTTTATGAGCAGTCAATTGTGGAGGCGCGCTTGAAGGAGCTTAAGCGATTGCAAGAAAACGAAAAACTAATGGAAGAAAAGTTAAGTTAATGTTGAGAAGAGAATTTTTAGGTGTTATAGAAGCATGCCTGGGAGCCGCTCTGCTATTGCCTTTCAGAGCGATTGCAGCAGCATGGAATAAAGCTGCTTTTGAGGCGATTAAGCTGGAAGATGCTGCAAAAAATTTAGCAATCAATGGCGAAAATTTAAGCAAAGACATTGAAATTATCGCGCCCGATAAAGCGGAAAATGGCGCGATTGTACAGTTGGAAGTGTTAAGTCTCATTCCAAATACAGAGGCGATTGCCATATTTGTCGAGAAAAACCCAACTGCGCTCATTGGCAATTTTATGTTCGCTAATGGCGCGCTTCCGCAAATTGTCACGCGTATCAAAATGGCCGAAACAAGCGACATTAAAATTATTGTAAAAACGGGCGAGCAATATTTTACCGCTTCAAAAAATGTCGTGGTTTTAGAAAATGGGTGCGGCTAATGCAAGCAAACATGAAAATGCGCGCTAAATTAAAAGGCGACATTACTGAGGTAAAAGTAATTATCAGCCACCCAATGGAAACTGGTCGCAAAAAGGATGATTTTGGGCAGCTAATTGCTGCGCATTTTATTCAAATAGTGACGGCGACTTTAAACGAAAAACCCGTGTTGGAAATGCAGTGGGGTACGGGAGTTTCTAAAAATCCTTATCTCACTTTTTACCTAAAAGGCGCAAAAGTGGGTGACAAAATTAGCATAACTTGGCACGACAATTTAGGCGAAACTGCTTCTGGCGAGATTGCCGTAGTGCAAGCTTAAAGAGCTATTTATTCTATTGTTTGACTTTGCACGTATTAATACCCAGCAAACTCCAAGCCCCACAAAATCTCATCAAGCCAGTTGCCAACACCACAACGCCTATCCACGCCCAGACTGGACCACCAAGCAACGCCCAAGCGATCAAAGCCAGCCCTGCCACAATACGTATTACACGATCAATACCACCCACATTTGGTTTCATTATCAATTCCTTTCAGTTAACAACCTCATCTTTACAACAATAAGTTTATATTAGGCTTTTTTAATGTTGTTCAACAGTAACTTTGGTTACATTTGAGAAGGCCGTTTAGACGCGAAACTGACATAATGCAAGATTACAGCAGCGGTTTAATTGGCGTGAGCTGGTAAAATATAACGCGTTTACGCTTGGCTGAACTTGCATATTGGTCTGGCTTGTCGGCGGACGAATTCCAACTATTTTCTGGCTGCATGTCCGCCTCAATCGCGCTTTGCACATGGCTTGCTAAGCCTGCATTTTGGACAATCACGCCAACTTCGGTGTTTAAATTTTGCGAACGCGGATCGAAATTAAACGTGCCAATGTAAACGGTTTTTTTATCCACCACCATGGTTTTGGCGTGAATCGCAAATACAGGCGGTTTTTCTTTTGTGGCAGTTGCTTGTCGCAATAATCGCTGTTTAATTTGTGGGTCAGGTTTATATTCATAAATGGCGATGCCCATTTTAATGAGTTGGTCGCGCTGATTACGAAAACCGCTAAATGCTTGAATGTTGTCAGTTGAGGCTAGCGAGTTGGTGTTAATGCGCAGCTTCACATCGCGTTTAATGGCCGCTTTAAACAGCGTTTTGGCTTGGCTAGATAGCACCAAATAAGGCGATTGAATGACGATTTCTGATGTTGCATTTTCAACTAATTGCGCCAATTTCTCAGTCGTTTTTCCACCGCCACCAAGTAAAAGTTTATTGTTATTCTTGCCAGGCGTATCGCTAATAAATTCAACATTTGTCCAAAGAATCAGCTCTGCAAGGCTCATAAATGCTTGCGGCGTAGCTTGAATAGCATTACGGTTTTCTATTGAAAAGTTTTCGGTATTTTCGGCATAAGAATGCAAATCGGCATAAATTTTCTGTATTTCCTCGTCTTTTACACTCACATTTTTTTGCATTAATCCAAGGCCGTCATATAGATCCTCCACTGGTACGCTTAAAGGGCTGGCCCAAAATTTATCAAAGCTGGTTTGCATGGCCTTGGCGACATCGCCCAGCAATAAAGCGTCTCTATCTCTAAAATTGTATTCGTGGTTAAAGTCAAAATATTCGGCCGCCATGTTGCGTCCGCCAGTAATGCCCAATTTGCCATCTACAATAAAAGTTTTATCGTGCATGCGCTGATTAACGCCGCGAAAATTGAGTCCAATATTCAGTAAACGCTTGTGAAAAGGCGTGCCTACTTTATGCTGAGGATTGTAAATGCGAATATCAATATTGGGGTGTTTAGCTAGCGCAAGTAGCGATTTATCGGGTGCGTCAATGAGTAAATCATCCACAATTACGCGCACTTTCACGCCCCTATTCGCAGCGCGCAGTAAGGCTTCTGATGCCAATATGCCAATATGCCGATATTGTCAGTGCTCCAAATAAAATATTGCACCTCAATTGTTTTTTGCGCATGGTCAGCCAGCCAAGCGCGCGCTAGGAGCGCTTCTTCGCCTTTATCTAGCACATAAACACCACTTTGTTGCGGGTGGGCGGCAATATGATTATCGATAAAAGCCATATCTGGCAACGCATAGGCCGCGATTGAAAGCATTGCAAATATAGCGGCAGCTAGCCAATGGAATAGTGAAATTAAGCGCATAAACTCAATGCTACCGCTTCTGCCACTTTAATACCATCGACGCCCGCCGATAAAATGCCGCCCGCGTAGCCCGCACCTTCGCCGCACGGGTAAAGGCCTTTGGTGTTTATGCTTTGTAAAGTTTCGTCGTCGCGTTTTATGCGAATCGGCGACGAGGTGCGCGTTTCAACGCCCGTTAAAATACCATCGGCTAAATCGTAACCTTTAATTTGTTTGGCAAATTCGGGAATTGCCTCACGGATTGCCGTAATTGCAAATTTTGGCAACGCAGTTTCTAAGTTGGTTAAATGTACGCTGGGCGTGTAACTTGGCTGCACTTCGCCAAATTGTGTTGATGCAACATTGTTTAAAAAATCGCCAATTAATTGCCCAGGAGCCTCATAGTTATTGCCTCCCAGGGCATAAGCTTTTGCTTCTAATTCACGCTGTAATTTCATGCCTGCGAGTGCATCACCTGGAAAATCTACCTCGGGCGTAATGCCCACTACAATACCCGCATTGGCGTTACGCTCGTTGCGGCTGTATTGGCTCATGCCATTCGTCACTATACAGCCTTCCTCTGATGCGGAGGCCACCACCGTGCCGCCCGGACACATGCAAAAACTATACACGCTGCGGCCGTTGCTGGCGTGGTGCACCAATTTGTATTCGGCCGAGCCGAGTTTGCTTAAAATATCCTCAGAATAGCTGTTGCCGTAGCGGGCTTTGTCGATGAGGCTTTGTGGATGTTCGATGCGAAAACCGATGGAAAACGGCTTGGCTTCAACGTAAATATTTTTGCGGTGAATCATCTCGAAGGTGTCGCGCGCGCTGTGACCAACCGCCAAAATTAAATGGTTTGTCGCAATGCGTTCACCATTCGCCAAAACTACCGCTTGTACTTCGTTATGCCCTTCAGAGTTAACGCTTATTTCAATGTCTTCCACTTTGGTTTGAAAACGAATTTCGCCACCAAGTGCGATAATGTTTTTACGCATTTCTTCAACCATGCCGACTAATCTAAATGTGCCAATATGCGGATGGCTGACGTACATAATTTCGGGCGGCGCACCTGCTTTTACAAACTCTTGAATTACCTTGCGACCGTAATGTTTCGGGTCTTTAATCTGGCTGTAAAGCTTGCCATCCGAGAACGTGCCAGCGCCACCTTCGCCAAATTGCACGTTCGATTCTGGGTTAAGTTTGCTTTTGCGCCAAAAATCCCACGTGTCTTTTGTGCGCTCACGCACGGCTTTGCCGCGTTCTAATACAATGGGTTTAAAGCCAGATTGCGCCAAAATTAATGCGGCGAAAATGCCTGCTGGACCAAAACCGACGACGATTGGCCGTGGTTTTTTTGTGTTGTTATTTGTTGTAACAAATTTATACGATGTGTCTGGCGCCAGCTTTAAATGCGGGTCACGGCTGAATTTAGCGAGTAATTTCGCCTCATTTGTCACCTCAACATCTAGTGAATATACATACAAAATGTTGTGTGATTTTCGCGCATCCACGCCGCGTTTAAAAATGCTAAAGTCCACAAAATCGGCTTCAGCAATTTGCAGTTTTTTTAACAGTGCAGATTTAATCGTATCGCTTTCGTGCGAAAGCGATTGCGCGTTTTCAACGGGCAGTTTGATTTCAGTAATTCTAAGCATATTTGACCTTTAGGATAGTATTTATCTATCAAAAGCGTTATTTTACAGTATGTTATAGCCTTAAATCTAATTGCAATAATTTCTTTAACATCGGCACGGTAATTGGCTTGTGGGCAGTCAGTGACCATTCATCTAGCGCATCTAAAACTGCCATTTGCGTGGGTAAATCGCGGCGCAAATAGCGCAAGCAGTAGTCGGTCACTTCATCGGGCAGTTTCATGCCGCGCGCTTTGGCGTGCTGTTTTAGGGCAGTGGCTTTTTCTTCGTCATTTAGCGGATGCAGCTGATAAACCAAGCCCCAAGCCAATCTTGTCGCCAAGTCGTCGCGCAAGTTCATCTGATTTGGCGCGTGCAAACCAGCGCAAATTAATATTTCGCCCGCTTCTTTCTGCTGATTATAAGTGTTAAATAAATTTATTTGTGCTTCATTATCAAGCAAATGCACATCGTCTGCAACCCGCATGGATATTGCCTTACAGGCCGATAATAAGTGGCTTTTTCCAGAGCCTTTTTCGCCCCAAACATAGACAAAAGTACTGTTGGCTTTCGCTCTTTTTAAGCTGGTGAGCGCCTCGGCATTGCGGCCGACGATAAAATTATCGAGCGTGGGCGCGGCCGCTGGTTTGATATCTAAAAGTAGCTGCTTCATATTGCTTTACTTTAAATAGGCATCG
>JBEBJI010000065.1:0-1848 GCA_040079935.1 Methylotenera sp.
GGGATGACATGGCTGTTTTCTAAATGGTAGTTGTCGCCAGGGCCATATAAATTGGTGGGCATGACAGCCAAATACTGCGTGCCATATTGGCGGTTATAGCTCCAGCACATCTCGATACCTGCAATCTTGGCTAGCGCATAGGGACGGTTGGTTGGTTCTAGTTCTGAGGTGAGCAGATATTCTTCTTTTATCGGTTGTGGGCAATCGCGAGGATAAATACAGCTAGAACCTAAAAACAATAGGCGTTTAACTTTGTTTTCATATGACTGATGAATGACGTTGGTTTGTATAGCCAAGTTCTCATGGATAAACTCTGCGGGATAAGTGTTATTGGCATGAATGCCGCCCACTTTGGCCGCCGCTAAAAATACGTATTCTGGCTTTTCTGTTTGAAAGAAATCTTTTACTGCTTGCTGATTCGTGAGATCAAGCTCGGCATGGGTGCGCGTGACAATATTATCGTAACCTTGCGCTTTCAGCTGACGCATCAAAGCTGAACCTACTAGTCCACGATGCCCTGCCACATAGATTTTAGATTGCTTGTTCATTTTCTTTTCGGTTTGCTGATATCTGCGGTAAAACCAATTGAACTAGACGAAGCGTTTGGGTTTTGCATTAGGTTTCTGATTGCATCAATCAACCCTGCAATTGCTTGATCATGACTAGATATCTTTCGTTCTAATTCTTCCAGTTTTATAGCAAGTTCTTTGTGAGTGGAAAGCATTTCACGCAGAAATACGAAAGTTCTAACAATCACAAGCCCAACCTCGACTGCTGTTTCTGAATTCAGCACACTGGAAAGCATAAGCGCACCATGCTCGGTAAATACATAAGGCGCATAGCGCCTACCTCCTCGTCCTTTTGAGATCACATTTTGTGACCTCAAAGAATCCCATTCTTCATTTGTAAGCTGAAACATAAAGTCAGATGGAAATCGACCTACATTACGCTTGACTGCCTGCACTAAAGCACGAGTCTCAACGTTATATAAAAAGGCCAAGTCAGCATCAAGCATCACCTTTTGTCCACGCAGGTAATGAATGCGTTGAGAAACCAATTCTGGCACTAGCTTTTCTGTCTTAATCATATAACTACTCGTGATAATCCATGGCTTGATAACCGTGCTTCTTGATTAGCTCGTCACGCTGAGCAGATTTATAGTCTTCTCGCACCATTTCTGCGACCAGTTCATGAAAGGTGATTTTTGGGCTCCAGCCAAGTTTTTGTTTGGCTTTGCTTGGGTCACCCAGCAGTGTTTCTACTTCAGTCGGGCGGAAGTAACGCGAGTCGACTTGAACGATACATTGATCTTGCCAATAGCCCTTCTCTTCCACGCCTGTGCCTTGCCAGGTGATTTGCATGTTCAGCTCTTTAGCTGCCGCATTCACAAAGTCGCGCACGCTGTATTGCACGCCAGTGGCGATGACAAAGTCTTCTGGTGTTTCTTGTTGTAGCATCAACCATTGCATCTCTACATAGTCTTTGGCATGTCCCCAATCGCGCAACGAATCCATGTTGCCTAAATATAAGCAATCTTGCAGACCAAGATTGATGCGGGCAAGCGCTCTGGTGATTTTGCGGGTAACGAAGGTTTCGCCGCGCACTGGTGATTCATGATTAAACAGGATGCCGTTACAAGCGTAAATACCATAGGCTTCGCGGTAATTGACGGTAATCCAGTAGGCGTAGAGCTTAGCCACGGCATAAGGGCTACGTGGGTAGAACGGTGTGGTTTCTTTTTGTGGGGTTTCTTGTACTAAGCCATAAAGTTCTGAAGTTGAAGCTTGATAGAACTTGGTTTTCTTTTCCATGCCGAGAATGCGAATGGCTTCTAATATAAGCAAAGTA
>JBEBJI010000050.1:0-7915 GCA_040079935.1 Methylotenera sp.
CGCGAAGTGACCACGCCATCATCTAACCTTACTAAAATTTCTGGTGACGCGCCAACCACGTGGTGATCGCCCATGTCGTAATAAAACATGTAAGGCGATGGATTTAGACTGCGTAGCGCGCGGTACAAAGAGAGCGGTGGTGCGGTGAATTTTTGCGACATGCGCTGCGAAAGCACCACTTGCATGATATCGCCATCCAAAATATATTGCTGCGATTTTTTAACTGCGGCTTTGAAGTTTTCTTCGCCAAATTCAGAACTGGCTTGGGTTTTCACCGTTGGTGCTGATTCTGGAATCGTCACGGTTTGCCTTAACATTTGCACTAAATCAGCCAAACGATTTTGCGCATTTTCATAAGCATTTGCATCGGCTGGGTTCGCATACACAATGAAATATAACTTACCGCTTAAGTTATCCACCACTGCGATTTCTTCAGAAACCATCAGCAACACATCGGGCGTGCCGATTTTGTCTGGCTTGCTAGTGTTTGCTAAACGCTTTTCAATATAGCGGATGGTTTCATAGCCAAAATAACCCGCCAAACCACCTGTAAAACGTGGCAAACCATCGTACGGTGGCGTTTTGAAACGCGCTTGAAATTGTATAACGAAATCCAGCGCATTGGTATTTTCGTACGCTTCAATTACTTTATTATTTTCAAGCACTTGCACCGTAAACCCATTGGCCACGATGCGCGTTTTTGCGGGCAAGCCGATAATCGAATAGCGGCCAAAACGCTCGCCGCCTTGCACGCTCTCGAGCAAATAGCTAAAAGGTTTATTGGCAAGCTTGAGGTAGAGTGAAAGCGGTGTATCGAGGTCGGCAAAAGTCTCTAACACCAGTGGAATTCGGTTGTAGCCTTTGGCGGCCAACGCATTAAATTCGGTTTTGTTAATGGTCGTAAACATGATAATAAAATTTCCTAATAATTTTCTAAGCTAAATAATCTACTTAAGTGCGGCTAATTTGCCGCCAGTTTAGCCTGGCTTTTTTTGTGCATATTTGCCAGGCAAGCGTGTTCTTAGCTTCGCCAAGAACCAAGCGAATCGCCACGCCAACTGTGAAAATTATTGTTTAAAAAAATCATCATGCTTACTTAAAAATCGGTCTCTTAAATTATTAAATCTACCAACTCAGTTAAATCATTAATCGTTGCGTCCACTTGGCTTACATCCAGCGGACGGCCTTGATTATAGCCATAAGGCACGGTAACAATAAAGCATCCGGCCGCCTGCGCCGCCGCAATATCGGTCGCAGAATCGCCCACCAACATCGCCTCGTATTCAGGCACATCGAATTTTGCACAAATATGATGCAATTGTATAGGGTCTGGCTTCTTTTTATGCAGAGTGTCACCAGAAACCACCAGCTCAAAAAAATCTGCCAAACCGCTTTTTTGCAACAAAGGCAAGGTAAACTCTTCTGGTTTATTCGTTACACAAGCAAGCCTGTAGCCCTTATTCCATAAGGCTTGCAGGCCATCTATTACACCATCGTAAGGCTTGCTTTGTGTGGCATTTTTTGCATAATTCGCAAAAAAAAGCGCTTCCGCTTCTGCAAATAAACTTAATTCTGGCTCAGCATGTAATTGTTGCGTTAAACACCTTTTTATCAGCTTCTGCGCACCTTCGCCAATATAACCCGCGATTTGTTCATAAGCCAATACTGGTCTACCTAAATCTGCCAACATCAAATTCGCCGCTGCCGCGATTTCTGGCGCGGTATGCAAAAGCGTGCCGTCAAGATCAATCATGACGGCACTTACTTTAAATTTTAGGTCCTCAATTTGCGCCAATTACTTTACTGTTGCAAGAGAGGCGCGTAATTCTGAAACAATAGTGTTGTAACGGTTTTTATCTGAATCTTTACCTTGCGTGAAAATCGCATTGCCTGCTACGAAAGTATCCGCTCCTGCTTTGGCGATTTCGGCAATATTTTGTGCATTCACGCCGCCATCCACTTCCAGCCAAATTTCGCGGCCAGTTTCTTTGGTGTAAGCATCAATGCGCGCACGCGCTTGCTTAAGTTTTTGCAAAGTAGATGGAATGAATTTTTGACCGCCAAAACCTGGGTTCACCGACATCAGCAATACCATATCCACTTTATCCATCACGTAATCTAAGTAACTTAACGGCGTCGCTGGGTTAAACACTAGGCCAGATTTACAGCCCAAATCGCGCACCATACTTAAGCTGCGGTCAATATGTTTAGAGGCTTCTGGGTGAAAAGTAATAATGTTTGCGCCAGCTTTTGCAAAATCAGGAATAATGCGATCGACTGGTTCCACCATCAAATGCACATCGATAATGCCGCCGACTTTGCCAGCAATTTCACGAATTGCTTCGCAAACCAAAGGTCCGATAGTTAAATTCGGCACAAAGTGATTATCCATGACGTCAAAATGCACTAAATCCGTGCCAGATGAAATCACATCATCAATTTCTTGGCCAAGTTTGGCAAAGTTGGCAGATAAAATACTGGGGGCAATTCTATAAGTATTACTCATTACATTAATCCTCAAGCAAAATATTAAGCTAAATGTTTGTTAAAACACTATTTTAACGCACTTTTTTATTCTTTCCACGTGCATAGCGTGCGTTTTTTATCTAATCGCATCAAAGAGTTGGTAAAATGACGCCATGCAATTATTTACTATTGGCGTAAATCATACCACTGCGCCCATTTCTATCCGCGAAAACGTAGCGTTTTCTGACGCCAATTTGCGCCATGCGCTCAGCGATTTAACTGCACACAACGCAGCTGAGGCGGCGATTTTGTCCACTTGCAATCGCACCGAAATTTACGTGCAGTCGGCCAATGCAGAACCAATTGTGCAATGGCTGGCCAAATATCATCAGCTGGATATTAATAATGTTCAACCTTACACCTACACCTTAAGCGGCGAGAATTCGGTAAAACATGCCTTCCGTGTGGCTTCTGGGCTGGACAGCATGGTGCTGGGCGAACCGCAAATTTTAGGGCAGTTCAAACAATCGGTAAAAATCGCACAAGATGCAGGCACGCTCGGCACGCTTTTACATAAATTATTTCAACGCACATTTGAAGTCGCCAAAGAAGTCCGCACCAACACCGATATTGGTGGTAGTTCAATCAGCATGGCCGCAGCTGCGGTGAAATTAGCACAACGTATTTTTGGCGACATTCGTGACCAGAAAGTATTATTTATCGGTGCAGGTGAGATGATAGAGCTATGTGCCGACCATTTTGCCGCGCAAAAACCAAAAAGTATGACGGTAGCAAATCGCTCCTTGGAACGCGGTACTGAATTAGCTGAAAAAATTGGCGGTCAAGCCATATTGCTAAATGATTTACCCAATCGTTTGGCTGATTTCGATATTGTCATCACCAGCACCGCCAGCCAACTACCGATTGTCGGCTTGGGCATGGTAGAGCGAGCCATTAAAACGCGTCGACATCGCCCAATATTTATGGTCGACTTAGCCGTGCCGCGCGATATAGAGCCAGAAGTGGCCGAACTGGACGACGTATTTTTATACACCGTCGATGACCTCGCGCAAGTAGTAAATGATGGTATGGAAAATCGCCAAGCGGCTGCGCTGGATGCCGAGCTGATTGTCAATTCGCGCGTAGAAGCTTTTATGCAATGGCTGGCCAAGCGTGATTCCGTACCAACAATTAAAGCCTTGCGTGACCAAGCAGAAAGCACGCGTCAAGCCGAACTAGAAAAAGCGCTTAAGTTGATTCAAAAAGGTGAATCACCCGAAAAAGCGCTTGAGGCCTTAAGCAACGCGCTCACCAACAAGTTTTTACACGCGCCAAGCCACGCACTTAATCAAGCACATGGCGACGAACACGCCAAACTAGAAAACATACTCAAACAGCTTTACCAAATTAAGAATTAGCTATGAAACCCAGCATGATGACAAAACTCGCCAACCTAAGCGAGCGCCTAGAAGAAATTAACCGCCTAATGAGTAGCGAGGGCGTGACTAATAACATGGATAACTATCGCAAGCTCACGCAAGAACACGCGGAAATTACACCGATTGTCGAGCAATATCATGTATTTGAGCAAGCCGAAAAAGACATCGCAGAAGCGCAAAACATGTTGAGCGACCCCGACATGAAAGAATTTGCGCAAGAGGAAATTGCCAGCGGCAAAGCCAAATTAGAAACAGTAGAAGCCGAACTGCAAAAACTTTTACTACCCAAAGATCCGAATGATGATAAAAACATATTCTTGGAAATCCGCGCTGGTACTGGTGGCGACGAATCTGGCCTATTTTGTGGCGACCTTTTCCGCATGTATTCGCGCTACGCAGAACGCCAAAAATGGAAAGTGGAAGTAATGTCTGCCAACGAAAGTGAAGTCGGCGGTTACAAAGAAATTATCGCCAAAATTGAAGGTTATGGCGCGTATTCCAAGCTCAAATTTGAAAGTGGCGGACATCGCGTACAACGCGTGCCAGATACCGAAACGCAAGGTCGCATTCACACTAGCGCTTGTACCGTGGCCGTGTTGCCCGAGGCAGACGAAATTAACGATGTCGTGATTAATCCCGCTGATATTCGCATTGATACTTATCGCGCCAGCGGCGCGGGCGGCCAGCACATTAACAAAACCGATTCCGCTGTGCGCATTACCCACGCGCCAACGGGCATTGTGGTGGAATGCCAAGAAGGCCGCAGTCAACATGCCAACAAAGCACAAGCCATGGCCGTGCTAGCCGCGAGAATAAAGGCCGCGCAGGTAAACGCACAACAAAGCGCGATTGCCAGCGAGCGTAAAAGTTTAATTGGCAGTGGCGACCGCAGTGAGCGGATTAGAACCTACAACTACCCGCAAGGCCGCATTACCGACCACCGCATCAACTTAACACTGTACAAAATTGACGCGATTACCGAAGGCGATATGGATGAGTTAATTGGTGCGCTCTCGGCTGAACATCAGGCAGATTTGCTAGCAAGCTTGGGTGAAGATAATTAACCTACCGAGACAAAATTATGGATACACCTAGCATCCCTGCCATTGATGAACTTTGGCCAAATCCTATTTTAAAATTTAAAGACCAAGGAAGTCAGAATAGAGAATTAATTTTTCTTAGTGTGGGTCGCGTATGCACTACATGGGAGATAGTTGAAACGAATCTGGGATTGATATTTGGACGATTTGCGGAATCTCATAGTTCAGCTTCTCAAAGAGCATATGGGGTTATTTCAAATACTAGCGGGAGACGCGAGGCTCTTGAAATGGCTGCAGAAATTTACCATGACAGACACCACAAGTTCCCAATGGAACAATTCAAACTCCTAATGAGCCATTATGCAAAAGCTGTCGGTTATCGCAATAAAATTACTCATGGTGTAGCTATGGAATTTACTAAGGAAGACAATATTTCCATGGGATGTTTTTTAGTTCCTTCCCTTTTTTCCAGCAAAAATAAAAATGCTCAAACTTTTTCATTCTGGGAAAAAGCTCGAGACTCTAAAGATGAGTTTTATGTGCACGGAAATACTTATCGTTTCACTCATGAGGATATCGACTTCCTTGAATCGAAATTCCAACAGCTGAACGAACTTCTTGGGAGATTCGCTGGTTATTTAATTCAGAGTGAAGTGGAAAGAACAATGAAAACAGGTCATCAATTCATGCATGACGTACGAGGTGAAGATTGATTAATTTTTTTCAATGACTAACACTCAAACCATAAAAGCCACCCTCAATTCTACTACTGCGCTTTTAAACACAGAAGGGCCTGCGCTTGAAGCGCAATTACTGTTGCAACACGCGCTAAATGTAAATCGCGCTTGGCTCATTGCACATGAAAACGATGCCCTGGAAGCCAATATCCATGCGGCTTACATGACATTAATTTCAAGAAGGTCAAATGGCGAACCGATTGCTTATATTTTAGGCACTCGAGAGTTTTACGGTTTAAATCTCAAAGTTACACCCGCTACTTTGATTCCGCGGCCTGATACGGAAACCTTGGTAGAGACGGCTTTGGCCAAAATTCCACAAAACAACAATACTTCTTCTCCGTCATTCCGACGAAAGTCGGAATCTAGCGGCATTGAACCACTTGAAGAAAAGACACTGGATTCCGACTTTCGTCGGAATGACGCGTTGAAGGTTTTAGATCTCGGCACAGGCACAGGCGCAATTGCGTTGGCGATTGCTAAACATCGACCAAATGCGCTTGTAACTGCCGTAGATGCGAGCCAAGCCGCGCTGGATGTGGCGATTGAAAATGCAAAAAATTTAGAAATTACGAATATTAATTTTATGCTGAGTGATTGGTTTGCAAGTTTGAATAACGAAAAGTTTGATGTCATCGTCAGCAATCCACCTTATATCGAGGAAAATGATGCGCATTTAAAGCAAGGCGACCTTCCCTGGGAGCCAATATCCGCCTTGGTTGCAGGGCAGGATGGTTTAAGTGATATTCGCACCATAATCTTGCAATCAAAAAATCACCTGCACCCGCATGGATACTTGGCTTTAGAGCATGGCTACAATCAAGCGGAAAGTGTTGCAACGCTGCTTAAAAGCGCAGGATTTACTGATGTTGAAACAATAAAAGATTTGGGCGACAATAATCGGGTGACGCTAGGATGCTATCTGTGACTAATCGCGCATAGTATAATCTCGTCATGTTAGAAAATAATTCTGTTGGAATCGTCACCGCGCAAACCGCACATTTTAGCGAACCACTCACGCTGAAAAGCGGTGAGGTGTTGCCGCAATTTGACTTGGTTTACGAGACTTATGGCACGCTGAATGCCGCCAAAAACAACGCGGTGATTGTCTGCCATGCGCTTTCTGGCAATCATCACGTGGCTGGCAAATATGCGGAAACTGACAAAAATGCGGGCTGGTGGGATAACTTAATTGGTCCTGGAAAACCGCTCGACACCAATAAATTTTTTGTCATTGGCCTGAATAATTTGGGTGGTTGCCACGGCTCTAGCGGCCCGAGTAGCATCAAACCCAAAAGCAAAAAACCGTACGGTGCAAGCTTTCCACTGGTGACGGTGGAAGATTGGGTGAATTCGCAAGCGCGATTATTAGATTATTTGGGTATAAACACACTGGCCGCAGTTATCGGCGGCAGTTTGGGCGGCATGCAGGCGCTACAATGGGCGTTGGCATTTCCTGACCGCGTAAAGCACGCGCTGGTGATTGCCTCTGCGCCAAATTTAACCGCACAAAATATCGCCTTTAACGAAGTGGCGCGTCAAGCGATTATGACCGACCCTGAGTTTTACGATGGCGATTATTATGCGCACAAAACCGTGCCTCATCGCGGCCTAAGAATCGCGCGTATGCTAGGCCATATCACGTATTTAAGCGACGATGCGATGGGCGAAAAATTTGGTCGCAAGCTAAAAAACACCATCAAATATAGCTTTGATGTGGAATTTGAAATGGAATCGTACCTACGCTACCAAGGCGATAAATTCGCCGGCGAGTTTGATGCCAACACCTATTTGCGCATGACGCGCGCGCTAGATTACTACGACCCTGCGCTAGAATTTGGCGGCGATTTAAGCGCTGCTTTAAAAAAAGCAAAAGCCGAATTTTTAGTGGTTTCATTCACCAGCGATTGGCGTTTTTCGCCCGCACGCTCGCGCGAAATAGTAAAAGCCTTGTTGGATAATGAGCTGACAGTGAGCTACGCCGAAGTCACGGCCGCGCACGGCCACGATGCGTTCTTGATGCCAGACACGCATTACCACAATATTTTGCGCAGTTATTTGAGCAAGGTTGAGGTGTAAATATGACCAATTCTGCAAATTTAAGCCATAAATTTAGACAGGACTTTGCTATTATCGCGGGCTGGGTAAACTTCGGCTCAAAAGTGCTCGATTTAGGTTGTGGCGATGGTGAGCTGTTGTCGTATTTGCGCGGCAGTTTAGAAGTAAAAGGCTA
>JBEBJI010000051.1:0-7749 GCA_040079935.1 Methylotenera sp.
TTTTTACCCAAAAGATGACACGCCGGGTTGCACCAAAGAAGCCTGCACGTTTCGCGATGATTTGCACAAGCTGGAAAAACTAGGCGCAAAAGTGGTGGGCGTGAGTGTGGACGACGGCAAAAGCCATGCGGAATTCGCCAAAAAATACAGTTTACCGTTTCCACTTTTAAGCGATAAAGATGGTGCGGTTGCCAACAAATACGGCGCGCTTAGCGATTTTTTGGTGATGAAAATGGCCAAGCGCTACACATTTTTAATCGATGACAGTGGCGTTTTAAGAAAAAGTTATTTAAGTGTCGATACTTCGCGGCATTCACAAGAAATTATTGACGATTTAACAGTAATTCAGCAGAATAAGTGATGGTCTGCAACCAGCATGGATATTGGCTATCAGACTGATTATTTTGAGTAATTTTAGGTAAATTAACATGAAAAAAGTCATCAAAACCGATGCCGAATGGCAACAACAGCTTTCACCAATGCAATATCAAGTGACGCGCCATGCCGCCACCGAGCGCGCAGGCACGGGGATTTACACCGACCACAACCAAGCTGGCATTTATACCTGCGTGTGCTGCAACACACCGCTGTTCGAATCCGACACAAAATTTGATTCTGGCTGCGGCTGGCCAAGCTATTTTAAAGCGCTAGATCCCGCCAACGTGCGCGAGCTGATGGACAGCTCACACGGCATGGTGCGCTTTGAAGTGATTTGCAACGTTTGCGATGCGCACCTCGGTCACGTCTTCAAAGATGGCCCACCACCAACTGGATTACGCTACTGCATCAACTCAGCATCGCTAAGTTTTGAAGAAAAAAATTAGATTTTATGGCGATATAATCAAATAAATATATCCTGAAAGCCGCATGGATATTGGGCTGCAGAGTAGGCTTTTTTGATATTTACGTGTTGATTTTAAAGCAGAATTTGGTGCCCGGAGCCGGAATCGAACCGGCACGACCGTAAAGTCGAGAGATTTTAAGTCTCTTGTGTCTACCAATTTCACCACCCGGGCGGGAGATTACTGCAGAACTATTGCGGTGCGTATTCTATCACCGTACGGCAGTTTTTATAAGGCTAAATACCGATTTTTTGTAGTTTCATGTCTAAAAAAAATAACGGAGGCAATTGCCTCCGTTATTTATTAGTCATTTAATGTTTTTTTAAGTTTATTTTTGACGAATAAGCTCAACGCGGCGATTAGCCTTGTTGCCCTCTATTGGATCATTTTCTGCAACAGGATTATCAAAGCCATAACCTTTTGCAGTTAAGCGATTTGCGTCAATGCCATGTTTCACTAGGTAATCACTGACTGATTTAGCACGTTTTTCTGAAAGTTTTTGGTTGTAATCAGCTTTAGAAGTATCGCGTTTGTCCGTGTGCCCAGCTACCTCAACACCAGAATCACCCCAAGTTATAAGCGTTTTAATCGCGTTATCTAGCACTGGGTAAGAAACTGGTTTAATTTTGGCGCTATTGGTCTCAAACTCCACATCTGGCACCACTTTATCACTTAGCACAATGATATCTTTTGGTTTTTCAACCGCTGGCATAGGTTTCGGTGCGATTGAAAGCGGTTTTGCATTTGCTAACAAAGCTTCTTTATCCACGTTTACTTGCGTCGCTGCAACGGCTTGGCACACATTGGCGCCATCCATATAAGCTTCGCGATTAACCTCTGGCAGGCCTTGACGAGTTGAGCCAATTTTATTTAACAATTCGCCTTGGCTGGCATAAAGTCGCGTATATGCCGTTTGAATATCATATTCGGTATTGGAATAAGCGCGTCTCGCCTGAAAATATTCATTCTCAGTGTCTAGTAAATCTAGCAAAGTACGCTGTCCAATATCGAACTGTTTACGATATGCTTCGCGTGCGTTTTCAATGGCTTTTTGGTGCCTATCACGATATTCCATTTGTTCTTTAAGTTGCACAATATCGTTATAGGCAATAGTGACTAGCTGGCGCGTATCAACACATGCTTTGTCGCGTTGATCGGTGGCGGAATTCATTTTTTCAATCGTTTGACTCACTAAGGCTTTATCAGAGCCGCCGTTAAACAGATTAAAATTCATGGTGAGCTCTAATAAATCTGCCGCGCTGGTGCTATCGCGGCCATCGTTACTAGTGCCTAAGTTTTTACGCGCTTGTAAATCTAGGCGCGGCATATATTTAGCTTCTCTAGTTTTTACTTCGTCTTTGGCTGCTTGAATATCTTCGATGGTGGAAAGTAAATCTGGATTATGCAAATAAGCCACTCTAAGTGCTTCTGTTGCTGTTGGCTCTGCACCCGATTTATAAAATTCTGGCTGCTCCAAGGTTGCTGGTGGTAACTCACCCATTAGGCGCTGCATACGCGCTGTAACATCATGCAGATTGGTCGATTCAGTCAACAAATTAGACTCTGCGAGCGCTAAACGTCCTGACGCCTGCTCTAAATCAACCTTGCGTGCCACACCAGCATCTACACGCTCTTTAATGCGGTCATAAAGCTGCCTGTGTACTACATAATTAGTTTTAGCATAATCAGATAATTGGCGATAACGAAGCGTATCGATGTATGAACGCATAAACTCTAGCGTGGTATCTTGCATAGCGGCTTGTAGCTCATAAAAGCGAACGCGCTTTGCATGACCTAAACGATTGGTTTCGCTTGATGTTGCAAAACCATCAAAAATCATTTGGCGCAACACTAGCTCATTATTAAATCTTGGGACTGCCGTACCATTACGCCTACTAATACCGCCATCCATTTCTTCTTGTTCGCGATAAGTAGAAACAATGTCTGCCTTAGGCAGAAAGCCGCCCTTCACCGCGTCTTGCTCGTAGCCAGCGCCTAAATAATCGTGGTATCTTGCCTGCACCTCAGGGTTAGATGAAATGACCTTTTCAACCATTTGCTTAAGTGGCACTAATGCTTCGGCGCTTGATTGCTGGGCGAAAAACAACCCTGCCAATGATAGTATCAATCTATTTCTTATAGTTCTAGTAGCAAAACTCAATTGTTACACCCTTTACTTTCCAACTCGTTGTCATGTTAAAGCATCACCTAGTATTGTCAACCCTAATACTTACCGATAACACAGTTAAGCAATCCGCATGCCAACTTATTGCTAAATTTGCAACATTTTCATGATGTTGCTAAGTTGTTTTAAAGCAGTTAGGCATTGTTTCATAAGTTTTTATAAAAAAAGGCCGACTTATTATCAAAGTCGGCCTTTCTAATTGACAGCTTATTGAGTTTGGTTAATCAGTGATTAACTTGTTGTTAGTCAGTAAGTTTTGAATAATGGCTTGGTCATCAGCAAAACCCGTAACTAAATCCACACCAGTTAATGTAATTCTCTGCACGTCTTTTGTTGGACTAAAGCCGTTAGAAAACCCGCCATTATTGCTAATATGAACAATGGTATTTGCACCAACCACTTCAAAATGTAGGTAAGAAGTTAAGTTGCCTGTGCCTGATACGTGTTGCTCACCCGTTAACATATCTCTAATGTCAAGCACATCGCCACCCACTGCTGCTGGGTCGAAGTCAGTAATGACATCAGTTGCAGGACTGCTAGTTGTGCCTTTATCAGCTAGCTCCCAACGGAACACATCAACACCAGTACCACCAGTTAAAGTGTCGTTTCCCGCACCGCCCAAAATAATATCCGCGCCAATGCCACCGTTAATCACATCACTGCCATCACCACCCGATATAAAGTCGTCGCCGTCATTACCGTCTAGCGTATCGTTACCTGCATCGCCATATATTTGGTCTTTGCCTATGCCGCCGCTAATGGTATCGTTACCCGCGTTGCCATAAAGTTGGTCATCATCAGCCCCGCCATCAACAATGTCGTTACCGTCACCGCCTCGTACCATATCAAAACCTGCACCAGCGTTAATGGTATCGTCGCCAGCCCCGCCAGAAATATTTTCGTTTCTAGCGGTGCCGTTAATGGTATTGTTAGCTGCAGTACCTGCAATATCATCAATGATATTATTGAGTGTCAAAGTCGCACTGGATGTATCGCCGTCTGTATCAGTGATTGTGTAACTGATAACTTCTGCTGCTGGTGCAGGCGTTCCGGCAGTATCCAAAATAGTAGAATATCTCACTGCTGATATGCTGCCGTAGGCACCAGGGTATGAGCCCACACCACCGGCATCAATCACAATCTTGCCAATTCCTGTAAGACCTGCTGGCAATACAACATTACCTTCAAGATTACTTGCAAACTGACCGATCAACTCCCCATGAACGTTGTAGACGTTGTAATTGAAAGCATTCGTACCACCAAGATTACTATTGGATGTATCAACAGTAATCGTCACACCCTGAACACCATGTGGGTGAGTGCTGGTGTTAAAAGTAATCACTAGACTTTCCAAACTATCGATTCTGGTGTTTGTATTGCCCACAATACCCACACCATCCGCATTAGGAGTATTGATTGCCGCACTGCCTTCTGCCGCACTTGTTCTTGCGATTCCGGTCAATGTCATACCGGCTGTTGAAGCTGTGGTCACCAAGGCAGCACTTGTAAGCGCGTAATTGGTAGAAGTGCCAGTCACATTAGTTGAAAGCTCTGCTGTTGGTGGTGCATATCTGTAATATCCATCTTCATTAAACACTAAGGAAGACCCATTCGTTGCATGTGTCCAGGTAAGCGTATTAACGCCTCCGATAATGGTAACTGTATAAGTACCGCCAAGCGCAACCGTAGAACCAACAACAGCAGTAAGATCAAAAGTAACACCCCTGAACGCAATGGAGCTCACGCTACCATTATCCCCAGGATTATCTTCGCCGGAGCGCCCTGTGCTAAATGAAGTTAATTGTAAACTATCGCCCCCATCAGTGCCGATTGCAGAAATTACATTACCCTCAAAGAATGAAGCATTACCCATGAGAGTATCTACATCGTTATTGGCGACTGGCTTACCATCTACAATCTGGATGGTTTGCTTACCAGTAGCTGTATCACCATCACCATCTGTCGCAACAAAGTTAATATCAAATTGTTCACCCTCAGTTGCAAAACCGGCTGTTTGATAGGTATATTCGCCCGTTGTAAAGTTAAATATCAAAATACCATCTTCAAACCCATTTGCGTTATTTAGCGTGAGCATATTACTTGTTAAGGGGAAGCCCGTTTGAGGCGTTCCGCCACCGACAACAGTAATTTGACCGGTTGTTGGGTTGTAGTTAAATGTAACATATGCATCAGGAACATTGTCACCGTTGGTGTCAAGGTGCATAACCAAGCTACTGATGTAACCACCATCTGCGCCAAAATTCAGGCTAGAGCTTGCGGTACTGCCTGCAACAGAGCCACCAAAACTTGTGGGCACAGAAGCCAGTAATACATCATCTAATGTTGCAACGTTTGTCACAATAATCGCGGCGTCTTTTACACCACTGCCGTCGCTATCCACGTTGTGAATGTTGTTGAGTTCCGTTGGGTTAGAAATATCCGATGCAATACCAATAGCATAAGTGTCAATATTATTAGCGGTAGCAAATGCACGGTAGCCGTTTGCCGCCGGGTCTGTGGTATCTCCCTGGGTAGGTACGCCATCAGAGATAAAATAAACCGTGTACTTTTCACCCACCACTGGTATGCCAATTGCAGCTTGCGTTGTAGTTAGTGCAGCTTCGTAATTAGTACCACCGCCCACTGTAAAGTTTGCTGCCAAGTTAAGCGCTGCAATAGCGGAAGTGGCAGTAGTGTAAGTGCCTCTATTAGCTGCAGTAGTATCAAAATCAATTAATGTGACACTGATATTGCCACCTTGGCTAAAGTACTCGTTGATTACTGCAGCTACTGCAAGCTGAGTGGCTTGCAAGCGATCCATAATGGTCACAGTGCCATCTGTAGCCACACTCTTCACTTCACCTGCCATACTGCCAGAGCTATCAATCACAAATACCAGGTTTGTATCAGGTAAGGTGCCAGTCTGAACTTGCACAATCGCATCTTGCACAGTAGGAACATCATCTACTACATCAACTGTAAGGCTTGCATTATCAACCTCGCCCGAAACTGAGTTAGTGAGCGTATAGTTAACTGTAAAGCTATCGTTAGTACCTGCACCATCTGTGGTTCTACCAACCAAGTCAACCACGTAATCGCCTTTAACATTTGCACCAAAATTTTGTGTGTAAACGGTTATGGTTGCAATCGGGCGAGAGCCACTTGTCGTATCTGTCACAGTTACAGTCACTACACCGTTCACATCTGGTGCTGAAGCGTTTACCGTGCCGCCTACAATAGTACCGCCAGAAATTGTGAATGTACTAAAGCTCGATACACCAGTATCGTTAGCCAAAACGTTGCCTGTTGCTATTTCAATAGTTTGCGCTTCTTGCGTACCACCATTTTGTACGCCATTTTCGTTAATGCCCGACTCATATACAGTCGCCACATCATTAGTCGCAGTGGTGGTAGTGTCGTAGTTCATTGTCAGCGTGGCATTTGATGTATTGCCATCACTATCCGCTAGCGTATAGGTAAACACATCTGTCACGCCTGTTGGTTCTGGTATTACTGTAATACCATCTACTCTATAGGCGCTTGCCGCACCTGTAGAGCGAACTACAACATAGTTAAATGCAGTACCAGAAGAAATATTAATATTAGTTAAACCACTTGCTACGCCGGCTGTTGTGCCAGATGAAACAATGGCGCCAGCAGCATTATAGGTTTCCCATGTAGCAACTTCACCAGTAAGCAAATTACTCAAAGCAATACTGGTCGATTTAGATGCAACGCCTAAGCTAATAGCTAGCTGTTCGCCATTTTCGGTTCTGTTCGTATTTGTGTCACCAGCATTTTGCTCTGCACCAAAACCATCATCCGTCTCACCTGCATTGTCTTGGAATCTTGCTCTAGCAGCTGAAGTTGCGTTTAAGTTACCTAAATTAAGTCCGCTATTTACATTACCAGCTGTGTTATAGGGTTCTGCTGTGTCAAATCCATACAGATTAATACCTACACCTGTAAAGCTTGCTATTCCTGTTGGGTTGGTTACTACTATAGGAGCAACACTTGCAGTATAGGTATAGCTACCATCATCTTGGTCTATCGCCAAAGTACCTCTGGTAGTTACGATCGTGCGTACGTTACCAGCACCCAATGTATTGGAGACTTGCGTGCCTGCTGTAAGCACCACATTGGTTAAACTATGTGGGCCATCAACATTAAGTGTATCTGCCGTTACGCCACCTGCACCTGTAATTACGTTACCAGCTACGGTACTATTAATACCCACGCTATCCACATCGTTATTAGCGATTGGATTAGTGTCAGTAATGTTGATAGTCACAGTTGTCCAAGCGGCAGAACTTAAACTGCCATCGTTAGGCTTATAGGCAAAACTATCAACATCTGACGTCACATCACCATGATTGCGCGCTGGCGCAGTATAGGTAAAAGTACCGTCAACATTCATCACCACAGTACCACCTAGTGCAGTAGTAATCGTATTTGTACCGTTTGCGGTGCTGGCATTTAAACCAGCATTATTGGTCGCAAATTGCGCAACCGTAAGCGCGCTACCTTCAGGGTCTGTATCATTTACCAGCACTGTTGTTTTAACTGTAGCTGTGCCTTCATCTGCAGTATAGTTATCTGCAACACCTATTGGCGCATCATTCACCGCGTTCACCGTCACATTGACGGTGGCGGTTTCGGTCACGCCAGCTGGGCTGGTCACAGTGTAGCTAAAGCTGTCCGTGCCACTGAAGTTGGCGTTCG
>JBEBJI010000066.1:0-1777 GCA_040079935.1 Methylotenera sp.
GTATGGCTTAAAGCTCGGTATTCAAGACCACAGCATCAAGCAGCAAGATACTTTTGGAAATTACACCATTTTAGAGCGTGCATTTAATAACTACGCACAAGCGCAAGTTTTGGTTGAATCGGCTGGTGTTGATCAAGTGCAAACTATTTTAGCTAGCTATCGTGCCACGCCCATTGTGTATGTAGGCACAGATGAGTATCAATCATCGATTATTTACGGCTTCTTTAAAGAATTTTATACGTTGGTTTCATACCCTTCACATTCCATATTAACCATTGAGCTTGCGGGCTTAACTTAGAGGAAATAAACAAATGATTACGCCATTACCCCCCGCGCCATCAAGAGGCGACCTGCCAAGTGTATTCGACCCGCAAGCCGATGCTTTTGTAGCCGCGCTTGCTGTATTTGTTAGCGAACTTAACGCAATAGGCACGGCTTATAATTTGGCAACCACTGGCACCAGCGTTAGCAGCGTTTTAATTGGCACTGGTGATAAAACATTCACGACACAATCAGGCTTAGGCTTTGTGCCAGGCATGCAGGTGCGTGTTGCGAATACGGCCACACCTACCAATTACATGGATGGCATTGTTAAAACGTACAGCTCGACCACCTTAGTCGTTACAGTTTCTGGAACTGGCGGTGCAGGTACATTGGCAGCATGGACTATTTCATTGGCGGCCTCAGCTGGCGGTGCTTCGCTTGCAAGTAATACGTTTACTGGCAAACAAAACTTTGCGGCAGCAACCGATATTGCGTGCGCTTCAACAATTAATCTAAGCACCGCAACTGGGAACACTGGCAAATTAACTGGCAATACACAGGTGAATGCAATCACGCTCACTGATGGCACTTGGTTTCAAGCGGTATTTACTGGCACACCAATATTAGCTTATAACGCGACCACACAAAAACTGAATTCAAACGGCACAAATATTCAGGTGGTTGCTGGCGATTCAATTTGGTATTTTGCACTCAATGGCATTGTTTACGGTATTTTTCAGCGAGCAGATGGTTCGTCAGTCGTTCCGAAAATATCATCACCTTTACGCCAAACAGTGATTAGCGGGCCAGTTGGTGGCGATGCTGCCACTTGCACAATCAGCAATGCTACGCCAGCCGTTATTACGCACACCGCACATGGCAAAGAAGCGAATACGCCGATTGTGTTTACAACGACTGGCGGCTTGCCAACTGGCTTAAGTTTACTCACGCAATACTATGTGAGCGCAACTGGTTTGGGTGCGAATAGCTATCAAGTATCAGCAACGGCTGGCGGCGGTTCAATTGCCACATCTTCGGCTGGTTCAGGTACGCATACCGTCACTTATGGCGTGATTAACAATGCTAATGGCACGCCATTACTCGGCGGCGCGTTAAGTGCAACGTCTGTTGTTACTTCAAATATTAATGCAACCACGCCTTTGCGCGTTTCGTATGCCAATGGTTTTGATGCAAATGGACAGGTAGATTTAATCGGAAGCTCAACTTCAAATCTTACATTCAGTACATTAAGCACCAATGGCACGATGTATGGCTTTCTCACTTATGCGGCTGGCGCTAATGCCACCAGCACAGGAACGCTTGCACCAGTAGTGCAGCAACAAGGCATTCCATCGGTAGTGAATGGCCAATACACCTACAACATTAAAGAAGCCAAAATGTACTTAGGCAATGGCACAACCGCACCACAAGTGAATGCGGTACATGTGGCTACGTTTACGGTGGCTGGCGGTGTGGTGACGGCGATTGCTTGGCAAGATTTTCAGAAAAACTA
>JBEBJI010000022.1:0-36272 GCA_040079935.1 Methylotenera sp.
AACGATAATATAAATCTGAGCGGAATTTTCCCGCATTCACCATCTCGTGCAAATCTCGATTAGTCGCTGCGATAATGCGCGCAGGCACGTTGCGCTCTTTGGTGGAGCCCAAACGGCGTACCACGCGACGCTCTAACACATTGAGCAATTTGGCTTGCAGCACAAGCGGTAACTCACCGATCTCATCCAAAAAAAGCGTGCCGTCTTCTGCCGCTTCAATCAAGCCCGGGCGCGCATTGTTCGCACCCGTAAACGCTCCTTTTTCATGACCAAACAACTCACTTTCCATCAATTCAGCAGGCAGAGAAGCGCAATCGACATGCACAAAAGGCTTAGCCTTATTAGCGCAACTCGCATGCAGCAAGCGCGCCACCACATCTTTACCCGCGCCCGTTTCACCAGTAATCAGCACTGCGGGGGGCGTAACATCATTTGGATTGTTTAATTGCGCGATGCGCGCAATCTGCAAACGCAGGCTTTCAATGGCTGGGCTTTTGCCAATTAAACTGATGCTATCTGATGCATGCGAGCTACGTTGACGAGAGTAATCAAGACTAATCTTGAGTTCGGCCGTTTTTTCGTTTTTCTGGACGCTTAACAACAGCTCTTCCAAATCTATCGGCTTTTTCAAGTAATCAATCGCACCCATTTTGATAGCATTGACGGCATCGCTGATGTCGCCATAAGCGGTCATCACAATCACCGCCATGCCGCTAGAGGCAAGTTCTGGCAACAAGTCCAAGCCGTTGCCATCAGGCAGGCGCATATCGAGCAACACGAAATCTGGCGAAAATTGCCTAGTAATCGCACGCGCATCAGCCAAGTTTTCAGCATGCTCGCACTCATAACCAGCCTTTTGCAAATGCTTTTGCACGGCGCGCGCAAACAGCACTTCATCCTCAACAATCAATATTTTTTTAGCTTGATTAAGTTGTGGTTGTTTAGGCTCCGTATAAGTTTTTTGTGCGAGCAAGCTTATCCTTTAGTCGTTATCAAAACTGCTACTAGATTTTTTGCCGCCAAATTCATAGCGTAAACCAACCCAGCCCGCACGTGGTGCACCTGGCATCAACATTTTTGACGGCTCTTCTTCGCCAGCAAACACACCATCTTCAATCCAGTTCTCACCCAACAAGCCACCTGTTGCGTACTCTTTATCAAAGATATTAGTAGCTTTCGCAAACACTTGCCAACCACTATTGCCAAACTTGTAACGTGTATCCAAATTCACAACAGTGTAACCGCCAATTTTACCGCTGTCTTGAACATGGTCAGGATTGCCATCATTGGCTTGATGATCATTGTTTTCGTTACCACGAATATAAACACCCGAGAAAGTATTGAGTGTTGTGCCAATCGACCAGTTAGACGTTGCTTGAAATTGTAGACGCAACTTTAACGCATGGTCTGGCAAGTTAGCTAAACGATCGCCTTTTTTAACCTGAATTGCATTTCCATCAGACGTAGAATTCAACTGATTGGCCAGTTCGAGATTTGACTCGTAAGTCGCTTTCACATAGCTGTAACCCGCATTCCATGACAAGTTACCAAACGCGCCAGACAATCCAGCGTCTAAACCCATGCGACGTGTTTTGCCAACGTTATCAAAATAGCCCATGCCGTTCGTCGCATTGGTAGAAATAAAATGAATATCGTCGTGATTTTCAGTTCGGTAAACCGCAGCTGTCCATTTAACATCGGAAGTTAAGTTGCCGCGACCACCAAACTCAAATGTTTTAGATACCACTTTCTCCAAGGGAGGGTCACCCGCCATGGCATTAGGTAATTTACATGGTACGTTTGGATTTGCACAGCCTAACTCCATTGATGTTGGTGCGCGCATACCTTCGTTATAAGAACCGTAAACAGTCAGCACTTTAGTTGGTGTAAAACTTAAACCTATTGCTGGATTCAAACGGCTGAAACTGTGATTACCACTAAGGGATACATCTTCGTCAGGAGTCAACGGATCGCCGTCGACATCCTCAAATGTACCCTTAGGGTTTATCTTGTCGGTGTTTTTAACTTTAATATGGTTATAGCGACCAGATAGTGTCATGTGCCATTGGTCAGTCAGAGAAAGCGTATCCGTTGCGAAAACCCCCCAGCTATGTGTTTTACCACCAAGATCAACTGCCGCCTCATCCCCAATATGACCTAAACCATCCACCCCGCGCGATGCATTCAAAATGCCGAATTCGGAAGATTGATTGAATTTAATACGGGAATAGTCATAGCCCGCACCCACAATAAACTGGTTCTGTTTTTGCATTAATGGTTGATTAAATGCAAGCTGCGCATTAACTCCATAGCCTTTTTGATCAGTTTTACTTCGGTTGAGCGCGCCACTACAGTGTTCATCTGCGTCTCCGCCAGTATTAGCAATACAATCTAAATCATTTTGCGCGACATCAACACCTAAAACATAATCATCATTCACGTCACCATTTAAGGTTTTGCGTTTTGAATCCCGATAATACGTGTTTGCACTAAGCTGCACATCGTCGTTAAACCAATGACTGCCGTTCAAGTTAAAGAATGACATCGTGTTTTTGGTCTGATCTGGCTTGGTATTAATCGTTTCGTCGCCAAACTCCTCCATGAGTTCTTTTTGAATTAAACCGTTACCAATCATATCGTTATCGGCACCAGTGTAGCTCAGCTCCAAACGGGATGCCTCGTTTTGCCAACCCACTTTACCAAAAATTTGTTTCACTTCAGTCGGTGAATGATCGCGCCAGCCATCTTCATCAAAATAGTTGCCGCCTATAAAAAAGTCGATTGAATTATCTGCAGAAACGCCACCAAACTCCGCAGAGGCATTTTTGCGTCCCCAAGAACCAAAACTCGTCTCAATACCGCCCCCTTGATGCGTACGGCCATTTTTTGTCTGCACAGATAATGCGCCGCCCAAGGTATTTAGACCAAATACTGGATTAGAGCCAGGAATCAAATTAATGCCTGCGATTGCATTCACTGGAATCAAATCCCAATTCACCGCATCACCAAATGGCTCGTTCACACGGACACCATCTTGATAAACAGAAAGCCCCTGTGGCGTACCCAGTAATGGCGATGCTGTAAACCCACGGAATAAAATGTCTGGTTGATAAGGATTATTCTGCGTTTCGTTCACACTCACACCCAACAAATTGTTGTTCATGTAATCGGCAATGCTTAAGCTTTTTTGCTCTTCCAATTTTTCGCCTTTAACGCTTTGCACATTGGATGGAATTTTTTCGACGGGCAAGCCTACGCCTGCCAGTGGCGTGGTCGAAATCACTTCAATCTTTTCAGTGGTCAGCTTTTCTGCGTCTTCCGCCAGCACTGTTTGTGGCAGCGCATAAGCGGCCAAAATTGCAATTAAAATAAATTTTGGTTGTAAATTGGTTGGCATATTTTTTCCTAAGTTTTGGTAATTACATCTTTATTTGTATTGCAAGATTCATTCCAAAACTTAAGTATTAAATATAGTTAATAAAATCAATGGGTAATGTAAAAATTAGTGCTGATGATACGATTATAAACTTAAATATTGGTTATATACAACCACCAATTATGGCTGTATATAACCAAATAACTTGGTTTAACGCTAAAATAAAGAAAAAAGATGCCCTGTGAGGCAATATCCATGCGGGTTGCAGGGCAGCAGTTTTTAGGTTTCTAGTTTAGTTGTCTTGCCACTTAACATACAAACCTAATTCATCTGGTTTGGCTTTAAGTGCGGCCGCCACTGCAATGTTAGGCAGCATGGTGAGTTCATCATTTAAAAACAGTAAAGGAAAGCGTTCGCGTTGCCAAGGCGGAACTTGTGAGGTTTGAAATAAACTTTTTAAGCTACGATTTGGGCGATTTTCTTCAGGCTTTAAAGTCTCGCCACCACGACGATAACGAATATTTAATTGACCATTTTCAACATGTCTCATGGCAATACCTTGACCCAATTTTTCGCTAAAAAATAAGCGTGATTGATCGGGCAAAATAATAGTTTTTTCACCCTGCCAAGGCAAACTGAACGCGCTACGCTGATATTCCGCATCCCCTTCTTGCAGATTTTTAAGTAAATAAGCACTGCCCTGAAAGCGTCGCAGAACAAGGCTTGCAGACAACTTTATTTTAATATTTGCGTCGGATTTTGCATGCAAAAGTTGCTGCGAGATTTGCTGCAATTGCGCCGCGCTTGGTGCTTCGCAATTATTCTGTAATAACCACCAGCGCAGTGCATTGTTTACGCGCGCGCTACTTATCTTTGCCAATGGCGCCAACTGCAACTGTTGCCTATTTAACAAACAATCTCTTACGTCGATTTCGGCCAATTCATCCAGCAACACATCCGCTTCTGCCATGTGCTGCGCAGCGCGACTAATGGTTTGCCTAATGGCTGGATATTGTTTTTCTAATTTCGGCAGAATTTCGTGGCGCATAAAATTTCTATCAAACTTGGTGTCAAGATTGCTCTCATCTTCAATCCAAGTCAAATTATGCTGTTTTGCATAAGCCACAAGTGCGCTACGAGGCACATCCAGCAAGGGTCGCAGCAGTTTATTGTTCACGATTCCCA
This sequence comes from Methylotenera sp., assembly GCA_040079935.1. GTDB lineage: Bacteria > Pseudomonadota > Gammaproteobacteria > Burkholderiales > Methylophilaceae > Methylotenera_A. Next base: position 4,562 of record JBEBJI010000022.1, read on the forward strand.
TGCCCGCCAAACCTTTTACGCCAGCACCGCGCGCCAGCTGTAAAAGTAGCGTTTCGGCTTGATCATTTTGATGATGTGCCAGTAAAATAAAATCAGATTCTGATTCCAAAAGCGCTTTATAGCGCGCTTCACGTGCTGTGGCTTCTAACCCTAACCCGCTGTTTTTATTTATATTAACTTTAGAAATTGCGATGGGGATATTCAAATTAGCGCAAGTATCTTTGCAAAAAGTTGTCCAAGTATCGGCATTTGGGCTTAAGCCATGATGCACATGTAAGGCGCGTAACTGAAACGGAATCGTTTTATTGATTTCAACAAGCAAATGCAACAACGCGGCGGAATCCAAACCGCCGCTGAAAGCCAATAGAAGTTTAGGGTTTGGATTATTTTGACTTAAAAAAACATCAGCTAAGAAAACTTTAAGCTGATGTTGAAGTGATTTTTTTGAGCTACTTGCTGGCAGTTTCTTTAAACTTGCCATAGCTCATTAGCCGCTCATAGCGCGCCGCGAGTAATTTATCTGTGGTTTTCTTTTGCAGGGCTGCAATCTCAATTTTTAAGGCGCGACGTAGCGACTGCATGGTGGTTTCAGCATCACGATGTGCGCCGCCTAAGGGCTCAGCTACAATCACATCCACCAAACCCAACACCTTCAAACGTTCGGCCGTAATGCCCAATGTTTCTGCGGCTTCTGGCGCTTTGCTGGCGCTTTTCCACAAAATACTGGCGCAACCTTCAGGCGAAATCACCGAATAAGTCGAGTATTGCAACATGAGTAGCTGATCAACTACACCCAATGCCAGAGCGCCTCCCGAGCCACCTTCGCCAATAATTACGCCCAAAATTGGCGTTTTTAACTCACTCATCACATACAAATTGCGCGCAATCGCTTCGCTTTGGCCGCGTTCTTCCGCACCTATGCCTGGGTACGCGCCAGGAGTGTCAATTAAAGTAATAATCGGCAAACCAAATTTTTCTGCAAGCCTGAACAAACGCAAAGCTTTACGATAGCCTTCTGGTCGTGGCATACCAAAATTGCGGTACTGGCGCTCCTTCACATCGCGACCTTTTTGATGGCCAATTACCATGACAGGAATTCCCTCAAAGCGCCCAATGCCGCCCACAATGGCTGGGTCATCCGCATAGGCGCGGTCACCGTGTAGCTCTTCAAAATCCGTGAATAATGCAGCGATATAATCTAGCGTGTATGGCCGCTGCGGATGGCGCGCCACTTGAGAAATTTGCCATGCACTCAGGTTGTTATAAGTATCCTCGAGCATTTTTTTATTCTTTTTCTGTAATTGCTCAAGCTCTTTGGAAATATCCAAATCGTCATGATCATCATGCGACACTTGGAGCGCGTCGATACGGTTTTCCAGATCAGCAATGCCCTGCTCAAAATCTAAATAACTAACTTTCATTTCTGGCTTTCATATTGTCTAGTGCTCTAAATACAAACTGCGCTAATTATAAAGGATTTTTACGTTATCGACAGATAACCAAGCATGTAGATTTTGTAATAACTCATCTTGCAGCTCTACACGCCACGCCTCGCCCAGCATTAAGCTGGCCTGACCTTGGCTATTATGATATTCAATTTTTACTGGGCACAGTTTTTTGTCTGAATCAGCGGCTTTTTTACAATAAGGGCTCAAAATTGTCGTGAGTTTTACTGCGTCCGATTGCCCATTGCACGATATTTTCAACATGCTGGCAAAGTGACTGCGCGCGCTGGCTAAATTGAATATTTTGCGCGCTGTCACGCGGATTCCGCCAGAAAAATCATCGTTGCTGACGCGGCCTTCCATCACCAACAATTGGTCTTCTTTTATCAAATTGGCATATTGATTTAATAGCTCACTGCCCACCACCACGTCTACTCTAGCGATAGCGTCATCTAGCGTCACAATCGCCATTTTGCCACGCTGAGTCATGCGAATGCGCACACCAGTCACCACACCCGCGATTAATTTTGGCTGCTCTTGAGGCACTAAATCGGCTAATGTTCCGCGAACGAATTGGCTGATGTCTTCTTTGGCATTTAAAAAGGGATGTCCGCTTAAATAAAAACCAAGCGCGGCCTTTTCTTCGATTAAGGCTTGCTCGGGCGACCAAGCTGGCACATTCGGCAACTCATGTTTGGTCTCCGCAACGCCTCCAAATAAACTATCTTGCCCCGCGTGGCTGTTATTTTGCTCTGCCGCCGCAACCGCCATACCCACGCCCGCCAGCAATGCAGCGCGATTAGGTTCTAGCTTATCAAACGCACCCACCCGAATTAATGATTCAATCACGCGCCGATTTACTTTGCGCAGATCTAACCGGTTGCAAAAATCGAATAAATCTTTAAACGGACCATCTTGTTCGCGCGCAGCTAAAATCACCTCAATCGCCGCCAAGCCTGTGCCTTTTACTGCGCCCAAACCATACAAAATTTGGCTATTATTGATAGGTTCAAAGCGATAACCGCTTTGGTTAATATCTGGTGGCAACACTTCAACTTTATTCGGCGCACAATCATCAAAAAACAAGTGAATATTGTCGGTATTATTCATGTCTGCCGACATGGTAGAAGCCAAAAATGCGGCGGGATAATGCGTTTTTAAATACGCGGTTTGATATGCGACCAGCGCATAAGCAGCCGCGTGTGATTTATTAAAGCCATAACCCGCAAATTTTTCCAACAAATCAAAAAGCTCGTTGGCTTGACGTTCGTTTAAGCCATTTTTGCTCGCGCCTTCGGTAAATACCGCACGCTGCGCGTCCATCTCTTCTTTTTTCTTTTTACCCATGGCGCGACGCAGTAAATCCGCGCCTCCCAAACTATAGCCCGCCACTACCTGCGCAATTTGCATCACCTGCTCTTGATACACCGCGATGCCATAGGTTTCTTTGAGAATACTTTCGGTCGCAGGATGTGGGTATTCGACGCGTTGTTTACCATGTTTGCGCCGACAAAAATCAGGAATCAAATCCATCGGACCTGGGCGATACAGCGCCACCAGCGCGATAATATCCTCAAAACAATCGGGTAGCGCTTGTTTCAGCATATCTTTCATGCCGCGCGATTCTAGCTGGAACACCGCCGTGGTATTAGCAGTTTTTAATAATTTATAAGTCGCTTTATCATTTAAAGGCATGCTCTGGAAGGTAAGCGGGGAGCGGTCTGCAGGCGTGCCATTTTCATTCGTATTTAATTTATCTTCAATAGCGCGTTGCTTATTGGCATTAACGAGCGCAAGCTCTAAAATCGTCAGCGTGCGCAAACCCAAAAAGTCGAACTTCACCAAGCCAACCGCTTCTACATCGTCTTTATCGTATTGGCTGACCAAACTTGCACCATCGGCTTGGCAATAAATTGGCGAAAAGTCTGAAATTTTACCAGGCGAAATCAGCACGCCACCCGCGTGCATGCCGACGTTGCGCACCAAACCTTCCAAGCGTAGCGCCAGCTCTAGCAATTGCGCCACTTCCTCTTCAGATTCGCGTCGCTCTTGCAGCTGCGGCTCTTTTTCTAGCGCAGCTGACAATGTTATGCCCAGCTCCAGCGGAATCAATTTTGCGATGCCATCGACAAAATTGAACGGTAAATCGAGCACGCGTCCGACATCGCGAATCACCGCTTTAGCGGCCATGGTACCAAAGGTAGCGATTTGCGAAACCGCGTCTAGCCCATATTTTTGCTTCACGTAATCAATCACGCGATCGCGGCCATCCATGCAAAAATCGATGTCGAAATCGGGCATGGAAACGCGATCTGGGTTTAAAAAACGCTCGAAAAGTAAATTGTAAGCAAGCGGGTCGAGGTCAGTAATATTTAAGCTGTAAGCCACTAGAGAACCAGCACCAGAGCCGCGTCCAGGACCGACTGGCACGCCGTTATTTTTGGCCCAATTAATAAAATCGGCCACAATTAAAAAATAACCAGCAAAGCCCATTCGATTGATCATTTTGCATTCAAAAGCCAACCTTTCTGCGTATTCTGGGCGTTTCTCCTCACGCAATTTTTCATCCGCGTAAAGCACCTGCAAGCGAGCTTCTAAACCAATCTCAGACTGCTGTGTGAGGTAAATATCGAGGCTTTCACCATTGGGCGTGGGGAAGTTTGGCAAGTAATTTTTACCCAACTCAATCGTCAAATTGCAGCGCTTGGCAATCTCCACCGTATTGGCGAGTGCTTCGGGAATATCCGCAAACAAGGCGCACATTTGCGCTTGCGATTTAAAATATTGCTCGGGTGTAAAATTTTTGGGGCGGCGAGAATCCGCCAACATATAACCTTCAGAAATACAGGTGCGTGCTTCGTGCGCCATAAAATCACCTGGCGTGGTAAATTGGATTGGATGCGTCGCAACCACAGGTAAATCGTGCTGACTGGCCAGATTTAATACTTGGTTTATTAAGGCTTCTTGCGCAGCATTATCTGTGTTTGTGCGTTGAATTTCAATATAAAAACGATTTGGAAACAACGCTGACCATGTTTTTGCAAGTGCGCCAGCAGCCGTATGGTTATTGGCTTGCAGGGCAGCGCCAATATCGCTTTGCGCATTACCTGAAATCAGCAATAACCCTTCCGTATCACTCAACCATTCTTGCTTAATCTCGGCGCGACCGCGATATTGATTCTCAAGATAAGCTTTACTGATGAGCTGGCAAAGTTTGAGGTAACCTGCATTATTTTGTACTAGCAATAAAAATCGAAACGCCTGGTCGCGATTTTTGCTATTTTCCAACCAAAGTTCGCAACCTAAAATCGGTTTAATGCCTTTTTCGCGCGCGGCTTTGTAAAACTTAATTGCACCAAATAAATTGCTTAAATCTGTCAGTGCCAGCGCTGGCATGTCGTCTTTATTAGCCTGGGCGACATAATCGTCAATGCGCACAATGCCATCCACAACCGAATATTCGCTGTGGCAGCGCAAATGCACAAACTGCGGATTTAAGCTTTCAGAATTTACTGGCGAATCTTGCATGCGGCTATTTTACCCGCATGCAAAAAAAAACCGCTTACTTTTAGCGGTTTTTTTAACTATTTTTTAGTGTGCTATTTAATGCAAAACGCGCTTGGAAGCCAGCAATTCGTTAACTTTACTAATCAATTCATCATCTTGCACGGGCTTACCAAAGAAGGCATCCACACCGATTTCTCTGGCCAAGTTTTGATGTTTATCTGCCGTACGCGAGCTAATCATAATCAGCGGCGTATTTGCCGTGCGTGCATCATCACGAATGTTACGCGACAAACCGAAACCATCCATACGTGGCATTTCGATGTCGGTTAAAATCGCATCTGGCGTGGTTTCTTGCAGCAATTGCATCGCATCCATACCATCTTTGGCCACCAATACTTCAAATCCTTCACGCTCTAATAATCGACCCAACACTTTACGCATGGTGAGTGAATCATCCACCACCAATATACGGCGTTTAACCACCGCTTTTGGTGCCTTGGCTTTAGTGGCTTTCACCACAACACTGCCTACCGCCAATAAATCGCGATTGGCCAATTGCACAGGGTTGATAATCAGCACGATGCTACCATCGCCCGCCACCGTAGCGCCAACAATGCCTGGCACGCGTGCTAACTGCACACCAATCGGCTTCATCACCGCTTCCTGATTGCCGATGACCTCATCCACATGCAACGCGATATTATAAGACGCACTACGTAGAAGCAGCACAGATACATAAGCATGATCTTCTGGCTGATGTTCTTGATGATCCAGTAATTTAGATAAATAATGCAGCGGATATTGCTTATCCGCCCACTTGATCTCGCCTGCCTTATAGGCGTTGATTAAATCTAGGCGTTTAATTTTTTGCGCTTGCTCAATCATAGCCACTGGTAAGGCATAAATGGCATCGCCTGAGCGCACCACCAATACTTGCGTGACTGAAAGCGTGACTGGCAATTGCACGTTAAACGTAGAACCTTTGCCGAACTCGCTGTTCAGATCCACTCGTCCGCCCAAGCCGCTCACATCGTTACGCACCACATCTAAGCCCACACCTCGGCCAGAGATTTGCGAAATTTTATCAGCAGTAGAAAAGCCCGATTCAAAAATTATCGACATCAACGCTTGTTCGCTAATTTCAGCATTCTCATTTAACAATTTGTTTTTAATGGATTTTTCTTTAACTTTTTGTAAATTAATGCCAGCACCGTCATCGCTCACGGCAATATGAATTTCATCATTTTCTTGACGCACTTTTAATGTGATTGTGCCAGTATCGGGCTTGCCATTGGCTCTGCGCTCAGATGGCGCCTCGATACCGTGTGCAACTGCATTACGCAACAAATGCTCTAGCGGCGCACCCAGTCTATCTAGCACGCTGCGGTCAATTTCAGTATCTTCGCCATCAATCACTAAATCTACAGATTTTTTAAGTTCACGTGCAGTTTGTCGCACAATACGCTGCATACGCTCTGAAATTTGCTTGAAGGGCAACATACGCGCACTTAGCAGGCTCTGTTGCAAATCGCGATTCATACGGTTTTGCTGTTGCAAAGCCGCCTCAGATTGATCCAAATTGGCAATCAAGCCAGTTTGAATGGTGCCTACGTCATTCACGCTTTCGGCAATCATGCGTGTAAGTTCTTGCAAGCGCGTGAATCGGTCAAACTCAAGTGGGTCAAACGTTTCGTTGGTCTCTTGCAAAATACTCATGCGCGATTGCATTTGCGTTTCTGCTTCAATTTCCAGCTCACGCAAATAGCCACGCAAACGCGTCACACTTTCGGTTAAATCGTTAGAGGATTGCTTAAAGCCTGTTAATTCTCTATCTAAGCGAGAACGAATAATCGAAATCTCACCCGCATCATTAATTAGTCTATCCAAAGTGTCGGCGCGCATACGCAAAAATTGCGCTTTTCTGTCGGTCGTTCTGCCAGCAGGTTTTGCATCGTCCACTCTAATTTGATCGATAGTTTCCTCTGGTGTATTGCCCATGGTTTCATCAAAGAAAGCGCCAATTTTGTCCAACCCAGCAAACATATTGTCGAAATCAATCGCCTCATTTTTGCGCTTGAGCGAACGAATTACATGGTCTTCTAGCTCATGCACCGCATCACCCAACGCAGATTGGCCAGCCATGCGAGCGCTACCCTTTAATGTATGTAGCGCACGCTGCAACGCGTCTGGGTGATCTGTTTGCTTAGGATTTGTGCGCCAGGCGCGTAACTCTGAACCAACTTCAGGTAATATTTCGTTGGCCTCTTCAATAAACATGGTCAGCAACTCTTGATCAACCTGACCTGCTTCAAGGCCGCCTCTGAGCAAATAAGGCTTACCTTCTGTGATCAGTTTTACTTCAATGTCTGTGTTTTCTTCAGCGCTTTGTCGTTCTTCTGATTCAAATGCATCTCTTTCTGCATCGCTTGATTGCATCACAATTTCTTCATCAACATGCTCAGGCTCGGCAAATGTCACCGAAAGCTCTTTATTCTGTATGGCCAATTGCGTTGCTTGGCTAAGCACTTTAATGAGTGCGCTAGCAGCTCGCGGGTTGCGTTTCTCAGAAATTTTTTGCCACATGGCTGCTAATGATTTAACCGTGCTGGCGTACAAATCAAGATGTTGTGATGACCAAATGGCATTTATTTCGTCCAGCCAATGTTCCAGCGCACGGCCTAACTCGCCCATCTGTGTAAATTCTGCTGCCAACGCATTACTCGCAAGTGTGTGCGTAGCCACCCGCGCTTCTTTAGAAGGCAACAAGTTACTATCTGCCGTCAATTTGGCGACATCTTGCTCTAAAATTGAGACGTTTAGACCACTTTCTGTGACAAAAATATCGAAAAACGCGCGGCCCATTTTACGCGTACCGCCGATAATGACTTGCTCATCTGGTTTTTTCACTTTTGCTTTTTCGTCTGAGGCCACGCCTGCTTGCGCAAACGCCTCAACACGCGCCACCCAAGCTTCTTGATTCACATCCACTTGGTTATTGGCACGCAATTCTGCCGCCCAACCTGCAAACGCCGCCGACACTTGCTCAAGAGAAAGAATTTGCTGTGTATTTAGCGTAGATTTTTTATCTAGCACATCATTTAAAAAGAACTCAACTTTGCCAGCAATCTCGCCTAGCGCACTTAAGCCTACCGTGCGGCCGCTACCTTTAAGCGTATGAAAACTGCGGCGCACCTCAACGAGCGCTTCTTTATCAGTTGCATTGACGCGCAATGCCTGGCAATTTTGTGCAATGTGTGCCAATACTTCTTCAGCTTCGGTAAGGTAAATATCCAGCAATTCCGCATCAAAAGCTTTATCAACCACGGTTGGGCCGTCAGCAATTTCGGGTGTTGCAGGTGTTGCAGGTGTTGCAGGTGTCGCTTGTACTTTCTCTTGAACTGTTCGAATATCGACCACGCCAACACCCGCATGGATATTGGCTTCCAGGGCATGTTCTGGCGCTTCATTTGTTACTTCAGCAACATCCAAACCAGCCTCTGCAAGCGCTGCATTTAAGCGTTGCAAGGCACCTTCAAGCGCCTGTTCAGATTCTGGGCGAACTTTCGGCATTTCATCTGCGTACAAACCCACCATACTCAAGCTTTCTGCAACTAGCTCAAAATGCGCTTGGCTAGGAACATAACCAACTTGCTGAAAGTGTTGAATAAAGCTGTTGCAAGCATTGGTAATTGCAGTCGGCATAGCGATGCCCAACATTTCAAATACTGCAGCTACTTGCTTAAGCGGTTGCGGAGTGAGCGTTAATGGGGCAGTTTCTGTTGGATTACGGAAGAAGCTATCCAACGCTTGCTCCACAATTTTGAGAGATTCCTGAATATGTATCACTACTGCTTTTACTGTATCGCGATCAAGCTCGCCAGCTCTATCACCTTCGAGCTTATCGTAAATCTCACCCGATGAAATCGCCTCTAAACGCAGCAATTCAGAATGCAGTTTTTGGATGCGATCTGGGTCTAAATTTTGGTAATGATGCAGTGAAGTTTCAATTAAATTAAGCGCTGCAGCAATTTCAATTAATGCAGCATGATTTACTTTGCTTGCATCATCGCGTAGCGTATTGCTGGCTTGTTGCAACACCGAATAAACGTCCACAATCAGCACCTGACTTAGGTTCTGAGTAATCGCGCAGCTGGTAGCTAGCGTATCCGAAAACTTAGTAATCAACACGTTATCCAAATGCACTAGTGCCTGCCCAGCATTGGCATCCATCTTGCTAAAGTCAATGGTATTAGAAATCTCGTCCCACAACTCTTTTAACTTTTCCAATTCTTCAATGAGCTGTTGCACTAAAGCAGTTTCATCTGCACCAATACTATCCCCAATGTAATTGGCAGACGATCTTTTATCAATGAGCTGATCCAGCTCAAATACCTCTTTTACCTGATGCACGCTAGCTTTATCGATATCGCTAATCGCAACGTAATACAAAATATCTCGCAGTAAATTGTTATGCGGCCTATTCACTCCATCAGCAAATTGACGCAACTCTTGATCCAACTTGCGACAAAGTCGTTTTGCACCAGAATTTTCAGCAATTTCTTTTTGCTCTAACGATTCCGCAAACGCACTGGCCGCCCACCATAAAGTCTTATTGCTAGTTTTTTGTTGTGCTTGGCTAACATTGCTAACTGCCGTTGCCATCGTCTCAACTGCGCTTATTTGCTTGGTTTGCAGCCAGTTAAGCAGCGATTTTTGATACGCAACGCGCTGTTCCACCATAAATGCTACGTATTCAGACTCGCTGAGCTCTTTACTAGGCAAGCTCTTAGGCGCGCTATTACTGGTATCAGGGAAAAATAATTCGCTTTCCTCTAAGGTTTCACCTTGTGCTTTGACGATAGGATTTAACACGGAATATAAGCGTAAAGGTATATCAGGCGAACCATTAAGCAAATCTTGCAGATAAGACTGTAATGACTTTACGGCTTTTTCAAATGCATCAATTAACTCTGGCGTAGCATTAATTGTTTTTTTCTCTAATTTTCCAGCAAGCTTTTCTAACTCGCTACAAAAACGTTTACAACCTTCCAAACCCACCATATCCAGCGCACCAGAAGCTTGATACAAACTGGTTTGCGAAAAGCGCATAGGAGAAGTGTCATGCATATTGCCTTGCACCGTACTGACGTTAGCCAATACAGAATCAAGCAATTGATTTATTTGGTCTTTAACCCAATTTAGCGGGCCGCTATCAAAATTTTCTGCCACCTAATCTTACTCCAAAAAAATAGGTGAGATTTAAGCCAATTTAAAGCCGGCAACAGAGTCACGCAACTCTTCCGATAGCTTGGTCAATTCGCCAACCGACGCTGTTGTCTGCTTGGTACCCTCTGTGGTCAAGGTAGTAATTTCCTGAATTTGTTGCATGTTTTTTGTCACCGTTGTCGCCACTTCGGTTTGCGCCTCTGTAGCTGCAGAAATCGATTGAATCAATCGCGCCAAGCTATTCGAAACAGTTTCAATCTCGGTCAGCGCTTTACCCGCCTCATCTGAAAGTCGAGCACCTTCAACCACACCCTCAGTGCTTCTTTCCATCGCAGAAACCGCACTGTTGGTATCGGTTTGAATCGTTTTAACAATCGCACCAATCTGTTTAGTCGCTTCAGATGAACGCTCCGCCAAGCGCTGCACCTCTTCCGCAACCACTGTAAAGCCGCGCCCCGCCTCACCTGCGGACGCCGCTTGAATCGCCGCGTTCAGCGCCAGAATATTTGTTTGTTCAGTAATATCCGAAATCAGCTCCACAATCTCGCCAATCTCTTGCGAGCTTTCACCCAAACGTTTAATTCGTTTTGAGGTTTCCTGAATTTGTTCACGAATACCATTCATACCAGCAATAGTGTTCTGCACTGCCTGCGAGCCCATCGTAGCGGCTTGCAGTGAGCGCTGCGCCACCTGTGAGGCCTGACTTGCATTAGTGGACACTTGCAAGATGGAACGCGTCATATTGTTAACCGCTTCGGTAGTTTCTGTAATTTGCTGTGATTGTAATTCCGCCGCTTCCAGCAACGCAACAGATGTACTCTGCGCCTCACTGGACGCCGTGTTTACTTGCTCAGAGGCCCGGTTAATACCCGTTACCAAGTCACGCAAGCTATCAATGGTATAGTTAATTGAGTCGGCAATCGCGCCAGTAATGTTCTCGCGCACTTCCGCGCGTACGGTTAAGTCGCCATCTGCCAAATCGCCCATTTCATCCAGCAAGTTCAACACCGCCATTTGATTGGCTTGGCCGTCATTTTCCAGCATCAGCACCGCACTATTGATGGTTTTAGCTGACCGCATACCAAAAAAGTAAATCGCCGCAATAATGCCTGCAGCCAACAAACTCAAGCCGATCAAGGAGTACTGCAAAAGCTTGTTTGTTTCATAGGCGGTTTGCACGCCTTCTTTTTCCACAGCAACAGTAAATGCCTGCACCAAACTAGCATTCATCACATAAGTTTTTTCCAACTCATTCAGCGCTGCCAAAGTTGCCTCGACCGACCCCGACTGGATTGCCGGCAAAAACTCTCTCTTATAAAGATTAAAAAAGTTTTTGCCAGATGCCTCTAGTGCTTTATAAGGGCCTCTTAGCGCGTCAGACACATTGTGCCCTACCCCCCAGCGCGCGGTTGATGCTTCCCATAACTTTTCATGCTTTTCAAATTCCTTTACCCGCGCATCAATACGCTTGGCATCGCCCGCCACCAATGCCAAGTACATTTCATTGGCACGCGCATACGGCTCCACCACAAACAAGGGCGGCGGCAACATATCTGCACGCAAGTCGTCCGCAGCTTTAATTTGGTTATACATCGGCCCATTCACGCGCACCTGGTTAAGTACGTAGTACGAAAGGGCAACAAACACCAGCAAACCAAAAATAGGCAGAAGCGTTTGCTGACGGCCAGTATCGCCAGTCGCCGCGCCACTGCTTGCCTTGCCGCTAAGCAATTGTTTAATTTTTGCTGGAATATATTTTATATTAAATGCCATTTGCTGTTCCCTTTAACTTCCTCATTGATGCGATGAATAATTTCTCAACCCTAATCGCTTAACATTAAGCAACATACGGTATTGCAAATTCTTTTGAGTGCACTAGCTTGTCGCAATCTAGTATGTGCCAGACGCGATTTTCTTGATCTTGATAGGTTTGCGCTTTTAAACACGCACTTTCTTCTGCCACTTCTTTACGCAATTGCATTTCGTCTAGCTTGCGTAAGCCAATCATTTTATCCACTACAAATGCCACATTCGACGTCACCGCATCGCTCATCAACAGCAGACGCGCGTTAGATGAAATGGTAGTAAAGGTATTTTCCAACATTTGCGCCAAATCATTAATGGCGTATAACACGCCGCGCACATTGGCCACGCCTAAAAACCAAGGCTTAACTATCGGCACACGGTGAATATCGGCAATGGGTAATGTCTCCGAAATTTCTTGCAAATTCACCAACACATTTTTACTGCCAATGACCACTCCCAAATAGCCTGCGGGCGCTTCTGCGCCTGCCTTTTTAGCATCTTCTAGCCTAGCTAAAATACTGGTTTGATAATCGCGTAAATGTGATTCTCTTGCCATGCCTTAACCTAATTTGGAAATAATTGCTTGTAACTCAGCTTTGACAATTGGCTTTTGCACACAAGCTTTAGCACCCATTTTTTCCGCCCACGTGTGGTCTGTTACCTGCAATTTGCCCGAGCATAAAACCACAGGAATTTTTGCAGTTAATGGGTCTTTGCCCAGCGTGCGCGTGGCTTGGAAGCCTGTTAAGCCAGTCATAATGATATCCATGATAATTAAATCAGGTTTGATTTCAGCAGCACGCTCTACGCAAGCCTCGCCGCTTTCCAGCGCTATCACCACATAACCTTGCGCTTCTAATATTTCCGTTAAATAAAATCGATCCGTTGCAGAATCATCCACGATTAAAATTTTATTAATTGCCATTACAAATTCTCCAAAGGTTGACTCTCAAAAAAAATAATTATTTACCGACATAGTTATTCACTGCTTCAATCAAAGTTTCTTGCGTGAATGGCTTAGTGAGATATTGATCTGACCCCGCCATGCGACCACGCGCGCGATCAAACAGACCATCTTTACTAGATAACATAATGACAGGCGTGGATTTAAATTTGGCATTACGCTTTATTAGCGCACAAGTTTGGTAGCCATCAAGGCGTGGCATCATGATATCCACAAAGATGACTTGCGGCTGTAGCTCGGCAATTTTTGCCAAAGCATCAAAACCATCTTCAGCCAAAATTACTTCGCAACCAGCAGATTTAAGAAATATCTCAGCGCTGCGGCGTATGGTGTTGCTGTCATCAATGACCATGACTTTTGTTCCAGCTAAATTCGCTTGCGCCACCTTAAATATTCTCCTTAGCTATAAAAAACCGTGCAACTTAAACAATAACTTATATGCTCGATTAGTCTTAAATGCAATTTATTGCAAATAATGCTTTACTTATAATACTCATATTGTAATAATTTGCAAGACCTTAGCGCATATTCGTGACAAGGTACTTTAATAATATAAAATAAAAACAAGAAGTATTGTTAGGTTTTAAGTAAACGCAAGCAAAATCTCTTGCTTGCGTAATTTCTTAATAGGCGAAATAAATATGATTATTAGACAAGAGTCCGTGGACTCAAAAACGGCATTAAAGGATTTGCCAGGCACGTCACCCTTACCCAGCGCCAATCTGGTATTGGTATTCGGGTCAGTCAAAAGATTCACAGAAGGTAAATTGCAAGGTTTTTTAAAAACACGCTACCCAACTGCACAATTAGTAGGTTGCACCACATCTGGTGAAATAAGCCCGAGTGGTGTTTATGATGACAGCATTCAAATCACCGCGATTCAGTGGGAAAAAACCATTCAACGTGTCGCAAACACAAAAATGTCTGGCATGCAAAATTCGTTTGAAGCTGCTGCCGGCTTAGCAAAACAACTTAAGGCAGACTCACTACGTACCATTTTAGTCATCTCGGATGGCTTAAACGTTAACGGCTCTGAATTGCTCAAAGGCTTTCAAAGCGTGTTAGGCGATATCCCCATTGTGGGCGGACTAGCGGGCGATGGTGGTGCATTTGTAAAAACGCTACAACTATTTAACGATACCATATCAGACAACCAAGTGATTGCCGTTGGCTTATATGGCAACGCGCTCATCACCAGCAGCGGCGCACTTGGCGGCTGGAAACCATACGGCCCGCCGCGCAAAGTAACTAAATCAGAGAAAAACGTGGTGTTCGAGCTGGATGATAAACCCGCACTACCACTTTACCGCATGTATATTGGTGAAGCATTTTCACGCGGTTTGCCAGGCACTGGCTTAAAATTCCCGCTCGCGGTCATTGAAGAAGGCAAGCGTGATGTTGAAAAGATCCGTACTTTGCTGGCAGTAGATGCAAAAAACAATAGTTTAACTTTTGCTGGCAACGTTGAAGAAGGTGAAACGGTGCGTTTATGCCAAACCAACCACGATAGGCTAGTAGAAGGCGCGGGCAGCGCGGCCAATTTAGTGATGGATGGCTTAAGCGCCAACAAAACTAACCAACCTGGCTTAGCAGTTTGTGTGAGCTGTGTGGGTCGCAAGGGCGTTATGGCTGAAAACGTGGGTGACGAAGTAAAGTTAGTACAACAGATTTTGGGTCCGCAAACCGCGGTCACTGGCTTTTATTCTTACGGCGAATTAGCACCACGCCCAAACACAACTGACAGCGTGCTGCACAACCAAACCATGACCATTGGTTATTTAAGCGAAAATCTTTTAGCTTAATTTCTAATTTTTTCGCTTTAAATGGAAAGCACCTGTTCTAAACAGGTGCTTTTTGTTTTATGATAGACGTTGGAGATAAACAATTAGAAAAGGAAAGCACCATGTCTAGCTCAGTTACGCTCAAAGGCAACCCAGTTGATGTTGCAGGTAATTTACCAAAAATTGGCAGCACAGCCCCAAATTTCACGCTAGTGGATAAGGCGTTGGCTGATGTCACGCTTGATACGTTTGCAGGCAAACGCAAAGTGCTGAACATATTCCCAAGTGTGGATACACCAACTTGCGCAGCTTCAATCCGCGTGTTTAATAAGCACGCTGCGAGCATGGATAATACCGTAGTCATCAATATTTCTGCCGATTTGCCGTTTGCACAATCGCGTTTTTGCGCAGCTGAAGGCATCGAAAATGTAGTGAATTTATCTAGCATGCGTGGTCGTGATTTTTTAATGAATTACGGCGTGTTGCTTTTTACTAGCAAACTTGCAGGTCTGTGCGCCCGCGCAGTACTGGTCTTAGATGAAAATAATGTCGTGAAGCACGTAGAATTAGTGCCAGAAATTGCGAACGAGCCCAACTACGATGCAGCACTTGCAGCGTTAAAATAGCCTTATAACCAACAAAAAGCATTAAAAATATCTGTCCTGCAAGCCAATACCCATGCGGCTTCCAGGGCATTTTTTTTGGATTTTTACTTATATTTTGTATATTTAACGTTACTGCCCTTTACTTTTTCAGCTGGATATTTTTGCGCATTAAGCGCAATTTTTTTGTTCGCCGCATCAATTAAATCAATCTCTAACACTTCCGCCAGCCGCAACAAATAAACGAGGGTGTCGGCCAATTCATGCGCAACTGCCTCACGTTTTTCTGGCACTAAATGTTGGCTCTCATGCGGCGTATCCCATTGAAATTGCTCAACCAATTCTGCAGCTTCCACAATCATCGCCATGGCCAAGTTTTTAGGTGTGTGAAACTGCGCCCAATCGCGCTCGGCGACAAATGCGTTAATTTTTGCGCGTAAATCCTGCAAAGAATCCACTATTACTTATCCTTTCTATTGCTACCCGCCACCATTTTAATTTCAAATAATCGGCATTCTAGTGGCCCATTAAATAGCGGTGTGCGCTTGCTGGGTGTAAGCCGCATCAACTTTGGCAAACGTAAATCGTTGGTTAAAAAATAGGTATTCCAACCCGCAAATTTGCGCTTCAGCGCTTCCCCCATTTTTGGATAAAGTAGCGCCAGTTCTTCATCTTCACCAATGCGCACGCCGTATGGCGGATTCGCCACCATTACGCCACTCTCAGCAGGCGGAATCGCTTCGGTAAACTCCACTTGCGCTAATTGTACCGCCTCTACCAGCCCTGCCTCGCTTAAGTTTTGGCGTGCCACGCGCACTGCGCGCAAATCATTGTCCGAGCCGTAAATTTTTTGAAAAGACACAGGTTTTGCATTTTTTAATGCGGTATTTTTAATTTTTTTCCAAGTATCTGATTCGTAATTTTTCAGCTTCTCAAAGCCAAAGTTACGCTTTAAGCCTGGCGCTATATTCAGCGAAATCATCGCCGCTTCCAACAAAAACGTGCCGCTGCCGCACATTGGGTCTAATAACGCCTGCCCCGCCTTCCAGCCGCTTAATTGCAAAATTCCCGCTGCTAAGTTCTCGCGCAATGGCGCTTCAATGCTGGCTTTGCGGTTGCCGCGCATGTAGAGCGCATCGCCCGAAGTGTCCACATAAAACTGGTAGTTTTCCGCCGTTAAATACGCATGAATGCGTACAGCAGGATTTTTCGTGTCAATGTAAGGTCGCGAATCCACGACTTGTCGAAACTTATCACAGACCGCGTCTTTAATACGCAAAGTGGCAAACTCCAAGCTTTTTAATGGGCATTTTACGCCTGTCACTTTCACCATAAAGTCATGCTTTACATCAAACCAATTCGGCCAATTGAGCTTGTAGGCGGCTTGGTATAAATCGTCCTCAGTCGCGTAACTGCCGCGCCCCACTTGCATCAAAATCCGCGTGGCAATGCGCGATTGCAAATTTGCGCCGTAGCACACACTAAGCTCACCCGCAAATCCCACGCCGCCGTCAGTCGGCTTGATGTCTTTCGCGCCAATACCTTGCAACTCCTCTTGCAATAAGGCTTCCAGACCACGCGGGCAAGTAGCGAAATATTGATTTATCATATTAATTTCTATCCATTAAAAACTTCTTATTATTGTGTGGGTTATGTTCGCACAATTTTTCAAAAAAACTTAAAAATTCAATTTTGTGACTAAATTCTAATTTTTTTGCGCGCTCACGTAAATTGACAATGTGCAAATTGGCTAAATTCTTAAAGCCAAACACCACAATATTGCCTGGCCTGCCAGTTGGCAACATCAGCACTTTACTGACAAAACTTTGCTCGATACGGCGTAGATAAATATCAAAATTTTTGTCACTACCCCACAAATTAATCGCAAAAATACCATCCTCTTTTAGCGTCATCTCGCAACTATCAAAAAAATCTTGCGTACAAAAATCTGGCGGAATACCTTCACCATCAAATGCATCTATCATCAGCACACTAGTACTGGCGAGGTTTTTGGCGAGGTAAGCAATGCCATCGCCTTCAATTACATTTAGCCGCTCATCGTTTTCTGGCACGTAAAAATGGCTACGCGCAGCATTGATGACTTGCACATTAATTTCCACCACAGTTTGCAAAATTTCAGGGCAATTTGCGTATATATATTTTTGCACCGAACCGCCGCCCAAGCCAATGCTCAGCGCATCTTTGACATCATTTGAAAATAGCAAAAAACACATCATACCCCGTGAATAGGCGAGTTCCAGCGCATTTGGCGTGCGTACGCGCATGCTACTTTGTACCGTGGTCGAGCCCAAATACAGCGAACGCACGCCATCAACTTCGATGACTTCAACGACGTTGCCATCGGCTACACTTTTGTGAATTTTTCGATTAAAACCAAACATTCTAGCTAAATCTCATGGCTTAAACTTCAACATTATTTTCTTCAATCACCACAACCGGTTCAGCCTCAATTACACTTTTAAATTTACAGCTCAATTCCATCAACAATGTATCTATGTATTTGATTTCTAATAAAACTTTTATGCCAACTTTCAACTCAGGCAAGCTAGGAACCTTGGTAATATAAAACATACCGTCAATGCGCACCAGATTCTCGCGCCACACTGTCGCGGTCACTTCGGTGAACTTTTCCTGAATCAAATATTGCAAGCACCAATAGCGCTCCATACGCGTTTGAAACTCGCTGTAGGCGTTATAAGTTTGATCAAAATTGCGAATAATCACGTTCAATTTGCCATCTGCCGCGTTATAAGGCGCGTCTGTTTTGTTTAACATGGCAATCAATTGGCGCTGATTAATTAAATCTACCGCGCGGCGCAAGGGCGATGTACACCATGCATATTGCGCCACACCTAAGCCCTGATGCGGCTCTGCGGCCGTAGTCATAAATACTTTACCGCCCGTTTGCGCGCGATAAATGCCAGCAACGTTCGCTTCTTTCAGCAATCCACCCCAATGACTATTAGCAAAAATCATCAATTCCGCCACCAGCTTGTCCATGGGCGACCCACGTTCGCGATCGACAATTTTGACGATGCCATCGGTGACATAAAAATTATAATCAATTTGCGGTGCGCGATTGGGGTCATATTTTCCGCGCGCTTTTTCTAAACTTGTCGCAAACTCAAACAAGTGCTTAAGCCTCGCCCAATAGGCGTGGCCGCTGTCTTTTTCTAACGTATTCTCGTTAAAAAACGGTTCTATTTCGTCATGGCGAAGATTATCCGCCACTTTTATTTTTTCTAAGCGCGTTTCTGCCGCAATCACTTCAAATTCAGGTGATATTTCCACATACAAACTCAAGGCTGGCTTGGTTTCACCCGCATCCAAGCTAAAGGGTTTCACCACATCATCTGGCAACATGGTGATTTTATTGCCCGGCATGTAAACCGTAGAAAGTCTTTGTAAAACAATGGCATCCAGCGCGCTTTCCGGCTTTACTGATAAACTAGGCGCCGCAATGTGAATACCGACACGGGTGTTGCCGTTGGGCAAACTTTCTAAACTAAATGCGTCGTCAATTTCCGTTGTTGTCGCGTCGTCTATGCTAAAACATGATGCGTCTGCGAGGCTTAATCCATGCGGCTCTACAGGCACCTCATAAGGCTGAAAGTCAGTTCCTTCACTAAACATTTCACGCAAAAAAGCCCCCAAATGGTAATCGTGCGCGTTTTTAATTAAGCTGCAATCGTGCATCACAGTCAGCGCCAATCGACCCGAAGTTTGCGCCGCTTCGTCTATCGCTTTCCATTCCATTGAATTTTTATCTGGTGCATAAATCAAGCTGTCAGCCTTAGCAATCAAGGCTTCTGGCAATTCTTTATTATTCAACTGCGTCACCCAAAGCGCCATTTGTTCGGCTTGCAGTTTTTTGCGTTCAACTGCGGCTAAAGCCAATTTCAAGGTTTCCGCTGGCGCGGCTTTATAGCGGCCTTTGCCTTTTCGATAAAAATAAATTGGCGCAGAATGCAATTTTATTGCCGTCGCGGCGGCTTCAATCGCGCTCGCTTTTTTGCCGTAATATTCTGCGGCTAAATCCTCAAAGCCAAACTCTGGCTCGCCGCAACATTCCCACAAAAACTCAATGTCTAATTTTTCAGCCTCGCCAGAAGCCGCTTCCATAAAGGCTCCCAGCGCACCATCAAATTGTAATAACACGTTACTTGATTTAATTTTCGAGCGTTTTCCCGTTGGCGATTCCACCTGCATGCTACCAGGATTTTCAGACATCACCGAAGCCACCTTAAAATGACCTTCTTCTTCGTAAAAAATATTCATAGGCGCTATTTTACCGTGCTTTCAGTTTGGTTCTTGCCTTAAAATACAAAACATGGATAAAAGAATACCCGTAACGCTACTCACTGGCTTTTTAGGCAGCGGCAAAACCACGCTGCTGAATCATCTGCTGGCGCAGCCGCAGATGAAAGACAGCGCGGTGATTATTAACGAGCTCGGCACAACGGGGCTAGATCACATTCTCGCCACGCAAGTGGATAGTGAACAAATTGCCGATAATACGGTGCTATTAAGCAGCGGCTGCGTGTGCTGCACGCTTAAAAATGAACTAGCCGACACCATGCGCGATTTGTTTTTTAAACGCGCGTTGCAAGCCATTCCGCAGTTTAATCGCATTGTGATTGAAACCACAGGTATGGCCGACCCTGGTCCGATTTTGGGCAATTTACTCAACGAACCCGTGATTGAAAGCGTTTTTAGATTAGATGCGGTAGTCGTGACAATTGACAGTGAATACGGCCTTGAACAGCTCGAAAATCACGCCGAAGCGCGTAAACAAGCGGCGGTGGCCGATGTTTTATTACTAACAAAAACAGATTTAAGCACACCAGAACAACTGGCTGAACTCAATGAAAAGCTCATCACTATCAACCCAGGTGCAACACAACACAAAATTTTACACGGCATAATCGAGCCAGATTTTATTATTGACGTCGGCCTGTTTGACCCAACTGGCAAACGCGCCGAGCCGCAACGCTGGCTACGCGCGTCTTTAAAGCCAACATCCATGCTCAAAAATCACGACGATGAAATCACCAGCTTTACCGTCACACTGCCCAACCCACTCAACTGGCGCGATTTAAAACCAGTTATTTTAAAGCTTTGTCAGACGTTTGGAAAAGACCTACTACGCCTGAAAGGCATTATCCATGCGGCAGACCAGCCTGCGCCGCTAGCCATTCACGCCGTACATTTTACGCCCTACCCGCCAACTTTGCTGGAAGGCTGGAGCGAAGAAAATCCTGAAAATCGCATTGTGATTATCGGCAAAGATTTAGATGAAACCGCGATTAGAGAAATGCTGATGCAGCTTTAAATTCACTCAAAACACCTGCCCTGCAACCCGCATGGATATTGGGCTGCAGAGCAGATGTTTTAAACTAAATTGTAGTAAAAAATAGTTAAAACGCTGCTGTTTTGTAATTCTGGCCAAAAAATTCCTGCATCAAAAAATCCTCCAGTTCGGCGCTATCTTCCTGCCTAGCCGATTTAGTGATGGTGCGCCCTAAACGATGCGATTCCCAAGGGAAATCGCCATTATAATGCTCGCGAATAATCGCAATCATACGGCGTATCATCACCAGCCTAACATCTTGCCCATCGCTCGCTTCCACCTCGTAATACTGCAATTTAACGTTGCTGTAATCGGTCCAGCCTTTAAAGCTAAAACTCGCATTTTTACTTTCTAATCGCTTAATTTCAAAAATGCCATTGGTGCCAGATTTAAGATTATTTTTAATGCGCTCATCACGCTTTTGCTCCTCTGTTAAACCTTGCTCAGCCGCCGCCGCAACTTCATTTTGGCGTGCGGCATCACCTTCTTGCGCCTCGCGCGCAGCACGTTTGGCATTTAGTGCTGCAAACATATCGGTTTCAAGTGGTTTTTCTTGCGGCAGTTTCTCTGGCGCAGGTTTTGGCGTGGCAAGCACTTCTGGCACTTTAAAAACGGGTGGTTTCGTATTTTTTCTCGGCTTTTGCGTGATGATTTTTGGTTTTTTTATCGGCTCTGGAAGCGGCTCTGGTATTGACTCCTGTAGCATTGGTTCTGGCTCAATTTTCGCCTGTTGTGGTGGCGCCAAATCTACTTGAAATGTCGTCGGCTCCTTCAGTTTGTCCAACTGAATTTTCGGCACCACAATAAACAAAATAATCGCATGAATTATTAAAGAAATTGCAAATGCAATCAAGGTGTTACGGCTAACATGCAACCGAATTAACTTATCACCTTTTGGCGACATTAAAAATTCTTCAAACGTGTTGTTGGTTGGGAGTTTTGTTGCCATTAGCCTGTGATGTCAGCCCAAGTTTTTTCAAGTCGTTTAATCGAGACTGGAAATGGCGTTTTAAGTTCTTGCGCAAATAATGAAACGCGCAATTCTTCTATCAACCAACGATAGTCCTGCAAGGCGTATGGAATAAGGCTTCCAGAGGCGTTAATTTGGGCTATTTTATCTTGCCATTTTTGCCAAATCAAGCCCACACTTGCCGCATTTTTACCATCACGGTCAGGGTTGGCTGGTTGCTTTTGAATGCGCAAATTAAGCGCTTTTAAATAGCGCGGCACATGCTGTAAATATTCCCATGGCGTTTGGCTAAAACAGTTTTTATACACCAAAAGTTGCACTTGCTGTTCAACATCTTTTTTAAGGCGATTCACCGTCGCAGGCATTTTGGCTTGTTGATTCAACAAGCTTTGATATTCTGTGGCAACGGCTTGTGCTTGACGCGCAATCGCCTCAGAAACCGCTGGCAGTCTTGTTCTAGCGCGTTGCTTTAACTTCATAAAATCGGCGTTGCTGCGCGGCAAATCGTCCTCGCCAATAAATGCGCGATCGGCAATCGCCGTCAATAAATCTTCTCGCAAATCATCAGGAGAAACAATATTTCTAAACGCCAGTGCGTATTGGTTAAAATTCGGCAGGCCTTTTTCTAGCTGCTTAATTTGTTCTTTTAGTTCAAAGCGCATTAACCGGGCAACGCCTTTTCTATGGCTTAATTTCGCTTCATTTTCCGTATCAAATAATCGCACGGAAACCTCGTCGATATTGTCTTCCAGCGCAGGGTAACCCGTCACTTTCAAGCCATCGCGCTCAAAACTTAAGGTTTGCGGCAAGTCACCAAAATCCCATTGTTTTAAACCCGTTTTTTCAATGTCGGGAGAAGTGTTGCGGAATGTGAGTTGTGCAGCTGAGCCGAGTTGCTTCTTGAGTCCGCTCCAATCGCGTCCCATCGCCAGCTCGCGTCCTGCCCCATCCACCACGCTGAAGTTCATAATATGATGCGGCGGCATATCACTCAAATCCCAATCGTCCTTGCTAATTTTAAGTGTGGTTTTTTGCTGTATGTAAACAGCTAAAGTTTCCAATATCGGCAAAGATTGATTTTCAGCGTACAGCAAAAACCCTGTCACAAACTCTGGTACTGGCACGCACACACGACGAAAAGTCTTCGGCAGCGCCTTAATTAAATAAGTGAGTTTCTCGCGCAGCATGCCCGGAACCAGCCATTCTGTTGGTGTTGCGTCAAGTTGATTCAATAGCGCCAAAGGAATCATCGCAGTTACGCCATCCAAAATATGGCTTGGCTCAAAGCGATATTTAAGCGGAATCTCAACGCCTCCCAGTGACATTTTTTCTGGAAACTGCACAGCAGTAATCGCATCTGCACCGTGGCGCATCAAGTCATCACGCGTGAGATATAAAAGTTTGGAATTAACTTTTTCCGCCTCCACACGCCACTTCTCAAAACTTATCGCGTTAAAAATATCCGCAGGAATTTTTGTATCATAGAACGCAAATAATTGGTGTTCGTCCACTAATACATCCTGCCGACGCGCTTTGTGCTCCAGCTCTTCCACTTCTGCAATCAATCGCTCATTCGCCACAAAAAACGCCGCGCGCGTATCAAATTCACCATTTGCCAGCGCTTCGCGAATAAAAATCTCGCGCGATTCTTTTGGGTTAATCGGCCCGTAATGCACACGGCGCTTGGGAATAATCGTTAAACCATACAACGAAACGCGCTCCCACGCATTGACCATGCCCATTTTTCTATCCCAGCGCGGGTCAGAATATTGGCTTTCCGTTAGTCCTCGAGCCAATGGCTCAATCCAATCCGGCTCTATCCTGGCCACGCAGCGCGCATAAAGCTTGGTGGTATCCACCAACTCTGCTGCAATCACCCATTTGGGTCGCGTTTTCTTTAAACCTGAACCTGGCGCCACAAAAAAGCGGATACCGCGCGCACCTGCATATGAATCATTATCACCATCTTTAAAACCGATATTGCCCAGCAAGCCTGCCAATAGGGCTTTGTGGACTTGCTCAAAAGTGGCTTCTTTTTCATTTCGCTTAAAGTCCATTTCTTCCACAATTTCCCTCAATTGCCCATGCAGCTCGCGCCATTCCTTCAAACGCAAAAATGAGAGAAAATTAGCATGGCATTGATTGAGCAAATCTTTGTTGGATTTTTTGATTTTTAGCGCATTGTCGAAAAAATCCCAAAGCTTTAGATAACTCATAAAATCTGAGTTTTCGCCAATAAACTTACTATGTGCATTATCGGCAGCTTCGCGTTTATCCATCGGCCGCTCTCGTGGGTCTTGAATACTCAATACGCTGGCAATAATCAAAATTTCGCTCAAACAATTTTCTCGCTTTGCCGCCAAAATCATACGTCCCACGCGCGGATCGAGCGGCAATTTAGCGAGCTGCAAACCAATCTCTGTAATGCGGCGTTGTGAATCCACCGCGCCAAGCTCTTGCAACAGCTGGTAACCATCGGTAATTAAACGGCTAGATGGCGCTTCAATAAACGGGAACTCAGCAATATCGCCCAAGCGCAGCGCAGCCATGCGCAAAATAACGCTGGCGAGCGAACTGCGCAGAATTTCTGGTTCAGTAAATTCAGGGCGACCGTCAAAATCTTGCTCTGAATATAAACGCACACAAATACCGTTAGAAACCCGCCCGCAACGGCCTGCACGCTGCTTGGCAGCGGCTTGAGAGATTTTTTCAATCTGTAATTGCTCAACTTTTGCGCGCGTGCTGTAACGGTTCATGCGCGCTAAGCCAGCATCAATCACATACTTAATGCCAGGCACGGTGAGCGAGGTTTCCGCGACGTTAGTGGCTAAAACAATGCGCCGTGAGCTGTGACTTTTGAATATTTTCTGTTGATCTTCGATTGAAAGCCGCGCAAAAAGCGGTAGCACTTCAATATGCTTTAACTTAGCCGAACGGCCTTGGTATTTACGCAAATGGTCGGCGGTGTCACGAATTTCTCGCTCCCCTGGCAAAAACACTAAAATATCGCCATCACCTTGTCGTAGCAAGTCATCTGCCGCGTCCATAATTGCTTCTTCTATGGCCTCTTCTTCGTCATCTTCCTCCAACCAACGCGCTTCTGTTTTGGCTTTTCGAGCTATTCCAAAGATAGTATCGTCTTCTAAATCAAACTGCGCATTTTCAGCTTCACCCGACTCTTTAGCACGAAAACCCGCTTTGCCAAGTGGGCGATAACGGATTTCAACTGGATATGTACGGCCAGAAACCTCAATTACTGGAGCACCATTAAAATGGCTGGAGAAGCGCTCGGCATCTATGGTTGCGGAAGTGACGATGATTTTTAAATCGGGGCGTTTTGGCAATAATTGCTTGAGGTAACCGAGTAGAAAATCGATGTTCAAACTGCGCTCATGCGCCTCATCAATGATAATCGTGTCATAGGCGTTGAGAAATTTGTCGCCCTGCGTTTCTGCCAGCAGAATGCCGTCTGTCATCAACTTCACATAGCTGGAATCGGTAATTTTGTCGTTAAACCGCACTTTATAACCAACGACTTCGCCGAGCGGAGAGTTCAGCTCTTGGGCGATGCGGCTTGCCACCGAGCGCGCAGCAATGCGGCGCGGCTGCGTGTGACCAATTAAACCAGAAACACCACGACCCAATTCCAAGCAAATTTTGGGCAATTGCGTAGTTTTACCGCTGCCCGTTTCACCGCACACAATCACCACTTGATTATTTTTAATCGCTTCCGCAATTTCATCACGCCGCGCAGAAACTGGCAGCTCGAGCGGGTACTCTGGCTTGGGTAAATTGGCCAAGCGCGCTACAAATTTTTTCTGCGAATGATGTACTTTTTGTGCGATTTCACCCAATAAGCGCTGTGCTTTTAGCTTGGCATTTTCATCTGCTAACTTCTGCAAATCTGCCACATCATGTAGCTTGCGACGTAGCGCGTGTGTGTCGGCCAGCATGCAAGTTTGCAAAGCATTTTGTAAGTTAGAAAAGTTAAGTTGGGGGCTATTCATGTGTGGCGAATTTTAACATGCCAACAGCTTTGGATTTGAAGTTAGGCATAATCGCTGACTAACAAAATACTTTATGCGACCCTATAGGACTGTTACACTTAAGATGATAATACTTAAATATATGAATTATAAGGACGAGGAATGAATTCTCAGCAACAATGGCAGGTAATTGTAATTCAAAAAATTGAAACTGCTTCTGATTGGTTAGGCACTTCGGAACGTAAAAAAAATACTTATTGTTTATATGGTGTTTTTTTAGTGGTGTTATTGCTGTGGGGTATGTTCTTTGTACCAACTACTATATTGCTAGAAAGCGCAGCTGCTCGAAACTTGGTTCAATTTACTGCGTCCATTCTCCCATGGATAAATATGGCACAAGTGAATTATGGTGCAGCGGCAGATAAGTTTGTGTATTGGCAATGTGTTTCGGTATGGGCGTTAATAACTCCAACGCTAATTAGCGCTTTTGCTGACCGTGTAACTCGACTTAACAAAAAAATTAAGGGTAAAGAGTTTTATAACGCTGCTTTACTAGCTTTTCCTGCAGGAATTTTGGGCTTTATTTTTGGGGTGATTTTGCCAAATCTATTTCATTCAAGCACTTATGTTTCTAAAGCACAACACTTATTGATGCTGAATGAATACTTCAGTGCGCTAGGGGCAGTATTGCTAGCTATGCTATTTGACGCTATTTTTATAGGGATGATTATAACGATTTTCTATTTAATTCATTTTTTTCGTAACTTTCAACAGCTTTTTAAATATTAATCGTTAATGTATGCTCAAAAATAACGAATAATAGATGCTCTGCAAGCCAATATCCATGCGGATTCCAGAGCATCTGTTTTAATGTTTATTCGTGTCTTTCGCGCAAAAAACTGGCAAATTTTGGCTTGTCGCTAGGCGTTTTATCTTTGTAAGTATAAGTCACTTGGCTGCCAATTTTAGGCAGGTTTTCGCGCTGTGCGTCGCTAAAACCAGTGCCGAGTTTAAAGCGTATACCCTCTGGCGTTTCCACAATTAGCGCACCGAGTTTGCCTTTATATTTGCCCTTACCAGGCGTGTGCGCAATCACCGTAGCTTCAGCATCAAACAGGGGTTTTAACTTAAGTAGCGCATCGCTGCGACCTGTGACATACAGCGCATCAGCGCGATGCAACATCAGCCCTTCACCCCCATTTGCGACCACTTTTTTAAGCCGCGCTTTTAACTCAGCTTCATTTTTTACGTGAAATTGCGCAACGGCCTTTAGGTGCGGTGCTTTTTTTCCCTCATGGGCTTGCTCGACGATTTCGACAATGCGCTTGGCGCGCACTTCAAATGTGTCTTTCTCGTTTGGCAACTCAAAAATTAAGTATGTAATTCCGCGCCATTCTTCGTCAACTGGCACGTCTTTTCGCACCGCGCCAGAAAGCGCGTCAAATTGCCCGCGCGCCAGCCACAACTCACCGTCCAAGGGCACTGCAGGGAAATCTTTAACGAACCAAGCTGGCGCGTTAATCAAGTTGCCTGCGCGGGTACTCAACACTTTTCCATCCCAAAATGCGCGTACGCCGTCATACTTTTCACTCACCAAAAATTGCTGTACATTGGTGCCAGATTGATAAATTTGCGCCAGCAAAACATCGGGCGCAGTTTGATTGGCGTACAAGCTGATAAACGGATAGCTAGCAATGAAAAATAAAAAACCACGGCGACTTATTTGCACGGTACCACTACCAATCCAAACTTTGCGGCACAGTTGTTTTATTCAATTGATGGCGATAATTTGAACTCGCTTCATATGCCCATTTTCTGGCACGGTTAAGCGCACCAATGGGGCGATGCGCTTCTAACGCATTCCAAGGCGAAAATGATAAATTCTCACAAAAATGTTGTTGTTCTTGCGTATCGAATTGTTGCTTTAAAATGGTAATTTTGGCTACAGGCAAAAATGGAGAATCACTCTCTTTCCACAATATTGTCGCATCTTCTATCGGCATTTTCTTTTTAGCATCTTGCAATTGCACCATGAGCTGCATACAAGCTTCACCTTCGGTTAGTTCTTTAGCTAAATTATTTTTTAAAAGATTTGGGTCTTTTGTATCTTCAGAGCCAATATTTTTTGGTAATCCGCATGACTGCATCATAAATTTAATACTATTTGGCCCTAGTTTATAGGCAGTATTGCTAAAATACTGCGTCCAAAGCGGGCTTTTAGGTGGTGGTGAAAGTGCAGTTACCAATCGCCACAACTCTCTTAGGCGCCATTTAAAAGGGTTATAGCCTTGTACAAAATATGTTAAATCACCTTTGCTCGCAAGAAATTGATTGAAATCATCCACACTGGCGGCAAAAAATATGGGGCTATTATGCGCAATAAATTCTTGTGTATTGCCCCCATTTAAATTCTCGCTAACATTGAGCAATTTAATCGCCATGCCGCGCGCATCTCTTGTACGGTCGTCAGTCTCTTTCATATTTGAACTACTGTTTGAAAAGCGTATCCACGATTTATATCGCGCGCCCACTTTTTGAAGAACGCCGTACTGCAATTTCGGATCTATATCTTGATTGACATCCACATAGGCTTTCACACAGGCGTGCCCTTTTGCATGGGCAAAGCGGGAGGCATAACTGGTTTTTAAGACATCTACAATATTCACTGTTTTCTTGACTAAGCTTTGAATTTGTTCTGCCTCAGCCGTAGGGATGATTTCTTCTGTAGTAACAATAGCGTTCGTCTGCAAATGATATGCAATGAATGCTGCTAGCAATAGCAATATAATTAAAAAAACTGTCAGTAGTTTTTTAAAGATTTTCATATTGCATCAGCGCCATAACTTTATAGTATATTTTCCAAGTAACAATCAAAAATCGTCGACAAAAAAGCCACTATAACGTTTTGATATATTCAATCAGTTGCCAACGCTCATCTTCTGTGAATGCTGGTAAGTTATCATAGCCAGTGCCGTATTCATGGCCGGCATTACTATTGCCAGGCAAAGTTGTATCAAACAAAAAAGCCTCTTTCACTTGCGTCATCTCATAACCCAAGTTTTTTGGGTCAAACATCATAGAGCCTAAATAAAACTGTTTGACCCGCTCTTTTGCGGGCAATAAAAGCTGGTACATATTAGGTACAGAACCATTATGCAAAAATGGTGCGCTAGACCACACACCATTTAAAGGCCTCGCTTTGTAGGCCAACAACGCTTTTTCTGAGACTTCTTCACCAGTCTTGATGACTTTCCCATCGACATATTTTGGCGGATGAATTTCATCACCATGTCCAAAGGCATGTGCATCTCGCCCAGCTAAATACGCTTGTAGCGGATTATTTTTAATTACGCCCACCATTAAATGATTAGCAATATCAATCGCAGGTGCAACTTTAGGCAGGGCATCGCCTGCCACGTAATAGCGAGGCAGGCCTTCAAACTTACCTGATTTTCCTTTACTAAAAATCGCGTTTTGCGCCATCATCGGGTCTGTTTTCACTTCACCCAAGGTGCTCATGCGCACTTTTATCATGCGCGCTGGATCAGAGCGATTGATGTCCACATGGCAGGCAATGCAATGTTTTTCGTACAATGAACGGCCCTTTTTTGCCAAGTCCACATTAATTTTAGGCAAAGCACTAGGCCAAATGGGCGAATGCAATTTAGCTACTGTTTTTTCAAGTTTACGTAACTTAGCGGTTTGAATGGACGATTTAAAGCCGCCATCAAAATAGCCCAGCCAGTGCGTAGTGCTTGTTTCAACCTCACCGAACACCCCAATTACTTCGCCAATATTGCGCGCAAATGCACCAATATTTGAGTTAGATTGCGAGCCGTTCCATTCCACGTAGTCATGCTGAGGCGTATCCCAAATATACGGCACACTGGTAGGCGCATTGGTTGGATTGGTGTTGTTTTTTTCACCTGTGGCAATCAGCGCTTGATTCAATATCGCCCCAAACGCATCTAACCTTGCATAGCCATAGGGAACATCGGTGTGGTTTGCCACAGCATATGCAACCCGTTTTTGATATTCTTTATTAAGCAGTTGTTTTAATTTATCTTTTGCAGACTCATTCGCATTCTTGCCTAATATACGCTCTTGAAAGCGCACCATTTTTTCTGCATCACCCAAGGTCACTTTCATTGACGAGGTGAGCCCACCCAAAAATTTTTGCAAATCAAAAAATGATTGGCCGCCGTCAATCATCATCACTTTATCTTGATAATTAAGTTGCTGTGTATGGCAAGCTGCACAAGTTGGGCCCATGTGGTCTTTGTTACGCGCAAATCCAATTGGCAAGCCATCTGGATTTTTCTGGCTTTTTGGGGCGGAGATTAAGCCAAAACGCAACATGTTTTGGTCACTACGAAATAATTGCTGATTATCGGCTTGCTCCAAATGTAGAAAATAATCATAGGGCACTAAACGTGAACCTTGATCGGAAAAATAAAAGTATTGGCGTTCTTGCTCTGTCCAATTCTGTGCTAAATAAACATGTGTCTTATTAATCTCAGTTGCAGCTAATAATGAACGTGACATTAAGCTCAACGCAATTAAGAATAAAACCAGAGTTTTTTTGTGGTACTGCATCCTATTCTCCTTGTTGCTCAGCATCTCTAGAGAGTAATGTGTTTAATAAATTGTCCTGAAAGTTAAGATTGCCCGTTAAACTCTCGTGCGATTCACACAGAAAAAATGATTGCGCTATCGGCAAATGAATAAACCGATGTCGTTGAACACTAGGGTCAAGTGCATTACGACCCAATAGGGAAGCTTTAGTCACCGACCCATCACCCGGCTCTAAAAGTAGTGCATCATAATCCACGCCTGCGACGGGTTGTGTGATCTCGCTCGGGTACATTCTTATTACAGAATCGCCATCCACCTCTTCTACCATAATGCGCGCAGACGTTAGCGTGCAACCACCGCCAAAAACCATGAGCTTAGGTTCTGGTTCAGGCGTTGCTACACTTAAAGACCATACAAAACGTCTCGCGCGTTCTAGGTTTTTCTCAAAGTATTTTTCAAAAGTCACTAAATATTCTTCGCCCTCTGCTTTATTTTCATATTTTGCAAGAATCCGCTCTCTGACTTTAGGGTCGAAGATCGACCATTCAAAGCGCCGCCATATCTCTACATCAAACAAATCCCGATCTAGCGGTGTACCGTCACTGGTCACTATCCAATCGTTAAGAGAATGTGGAAATAATTGATACAGGCTAGGCATGCTTGCCAATGTTTCGGTAGCTATTTGGTTCACGCCAATATCAAGGCCTGTGATAAATAGATTAAGCGATCTAATCGAACCTAAATTAGGCGTACCAAGCAAAATCACACGTCGCACGCGATCAGCACCGTACATGGTAACTTTTTCGCCAAAGTTGTTATCATTAATGACATCTTGCTTGCCATAACGAATATAGTAGCGTGTGATAAGACCACCCATACTGTGCGCGACAATATCCACCTTCAATTTTGGATTGTTGTAGTCTTGCCGCACTTGTTCTATAAAATCTGCCAGCTCACTTGCAGTTTTTACGTTATCTTGCCGCCAATCGTACAAAAAAACATAATAGTTTTTTTGTTTTGGGTTCACTTTTTGGCCGACTTTAGAAAGCTTGTACCCACCGACTTCTGATAGCGTATGTACAATTTTGCCGTAAAAGTCTTTACCTGCAGCACCATCAAAAATACCGTAAGTAACCGAATTGCTAGGCTTGGGCTCTAGCGTATCAGGATCGATTTCATACGCAGCATCTGAGTAATCATGGCTAAATAGACGACTGATTGCGCCAGGCCAAATATCTTCTTTGGATCTAGTATCTCTAATGCGGCTACCCAATACGCCGTGTATAAAAATCACGGGCGGCTGATCTGTCACCATCATCGATTCCATGTACAGCCGATGCAAATCTGGCGCAAACACTTTATTATTTGCAAAAATACCCGCCACAAAAGCAATTGCTAACAACAAGCAAATAAAAATATATCGATTGAATATGCCTTTTTTTAAGGCTTTGTATGTAAATTTCAGCATAAATTTAATT
>JBEBJI010000067.1:0-1695 GCA_040079935.1 Methylotenera sp.
CGTGTGATTTTATGCTCGCGCCAAAACGAGAAATATCCTGGAGTGAATGGCGCAATCAGTACCAATATTGTAATCACCAGTACACCAAACAACTTCAATCTTGATTTAAATTCTGCACGTGTATTTTCAGCTTTTGGAAAATACTTAATCACCAACCAAGCGGGAATAAGGCCAAATACGATGGTTCTAACCACCAAACTTAGGCTTAACAGCCCAGCGAATTCTTGTGGGTTGGTTTGCGCGATATTGTCTATCATCACCACATCGACAATCACGCCAAACTTATCCATGTAATACGCGGCTTGCGAGGCGATAATTAAAAATAGCACTAAAATCCAGCGGGTGGCTTTGCCATGGCTAATCAGCAAAAAGAAAATCGCCGTTAATGCGCTAAAAAATGCCGCCAACGACAACAAAAATGGCAGATTGTGTAAGCTAAACGGATAAATTTCTAAAATTCTGCTAAATAGCGAAAAATTACCTGTGAGCATAATAAAGCCGACCACCAACAAAATAGCGCGCGTTTGACTAGTGATACTGGGAAAGTATTTAAGTAAATTATTGCGTATTGCTAACATCATTTATTTTTCTCGATTAGTATTTTTAGTGTAAAAAGCACGACCAAAACCGCCCAAACCAGCCATGCTGTCCATAAGTTGTGCGACAAAAAATGCTCGCCGCGCATCATTTGCGCCCAGCCCATGCTGAAACCCAGCACCAAAGCCAGCGCTAGCATCACGCTTGCAAACTTGGGTTTCGCTTCACGAAAAGCAAAGTAAAATGCCATTAACGCAAAGCCGCCACTGGCATGTCCGCCAGGAAAGCAATGGCCTGCGGCAACGCCTGCAGGCAAGTGCTCAAACAAAGCTAATAAAGGTAATTCACCGCCATATAGGGTTAAATCGTTTGGGCAGCCGTGTATGCTCACGCTTTTTAAAAGCGAGATTACGCTGGTAGAAGCCACCATACTAACGAACAACCAAATAAATTGTTTTTGACTATTACCTATAATTTTTTTAAAAACAGATGCTCCAGATGCCTCATGGATATTGGCTTGCAGACCTGCCCATAATGAAGTAATTGCAATAAATATCATGCAATATTTCAAACCTGTATGCATGAATTTTTCTAGAAAAACCTGATGTTTTAGCGGAAAGCTCTGTGTTGCGATGTCAAAATACGGCGCAATTAAGGCTTGATCTAAACCCGTTTTAGGATAAATAAACAGCAGAAAATACGCACTTAACAATAAGCCAACGATTTGTTGTAAGTAAGAAATTTTACCGATTTTAAAGTTGAAGACTTGGTTTATCACGTGCATATACAACTGCTTTATAATTTTAATGACAGTATCGCTTGCAAAACCAATGCCATATTGATGATTAAGCTTGAAAATATTGCTAACACATTGCTTTATATGGTTTTATTGAAACTGCAAAAAAAAAAATTAACTTGTCTGCCAACTTAAGCCCTGCAAAATTTGCATGATTACACTATTTATTCTGCAAAAATTACAGGATTTTGTAGGCGATAAAATAGTAAGCAATTGAATTCGTTCATGTTTTTTTATGGCACAAGGTTTGCATGTGTTTAGCCAGTGAAACTATTGGATGAACATATGCTCGATTACATTACAGAACATCAACCTACTTACCATGCTGAGGCGGCTTATCAGCTGAGAGAATTTGTAATGAC
>JBEBJI010000023.1:0-33418 GCA_040079935.1 Methylotenera sp.
CCAGCATCGCATTCAATATCCATAATCACCGATTTTTTAGGGTTGGCATGACGCGCATTTAAATGCTGCATCATGCTGTCACCCGAAGCGGTAACGGTTTGACCAAATAAAATTTGCCCAACATCGGCGGTGATGTGCTTATTTTTATTCAGTGCCTCGGCGATTTGCGAAGCGGCGGATGAAAATTTTTTATCACCCTCTGTGCCGTAACTGTGAAACTGAATGTGTGTCAGGTGCATAGGCACGCCATCGCTGGCACCCATTGTGTCGAGCGTGGTCTGAAAATTACCCGCTGCACCCAAGTTGTTGCAATGCACATGCAGCGGTTTGGCAATGCCTAATTGGCTTACTGCGGTGCTTAAGCTTTTTAAAATATGACGCGGCGTCACTTGATAATGCACGTTGTTTTCATCTAAATCTAGCTTGCGCTGATTAAATTTAAACGCTGAAATTCCGCCTGGATTCACCACCTTAATGCCGATTGCTTGCGTGGCATGCAGCGTCCACGCGACGTAATTATTGATAACTTTTTGATCTGCACCACCTGCTAAAAGTCGCAAAAAGTAATCATCATTACCCAGCATGGCGTAGCCACCTTTGTCTATCATCGGCGTGTCGCCCATTTCTAGGTGCGCTTGGCGTGCATTAATCGGCATAATTGCAGGTTCAAACGCCGCTGTATAACCCATCTCAATATAGCGAAATCCCGTTTCCGTGGTTGTTGGCGTTGCGTGATGTGCGCAGTTTGGCGTGCAAATATGGGCTTCTGGCTCGGTATAATTTCTAAGCTCACTTCTAAATTCGGGCAACATCATGCGCGCGATATTTACCTTGCCGCCACCAATGTGACTGTGCATATCAATTGCGCCAGCCATCACAACTTTGCCTTTTAAATCATAAGCTTGGTTGATTTTTTCCGATGAACTTGGTTTGGCGATAATGTGATCATCGCGAATGTAGATGTCTTCGACCACGCCATCTTTATTGTGCGCAGGATCGTAAAGCCTGCCGTTTTTGAGGAGCGTAATCATAGCAATTTCTCAATCTGGCTGGCGATTTCGCTTAATGTCGGCAGATTACTTTCACGTACCTTTTTCAACGGTAAAGCCACCGAAGAATCTACTCGAAACAGCGTGCCTCCGCAATCTAAGCCTGGCGTGGCGATGGGGATAAATACATCTGGCACTTTTTCAAAAGTTAAGTTTGAATTTCCAAGCACAATCAATGGCTTATTTGTTTTTGGCGCAAGTTTTTTAGCGCTAAAACTATTCACCCAAACCACGCAATCATGCTCAATTTCAATATCGCTAAAAGTCAAACCGCTCAACCAAGTATTCACGTTGTTGGCTGCTGTATCACCATCGCTGCCGCCAAGCGGCAAGCCCGCAGCGCGGGTGTTTTGGTTTAAAATCACTACCGTTTCAGTAATATTTTGAATCGTCAACTCAGCGTGTGGAAAATCAAAATCTTTCGCTACCCAAGTCAGCACAGCGTATTTGGCGGCTTTCAGTTTGTCGGCAACGTTTTGTAAATCGCTCACCTTTATGCCAGCCACTTTGGTTGCTTTCAGCTTTTTACCAGCAACTAAAGCACGTAAAACGAGTGTGATCTCAGCCAAATCTACTGCCCTGCAAGGCAATATCCATGCGCCTTCCAGAGCATCATTTTCAACCTTTTTTAAACTTATGTTTTCGCCAATAAAAATAATTTCGCGTTGCTTGGCGCCAATAAACATGCCATCTTGTTGAATAAAGCGTTCAAAAAAACGTGGATTGTGCGAAACAATATCGCTACCTACACACACAATTACATCGGCACGATTTTTCACTTCGGTTAGTGTTGTCGTTTGCCAGCCCGAGCTTTGCAACACTTTTAGGTTGCGCCCCATACTGGTAGCATTCATGTGCTGCATGTTTGATTGGTGAATTGCATTGGTTTTTTGTGCGAGATTATAAACTGCGCGAAAACCCTGCACATCTGTGCTTAAGCCCGTAAATATTGGCTGCTTGGAGTTTTTAAGTAGTTGCGCTGTCTTTAGAATTGCAGCCTGCAACGATGCAGGCTTGCCCGCAATTTGTGGGATATTTTCAGCAGATCTTTGCTCAAAAAAAGCGATGCCTTTCGAGCAATTTAGATTGATCGCGTGATTATTTTCCAGCTGCACGTCGTCGCATAGCAAACCGCAAGCGGGGCAGATGACAATGATTTGCTTGGATTTTAAGGATGCACTCGTCATAAGACTAGATTTTGCCACAATTTGTTAGCATTTGTTTGTTAAAATGCAGTTTATATAAACCGCTAAAAATGTTAGAATTACTTTCTTTCTAAGTAGTTAATTTTAAACTTTATTTTTGGAGTCAGCATGGCAGTAGAACGCACCCTTAGTATTATCAAACCAGACGCAGTAGCAAAAAACGTGATTGGTCAAATTTATACGCGCTTTGAAAACGCAGGTTTAAAAGTTGTGGCGGCTAAAATGACACATTTAACCAAGGCTGAGGCCGAAGGATTTTACGCGGTGCATGCGGCGCGTCCATTTTTTGCAGATTTAGTGAAGTTTATGATCTCGGGTCCAGTGATGATTCAAGCACTGGAAGGTGAAAATGCAGTGCTGAAGAATCGTGAGTTGATGGGCGCTACCAACCCAAAAGACGCGGCTGCAGGTACGATTCGGGCGGATTTTGCTGCAAGCATTGATGCAAATGCAGTGCATGGTTCAGACTCAGCAGAAAACGCGGCGATTGAAATCAAGTATTTCTTTGGATAATTAATAAGTAATTGATTAATCTACTCAATTTTAATCAACCGCAACTCGCCGATTATTTCGCAAGTATCGGCGAGAAGCCTTTTCGTGCCAAGCAATTAATGCGCTGGATGCACCATTTTGGCGTACACGATTTTACGCAGATGACCGACATCGCCAAGCCTTTGCGCGAAAAATTGGCGGCGGAATGTGAAATTACCTTGCCGAATGTGCAGTTAGAGCAGGTTTCTAACGACGGTACGCGCAAGTGGCTTATCGGAACGGATGACCTAAAAACGGGCGCTGGCAATAGCATCGAGACGGTATTTATTCCAGAAGATGATAGAGGCACTTTGTGCATTTCGAGCCAAGTGGGTTGTGCCTTGGCGTGCACCTTTTGCAGCACGGGCGCGCAAGGGTTTAACCGTAATTTAAGCGTTGCAGAAATTATCGGCCAGTTGGCAATTGCCAACAAATCATTGCGCCAAGAAAGTGGCTACGACTTACTACCAGCGGGCGAACGCATTATTTCCAACGTCGTGATGATGGGCATGGGCGAGCCGCTGGCTAACTACGATAACGTGGTGACAGCGATGCAAATTATGCTTGATGACAGCGCGTATGGTTTAAGTCGCCGTCGCGTCACGCTATCGACAAGCGGCATTGTGCCAGTGATGGATAAGTTGAAAGAAGATTGCCCGGTAGCGCTGGCAGTAAGCCTGCATGCACCTAACAACGCGCTAAGAGATATATTAGTGCCGATTAATAAAAAACATCCAATTGCAGATTTGATGGCAGCGTGCAACCGTTACCTAGAGAGCGCGCCACGTGATTTTGTCACTTTTGAGTATGTTATGTTGGATGGTATAAATGATACAGTGGAGCATGCACACGAGTTGCTAGAAGCCATTAAAACCGTGCCTTGCAAGCTAAACTTGATTCCGTTCAATCCCTTCCCTAATAACGGTTATGCGACATCAAAGCCTAGTCATATTCGCGTGTTTCGTGATATTTTAATGCAAGCAGGTTATGTGGTGACCGTGCGTAAAACGCGAGGCGACGATATTGATGCTGCTTGTGGTCAGTTGGCTGGCAAGGTGCAGGATAAAATTAAGCGCAATAGAACGATTAATATTGAGGCGGTTGCATGAATTTAATAAAAATGAGCTTAATTGTCTTGGTTTGCGTCTTGCTGATTGCATGCGAGACGCTGAAGCCTGGTGGCAATGAAGCCTATGGCGAAAGTAAACTTAATGCGCGTGCGCGTGCACATACCGATTTGGGCGCAGCGTATTATCAGCAAAATAAGCTAGAAGTTGCGTTAGATGAATTTAAGCATGCCGTACACATCGACCCTAATTATGGGCAGGCATATAACGGCTTGGGTTTGGTTTATGCAGCATTGGGCGAAGATGCTAAAGCCGATGCAAACTTTAAAAAAGCCATCGAAGTGCAGCCTGGCAATTCAGAGTCGCACAATAATTACGGCAGTTTTTTGTGTGCAAGAAAGCGTTATGATGAATCGATCGGTCATTTTTTAGCTGCGGTTAAAAACCCGCTGTATTCTACGCCTAACTTGGCTTACGCCAATGCGGGCATTTGTTCAGCTCGTAAGAACGACCTAAAGAATGCAGAAATTTATCTGAATAAAGCGCTGCAGATTGAGCCGCTCACACACTCCGCAGCCACGCAATTAGCCGATATTCAGTTTAAACGTGGTGACGCGACGACTGCTCAAAAAACCTTACAAAATGCGCTATTTGCTTCATCAAGTCCAGAAACACTTTGGTTGGGCGTTAAAATCGCACGCGTATTGGGCGACAGAAATAGTGAGGCCAGTTATGCTTTGCAGTTACGTCAGCAATATCCTAATTCTGACCAAACACGCATGTTATTAAGTGGGCAGAAATAAGCGGTAATTAAAGTGCTATTAATTATATAGTGGCAACTAATTAAGGTGAACTATGGCGCGCAAAACTAAAGAATCTACCAAAGCAGTTGAATTAACACAGAACAGCACTCTTCCCCCTGAAAATGCTGGATTGTATGAATTTGACGCGCATTCTCGTTCTCGCTGTGGTGGCGCGCTACGCACCGCGCGCGAAAATCAAGGTTTATCGATACAAGATATTGCTAGTCGATTACGGCTAAGTCCTAAGCAAATTGAGGCAATCGAAGCGGATAATTTTGCAGCTCTGCCCGAGCCCACTATAGTACGCGGTTTTATTCGCAACTATGCTAAACAACTTAAAATCAACGCAGAACCTTTGCTTGATGCTTACAACGTGATTGTACCTAGTGCTGATCCGCACGAGCTGATAGTTAAGCCTAGTGCAAATATGAAAATGACAAGCTACAAAAAACCCAATACAGGACGCAATTTATTGCTAGGATTGTTAGTCTTGGCGGGGTTGGGCACTTGGCTGTTTTATCAAAACTATGTAGAAAAGCCCAGTCCAACTGCACCAAGTGCGAGCTTGGAAAGTGCAGAACCTTTACCAGAAGCGGCTTTGCCAGCAGCTGAGCGTGCCCCTGAACTGCAAACAAGTACCGAGTTAACGTTACCATCAGCGGATGCAACTGTGCTTTCTTCAAATGCAGTTACGCCGCAGGTTGCAGCTACGGTTGTTAACCCAGCAGATGCTAGCGTGAATGTTGCTCAGCCTATCAATGCATTGCCTTCAACAGCGCCAGCATCAGCTGCAGTGCCTCCAGCAATCCAACCCTCAGTTATTGTTCCTCCGGAGACGCCAATTGCAACTGCATCAAGCGGTACGGCGAAGCTTGAGTTTAGTGCTAATCAAGAAACTTGGGTGAACGTGGTAGATGCAAATGGCCGTGAAATTTACAGCAGAACCATCTTCGCTGGTAGCCGCGAAAGTATTGATGTGAAACCACCCGTTAACGTCACAGTTGGCAATGCTGGCGCAACCAGCATGAGCTTTAATGGTAAGTCAGTCGAGCTGGCGCCGCACTCGCGCAACAACGTCGCGCACATTAAACTCGAATAAGTATGCGTCGCAATTCTCTACAAGTGATGATAGGCCATGTGCCTGTAGGAGGGGGCTTAGCTGACACAGCGGTTGCATCGGTGGTCGTACAAAGTATGACGAACACTGACACCGCCGATGCGCAATCCACCATTCAACAAGTATTTGAACTGTGGCAAGCGGGTTCAGAGCTTGTGCGTATTACCGTTAATTCGCCAGAAGCAGCTGCGCAGGTAGCCAATATCCGCGCTGGTTTGGATTCGATGGGTTGCAACGTGCCGTTAGTCGGCGACTTTCACTATAACGGTCATAAGTTGCTGGCGGCGTATCCAGATTGCGCACAGGCTTTAGCTAAATATCGTATTAATCCTGGCAATGTGGGCAAGGGCTCAAAACGCGATGAACAATTTGCCAGCATGATTGAAGCGGCGATTAAGTATAAAAAATCTGTGCGTATTGGTGTCAATTGGGGCAGTTTAGACCAAGCTAAAATGGCGCAAATGATGGACGACAACGGCAAGCTCGCCGCCCCACTTTCTGCCGATGAGCTGATGCGCGAAGCGCTCATCCAATCTGCTTTAGAAAGCGCCCAGCAGGCCGTGGATATTGGCTTGCAGGCCAATCAAATTATCATCTCTTGCAAAGTGAGTAATGTGCAAGATTTGGTCAAAGTTTATCGCGAGCTAGCAAAACGCTGCGATTACGCGCTGCATTTAGGCTTAACCGAAGCGGGTATGGGTAGCAAAGGTATCGTTGCCTCGACAGCCGCGCTGTCATTGCTGCTGCAAGAAGGTATTGGCGATACGATACGCGTTTCACTCACACCCGAGCCGAATGAAAGCCGCACCAAAGAAGTCATCGTCGCGCAAGAGATTTTGCAAACCATGGGTATCCGCTCATTCACGCCGCTGGTCACTGCTTGCCCAGGTTGCGGGCGGACGACTTCGACCTATTTTCAAGAGTTGGCCATGCAAATTCAAAGTTATTTGCGCAACCAAATGCCAGTTTGGCGCAAAAAATATCCAGGTGTTGAGGATATGAGCGTGGCGGTGATGGGTTGTGTGGTCAACGGTCCAGGCGAATCCAAACTCGCCAATATCGGAATCAGTTTGCCAGGCACAGGCGAGACGCCGGTTGCGCCAGTGTTTGTGGATGGGCAAAAAACCGTGACGCTGAAAGGCGACAATATTGCGCAGGAATTTCAACAAATTGTCGAAAATTATGTAGAAACTCACTATGTGCCAAATAATCAGCCAGCAGACCTCATGGATATTGGCTCGCAGGGCAGTAAAAATAAAATAATTCCTATTCAAATAGCAAATTAAATGAACATAAAGATTTCCAATAATAAAATTCAATCCATCAAAGGCTTCTACGACATCTTGCCTGAAGTTACGCCGCTGTGGTTTAAGCTGGAAGACACGGCCAGAGCCATTCTCGCGCGATATGGCTACAACAATATTCGCATGCCAATTGTGGAAAGTACGGATTTATTCGTGCGTAGCGTGGGCGAGCACACCGATATTGTTGAAAAAGAAATGTACGCTTGGACTGACCCGCTAAATTCCGACAAACTCACGCTGCGCCCAGAAGGCACGGCGGGTTGCGTGCGGGCGGTGATTGAAAATAATCTCACTTACAACGGCCCAGTGCGGCTTTGGTATAACGGCGCGATGTTCCGCCACGAGAATGTGCAAAAGGGGCGGCAAAGACAATTTCATCAAATCGGAGTGGAGGCGTTTGGCTTTGAATCGCCAGAAGTCGATGCTGAGCAAATCGTCCTTTTGGCGCGGCTTTGGGCGGCGTTGGGCATTAAAGATGTCGAATTGCAAATTAACTCAATTGGCGATGCAGACGAGCGCGCTGAATATCGCAAAACCTTGATTGCGTATTTTGAACAGCATGCGGATTTGCTTGATGAAGACGCGAAGCGTCGTTTGCATACTAATCCGCTACGCATTTTAGATAGCAAAAATCCACGCATGCAAGGCATGTGCGAAGCTGCGCCTAAATTGCTCGACAGCCTGCAAGCCAATAGCCGCGAGCACTTTGAGGCAGTGTGTGATTTGCTAAAACAAGCGAATATTG
This sequence comes from Methylotenera sp., assembly GCA_040079935.1. Classification (GTDB taxonomy): domain Bacteria; phylum Pseudomonadota; class Gammaproteobacteria; order Burkholderiales; family Methylophilaceae; genus Methylotenera_A. The sequence continues at coordinate 7,822 of JBEBJI010000023.1, forward strand.
TCTATAAAATTAATTCGCGCTTGGTGCGCGGGCTTGATTATTACAACCGCACCGTGTTTGAGTGGGTGACGACCAAGCTCGGTGCGCAAGGCACGATTGCTGCAGGCGGGCGTTATGATAATTTAGTCACGCAATTGGGCGGCGATGCCACCCCCGCCTGTGGCTTTGCAATTGGCCTAGAGCGCGTTTTCTTGTTGATGCAGGAATACGGCGTGACCGCTAATAACGCGCCAGATATTTATTTGGTGAACGTGGGCGAGTTAGCCGAAAAACAAGCGTTTGCAGCCGCAGAAACGTTGCGAAGCACAGGCCTGCAAGTCATATTACATGCGGGTGCTGGCAGCTTTAAATCGCAGATGAAAAAAGCCGATAGAAGCGGTGCGCGCTTTGCTGCGATTTTGGGCGATGACGAAGCGGCGGCTGGCGAAATCTCGCTGAAGCCTTTATTGCAGAGCGGTGAACAAATTCGCTGTAAACTTGACCAAGTAGCTACGCACATTGGAGAAGCAAAATGAACGAACAAGGTCAATTTCCAAAAGCCATCGTTATTTTAGGTTTATTGCTGGCGATTGGCATGGCAACAGCCGCATTTATATTGGGTGTGCAAGCCAAACGTGCAGTGGCTGGGCAACAAAGTATTACTGTAAAAGGCTTGGCAGAAAAGCCGATTCAAGCTGATAGCGCTGAGTGGTCGATTAATGTTGGCGTTGTTGCACAAACGCAAGCGGAAGCTTTGCAAGCAGTAGCGCAAGAGCGCGAAGTGGTAGAAGCATTTTTAACGAAACAAGGCTTGGGTAGTGAAACTTGGTCGGTCGATGTTGAAACTATATCGCCACATTATGAAGAAACTTTTATTAAAGATACGCCGCGCCAGGTGCAAAAAGGCTTTGATGCTTATCAAAATATTCGAGTCACCAGCAAAGACCTTGCTAAAATCACAGCTGCTAATAAAGCGTTTTTGCAACTAAAGGCAGATAACCACCCCGTTTCTGCGCAAGCGCCGAATTATTTGGTGGGCGATTTAGAGTCGGTCAAAATGTCGCTTATTGCCGATGCCACTAAAAATGCACGTAGCCGTGCGACCGAGTTTGTAAAGCAAGATGGTGTAAAAGTCGGCGTGATGAAATCAGCGAGCCAAGGCGCGTTTTACATTTTGCCCGTAGGTGGCGAAGCGAGCGACGATAGCTATGGCGGTGTTTACGATAAATCAACCATCGACAAAACGGCACGGGTGGTGGTGACGATTGTTTACAACATCGAGTAATTTATTAAATTAAAACCATGACCGAAATTTTAAATATTGCTGGTTTAACAATTACGCCGAAAAGCGAGCCAAATCGCTTGCTGGTGAACAATGTTTCCTTGACTTTATCGGCAGGTAAAACGACGTGCATCGTTGGCGAGTCGGGTAGTGGAAAAAGTCTAACAGCCTTGTCTGTGATGGGTTTGTTGTCATCGCAATTACAAGCCAAAGGTAGCATTAAATTTCAAAATAATGAGCTTACCTGCCTTGATAATAAAGCTTTACAAAGAATTCGCGGTGCAAAAATCGGCATGATTTTTCAGGAGCCGATGACTTCGCTCAACCCTGTATTAACCGTAGGCTATCAAATTGGTGAAAGTTTAACTGCACATTTGGGTTTAAAAGGCGTTGCCCTGCAAGCCAAGGTGGGAGCGCTTCTCGATCAAGTCGGCATTCCGCCTGAGCGCGCCAATAGTTACCCTGATGAACTTTCTGGTGGGCAGCGTCAACGTGTGATGATTGCGATGAGCATTGCCTGCGAGCCTGCGCTACTGATTGCCGACGAGCCAACCACCGCGCTGGATGTGACGGTGCAAGCACAGATTTTGCAATTGTTGGACGAGCTAAAAACGCGCATGAATATGGCGATGCTGTTCATCACGCACGATTTTGGCGTGGTGGCGGATATTGCGGATGACGTGATTGTGATGTTCCGCGGCGAAATTGTAGAAACGGGCACAAAACAACAAATTTTGAAGAAGCCAAAACACCCATATACCAAGGCACTATTGGCTTGTGTGCCTGATGCAGAAGGCAAAAAAGAGTTGAAACCGATAGATTATGCTTGGCTGAAACAAGATAAGGCTGCGGCATGAGCGAGGTTATTTTAACAGCAAATAATTTAGTCAAAACTTACACCCAGCGCAGCGGGCGCTTTGGCTTCGGTAGCACGCAAATTAAGGCGCTGGATGATGTGAGCATCGCGTTAAAAGCGGGCTCTGCGCTGGCGGTGGTGGGCGAATCTGGCAGCGGAAAATCCACGCTCGCACGTTGTCTGTTACAATTGCACCCTTTTGATAGCGGCGAAGTTATTTTTCAAGGTAAAGACCTTGCAAAATTAAGCGGTGACGATTTACGCGGCGTGCGCAAACACTTGCAAATGGTTTTTCAAGATCCGTTTGCATCGCTTAACCCACGCATGAAAGTAGGCGAAATTGTCGGCGAAGGCTTGCTGATTCATGGTTTAGGCAGTGCGAGCGAGCAAAAGAAAAAAGTACAACAAGTGCTGGAACGCGTGGGTTTAGAAGTTGCTGACGCACAGAAATATCCACATCAGTTTTCGGGCGGGCAGCGGCAACGTATTGGCATCGCGCGTGCGCTGGTATTAAATCCCAAGGTGGTAGTGTGCGATGAGCCCGTTTCTGCGTTAGATGTTTCGGTGCAAGCACAGATTTTGTTGTTGCTTAAAGCGTTGCAAGTAGAAATGAATTTAAGCTATATTTTTATTAGTCATGATTTGCGTGTCGTGCGACACATTGCTGATGAAATGGTGGTGATGCATCAAGGTAAAATTGTGGAGCAGGGCGCGGTTGTAGATATTTATAACAAACCACAGCAGGCTTATACACAGCAGTTATTAAATGCAATTCCAGGTCGAAAAGCTGCTTAAGTATTTTATTGTTACGCTGGAAACGGCTTAAAGTTTATTAAAACAGATGTCCTATAACCCGCATGGACATTAGGCTTTAGGACATCTGTTTTGAAGTATTTTTAAATAAATTTTTATTATTAAGTTTTAAAGTTTAGGAACAAAGATGGCATACGATTTAGAAGAGCAAGAGCAGTTAGACGAATTTAAAGCTTGGTGGAAAAAAAATGGCAAAATGGCCACTAACCTAGCATTAGCGGTGGTGGTGGCTTATGCCAGTTGGCAAGCTTATGGTTATTTTCAAAATAAAAAAGCAGTCGAAGCTTCTGCTTTATACCAAACTTTAGTGGTGACTGAGCCCACTAAAACGGCTGAAATTAAAGCGCAATCAGCCAAATTGATGGAAGATTTTTCGGGCACACCATACGCGGGACGCGCAGCGCTATTTGCGGCAAAAGCCAACTTTGCCGCAAACGACAGCAAAAGCGCTAAAGCGCAACTTGAGTGGGCGATTAAAAATGCTAAAGAAAGCGCCGTGAAAGCCATTGCTGGTTTGCAACTAGCAGGTATTTTATTTGAAGAAAAAAGTTATGATGATGCCAATAAAGTGCTCGCCGCCGTTACTGACAAAGGCTTTGATGGCTTAAAAGCGGATTTGCAGGGCGACATTTTGCTGGCGCAAGGTAAGCAAGCGGAGGCTAAAAAGGCCTACCAAACGGCTTTGGAGAACTTGGACGCGCAAGGTAAATTGCATCAATATACGCAGCAAAAACTTGAATCACTAGGTGTTTGATTTTAGTAATGATAAATTTTTCAAGATTATTGATCGTTTTTGCCTTTGTAGCGCTTGCAGGTTGTAGCACTCTGACAGAATTGAGGTCGGATCTTGCTGACAAAGTATTTGGTCGCGAGCCGCCAAACCCGCCAGCAGTGCTAGAAGAGATTAGCCCGACTTATAACGCGAAGATTGATTGGTCTAGCAACGCAGGTAAAACCGAGAAATACGACTACACGCCAGCATTGGATTCCAGCTCCGTTTACGTAGCGAATGCGGAAGGTGAAATTGCCAAATTAGATGCCGCGAACGGTCGCCAGCTATGGCGCGTGGATATTGGCGAACAAATTAGCGGCGGCGTGGGTATTGGCGTGGGCGTTGTTTTGGTTGGCACCAACAAAGGCAATGTGCATGCTTACGATGTTTCGGGGAAAGCCTTGTGGAAAGCCAAAGTTTCCAGCGAAATACTCAGTGTGCCGCGCTATTTTGATGGCTTGGTGATAGTGCGCACAGGTGATAACCGTATTTTTGGTTTAGATGCCGCCGATGGAAACCGTAAATGGGTGTATGAGCGCATCAGCCCTGCGCTGACCTTGCGTAGCAGCGTTGGTCTTGTGGTGGATAGTGGTGCGGTTTATGCGGGTTTTGCGGGGGGAAAAATGGTGGCAATTCGCGCAGATAATGGCAAATTACTATGGGAAGCAACAGTGGCGCAACCAAAAGGCGTCACCGAAATTGAGCGCATCGCCGATATCACCAGCTTGCCTGTGGTGGATGGGCCGATTGTTTACGCAGTAGCTTATCAAGGCAAAATAGCGGCGGTAGATCGCAGAAGTGGCAAAGTGTTGTGGAATCGTGATATTTCAAGCTATAGCGGTCTAAATGTCGAAAATGCCAGAATATTTGTTTCGCACACCCTTGGTGCGGTGTATTCGTTAGATTATGAAACGGGTAAAACATTTTGGCGCCAAGGTGCGCTGGCTAATCGTCGATTAACTGCGCCTTTGCCGATGGGAAATCTGATTGCCGTGGGCGATTTAGAAGGCTACGTACACTTTTTAACGCGCGATGAAGGTAAATTTTCTGCACGCATTAAGCTTGATAGTAATGCGGTGATGTCATTGGTTGCTGGCAGCAGCGCTAAACAACTTATTGCAGAAACGCGCGATGGTGGCTTGTACGCCATTAGTGTTGCCGAAAATGGTGCTAAATCAACGCCAAGTCCCGTGTCTGAAGCGCGACCTGAGCCAACAAAACCTTCGGAGCCAGAAGCAGAGCCGACTTCAGCGCCAAGCATAGAGCCGCAGCCAGAGCCAAGTACAGAGCGCAGTATTATGTTCCAAAAAAACGATTCAATTTTGTTGCCTGATGTAGAACAACAGCCTGATTTAGAACAAAAACCAGGTTCAGAAAATAGTGCGCCAGGCATCAGACTGCCTAGCCCAGAAGTACAGTAGACCTATGTTACCCACCATCGTACTCGTTGGCCGACCTAACGTTGGCAAATCTACGCTTTTTAATCGCCTCACCAAAAGCCGTGATGCGCTGGTGGCGGATTTGCCTGGCCTCACACGCGATCGCCACTATGGGCGCGGCATTGGCGCAAGTCAGCCATATTTGGTGATTGATACTGGCGGTTTCGAGCCGACTGCAGAAAGCGGCATTTTAAAAGAAATGGCCAAGCAAACTTTGCTGGCGATTGATGAAGCCGATGTGGTGATTTTCATCGTTGATGGCCGCGCCGGTATTACGCCACAGGAATATATCATCGCCGATAAATTACGCCGCGCGCAACGCCCAGTATTGTTAGCTGTAAATAAAACTGAAGGCATGAATCGTGCTGTTGTCTCGGCAGATTTCTTTGAGCTAGGTCTTGGCGAGCCGCTTTCTGTCTCGTCTGCACATGGAGAAGGCGTCAAAGATTTAATCGAACTTGCGCTAGAAAACTTTCCAGAAATTACTGATGACGAAGAAAAAAGACACGACAAAACGCCAAGAATTGCTATTGTCGGTCGCCCCAATGTGGGTAAATCGACGCTGGTAAACGCGCTGTTGGGCGAAGAGCGCGTGATTGCGTTTGACGAGCCGGGCACCACACGCGATTCCATCGAAATTGATCTCGAAAAAGACGGCAAAAATTATGTGATTATTGATACCGCTGGCGTACGCAAGCGTGGCCGTGTGTTCGAATCGATTGAAAAGTTTTCCGTAGTCAAAACCATGCAAGCGATTGAAGACGCCAATGTGGCGATTTTAGTGGTGGATGCGCAAGAAGGCATTACCGAGCAAGATGCCCATGTCGCCGCCTATATATTGGATGCTGGGCGTGCGCTAGTGGTGGCGATTAACAAATGGGATGGCCTAAAAGAAGACGAGCGCGATTTTATTAAAAATGAAATTGATCGAAAATTGAAGTTTTTGGATTTCGCCAAATTTCACTATATTTCGGCCTTGCGCAACAAAGGCTTGCCCGAATTATTCACCTCAGTGGATGGCGCATTTAAAGCCGCGTTTGCTAAACTTGCCACGCCGCAATTGACCAGAGTGTTGCAAGATGCCACGCAACAACACGCGCCGCCCGTCAGCAAAGGCATACGGCCAAAATTGCGTTATGCGCACCAAGGCGGCCAAAACCCGCCGATTGTCGTCGTGCACGGCAGCCATGTGGATGGCGTAAAGGATAGCTACAAACGCTATTTAGAAGGAGTATTCCGTAAGACTTTTCAACTGACGGGAACGCCTTTGCGCGTGCAATTTAAGCAGGGCGACAACCCATTTGCCGACCCTGAAAATAAACGCAAAGCGGGTGAAGGGATTGTGAGTATGCGCCGCCGTAAAACTGCGCAGCGCGCCGAATTAAAAGCTAAAAAAGATATTGAGAATAAAAAAAGATAAAAACAAAAAAGAGGCTGAAGACAAGAATAGTCAGCTAAAAAGAAATTTGTCTTTATGTTTGTAGTAAAACATTAAAGCAATCAGTTTTTTTCGTATAGTTTATTTTCTTCGGGTAATTCATAAGGGTCTGAGACATAGGCTGGCCCTTTCATGAGTATGACCAAAACGCATCCAATAGCTGCTGTACCTACAAAAAACCAGTAAGTAAAAAGAATGCCAAGGCATTGGTAAATGATTTTTTGTTGAGATGGGTTGAGCGCACTGTTGCTCAAATAAATATAAGCCATTATGCCAATGGGTACTGCCGTGCCAATACCAAGAATAAGAGGCAGTTTTTTGAACAAACTCCATTCAATTCCTGATGGATATCTAATAAATCCTGTTAGCTTATTTAAATGATTCATATTTAGATTTAAAGGGGATTAGGTTCTTAGTAGAGACTTTCCCAGAACTTCCACCAAACTTTTTCATCTTCACTTGCTTTGCCAAGCACCATTGGGTTTTGTGGGTAGTTGGCTTTAAGAATTCGCAAAGTATCCTCTTTTAAATCTTGCAAATCCATGTAGTCGTAGGCGCTTATGCTCACCACCAGCGCTTCTTCAACTGAGTTGGAGTTTGGATAATACTCCAATACATATTTGGCGCGATTGAGTGCGGCCAAATAAGCTTGGCGTTTCATGTAATAGCGCGCAACGTGCATTTCATGTTGCGAAAGCGCGTTCACGAGGTATACCATGCGCTGCGTGGCATCTTTAAAATAGCGGCTTTTTGGGTAGCGGTCGGTGAGTTCTTTAAACGCGGCAAAGCTTAATTTTAGCGCTTTGGGGTCGCGGTCGCTAATTTCTTGTGCGGTGTATTTCTCTATAAACCCGCGCTCGCTAAAGCTGGCAAGGCCTTTTAAATAATGCGCGTAATCTACATTAGGGTGGTTTGGATGCAACTTAATAAAGCGATCGGCGGCCGCTACGCAAGAGATAGGGTCTTGCTTTTTGTAATAAGCATAAGCAATTTCGAGCTGTGCTTGTGTGGCATAAACGCCATGTGGGAAGCGCGATTCCAGCTTTTGAAAATAGCCGATGGCTTTATCGTAATCTTTGTCCTGCATTTTCTCTGCGCCTGCTTGGTAAATACGGTCAGCTTGCCAACCTTTGGTGTCGTCTAATTCGGTTGGGTCTCCAAAAATGGCGCAGGCTTGCAAAAATAAAGCTAAAAGCAATATCGATAAAAGCGGTAAAATGCGGTTCGCGGTATTTTTCAAGATGTAAACCTAACAATCAATAATTGGCAATATTATAACGTATGCAAGCTAAGACAGAAGTTTCCTCTATTATAAAACTTAACATCCCCATGAGTTTGGGTGGTGAGAGGCTGGACATCGCACTGCAACAAATGTTGCCGCAGCATTCACGTTCGCGCTTACAAGCGTGGATTAAAGCGGGTTTGGTGACACTTAATAATGAAACGACTACCGCCAAAACCAAGGTTTGGGGCGGCGAACAGGTGATGATTAACCCGCCAGAAAACGCACAAGAAAACGCCTTTAAGCCAGAAAATATTCCGCTGGATATTGTGTTTGAAGACGACACGATTTTGGTCATCAACAAGCCTGCGGGCCTCGTCGTGCATCCCGCCGCGGGTAATTGGAGCGGCACTTTATTAAATGCGCTGCTGCATCACGCCCCCCAATTGGCGGACATACCACGCGCTGGCATCGTCCATAGATTAGATAAAGACACCAGCGGCTTGTTGGTGGTCGCTAAAACGCTAGAAGCGCAGACGAGTTTAGTGAGGCAATTGCAAGCGCGCACGGTGAAGCGCGAATATCGCGCCATTGTTTGGGGCATTATCTGGCGCAATGGCACGGTGAATCAGCCGATTGGCCGCCACAGCCATGCACGCACCAAGATGGCGATTTCACGCACAGGCAAACCTGCTGTTACCCATTACGAGGTGCTAGAACGCTTTGGCACCAATACTTACGTGCGTTGCCAGCTAGAAACTGGTCGCACGCATCAAATTCGCGTGCATATGCAGTTTTTAAAATCGCCGATGTTGGGCGATCCTGTTTACGGCATTGGCAATATTATTCCACATAAAATGATGACGCAAACCTTGCGCGATGCGGTTGCTGGCTTTAATCGCCAAGCGCTGCACGCAGTAAAATTGGGCTTAATTCACCCGAAAACGAATGAATTTATGGAATGGCAAATTGAACTGCCCGATGACATGAAAGCCTTGCTGGAAGCCATGCGCCATGAAGACCCACCACCTGATGAAGAAGGTGCAGGGTTTGACTTTGGTGTGGATGAAAATGGCTTGTATGTGGGTGACGACAAAGATTTTGATTTAGATAGCGAAGATGATGAAGACTTTGAAGATGATTTAGATGAAGAATGAATTATTAAATCTTAGTGATTTCATTATTCCAAATTGGCCTGCGCCTAAAAATGTGCATGCCCTGCAGACCAATAGAAATAAGGGCTACAGCCATGCTCTTTTTGATAGTTTCAACCTTGGCGACCACGTAAATGATAACCCGATTCACGTTGCGCAGAATCGCCAATTGTTAAGCCAATATCTGCCGAGCGAGCCTGTTTGGTTGCATCAAGTGCATGGCATACATGTTGTCGATGCAGCGCAAACCAGTTGCGTGCCAGATGCGGATGCAAGTTACACTACGCGTAGCAATGTTGTCTGTGTAACTATGACGGCGGATTGTTTGCCTGTGTTGCTGTGCGATAGCGCTGGCACGGTGGTTTCTGCAGTGCATGCAGGCTGGCGCGGGCTGTGTGATGGTGCTCTGGAAGCCAGTATCCATCAGGTTTGCAGGATGGCAAATATTCAGTCAAATCAACTCATGGCATGGTTTGGTCCTGCCATCGGGCCGAATGCGTTTGAAGTTGGTAGCGACGTGCGCGAACAATTTATTGCGGTCGATAAAAAAGCCGAAACCGCCTTCAAACCGCATGGCGACAAATGGCTATGCGATTTGTACAAAATCGCCACGCAACGCTTGAATAACCTCGGTGTGACGCAAATTTATGGTGGCGGACGCTGCACTTTTACTGAAAAAGAAAACTTCTTTTCGTTTCGCCGCGATGGCGAGACTGGCCGTATGGCAACCTTGATTTGGTTGGCTTAAGTTATAATGGCGCCTCTTCAAATTTTTGAAACTTTATGACAATTCCAGATTTCCCTATTTTAGTTTGGATTATTCTCTCAAGCTTCATCGGCGGCGTGCTTAGTGTTGCTGGCGCGGCTCTGGTGGCGCTTAACGCGCGTGTTTCTGGCGTGCCCATGCTCATTAGCTACGCGATTGGCGCGATGCTGGGAGCGGTTTTCCTTGAGATTTTGCCGCACGCGATGGAGGTTGCGAACAGCGCAAAGCAGATGACATCGACTGTTTTGTTCGGCATTTTGCTATTTTTTACGCTGGAAAAATTGGTGATTTGGCGGCATTGCCACGGCGATCATTGCGAAGTGCACGCAATTCATACTGAGGAAGATTGTCCCGATATTCATACCAATGCGCAAAAAATAGATGCTCCAGCAACCAAGTACAGAGCGGCTTCCAGAGCACCTATTTCCGTTGTTAAACCTGCGCATAATCACGCACACGATCACGGCAGAAGCGGCATGATGGTGATGATAGGCGACACCTTTCACAATTTTGTCGATGGCATTTTAATTGCGTCGGCGTTTATGGTGGATGTCAAAGTTGGTATCGTCACCGCAGTAGCGATTATCGCGCACGAAATTCCGCAAGAAGTGGGCGATTTTTTAATTTTGCTGCACTCGGGTTACAGCAAAAAACAAGCGTTTGCGTTTAATTTAGTTTCCAGTTTTGCCACCGTCATTGGTGGCACAATTGCTTATTTTGCACTGCAACATGTGCAAGGTTGGATTCCCACAATATTAGGTTTGGCCGCGTCTAGCATGCTTTATGTGGCTGTTGCCGATTTAATCCCCAGTTTGCATAAGCGCACCGAATTACGTGCCACTATTTCGCAACTCAGCTTGATTTTATGCGGCGTTGCATCCATTTGGCTTACGGGCCATTTTTTAGATTAGAAAATTGAATACATGAGTTTATCCACCCCAAAAGTCGGCTTCGTTTCGCTGGGCTGCCCAAAAGCGGGCAGCGATGCTGAGCGCATCCTCACCCAACTACGTGCCGAAGGTTACGAAATTTCTGCCAGTTATGAAGATTCTGACTTGGTAGTCGTGAACACCTGCGGCTTTATTGATTCTGCAGTGCAAGAATCGCTGGATGCGATTGGTGAGGCCATTCATAAAAATGGTAAAGTAATCGTCACGGGTTGTTTGGGTGCCAAAAAAGGCGTAGTAGAGGCGGCGCACCCCAGTGTTTTAGCGGTAACTGGCCCACATGCACTAGAGGAAGTGATGACGCATGTACATGCCAATTTACCTAAATTACACGAACCGTTTATAGATCTCGTCCCACCGCAAGGCATCCGCTTAACACCCAGCCATTATGCTTATTTAAAGATTTCAGAAGGTTGTAACCACCGTTGCAGTTTTTGCATTATTCCCAGTATGCGTGGCGATTTAGTCAGTCGCCCTATTGGTGAGGTGTTGAATGAAGCTGAAAACTTGGTCAATGCTGGTGTTTCAGAGATTTTAGTCATCTCGCAAGATACTTCTGCTTATGGCGTAGATGTGAAATACCGCCCAGGTTTTTGGAATGGTCGCCCTGTGAAAACGCGCATGACCGAGCTGTGCCAAAGCTTGAGCGAACTCGGTGTTTGGACGCGCCTGCATTACGTTTACCCATACCCGCATGTGGATGAAGTGATTCCGTTGATGGCAGATGGTTTGATTTTGCCGTATTTGGATGTGCCATTTCAGCATGCCAGCCCGCGCATTTTAAAAGCCATGAAACGCCCAGCCCATGCGGAGAACAACCTAGCGCGTATTAAAGCTTGGCGCGAAATCTGCCCAGATATTACCCTGCGTAGTACATTTATTGCAGGTTTTCCAGGTGAGACGGAAGATGATTTTCAAATGTTGCTCGACTTTTTAGAAGAAGCTCAGTTGGATAGGGTAGGTTGCTTTGCTTACTCTGCAGTCGATGGCGCAAAAGCCAATGAATTGCCAGACCATGTGCCAGAAGAAGTAAAACAAGAGCGCCTAAGTCGCTTTATGGCGGTGCAGGAGCGTATTAGCGCGGCTAAGTTACACCATAAAATTGGCAGCATGCAAACGGTGCTGGTCGACGAAATTGTGCACGATGCTGATGGCAATATCGAAGCCATTGGCCGTACCAAAGCCGATGCGCCAGAGATTGACGGAGTGGTATATATGGAAGATGCCGAAGGCTTAACGCCTGGGGATTTTGTGGAAGTTGAGATTTATAGTGCAGATGGGCATGATTTAAGGGGTGGACCACCGCGATAATTAAGAACTTGGTGAGTTTGTTGTCATTGGTTACAATTTGCTACTAGTAAATAGCGCCAATCTTAAAGGGGCATATTGTGAAATTTTGTGAATTTCTAGACCTCAGCAAACAACGTTACATCTTGATGTTTTTTATTGTCTTGGCTGGGTGTGGTAGATTCTCCACCGATAAAGGCGTAGCCGATTGTAATTACGAAGCAGTCAAGCAGTCTCAATCGGAATCAAAGCAGAATGAGTATGTCTAAGCTTGCATGAAAGCCAAAGGATATGAAATGAGCTCAACTGAAGGTTGCAGCTTATCGCTTGCACAGTTTCCTTATTGCTGGGAAAAAACTAGTAGAATTTTATATCCTTGATGGTTAAAACCAAAAGTTAATCAGGTCAGAATAGACAATAAACTTAGCTTTTCGCCTCTAGGCGAGCTTCTTTCTTTTGCCTAGCCAGTAACCGTAAAGGTCATGTCCGCCAAGTACCCGCTGTTTCACAGCGACCTTGGCGCCAAAAGTAACCAAAGAAAAAGCTACCCCGCTGCCACTTTTTTCCTTCGGTCTTAGCGCCGCATCTGGGCGGCTGCGGAACTCGTGCTTTCAGCACTCAAACAGTCCTCGCCGCTTTCGATCTGCTGCATTAACCGTAAAGGTCATGCCCGCCAAGTGCCCGCTCATACTTCGCGACCTTGGCGCCAAACCCTCAGGCGCGGCAAAGGGGATTAAAAGTCAAAACCCACTATTCACGGTCATTCCGTGCTTGACACGGAATCCAGTGGCGTTTGATTGATTGAAAAAAGACACTGGATTCCGATTTACATCGGAATGACGAGAATTGAGCTGCCCTGCAACCCGCATGGATATTGGCTTGCAGAGCATCTGTTTTATCGAATTTATGCATTACTTTTCGTTTAATTTATTGTAGTTTTTCTGCGCGCTCAGCACTGCTTCAATATTGGCTTCCGACCAGGTTTTAATCGCAAAAAGCATGTCTTTCAACGTGTGCCCAAGTGAGGTGAGAGCGTATTCGACTTTTGGTGGTACGGTGGCATATACTTTTCTGGTAACTAGGCCATCGCGTTCCAGCCCACGCAGCGTTTGCGTGAGCATTTTTTGCGAAATGCCGTCAATCTCGCGTTGCAAATGGCTAAAGCGCTTGGTGCCATCTTGCAGCAAAATCACCACCAATACCGTCCATTTGTCGGCGATTCTGTTCAATACTAGGCGTGTGGGGCATAGTGCGCTGAATGCACAGGCGTGAGCTTCCACAAGGTTTGTTTCTTGAGGGTTTTCTATAGTATCCATAAAGTACCTATATGATGTTTAAGTGCCTACTTACAAAAAGTAACTAATGGAATTATACTCCGCCTAGTTAATTAAAACTATTGGTTAATGCCAGTGACTTATGTTAGTTATCGCACAGACTAGCAAGCACTGAAGTAGCATATTTTTTCGCTGTGCTTAAAATTAACATAAGGAGTATTTGATGAGTAATATTGCAGTGATTTACCACAGTGGATATGGACACACCACCAAGCAGGCCGAGGCCGTGGCAAAAGGCGCCAAGGCTGATTTAATTGCGATTGACGCGAATGGCGACATCACCGATGCAGATTGGGCGAAGCTGGACGCTGCGAAAGCGATTATTTTCGGATCGCCGACTTATATGGGTGGCGCAAGCTGGCAATTTAAAAAGTTTGCGGATGCCTCTTCAAAAAAATGGTTTACGCAAGAATGGAAAAACAAGATATTTGCGGGGTTTACCAATTCTGCCACCATGAACGGCGATAAATTTTCGACTATCCAGTATTTCGTTACACTGGCTATGCAACATTCTGGCGTGTGGGTGGGTACTGGATTAATGCCTGCTAATACAAAAGCGGCCAAGCACGGCGACGTAAATTTTGTCGGTGGATTTGGTGGCGCGTTGATGACTTCACCTAGCGATTCATCGCCTGATGAAGTAAACAAAGGTGACCTGGAAACCGCGCGGCTATTGGGTGCCAGGGTGGCCGAATTTGCAGCAAAAGCTTAATGCGTGAAGAAATTAATGCGTAAATAAATCGGGCAACACTGGGGATGGGCGCTCGCTATCGGCACGTGCTTCTAAAAAATCAAACGTAAGTGGGCAACGCTTGGGTTTTTTTGCAACTTTACGTTTTTTTGCTGTGGCGGCGTTTAAATCAATGTAGGGAGTTTGGCTAATGCGAATATAGCCAGAAGAGCTAAGTTTTTGTGCGGTGGTTTCAAACAAACTGAGCGGGTTGTCGATATTTTGCAGAGTGACGGTATTTTTAGTGACTTTAAGCACGTTATACATCACAAGTTTATTGGATGTTTGTTTGCCGTAAATTTCGCCTGAAAGCACCAAATTAGTTTGCGCCATAATAAAATTGTCATCGTTAACAATGCTGATAAAGTTATAATGCAGTAACGTTATTACTAATGCAAGTATCTTGTTGTCTTTATTGGTTATTTTCGCTTGAAAGAATGATATGAATGTTAAATTAATCACTATTAGCTTTTTGCTCATAGGTTTTGTAGCGGCTTGCGATAAAAAATCAGAAAATCCCGCACCAGCCGCTATGCCACCCATGCCAGTGAGCGTGATTACTGCAGAACCAACATCGGTGCCGATCAGTGTGGAGGCGGTCGCGCAAACAGAAGGTGCGTCTGAAGTGGAAGTGCGCCCGCGCGTTGGAGGCATTATTCTCAAAAAAATGTTTGAAGAAGGTGCAGCAGTAAAAGCAGGGCAACTTATGTTTTTAATCGACCCAGATCCGTTTCAAATCGCACTCGCGCAAGCTAAAGCGGCTGCCGCAGGTCAGGGCGCGCGTATTACGCAAACTTCGCGCGAATCGGCACGTTTGAAGGATTTATTGGCAACGCAATCCATTAGCCAGCGCGAATACGACAATGCTACAAGTGACGCCAGCATTTCGCAAGCGGGTATGATGCAAGCGCAGGCGAATATTAAAGAGGCTGAATTGAATTTATCCTACACAAGGGTCACCGCACCAGTTTCTGGTATGGCAGGGCGCTTTCAGTTTTCTGAAGGCGCGCTGGTACAGGCTGGCACTAGCTTATTAACAACGATTGTTCAAACTTCGCCGATTTGGGTGCGTTTTAGCTTGTCGGATAGTGAATTAGCGAGTTTAGGTGGGCAGATGAGTAATGGTGTGGCTAAAGAGATAAGTTTGATTTTGCCTGATGGCAGTGAATATGCGCAAAAAGGTAAACTTAATTTTATGTCTAGTGAAATCAATCCAAATTTAGGTACGCAGGAATTACGTGCTACGTTTGACAACAAAGACAAAAAATTGATGCCAGGCCAGTTTGTGCGCGCTCGGGTCACTACAGGCTCGCAAGAGGGCGTATTTTTAGTGCCGCAAGCGGCGGTTTCAACAGGCGAGCAGGGCACGTTTGTCTTTATCGCCAACGACAAAAACCAAGCTGAGCGCCGCACTGTGAAGGTGGGCGAGTGGAAAGGCACGGATTGGATTATTTTGAGCGGCCTAAACGCGGGTGACAAAGTGATTACGGATAACTTAATTAAATTGAATATGATGCCGCCTGGCGCACAGGTTGCGCCACATGCTCCGGGAGCCGCTCCTAGCCTGCCTGTTGGAGCATCTTCTGCAAAGCCTGAAGATAAAAAATAATGATTAAATTTTTCATCACAAGGCCGATTTTTGCTGGCGTTTTGTCCATCATCATTGTACTGGCAGGCTTGGCGTCCGCATTCGAGCTTCCAGTGGCGCAATATCCTGAAATCGCGCCGCCAACTGTGACGATTACCGCAATTTACCCTGGGGCGAGTGCGGATACGCTCTCAAAAACCGTGGCTGCACCGATTGAAGAGCAGCTAAGTGGTGTGGAAAATTTGCTTTATTTTAACTCGGTTGCGGATTCCAGCGGTACGCTGACGATTACCGCTACCTTCGAAGTCGGCACCAATATTGACCAAGCGACGTTTAACGTAAGTAATCGCGTCAATATTGCTACGCCGCGCTTGCCAGAAGAAGTGCGCCGAAATGGTTTAATCGTGCAGAAAATATCAAGCGACTTTTTGCTGGTGTCTTTCTTGACCTCGAAAAATCCAGCGCATGATAGGCTGTTTATCAGCAACTACGCTACGCTGAATATTTTGGATGAAATCAAGCGCATTCAAGGCGTGGGCAGCGCGCAAATTTTTGGCGGGCAAGATTACGCCATGCGCGTGTGGTTGCGGCCAGACAGAATGGCGCAGCTGGGCGTGACGACATCAGACATTGCGGCCTCGATTCAAACGCAAAACGCGCAATACGCGGCGGGTAAAATCGGCCAAGACCCAGCACCAAATGACCAGCAAATTATTTATACGGTGACGGCAAAAGGCCGTTTGTTGGAGCCTGAGCAGTTTGGCAATATTATTATTAGGGCTGACGGGCCAAATGGTATTTTGTATTTAAAAGATGTGGCGCGTATTGAGCTTGGTGCGCAAAGTTACAATGTGCGTTCTGCGCTAAATGGTAAACCTGGCGTGGCTATGGGCGTGTTTTTGCAATCAGGCGCAAACTCTCTGGAAACGGCAAAAAGCATCAAGCTGAAAATGGAGGAACTGAAGCAGCGCTTTCCAGAAGGCATGGAATATAGCATTCCGTATGACACCAGCGAATTTGTAAAAGCGACGATTGAGGAAGTGTTTAAAACGCTTGGCGAAGCCTTGATTTTGGTAGTGTTGGTGGTGTTTTTGTTCCTTCAAAGTTGGCGCGCGACGTTGATACCGATTATTGCCGTGCCAATTTCGCTTATCGGCACTTTTGCAGGCTTGTATTTGCTGGGGTTTACCATCAATTTACTCACGCTGTTTGCAATGATTTTGGCGATTGGTATTGTGGTGGATGACGCCATTGTGGTGCTGGAAAATGTGGAACGGCTGATGCGTGATGAAAAACTTAATCCACTACAGGCGGCCATCAAGTCCATGGAGCAGGTTTCTAGCGCGGTGATAGCGATTGTGATGGTGTTATGTGCAGTATTTATTCCAGTTGCGTTTATGGGCGGCATCGCGGGTGCGCTCTATCGTCAATTTGCGGTCACAGTGGCGATTGCGGTGGTGATTTCTGGCGTGGTTGCACTTACGCTCACGCCTGCTTTGTGCGCGATTTTGCTCAAAAATACGCACCAAGAAAACAAGTTTTTTAAAGCGTTTAATCAAGGCTTTCACAAGATTACCAATTTTTACACGCACACTGTCAATATTACGCTGCGTCACAAAATCATCGGCGCGGTCGTATTTGCACTCATTATCGGGCTCTGCGCAGTGTTGCTCAATCGCGTGCCCGGCAGTTTGGTGCCGCAGGAAGACCAAGGTTATGTGATTACGCTGATTATTATGCCTGACGGCGCAACACTGAACCGCACCGAAAAAACCACCGAGGCAATTCGCCAGGCGATTGCGCCAGACCCTGCAGTGCAATTTGAATTTGCGATTGTTGGCTTGGATTTTATTGGCGGCGGCAACAAAACCAGCGCAGGTACGATGTTTGTGCGCTTAAAAGATTGGAAAGAACGCACCACCACGGCCGATGATATTTCTGGCAAATTGGGCGGCATAGGCATGGGCCAGCCGGATGGTTTTGCATTTGCAGTCAATCCGCCAGCGATTCGCGGCTTGGGTAGCTCTGCGGGCTTCGAAATGTACGTGCAAAGCCGCAACAGTAGTGATCCGCAAAAACTTGCAGCAGTATTGAATAACTTTGTCGGCGTGATGCGCGCAGACCCAACATTGACGGGCATTAACACCTTTTTTAGGCCAACTGTACCGCAGTTGTATATTGAAGTGGATGAAGCGAAAGCGCTGTCACTTGGCGTGCCGATTGCTGATATTTACGCCGCACTGCAGAGCACTATGGGTCAACTTTACGTGAACGATTTTAATAAATCGGGTCGAATATATCGCGTGCAATTACAGGCAGAACCGCAATACCGCAGCAAGCCAGAAGATATTGGAAAAATCTACGTGCGCTCAAAAATGGGTGCGATGATTCCGCTGTCGTCTCTTAGCAAAGTGAGCCGTGTGATTGGTGCGGAGCAGTTGGAGCGTTACAATGGCTTGCTCTCAGCTAAAGTGTTGGGTAGCGGCGCTCCAGGTGTGAGCTCGGGCGATGCGATTAAGCAGGTGGAAAAACTTGCTAAAGAAAACTTGCCCGAAGGTTACCAAGTCGCTTGGACTGGCCAAGCTTATCAAGAAAAGCTGACAGGCTCGGCTGCAGTGTTTGCCTTTGGCTTTGCCATGATTATGGTGTTTTTAATTTTAGCTGCACAATTTGAAACTTGGGCATTGCCTTTGGCGGTGATTATGGCGGTCCCATTTGCGCTGGCTGGCGCGCTGCTGGCGGTGTTGGTACGCGGCATGCCGAATGATATTTACTTTCAAATTGGGCTAATTACATTGATTGGTTTGGCGGCAAAAAATGCGATTTTAATTGTCGAATTTGCCAGCCAAAAAATGGAAGAGGGTAAGCCTGCGATGCAAGCTGCAATAGAAGCGGCGCAACTAAGGTTTAGGCCAATTGTGATGACGTCGATGGCGTTTGTGCTAGGCATTTTGCCATTGTTGTTCGCTACCGGCGCTGGCGCTGCTGCGCGCCGCAGCATGGGCACTGGCGTATTTGGAGGCATGATTTTAGCGACTTTTGTGGCGACTATTTTTATTCCACTATTTTTTACGTGGCTTTCTGGCAAGCACGTGAGAACACATGGTCACGCGCATGATGCGGAAATTTTAGACATAAAATCTGAAAAGTCTGCGATATCTGTAAAAAACAACACTCCTGGAGACCAATAACCATGAGGCTTCTGGCAGTGTTATTATTCATTTCTATAGCTTCATTTAATTTAAGCGGTTGCAAAGCGCTTGGGCTGGATTATCAACGCGCTGAGCCTAATTTACCTGAGAAATTTAGCGAGACGGCGGGCGCAGAGAATGTAGTTTTAGAAGAATGGTGGAAGAATTACCAAGATGAAAAGCTCAACGAATTGGTGGATTTAAGTTTAAAAAATAACACCAATATCGCTCTAGCGGTGGCGCGCATCGAAGAAGCCGATGCCAATATGCGTGAAGTTGGCGGCTATTTGTTTCCTCAAGTGGATTTTGCTGCCGATGCGACGCGCAGCAAGGTGACTGAGCTCGGTGCGTTTCCTACGTTTGGCTCGCCGATTCGCAATAATTATTCGTTTGGCTTAAGCACCTCATATGAAATAGACTTTTGGGGCAAGCTGAAGCGCAATAAAGAAGCGGCTGTGGCGAATGCGCTAGCTTCGCGCAATGCCAAAGAAACGGTAGAGCTTTCACTCGTCGGCTTAGTGGCCAGTAATTACTTGCAATTGCGCGGTTTGGATGCACAAATTGCTGTCACAAAAATTAACCAAGTCAGCCGCAAAGAAGCGTTGGCGCTTAACCAGCGCCGCATGGAAGGTGGTGTCGCGAGCGCGTTGGAAGTATCGCAGGCTGAAGTTTCGGTGAGTAATTTAGAAGCGCAGTTGATTGAGCTCACACGTTTGCGCGCCTTAAGTTTGCATCAGCTCGCGGTACTCACTGGCACATTAGATTTGCAATTAGAAGCTGGCGCTTTACGCAGCTTGCCAGTGCCGCCAATGCCGCCTGCAGGCTTGCCTTCAGCGCTATTAGAAGCTCGCCCAGATATTCGCCAAGCCGAACAAAATTTAATCGCAGAAAACGCAAGAATTGGCATCGCCAAAGCCGCGCTTTATCCTTCCATTTCATTAACAGGTATTTTTGGTGGCGAAAGTTTGGAATTAGGCGATATGTTAAAATCTGGCGCGCGCATTTGGACATTTGGTTTAGGTTTAGATTTACCGATTTTCGATTCTGGCAAACGTCAATCGCGCGTGGAGCAAGCCACAGCGCGCCAAAAACAGGCGCTGGCGCAATATCAAACTGCGATACAAAATGCGTTTAGAGAAGTGAACGATGCGTTGATTTCACGTCGTTTAAATGCGGAGCGCGAGCAAGCATTAACGCAAAGCGAAACTTCGGCTAAAAAGGCGCTGACGGTGGCGGAGAACCGCTATAAATCTGGCTATTCTGCATATTTGGAAGTGCTAGATGCGCAGCGCGTACATAACGATGCGTCCCTTGCAGTGGTGCAAGCCAAGCAGGCGACATTTTTAGCAACGGTGGAATTGTTTAAAGCGCTGGCGGGCGATTGGAAAGCGCAGCCTGTACCCACTAATTAAAGCGGAAATTCGACTTTTACCCAGTCATCACGCGATTCAATTGGGCTGCCAAGATACACGCGTTTAGGTGAGCCACCAATATTCACTGTGTAATTGTTATTGGTGCGGTAATTTAATTTCGGCAATATCATCACAGCAACATCAGAAAACCCCTTTTCCACTGGTAAATAGATGCCAGAAAACAAGCCAATATCTACAGTTCCAGTGCCACTTTTCGACCCGGTACTGGCGAGAGGGCTAATGTCTGTTTGGGTATTAGAAAAAGCATCGTTGGCGCGAGATTGACGCAGCTGCACCCAAGTTGGTTGGTGTGAAATAATCTCAATACCGACTCTTAATTGATTGCCTTGGGTGGGTTTAACCGAACGTATCATACCGATAATAATTTTACTCGGGTCTTCCTCTATCATCAGCCCAATGAGCTTATCTGGCCGAGCTAAAATATTGGCATATTTGTTTACGCGAGCGCCAAGGCCAATCGTGCTTTCGTCTGTGATGATCCAAGTATCGAGCGAGCCACTATTGACGGCAGATAGGTTGCTACTTTGCCTTAACACGGTGTGTGCACGCAAGCGATCATCTAGCGATGTGCCGTCACGCGATAATCTCAATCCACTACTAATTTGGTTTGCCTGATGAACTTGGTTGCAAATATCTACGATGCCTGCATTGACTCTGGCTGTTTTTGAGCTGGCTTGTCTGGCAAATTTGCGGCGCTGTCTTGTATAACCTGCTCTTTTCCATTCGTCCAATAAAATTTTGAGCGTTTCATTCAGTTTTATAGGGTTATCAATTTTTGAGAAAGCTAAACTTTGTGGAATTTCACCACGATCGGAAACTGTAATTGCCACTGTCAATTGCTTTTCTAGTTCGCCCAGTTCCCAATAACGGCAACTTTCATTCGGCTCTAAGTCGCGCATACGTTTAGCAGGCGCATCTTTTTCTAAATCAATGTAAAATAAATATTGCTCAGGTGTAAATTTATTGCTGATGTGCGTGTAAGTAAGTAGTGTATTTAAAATACGCGTTGCTATTTCAACCTGATATTTTTTCATGCTGCACTGCGCCAATTGCCCTAGCATACAAGTCTGCACATAATGCGCTGCCAAGGTGGCAGATGGCGAGAAATCAAAAAGTTCTACAGGGGTATTGAGCAGCATTTTCTGTGCGGCAATTCTGTATAACACATTGATTTGCAACCAGACTTTAGCGGGTGGATTGGCTTGGCTAAATAGCCGCCATTTAACCATATTAAATGCGGTGTACAGGGCGCGTGCGATGAGCAAGTTGGCTGTGTTACCTTCTAAAACAAAGTTATTTTCTAGCTGGGTTTTGTTGATATCAAACACCTTTTCGATAACTTTAAGGTGGCAAATATACGATTGTCGGCAGTAGGTGTAGCAAGTTTCAGCGATGCTATTTTCCAAGTCAGCTTTCATATTTTCTACATTAGAAAATTGGTTGGAAAGCTTCTCTAGGCGCTTCTGATTAAGTGTTTCAATTTTTAGAATTAAATCGAGTTGTTGTTGCAGACTTAAGGTTTCTGAGCTGCTAGCCTGATTGAGTGTTTGGTCTAATTGCTTAGTGGTGTATTGCAGCGCAGGCAGGTCATCCATTTCACCGAGCTCGTCCACCCAAGCTAACTGCTTGTTTGATTTTTTAATAATTTTCGAGCCAAATATTTGTTGGATAATTTTTTTCATTAATAGATAACTAATTTGAAAGTTTGTTTTTATTTAAGCTAAGCAAAATATAAATACAAATCATTGAGTAATCAACCTATATTTCACATTTAAACATAAGTAATTGTGAAAATCGTTTAACAGTTTGCATGTTAAAATTCACCTTTCAAATCAAAAAAGCTATTTTTCATGACCGTCCGTACCCGATTCGCACCTAGCCCTACTGGTTTTTTACACATTGGTGGTGCGCGCACAGCGCTATTCTCTTGGGCTTATGCCAAAAAACATAGCGGAAAATTTATTCTGCGCATTGAAGATACTGATGTGGAGCGTAGCACGCCAGCCGCTGTGCAAGCTATTTTAGACGGTATGGCGTGGTTGGGTTTGGATTATGATGAAGGCCCATTTTACCAAATGCAGCGCATGGGAACGTATAAAAAAGTGCTGCAAACCATGTTGGATGCCGGTACGGCCTATTATTGTTATTGCAGTAAAGAAGAATTAGAAGCTTTGCGTGAAACGCAAATGCAACAAGGCCTAAAGCCCAGATATGACGGGCGTTGGAGGCCAGAAGCGGGTAAGGTTTTGCCGCAAATTCCTGCGGATATTCCACCTGTTATTCGCTTTAAAAATCCGCAAACGGGTAGTGTCGTTTGGAATGATTTGGTGAAAGGGCGCATTGAGATTGCCAACAGCGAGATGGATGATTTGATTATCGCTCGCGCAGATGGCACACCCACGTATAACTTTTGCGTTGTGGTGGATGATTTTGAAATGGGCATCACGCAAGTGATTCGTGGCGATGACCATGTCAATAACACGCCGCGCCAAATTAACATGTTGATGGCGCTTGGCGCAACCATTCCGCAGTACGCGCATCTATCCATGATTTTGGGCGACGATGGTCAAAAGCTATCCAAACGCCACGGCGCGGTGAGCGTGATGCAATATCACGAAGATGGTTATTTGCCAGAAGCGGTGCTGAATTATTTGGCGCGCTTGGGTTGGAGCCACGGCGACGCAGAAATTTTTAATATGCAGCAATTTTGTGAGTGGTTCGATTTGGAGCACATTACGCCATCTGCCGCGCAATTTAATACCGAAAAACTCAACTGGCTAAACGCACATTATATAAAAGAAATGGATATGAACCTGCTTGCGAGCGATATTTTAGTGCGCCTGCAAGCCAATATCCATGCGGCTTACAGAGCACCTTTTTTGAATGATGTGTTGGCTTTATATCGCGAACGTGCGAATAATTTAAACCAGCTAGCAGCAGATATTGCGTATTTTTACGTGCTGCCAACGCCTAGCGCAGAAGATATTGAAAAACACATCACGCCAGAAATTATGCCTGCAATTAAAACTTTCAGTGAAAATCTGGCGAAAATTGAATGGAATGCAGAAGCAATTCATCACGAAATTAATGCGGTTGTAACAGCGTTTGGTTTGAAGTTCCCTAAAATTGCCATGCCGCTACGCGTGATGCTGACTGGTATTGCACAATCGCCGAGCATCGACCAAGTGATGGCTTTATTGGGTAAAGAAGAAACGCGGGTGAGAATTGAAAAATATATCAAATAATGTAAAATATTCCCATTTTTTTGCTATAATTCGTTGGTAAGCTACATTTTTAGAAAAAATAAATGTGAATACTGAGTTATCTAAAAGACAGTTATTGATTGCAAGTGCGGTAAAGCGTGTGCTTAAGCCTATTGTTAAGTTAATGCTGGCCAACAATTTAACTTATACATTTGCAATTGATGTGATTAAAGGCTTGTTTGTTGAGGTCGCCGATAAAGATTTTTCTATTCCGAATAAGCAGCAAACCGACTCGCGCATTAGCCTAATTAGTGGTGTGCATAGAAAAGACGTCAGGCGTTTGCGCGACCATCAACCAGATATAGATGAAGTCATGCCAGATAATGTATCGGTTGGCTCTCAGCTTGTTGCTTTATGGAACGCGAATCCTAAATACTTGAACGAAATTGGTGTGCCCAAGCCTTTGCCAAGATTTGCTGTAGATAATTCGGACGAATCATTTGAAGGGTTGGTGCGCAGTTTAACAACGGATATTCATCCTAGAGCCGTGTTGGATGAGTGGTTAAGATTGGGCATCGCTACTGTAGATGATGAAAGTTTTGTACATCTCACTTCGGATATGTTTGTTCCGCAAGAAGGTTTTGAAGAAAAAGCCTTTTATTTAGGGCATAACTTGCACGATCACGCGCAAGCGGCAGTTTCTAATGTCATTGGTCAACAACCCAGCTTCTTCGAGCGTTGTGTGCATTATGATGTGCTAAGCCCATCCAGTGTTGATGTGATTGCGGAATTTGCAAAAAAACACAGCATGAAGGTGCTGCGCGGCGTGAACAAAGTGGCGGACGTGTCATCTTTAAACGACAAAGATGCAAAGAATGCAAAAATGCGCATGACTTACGGCGTTTATTTTTATGCTGAGCCGATGCAAGCTGAAGAAATTAAGGAAGACAGGACAGATGGCTAATTGCCAGAGTATTTTAAAGCAAATTTCATGTTTAATTTGCTGCATTCTATTCTGCACACAAACTTATGCTGCAGCAACAAATGTATGTTCGACCGCTTCAACTGTTAACCCCAATATAGATGGTGGAATGGGCGGCACAGGCGCGATTGCAAATGGTGGTTTAGGAGGCACAGGCATTGCGGCAGAGGGCGGCTTAGGTGGAACAGGGATCACGGCGGATGGCGGTATGGGGGGCACTGGTATATTTGCTGAAGATGGCTTATTGCCAGAAAATGGTAAAGGTGGAATCGCAATTGTTGGCGTGGTGACTGGTTTTGCGAGCATTTGCGTGAATGATGTTGAAGTACACTACGAGACCAATACGCCTGTATATGATAATGGCAATACGTCTAAACTTTCTAATTTAAAAACTGGCCAGATGGTGATGTTAACGGCTGACAGAGCCAATGACAGGTTGGTTGCGCGTTCAATAGGTATGATAGATGCAGTGGTAGGGCCAATTGACAAAATAGACTTTAAATTAATGCAAGTTGAGGTGATGGGACAAACCATTCAGGTTGACGATGCGACGATGCAGCAATTACGTACATTAGAGCAAGGTGTAGTGGTAAGAGTGAGTGGGCACAGGCTTACCAATGGGCGAGTTGTGGCTACCAGAGTTGCTATCTCCAATAAAAAAGCCTATGTCAGTACCTATGGCATCGTCACGAGCGTATCTGACGATAGTTTTGCGGTAAATGGCACAAAAATAGCCATTAATAACAAAGACTTGTTGGATGCGGTCAAGGTAGGCAAGGAGATGCAGGTGAGCGGCGCTTGGAATGGTCATGCGATTCAGCCCAATCGCATAGTGGCGCAGCCTGTTAAAAACGTGATGAATCGCGCTGAAAGTGCGATTGTAGAAGGCTTTGTTGGTTTGGAAGGCGTAAATGGTATCTCGTTGGCTGGTGCCGACATACTGATTCCGCAAGTAAATGCGAGTTATAGAAGCATTTCGAGTTCAACTGGAAAAGTTGTGAAAATGGAAGTACGTCGTGACGCGGCTGGTAAATGGGTTTGCGATAAAGTGGAAGAAAGAGAGGGTGCGTTGTTTAATCAATACAACCGCCCTAGAAGCGACCACTCAAACGCTGGGCGCGGATCATCATCTTCATCATCTGGACGCGGCAAGAGTGGAAAAAGTGGCAGGAATGATGCAG
>JBEBJI010000068.1:0-1597 GCA_040079935.1 Methylotenera sp.
CTAGCTCAATATCAATCACGTCTCTACGCGCTTGCCAAACCTCACCAATCGATTGCTTACCAGATTGATAAGCTGCCTGCGCAATACTTAATTTAGCTTGTGCATTTGGAATCAGTTTTGTGATGCGCTCGTTTTCACGGGCTTCTGCCGCCTCAGCATCGGCCATAGCACTTTCAAGTTCAGATGAAAGCTCACGCCTTCTGTCTTCAGTGAGCTTGCGTGCTTTCTCAACTAGCACCAGTTTTTCTGCGGTGCGTCTGTCTTGCCGGTTAGCACGGTCTAATTGCAGGTCAATTGAAACCTGAAAAGTGAGCATATCACTACGGTCATTAAACCGTTTGCCATAGCCGACTTCCCAGCCCCAGTTACGCTCCAAGTTGGCTTGTGCGCTATCAACATCAAATTGTGCAACTTTTTCTGTTTGATAGGCATTGCGTAACAATGGATGCTGCTCAATCGCTGATTGACTAGCATCATGACTCAAGCTATTTGTCATCACTGGCAGTTTTGATGAGATTGAACGAGATGCTGATTTACCAATCCAGCGCGCCAAAGCTGCACGCGCTTTACGTTCATCACGTTGTGCAAAAATACGTTTCTCGTTTGTCATTGAAGTATCCGTATCCATCTGCAAAACATCACTAGTTTTAGCACCCCCAGAACTGACATTGGCTGCCAATATTTTTCGCTCGGCAGTCATGTCATTAATCATGCGCTGATAAAGTTCAGATTTACGTTGTGCCTCATAAACATCTAACCAAGCTAAAGCAACATCACGCTCAATGGTTCTAGCTGTGGCAACTTGTTCAGTCTGAAATTGATCTGCTTCAGCCAACATACGATTAGAAGCTAATTCGCGTTTTTTGAGTGGCGTCATGTCTTGCGAAATGCCCACATTGACCATGGTCTGATCATCACGGTTATATCGTAAGGCATCACTCGTTGTGACGGGCAGATTGATTACACCAAACTTGACTTTGGGGTCTGGTAGCTGACCTTCTGCGATAGCAGCCTGACGTGATGAAGCTGCCGCATCATCAAGTGATTGCAGTAAAGGCTGATTTTGGGTGGCCAGTTGAATGGTTTCTGCTAAAGTCAACGGCTCTTCTGCTTGCGTAGAAAATGCCAATACCAACATCATGCCAAACAATAGGCACATCATTATTGGCTTCACAGCCAATCTGGGGATGTTCATGAGAGCTCTCCTAGAACTTAAATATGATGATTTAGGGCGCAATTCGGCCCTATAACATCAACTCAAGCAGGAGGCTTTAGGGGTGGGGATATATCTATGGATTTTGCAGAAGGTATAAATCTTGGGAATGAAATAGCAGTCGAATCAGCAAATACAGTCTTCGATGATGAAACAATCAGCGGTGTTACTTGTGTGAAATTACAACCTGCACCCATCGCACAAGACTTATGCTCAGTACTGGATTTACTTTTCTCTTTACTCATCGAACCTTCATGGCAATTCTTCATTCCAGCCATATTATCAAGATGCAAGGAGGACATGAGTGCCTGAGAAGCAAATGAAGTCGCGCAAACAGTCGCTAACGCAGGGCCTGAAGCCAGCGCTAGAATCAAAATCATAGCT
>JBEBJI010000069.1:0-1542 GCA_040079935.1 Methylotenera sp.
CATTTTTGGGTCTGCGCCCGCAATTTGCACCGATATCGGGTCAACTTCGCCTTCGTGGTTCGCTCGGCGGCGCGTTTTTTCGCTTCCGTAAAGGAGCGAATTTGAAGTCACCATTTCAGAAACCGCTAGCCCTGCGCCCAGCTTTTTGCAAAGCTGACGGAAAGGCCTGTCCGTCACGCCAGCCATAGGTGCGACGACTAGGTTGTTTTTTAAAATGTGATTGCCGATTTGCATTAATTTGTAGTTTGGCGGAAAGTTGCCTATTTTATACGCAATCACTATGACTTGACACTACTAACTGCTAAATTTTCAGTTTAATTTGGAACTTAAAAATGGGGTGTGGTAAGGATCTCTAAATTGCTTAGCCAAACTATCGCTTGTTCTCGCGTGTCGCGGCACATTTCTACACTCGGCTGTAAGCTGCCGCAAAACGCAGGGCGTTCTGGTTTGCCAAAAATCATGCAACTGTTTTGCGTATCTAGCTGCACACAACGCACACCCGCAGGCTTGCCGTTTGGCATGCCAGGTATCGGGCTGTTGATAGAAGGTGCGATGCAACATGCACCGCAGCTAGGCCTACATTGCATTTTACGTAAACTCGTGCCAAGTAAAATCTAGCGCTTCAACCCCTGCTTTTAATGCCGCCATTGCCTGCAACACCTTATTAGGTGCGCCCTTAGCGCCCAACTCAACTTGCCGGCTGGGTTTGAGCTTGGGTAAGCTAAATACCTTTACATCAAACTTAGTGATTACCGTGTTCATTAAATCAATCAATTGGCTTTCAATGCCATCTACAACAATAATCGATGCTTCTAAATAGTCAGTTTGATGAAATAAGTGTTTGTAGTAAGTCTCTAACACCCACTCTACCATCTGGTGCGCCATTTCAGGAAAGCCCGGTACAAAATAATGCTCATTAATGCTAAATCCTGCTACGCGATTCACAGGGTTGGGGATTAACGCACAACCTTGGGGAAAGTCCGCCATCAGCACGCGTTTGGGGTAAGCACCTTCGCCATATTGCGCCACAATATTCGCCACCGCCCCTGCATGGCGTTCTATGGGTACGTCAGCCGCATCGGCTGCGCATTTTCGTGTGTAATCGTCGGGCGTCGCACCAATGCCGCCAAAGCTAAACACAATATCGCCGCGCGTCATGCTAGCTTTAATTGAGCTGGTAATTTGCTCAGGAATATCCCCCAAATAGTTCGCCCAACTGAGCTGCAAACCGCGCGCAGCAAGCAACGCAATGGCTTTGCTTAAATGTGCGTCTTGGCGTTTGCCAGAGAGGATTTCATCGCCGATGATGTAGATGCCGAAGTTTTGCATATTTGTTAAATGAATTTAAATCCAATTAATTAAATTAATAATGCTTTGATTGTCGGCTGCATGATTAACATTGATATTTGTTTTTGCAGTTTGTAAAAATAATATCCTATCATTATCATTTTTCTGTATCCCTAAGTGAGCCTCGATTGCGCCCTTTCTCCAAACCCATATATCTTTAGTTAATAAAATATTAGCCAGTCTGTCTATTTTGTC
>JBEBJI010000070.1:0-1505 GCA_040079935.1 Methylotenera sp.
CTTGCCTAATAGATTGATTATCAGTCGCTGCTTCTTCAGTCGCACCTTCTTGTAATTTTTCACATTGTTCGCCAAAGTTGGCGCCCGCAATTACAAACTGAATCGCCGCATATTCGGCAAGGTCTAGCGAGCGATAATGCGAATTCAAATCTTTGCGCCATACGACACATGGTTCATCTATTTGGCTTATTCTGGGTGGCGCTTCTTGCAAATTTAACGCCTGCCAAACGCGCAGCACATTCCATTTAAACGTGAACAATTGCATAGAGGGATGAAACTGAAAGCGCAAATCTGCCCAGTTTTCTGGCGCAATTGCAGCTAAATCATGTAGCGCTAAAATCGGCGCGTCTTCTGCATCAAACGCAGAACTTAAGCCCCACTCAAAACTCGCCATCTCGGACGCGATTGGATATTGCGGTAGCGTTGCTCGCAAATGTTCAGCCATTTTATCGCCCACCCAGCGCATATTGCGGTAAGTGGAGGGGTAGCTATCAATATAGCTGCGCGCGGCTTGCTCAAACAAATCGTCGCCCAGCAGCGCTTTTAAAATAGGGTAAGTGCTTGATAATGCATCTATAATGCGCAGCCGATAAGCATCATAATAAATGCCAAGGCGTTTTTTTACGCCAACTTTTTTGTCATTTACAATTTGGTTTTTAAACGCCGCGCCTTTGCTGGAATCTAGCAAATATGCTTGAAAATCGCTTTGTAATTGCATTAAATTGCTCATACCATATGCTTTATATTAGGTGCTCTGGAAGGCGCATGGATATTGGCTTGCAGACATGCAATTTTTTGCGCCATGGTTGTAGAAATAGTTCGTGCTATTTGTAATTCTTCTACCAATACTTCCAATGCGGGAATCTTGTCATCTCGCTCTATCATGGTAGAAACTTGGCCGAAGCGCGCAATCGCGTATTCGTACAAATCCCACACTGGGTCGATCACGGGCGCATCATGAGTATCGATAATGTAATCGCCATGATTGTTGTGTCCAGCCAAGTGAATTTGCTGAATGCGCTCGGCGGGAACGCTGTCAATAAAGACTTTGGCGTCGAAATTGTGGTTGTAACTGCTGACATAAATATTGTTCACATCCAGCAATAATAGGCAATCGGCGGCTTCAGCAATTTGGGTAATAAATTCCCATTCCGTCATGCTGAAATCGATATAACTGGCGTAGCTGGAAACGTTTTCCAGCAAAATTTGTCGGCCAAGATAATCTTGCACAATATTCACGC
Source organism: Methylotenera sp. (assembly GCA_040079935.1). Lineage (GTDB taxonomy): Bacteria > Pseudomonadota > Gammaproteobacteria > Burkholderiales > Methylophilaceae > Methylotenera_A. The sequence goes on from JBEBJI010000070.1 coordinate 1,242, forward strand.
GCTCGGCCACGTGTTTGGCGGTTTCTTCGGTGTAAGGTAGCGGCAATAAATCGTGCATGTTTTGGCCGTGCACGCCAGTCCAGCACAGATGATCTGAAATCCAAGCGGGCTGAATGCGGTCTGCCAGCTTTTTTAAATCGCGTAAATAATCGTAATCGACATCGGCTGTAGAGCCGATGGATAAAGACACGCCGTGCATCACCACTGGATAATTCGCGCGGATTTTATCTAAATAATCCAGCGGTTTTCCGCCCGGAATCATAT
>JBEBJI010000052.1:0-6218 GCA_040079935.1 Methylotenera sp.
CTACTTAGCTTGCTTAATGGCTTTAACTGGACCTTTACGCGTACGCGCATTGGTTTTGGTGCGTTGACCACGGACTGGCAAGCCTCTACGATGACGCACACCGCGATAACAATTCAAATCCATCAAACGCTTAATATTCATAGAAACTTCGCGACGTAAGTCGCCTTCCACTTTCACCTTGGCAACTTCATCACGAAGTTTTTCAACATCAGCGTCGTTTAAGTCTTTCACCTTTGTTGAAGCCAAAATGCCAGCAGCAGCACAAATTTTTTGTGCTGTATTTCTACCAATACCAAAAATCGCAGTTAACGCGATTTCAGCGTGTTTATTATTCGGGATATTAACCCCAGCAATACGAGCCATACTTTAACTCCAAAACAAATCGCAATAGTAGCGAATAAAAAAGCCTTGAATTCTAACAGTTAGTAGTTACTCTTTCAAATAAAACAAACCGTTAGCTCCCTATTAACCTTGACGCTGTTTATGTCGCGGGTCTGTACAAATGATACGTACAACGCCACGACGACGCACAACTTTACAGTTACGGCACAATGTTTTTACTGATGCACGAACTCTCATAATTTACCTCACCACTACTTAATATTATTTATACCAACTCACGCTAAAATTAATTCGCGTAAGTTAAAAATTAAAACTACCGCGCACCTGCGCCGCCTTTAAAGTTTGCTTTCTTCAACAAACCTTCGTATTGATGTGACATTAAGTGTGATTGCACTTGTGTCATAAAATCCATCGTTACCACCACAATAATCAGTAAAGAAGTACCGCCAAAATAAAATGGGGTATTAAATTTCAATCTCAAAAATTCTGGCAACAGACATACCAAAGTAATATAAATAGCGCCAATCAATGTCAAACGACCCATAATCTTGTCAATGTACTTTGCAGTTTGCTCGCCTGGACGAATACCTGGTACAAACGCACCACTTTTCTTCAAGTTCTCAGCCGTTTCTTTTGGGTTAAACACTAATGCCGTATAAAAGAAGCAGAAGAACATGATTGCTGCAGCAAAAAACAAAATATAAATCGGCTGACCTGGTGACAGTATGTTGCTAATGTCTTTTAACCAATACAGCTTCTCGCTACTACCAAACCAACCAGCCAGTGTTGCCGGGAACAAAATAATACTTGATGCAAATATTGGTGGGATTACGCCCGCCATGTTCAGCTTCAAAGGCAAATGCGTGGTTTGACCACCATACACTTTATTGCCTACCTGTCGCTTAGCGTAATTCACCGTAATTTTACGCTGACCTTTTTCTACAAAAACCACCAATGCTGTTACTAGTAGCACCGCTACAAATAAAAATATCACCAAAGGTATTGAAAATGCACCCGTACGTGCCAACTCTAACGTTCCACCAATGGCGCTCGGCAAACCAGCCACAATACCTGCGAAAATGATAATAGAAATACCATTTCCAATTCCGCGCTCTGTAATCTGCTCGCCCAACCACATCAAAAACATGGTGCCACTTACCAATGTAACTACCGCTATCAATCTAAATGCCATACCTGGATCTAACACTAAACCCGCTTGACCTTCCAGCGCAATCGCAATACCTAGCGCCTGAAACGTAGCCAATACCACTGTGCCGTAGCGCGTGTATTTAGTGATCGTACGCCTGCCTGCTTCGCCTTCTTTTTTTAATGCCTCCAATTTTGGAGAAACTACTGATGCTAACTGCATAATAATCGATGACGAAATGTACGGCATAATACCCAGCGCGAACACTGTAAAGCGTGACAGTGCACCGCCTGAGAACATGTTAAACATGCCCAACACACCATTATTTTGCGAATCAAACAACTGCTTTAATACGGTTGGATCGATACCTGGCACTGGAATATGCGCTCCTAAGCGAAATATTACTAACGCACCCAGCACAAACCACAAGCGGCTTTTCAGCTCACTCATTTTACCTACCGCACCTAAAATACTATCTTGCGCCAATATTTTTCTCGACTAATTTTTATGCTGAAACTTCAACAATGTTGCCACCAGCCGCTTCAATCGCAGCGCGTGCGCCTTTAGTCAGCAGCAAGCCACTTAATTTCAGCTTTTTAGTCACTTCGCCAGACAAAAATACTTTTGCAGCAAGCGCGTTGCCTGAAACAACGTTGGCTTGTTTTAATACTAACAAATCAATGGTATCCACCGGTAAATTGTTCAGCTCAGAAGTGCGTACATGCGCCGTATCCGCTTTTGTCATTGATTTAAAGCCACGTTTTGGCAAGCGGCGTTGCAATGGCATTTGACCGCCTTCAAAACCAACTTTATGAAAACCACCAGTACGTGATTTTTGACCTTTATGGCCACGACCAGCGGTTTTACCCAAACCAGAACCAATGCCACGACCTACGCGACGACGGTTCTTTTTTGCGCCTTCTGCAGGCTTAATTGTATTTAATTGCATTATCCTTCTACCTTTAATAGATAGCCAACCGCGTTAATCATGCCGCGAATTGCTGGTGTGTCTTGTAACTCAACCGTATGATGCATACGACGCAAACCCAAACCTTTTACAGTCGCACGGTGCGCTTCAATCCTACCAATGACACTTTTTACCAGCGTTACTTTTATAGTTGCTGCGTTTTTTTCTGTTTTAGCCATCGCCTAGCCTCTAATTTCTTCTACAGATTTACCGCGTTTTGCCGCGATCTCTGCTGGTGTATTCATTGACTCTAGGCCATTTAATGTAGCGCGAACCAAGTTGTAAGGGTTAGTTGAACCGATACATTTGGCCACAACATTGGTAATACCCATTACTTCAAAAATCGCACGCATTGCTCCACCAGCAATAATGCCAGTACCTTCTGAGGCAGGCTGAATAAACACTTTAGCAGCGCCATGCACACCAGTAACGGCATGGTGTAGTGTGCCATTGTTTAAATTCACTTTTAACATGCCGCGCCGCGCTTCATCCATGGCTTTTTGCACTGCAACTGGCACTTCGCGTGCCTTGCCTTTGCCCATACCTACTGCGCCATCGCCATCACCGACTACTGTCAATGCTGCAAAACTCATAATACGACCACCTTTAACCGTTTTACTAACACGGTTGACGGTAATCATTTTTTCACGCAAACCATCAGTTTGCTGTGATTGCTGCTCGATTTCTCTAGCCATTATCTATCTCGCCTAAATTAGAATGACAGACCGTTTTCACGCGCAGCATCTGCTAACGCCTTGATACGACCATGATATTTGTAGCCTGAACGATCAAAAGCCACAGTAGTAATACCAGCTTTTTTCGCTTTTTCAGCAATAAGTTTACCAATTGCGGCGGCGGCCTCAACATTGCCACCATTTTTTACTTTTTTACGCACATCAGCTTCAACAGTTGAAGCGCTTGCTAATACTTTATCACCAGTTTCAGCAATAATTTGCGCATAAATATGCGTGTTAGTACGATGCACGCTTAAACGTGTAACTTTTAACTCGGCAATTTTGGCACGGGTTTTACGTGCGCGGCGCAAGCGATTATTTACGTTGTTCATTTTTATAAGTCCTAATTATTTTTCAGTCTACTTATTTCTTTTTGGTTTCTTTAATTGCTACCACTTCGTCAGAATAGCGAACACCTTTGCCTTTATATGGCTCTGGCGCACGATAAGAACGAATCTGAGCAGCAATTTGGCCAACCACTTGCTTATCATAACCAGTTAAAATCACTTCTGTTGGCGTTGGTGTTTGCACCGTAATACCAACAGGCATTTTTTGATTGATTGGATGTGAATAACCCAACTCAAGGTTAAGCATAGCACCCTGCGCATTGGCTTTATAGCCAACGCCAACTAATGTTAATTTACGCGTAAAACCAGCTGAAACACCTTGCACCATGTTAGAAACGAGGGCGCGTAACGTGCCTGACATAGCGCGCGAATGCTGACTATCGCTGGTTGCAGCGAACGTAATCGTTTCACCTTCGCGTTTCAACTCAACTGAATTAGTGAGCGCGTGAGACAACTTACCTAAAGGACCGCTAACAGTAATTGAGTTAGCGCTTAACACCACTTCAACTTTTTCTGGAATGGCTACTGGATTTTTAGCAACACGTGACATTTGCTTCTCCTTAAGCCACTACGCATAACACTTCGCCACCGATACCGGCCGCTTGTGCTTTACGATCTGTCATTACACCCTTGGATGTTGACAATATTGTCACACCAAGACCATTCATTACCTTAGGGATATTTTGGCTGCCTTTGTAAACGCGAAGACCAGGCTTACTCACACGGTCAATTTTCTCGATTACTGGACGTCCAGCGTAATATTTTAAACTTATGCTCAACACTGGCTTGCCATCATTTGCTGCAACTGCAAAATCATCAATGTAACCTTCGTCTTTAAGAACGCTAGCGATAGCACCTTTTAGCTTAGATGCAGGCATAGAAACAGACAATTTGCTTACACTTTGCGCATTACGAATACGCGTTAGCATATCGGCAATCGGATCACTCATACTCATATTCTATTCCTCCGTTACCAACTAGCTTTGGTGATGCCTGGCACTTGGCCACTCATCATCAAATCGCGCAATTTGCTGCGACCGATACCAAATTTACTATAAACACCACGTGGGCGACCTGTCAGCGCACAACGATTGCGTAGGCGCACTGGGCTTGAGTTACGTGGCAGACTTTGCAATTTTAAACGCGCATCACGACGATCTTCGGCGCTAGCCTTAGTGTCACTAATAATAGCGTTCAAAGCATCGCGCTTTGCTGCGAATTTTTTTACAGTGTCGCGACGTTTAATTTCGCGTTCTGTCATACATGTTTTCGCCATGTCTTAACCTCTAAAAGGAAAACTAAACGCCGCCAAAAGTGCTTTGGCCTCTTCGTCAGTTTTTGCCGTTGTAGTAATCGTAATGTTCATACCGCGAATCGCGTCAATTTTATCGTATTCAATTTCCGGAAATATGATTTGCTCTTTCACACCCATGTTGTAATTGCCACGACCATCAAATGATTTCGCGGATATGCCGCGGAAGTCACGAATACGTGGAATAGCAACCGTTACCAGACGATCTAGAAATTCATACATCCGCTCGCGACGTAAAGTAACTTTACAGCCAACTGGATAATCATCACGAATTTTAAAAGCAGCTACAGATTTTTTCGCTTTGGTCACGACTACTTTTTGACCAGCGATTTTTTCCATATCACCCACTGCGTTTTCCATCACTTTCTTGTCCGCAACTGCTTCGCCCACACCCATATTCAAGGTTATTTTTTCAATGCGAGGCACCTGCATGACTGAAGTGTAACCAAATTGCTCTGTCATTTTTTTTACTACAGAGTCTTTATAAAATTGCTTTAAGCGCGCCATAATTTATCCTATGCGTCCACTGCTTCACCGTTAGATTTGAATACGCGCACTTTTTTGCCGTCTTTCAAAATCTTGTAACCAACACGGTCAGCTTTTTGTGTTGCATTGTTAAACAACGCAACATTTGAAATATCAATCGGCATTTCTTTATTAATGATGCCGCCAGTAATGCCTTTCATTGGGTTTGGCTTAGCATGCTTTTTAGCCACATTTAAACCCTCAACCACAACATGGCCAGAATCAAGAATGCTCAGCACAGTACCGCGCTTGCCTTTGTCTTTACCAGTATTTAAAACGACTTGGTCGCCCTTATGAATTTTGCTCATAGTTAATCCTTAGCCTTACAACACTTCTGGTGCTAAAGAAACGATTTTCATGAAACGCTCAGTACGAAGCTCGCGTGTCACTGGGCCGAAAATACGGGTGCCAATCGGTTCTAATTTATTATTGAGTAATACAGCTGCATTAGTGTCAAATTTAACTAACGAACCGTCTGGACGGCGCACGCCTTTAGCGGTGCGCACAACAACTGCACTGTAAACTTCGCCTTTTTTTACGCGACCACGTGGCGCAGCATCTTTGATGCTGACCTTAATGATATCGCCAATACCAGCGTAACGGCGTTTTGAGCCGCCCAACACCTTAATGCACTGCACAGAGCGGGCACCAGTGTTATCGGCAACTTCTAGCCTAGATTGCATTTGAATCATGAGATAAATCTCCAACTTAATCCGTTAAACCAACACTAGCCATTTGCTAAAACGGCCAGTAGACCACGGTCAGTATTGGGGCACTTGCTTTTATGAGCCTTAGAAATTAAATCTAAAATTCACGAGTGCCGAAAAGTCCAACATTATAACGG
>JBEBJI010000005.1:0-107425 GCA_040079935.1 Methylotenera sp.
GCAATTATTCGCTGTGACGCTTGTCACAAAGGCACATGTTTACTTTAGGGATATTACTATGAATCACGACGCTACACGCTATACTAAAACTGCGAAAGTGTTACATTGGCTCATCGCCATTGGTATTTTTTTCATGTTTGCGCTAGGTTGGTATATGAGCGATTTGCCCAAAGATGCACCCAAACAAATAGCTTATGATTTATTCGATTTTGGCATTTTTACTTGGCAAGCATCTGAAGAAATCAGCCCACGCACGCTATATTTTAATTTGCACAAATCCATCGGCGTAACACTACTTGCGCTGATTATTATTCGCGTTTTATGGCGCTTTACCCACAAACCACCTGCGCTACTTAGTAGCTATAAAGCCATAGAGCGCAAACTCGCCAATGGCGCGCATCATTTGCTTTACATTCTAATGGTCGCCTTGCCATTAAGCGGTTTGATTATGGCGGTTAGTAGCAAATATGGCGTGAAATGGTTTGGGTTAGATTTTATTGGTGGCCTAGACAATAAGCCATTGCGTGAGCTGTTTAAAGAAGTGCACGAAATTGTTGGGGTTGTTATTTTATTAGTAATTATTCTGCATATTATTGGCGCGCTAAAACATAAATTCATCGATAAAGATGAAACATTAAAGCGTATGCTTTAAATTTTATAAAATGATGCCCTGCGAGCCAATATCCATGCGGCTTTCAGGGCATCGTATTTTAGTTATTGATGATATTGCTGACTATGTTTTCTCACCGCTTCTAGCATCGCTGCGGCATTCTCTGGCGGCGTCCACTGCGTAATGCCATGACCCAAATTAAACACGTGACCATTGCCTTTGCCATAACTCGCCAAAATGCTAGCCACTTCTTTTTCAATCGCTTCTGGTGTGCTAAGCAAAATCGCAGGGTCTAAATTGCCCTGCAGGGCGACTTTATCGCCTACACGTTTGCGTGCTTGGCCAATATCCACAGCCCAATCTAACCCAAGGGCATCTGCACCAATGTCTGCTTGCGCCTCTAACCACAACGCGCCACCTTTGGTAAACACGATGCTCGGCACTTTAGAGCCTTCGCTAGTTTTAGTTAATTTCGCCACAATTTTTTGCATGTAATTGAGCGAGAACTCTATATAGGCGTTATGCGAAAGCGCGCCGCCCCAAGAATCGAATATCATCACCGCTTGTGCACCTGCGGCAATTTGCGCGTTAAGGTAGTGAATCACCGTTTGTGCAGTAACTTCTAAAATGTGATGCAATAAATCAGGCTGTGCATAAGCCATTTTTTTTATGTTTAAAAAGTCCGTACCGCCTTTGCCTTCCACCATATAGGTTGCCAGCGTCCACGGGCTACCTGAGAAGCCTATCAAAGGCACACGGCCATTTACAGTTTTACGGATTTGACTTACTGCATCAAACACATATTGCAACTTGGCCATATCGGGCACTGCGAGCTTTTTAATATCGGCTTCTTCACGCAGTGTGCGCTCAAATTTTGGGCCTTCACCTTCTTCAAAATACAACCCCAAACCCATCGCATCAGGCACAGTAAGAATATCTGAAAACAAGATTGACGCGTCTAACAACGGGTAGCGATCAAGCGGTTGCAGAGTGACTTCTGTCGCGAAATCTGGACTTTTGCAAAGCTGTAAAAAGCTGCCTGCAGTTTTGCGGCTTTCGCGATACTCTGGCAAATAGCGCCCAGCCTGACGCATCATCCACACAGGCGTGTAATCGGTAGGTTGACGCATCAGCGCCCTTAAAAAGGTATCGTTTTGTAGTATCGTCATTAGCGCGGAAGCGTAGTGCTGCCCATCAGAAACTCATCCACAGCCCGCGCCGCTTGGCGACCTTCACGAATTGCCCACACAACTAATGACTGCCCACGGCGCATGTCTCCTGCTGCAAATACTTTGTCAATATTGGTTTTATAACAACCCTCGCCGTCAGTCGTCGCTTTTGCGTTACCGCGCGCGTCTTTTTCTACGCCAAATGCTTCTAACACTGCTTGCACAGGCGATACAAAGCCCATGGCAAGTAACACCAAGTCAGCAGGAATGGTGAATTCCGAACCTGCAACTTCACTCATTTTTCCATCTTTCCACTCCACTTTTGCACCGACCAAATGTGTGACTTTACCATTCTCACCTTTAAGTTCTTTAGTGGTAATCGACCAATCGCGCTCTGCGCCTTCTTCGTGGCTGCTAGAAGTGCGTAATTTCAACGGCCAGTTTGGCCAGACCAATTCTTTATTTTCTTTTTCAGGTGGACGTGGCATCAACTCGAACTGCGTCACAGACAATGCGCCATGGCGATTAGACGTACCGACACAATCTGAACCCGTATCGCCGCCGCCAATCACCACAACGTGCTTGCCTGTTGCTTTAACTTGGTTTGGAATCACATCACCTGCATTTACTTTATTTTGCGCAGGTAAAAAATCCATCGCATACATGACGCCGTCTAGCTCACGTCCAGTTACTGGCAAATCACGCGGAAACTCTGCGCCGCCGGCCAAAATTACAGCATCGTAATTTTGCAATACATCTTTTGCTTCAACATTTTTACCCACATGTTGATTCACGTGAAACTCAACGCCTTCCACCTGCATTTGCTCCATGCGCCTATCAATATGCGATTTTTCCATTTTAAAATCAGGAATACCGTATCGCATTAACCCACCAATGCGACTATTTTTTTCTAACACTGTGACAGCATGGCCAGCACGCGCCAATTGCTGTGCGGCAGCCAATCCAGAAGGTCCTGAGCCGACTATTGCCACTTTTTTACCAGTTTTATTCGAATTTATTTGTGGCTTTACCCAATCATTTTCCCAGGCTTTGTCGATAATCGCATGTTCGATAGATTTAATGCCCACCGCGTCGTTATTGATGTTGAGCGTACATGCGGCTTCGCAAGGCGCTGGGCAAATGCGACCAGTAAATTCGGGGAAGTTATTTGTGGAATGCAGCACGTCAATCGCTGACTTCCAATCTTGGCTGTACACCAAATCGTTAAAATCGGGAATGATATTGTTAACTGGGCAACCCGACGTGCAAAATGGAATCCCGCAATCCATACAGCGCGCACCTTGCTGTTTGGCTTGGTCATCCGTTAAATGCAATACAAACTCTTTGTAATTTTTAACGCGATCTGCAACAGGCAAATTTTCCTCTGACAGACGTTTAAATTCCATAAATCCAGTGACTTTACCCATTATGCGGCTACCAATACTTTATCTTCAGCGAGTTCAATTAATGCACGTTTATATTCATTCGGCATGACTTTCACAAATTTACCGCGTGCGTGTTCCCAATCAGCAAGAATCGCCTTAGCGCGCTCACTGTTAGTGTAATTTACATGATTGTTGATTAATGCCTGCAGCGTGATTTCATCAGGCTGATCAAGATGATGCACCGCATCGCTAGCTACATTTGCGTGGTGCTCAACTTTTTCTAGCGACACCATACCCATATTGCAACGTTTTGCAAATAATCCATCTTCGTCGTACACATAGGCCACGCCACCACTCATACCTGCGGCGAAGTTTTGCCCAGTTAAGCCCAGCACAACCACCGTGCCCCCCGTCATGTATTCGCAACCATGGTTACCAACCCCTTCAACCACCGCGCTGGCACCTGAGTTGCGCACACAAAAGCGCTCGCCCGCCACGCCATTAAAGTACGATTCACCCGCTGTTGCGCCGTACATCACTGTGTTGCCAATGATGATATTTTCGTGCGCAATGCCTTTAAATGCTTCAGGGCGCTTAATCACAATACGCCCACCACACAAGCCTTTGCCAACGTAATCGTTGCCTTCGCCGGTTAAATTAAAGGTAATACCTTTCGCCAAAAATGCCGCGAAACTTTGGCCTGAAGTGCCTGCAAAATTCACATGTATCGTGTCATCTGCCAAGCCAGTGTTACCATAACGCACTGCGATTTGATTCGACAACATCGTACCAACGGTACGGTTAGTATTGGTAATCGGCATGTCGATTACCATTTTTTTACCGTCTTCAAGCGCAGGTTTTGCTAACTCGATAAGCTTATTGTCCAACGCACTAACCAAGTTGTGATCTTGCCCTTCTACATTTTTACGTGCAACACTTGCTGGCATATCAACTTGATGGAAAACTTTACTAAAATCTAAACCATGAATTTTCCAGTGATCGATACCAGCTTTCATGTCTAACAAATCGCTACGGCCAACTAAATCCTCAAACTTAGCAATGCCGATTGAAGCCATTAGCTCGCGCAGTTCTTCCGCAATAAAGAAGAAGAAATTCACCACATGTTCTGGCTGGCCAGTAAATTTTTTGCGTAGTACAGGGTCTTGCGTCGCTACGCCTACAGGGCAGGTATTTAGATGACATTTGCGCATCATAATGCAACCTTCTACAACTAAAGGAGCAGTTGCAAAACCGAATTCATCTGCGCCTAAGAGCGCGCCAATTAATACATCTCGACCAGTTTTAATTTGTCCATCGACTTGCACAACTACTCGGCCGCGCAGTTGATTCAACACCAAGGTTTGTTGTGTTTCAGCAAGCCCAAGCTCCCAAGGCGTGCCTGCGTGCTTAATAGACGAAATTGGCGATGCGCCTGTACCACCATCGTGACCTGCAATCGTAATGTGGTCAGATTTGGCTTTTGCAACACCAGCAGCAACTGTGCCGACACCAGTTTCCGAAACCAATTTAGTCGAAATTGACGCTTTAGGATTAGCGTTTTTTAAATCGTGAATGAGTTGCGCTAAATCTTCAATGGAGTAAATATCATGATGTGGCGGCGGTGAAATTAAGCCCACGCCAGGCACAGAAAAACGCAATTTAGCAATATATTCCGAAACCTTATGCCCAGGCAATTGGCCGCCTTCACCAGGTTTTGCGCCTTGTGCCATTTTAATTTGAATCTGGTCGGCGCTCGCTAAATATTCTGCAGTTACGCCAAAACGACCCGAAGCCACTTGCTTAATTCGCGAACGCATGGAATCGCCAGCTTTTAGTGGAATATCGCTAAATACCAAATTTTTGCCAATGACGTCCGCCATGGTGGTATCTTTTTCTACTGGAATGAAGCGTTTAGCATCTTCGCCACCCTCGCCCGTATTCGATTTTCCGCCAATGCGGTTCATAGCAATCGCTAATGTTGCGTGCGCTTCAGTTGATATCGAACCCAATGACATTGCGCCTGTAGCAAAGCGCTTAACGATTTCTTTTGCAGGCTCAACTTGCTCAAGCGGAATTGCCGCACCAGCAGGTTTAATCTCAAACAAGCCTCGCAAGGTTTTATGGCGGCGCGTTTGATCGTTGATTAGCTTCGCGTATTCTTTAAATGTTTCAAATTTATTGGTGCGAGTCGCATTTTGCAGTTTAGAAATAGATTCTGGCGTCCACATATGTTCTTCGCCGCGCACACGAAATGCATATTCGCCTCCTGCATCGAGCTGCCGCAACAACACTGGGTCATCGCTAAATGCCATATTGTGCAAGCGCAAGGTTTCTTCGGCCACTTCATCCAAGCCGATGCCTTCAATTTGCGTAGAGGTGCCAGTGAAGTATTTGCCGATAAAAGCTGAATTCAAGCCAATTGCTTCAAAAATTTGTGCGCCGCAGTAGGATTGATAAGTAGAAATACCCATTTTAGACATCACTTTATACAAACCTTTGCCGATGGCTTTAACAAAATTTTTGCTACCAGCATAACCATCGCTAGTTAAATGATTAATAGTTTCAAATGCCAACCATGGACAAACGGCCTCAGCACCATAACCTGCCAATAAAGCAAAGTGATGCACTTCGCGTGCAGAGCCTGTATCTATAACCAAGCCAGTGCTTGTTCGCAGACCTGATTTTACCAAAAACTCATGTGTGGCCGAACATGCTAAAAGCGCAGGAATCGCAATGCGATCTTTCGAAATATTTCTATCCGACAAAATCAACACATTAAAACCATCGTGCACTGCCGTTTGTGCAGCTTTATTTAAGTTTGTCAGCGCTTTTTCTAGCCCTGCTTTACCATCTTTGACATCATAAGTAATATCCAACACCAATGATTTAAATTGGCCTTTGGTTGAAGCGCCAATATTTTTTAGCTGCTCTAATTCACTTAAAGTAAGCACAGGCTGGCTGGCTTCTAGACGCAGTGGTGGATTAGTTTCATCTACGCCCAGCAAGTTTGGTTTTGGTCCAATAAATGTCACTAAACTCATCACCAATTCTTCGCGAATTGGATCAATCGGTGGATTAGTCACCTGCGCAAATAATTGTTTGAAATAGTTGTAAAGCAATTTGGGCTTATTAGATAACACGGGCAAAGCCGCATCGTTACCCATTGAACCAGCGCCTTCTTCGCCATTGGCAATCATCGGCTGCAACACAAATTTAATATCTTCTTGCGTGTAGCCAAACGCTTGCTGTGTATCGAGCAAGGTTTCGGCCATTTCCAATTGCGCATCTTCTTTTGGCAAATCACCTAAGAAGTAACGCGATTGCTCAATCCAAGCTTTATAAGGCTTGGCGGAGGCTAGTTCGCTTTTTACTTCTGCATCATCAATAATGCGGCCTTGTACGGTATCTATAAGTAACATTTTTCCTGGCTGTAAGCGCCATTTTTTGACGATTTTTTCTTGCGGGAATGTCAGCACGCCCATTTCTGACGCCATCATGACGATGTCATCATCGGTTACCAAATAGCGCGCAGGGCGCAGGCCGTTGCGGTCTAGCGTTGCGCCTATCATATTGCCGTCGGTAAATGCTACTGCGGCAGGGCCGTCCCATGGCTCCATCAACGCGGCATGATATTCATAAAATGCGCGACGCTCTTCATCCATCAATGCATTGTTATTCCAGGCTTCTGGAATCAACAACATCATCGCGTGCGGCAAGCTGTAACCACCTGCAACTAACAACTCTAAGCAATTATCAAAGCAGGCTGAGTCCGATTGGTTTTCGGCAATCAATGGCCAAAGTTTTTCTAAATCTTCGCCGATTACTGTCGATTTCATGGTCTCGTGACGCGCCGCCATCCAATTGACATTGCCTTGCACGGTATTAATTTCGCCGTTATGCGCAATCATACGGAAAGGGTGCGCTAGATCCCACGTAGGGAAAGTGTTGGTTGAAAAACGTTGATGCACCAGCGCCAGTGCTGAAACTACGCGCTCATCAGCCAAATCGCGGAAGTAAACCCCCACTTCATTAGCCAGCAACATGCCTTTGTAAACAATGGTACGGCTAGAGAAAGAAGGCACGTAAAACGCAGCGTTGTCTTTTAAATTTAGGGCTTTTACAGCGTGCTCAATACGTTTGCGAATCACAAAACATTTACGTTCGAGTGTGTTTTGATCTGCTACTTTGCTACCAACAAACACTTGACGCATACAAGGCTCAACATCGCGCGCTGCATCGGCAATATTGCTGTTATCCACTGGCACATCGCGCCAGCCGAGCAAAGTTTGATTTTCTTCCGCGATGATTTTAGTAATAATCGCTTCAACTGTTGCTCGATTACTAGCCTCTTGCGGTAAAAATAAATTACCAACCGCGTATTTGCCCGCTTCTGGAAGGTTGATATTAAGTTTTGCTGCCTCACTACGCATAAACGCATCAGGCATTTGCATCAATAAACCAGCGCCATCGCCCAATTTTGGATCGTACCCTGTTGCACCACGATGCGTTAAATTGGTTAAAAGTGTTAAGCCCTGCTGCACAATCTCATGGCTTTTTTTGCCTTTGATGTGTGCCACAAAGCCAACGCCACAAGCATCTTTTTCATTGCGTTTGTCGTATAAACCTTGATTTTTTGGGGCGAGATTTATATTTTTATTTGTAATTTTAATTGGGTTCACAACTACCATATTCAGTGCCTAATAATCTAAGGTTTAAAACATTTAGCGTAACCTTCAATATTACCGTTAAATCTAGGCAATATCAATCACATAGCGCTGTTTGCAATGACTTTTAGCAAAAAACTTATGTCCTAATCTGCAAGATTTATGACTGAGACTTGAAATTACGTTAATTTATTTGTTGACGCTTTAAATGAGAATGATTATCATTTGAGTAAATAACTGGCGGAGAAAGCATCATGAATAACCCTTGTGATAAATTAATTTTGGCTCAAGGCCTTGGTGTGCGGCTAATTTACTGCAAAAATTGTGACGTAATCGAGCTTGAAATTGGCGCGATTTCTTTGCGGCTAAACCCTAACCACGTGCAGCAAATTGCCAATGTGATGATGAAAGCCAGCCTGCGCCTAGACCGCATGGTAAACGTGCAAAACAAACCTGCCAACGCCGAAAACATGCAGGCTTTACACTAAAATTTACACCAAGCTGGCAAAGGCTTTTTCTGCTGCTTCTATCGTCGATGCTATATCCGCGTCAGTGTGCGCGGCAGAAACAAAACCTGCCTCGAACGCGCTAGGGCCAAGATACACGCCGCTATCAAGCATGCTATGGAAAAATTTATTAAAGTGTTCTTTATTCGATTGCATCATCTCATGGTAAGAAGTTGGGCATTTTTCGCAGAAATATAAACCAAACATGCCACCAACATTTTGTGCGTTAAATTTCACACCAACCTTATTTGCTGCGGTCTTCAGGCCATCTGTCAGGTTTTTTGTTAGCGCGGTTAGTTTATCGTGAAAACCTTTTTCTTGTATCAGTTTCAGCGTGACCAAACCCGCAGTAACCGCCACTGGATTGCCTGACAGCGTACCTGCTTGATACACTTTGCCCACAGGCGCCAAGCATTGCATAATATCTTTACGACCGCCGAACGCGCCCACTGGCAAGCCGCCGCCGATGACTTTACCTAGCGTGGTCATATCTGGTTTGATGTTATAAAGCGCTTGTGCGCCGCCTAAAGCCACGCGAAAACCCGTCATCACTTCATCAAAAATCAGCACTGCGCCGTGCTTTGTACACAAGCTACGCAAAGCTTGCAAAAACTCCATTTTCGGCACAATTAAATTCATATTGCCAACCACAGGCTCGATAATCACGCAGGCAATTTCATCGCCCGATTTTTTAAATAAGTCTTCGAGCTGCTGTGTATTATTGTATTCCAGCGTCAAAGTGTGAGCGGCCACACTCGCCGGCACGCCGCCAGAATCGGGCTCACCAAACGTCAGCAAACCAGAGCCCGCTTTAACCAAAAGCCCATCCGAATGGCCGTGATAGCAACCTTCAAATTTCACAATTTTATCGCGCCCAGTAAAGCCGCGCGCGGTACGAATCGCGCTCATGGTCGCCTCAGTGCCACTGCTATTTAAGCGTACTTGCTCCATACTTGGCACCAGCTTATTAATCATCTCTGCCATTTCAAGCTCTAAACCAGTTGGCGCGCCAAAACTTAAACTATTCGCCGCTGCCGCTTGCACCGCAGCAATCACCTCTGGGTGCGCGTGACCAAGGATCATCGGGCCCCACGAGTTGATGTAATCGATATATTCTTTGCCATCGACATCCCACAATTTTGAACCCAGCCCTTTTTTAAAGAACACGGGCGTTCCGCCGACGCTACGAAACGCGCGTACTGGCGAATTAACACCACCTGGAATAAGTTGTTGAGATTTATCGAATAAGATTTGATTGAGTGAGGTCATAAGATTGTGTGCTTAGCGTAAAACGCTATTTTATCAGAATCTAAAGTTGTCAACTTAAAACATTCAAATACATGCCCTGAAAGCCAATATCCATGCGAGTTACAGAGCAGGTTATTTTAATTTATTTCTAATTGTTAGTAAACAAATGTGACAATTGCTGGCTGGTTTTTGCTATATCTGTTGCCCCAAACAAGGCTCCAACTACCGCAATTGCATCCGCACCAGCGGTGATAACTTGCGGCGCATTTTCTAACGTAATGCCGCCGATGGCGACTTTAGGAATATTCAGCTTTATTTGAAATAAACTTAAATCCGCTTTCGCCGCATTGGGCTTGGTTTGTGAAGGAAAACATGCGCCAAACGCCACATAGCTCGCGCCTGCGGCTTCTGCTTTAATTGCTAAATCGAGTTTATTGTAACAAGAGGCGCCAATGATTTTATCTGCACCAAGTTTGCTGCGTGCGGCGGCGACATCGCCATCCGTGTCGCCCAAATGTACGCCATCCGCGCCAATTTCTACGCATAAATCTAAATCATCATTAATTATCAACGGCACTGCAAAACTGCGACACAAGGCCTGCAATGCGCTCGCCTGCCAATGACGCAGAGTAGCATCGGCCGCCTTGTTGCGATACTGCAGCAAACTTGCGCCGCCTTGCAATGCCGATTCTACCTTTTGGCAAAGCAACGCGGTATCTAGTTCATCTGGCGTGACGGCATATAAACCGTTAATGCTGAATTGAGGATGCTTTTTCATTGGCTGGCTCATCCGCATCATCTTCGTCGCGCGCCCAAAAAAAGCGGTCTGGAATAAATTGCCCCATGCCTGGACGGAAGGCGTTTTTAAGCGTTTGCCAAGTGTATTCTTGCGCCTCTTGAATCGCTTCCTCCATGCTTAAGCCGTGTGCCAAACAAGCCGCAATCGCGCTAGTGAGCGTGCAGCCCGAGCCGTGGTAGCTACCTGCTAGCCGCTCCCAATGATAAGCTTTTAGCAAACCGCTCGCACCCGATTCATTGCTACCATAAAGCGAATTGACTACATCCACGCTACGTTCGTGCGTGCCCGTAATCAACACATATTCGCAGCCCATTTCTAGCAAACGCATGGCAGATTCATCCAACGATGTATGCTGAATTTCTTCTGCCTCATCATAAAAGGCCAAACGGCGCGCTTCTAAACTATTGGGCGTAATCAACGTAGCTTGTGGAAACAGCAAATCGCACATCGCGGCTTGCATTTCTTCGTTAGCTAGCTCATCGCCGCGGCCTGAAGTTAAAATGGGGTCAATCAACAGCGGCACATCAGGATAATCAGCCATAATCTCCGCAATGATGGCTACATTTTCAATGCTACCAAGCAAGCCCAGCTTAAAAGCTGAAACTTGCACATCTTCTAAAATAGTGCGCGCCTGTTCGTTTATCCAATCAGCATCTAGCGCCATTACACTCTCCACACCCACCGTATCTTGCACAGTAATAGCTGTGACTACGGAAAGCGGGTGACAGCCAATACTCGCCAACGCTAAAATATCGGCCTGCAAACCCGCGCCACTGCTAGGGTCTGTAGCAGAAAAGGTTAAAACTACTGGTGGCGTTATCGTCATTTCTTTATTTCTCTCTGGAGCAGGTGACGGGAATCGAACCCGCGTATCGAGCTTGGGAACTCCCGAGCTGATTACCCTTAAAAGGTTGAATTTTAACACTGTATGAAGTGGAGCGGGATACGGGAATCGGACCCGCGACTAAACTTTGGGAAAGTTTCGTGATGCCATTTCACCAATCCCGCATAGGCGCTTATTTTACTGCCTTTTAATTTGGTTGTCAGTGAGTTCGGGCTGTCTTAATTCAATATAAAACTACTTAGTTAGATTGCTATTTGTTGTTCTTAAAGCACCATGTTTCATCAAATTATAAAGAAAAGGCTCCTCACGAAGCCTTTTTTATTTTACGGGACTCTTAGCTACCTTAAACACAAGAAGTCTTCATTTTATGAGGTGATCAAATAACCTTTACCACCACCTTTCCCTTGGCTGCAATGGTCTTCTAGCTTACAATTTGTTCGCCGACAGCTTCTTTGAGCCCAGCTGCTGCTTGGGCGGCAAGGGCGCTGGCTGCTGCTTCCGAGTCTTGAAATTCTTCAAGCGCATAAACTTTGCCCCACTTAAGAGTGAACACGTGGAGACCACGGTTGATATATGCATCCCCGTTAAGTAGCGTTGCAGTGCCGTCCCACTCGACAAACACATTAGTATTCCACGGCCAACCCACTACCCAGACGTTGTTGACCTTGATATGGAGTTTGGGCTGAGTACGGCCAAGGCGTTCAAACCAGCGGCGTAGGGCTGCTTTATCGTGGCGCTCACCGCCAAGCGCGTGTGTGCCGGAAACGCGATGATGGATATTTGGCGCAACTGCTTCTACTGCCTCATCCCAGCGATGATTGTTGACGTGGTCAAAGGTCTGACGGATTTTTTTCTGAACAATGTAACTGTATAACATTAGAATTCTCCAATTAATTAGGATGATATTAAAAAATAGAAAGCTACTCTGTCTTAGTAACTTTCCTACTTGGTCTTACAAAATTGTTGCCTATAGCTGGCCGGCTATTTGGGCGAGTGAATCTAGTTTCATCTCTTTACGAATGCCGCTATCTACTAACGCAGCAGGCGCAAACCTTCTCAGAAGGCTCAGGCGGCTCGCTAATTTTCCAGCAGGGTAACGTAATTTAGGATTTTTAGCATTGGCCGCTTTTGACACGACATTGGCAACGACTTTAGGATCATCGCCAGCCACGATAGCCGCTTTCGTTATCTTTGCGAGTGCTTTGCGTGCAATATTGTATTCATCTAATTTGGCATCCACTTCTGGCGCATTGGCTTCAAATTGCGTGTTGGTATAACCTGGTTCAACCACTGATACACGGATGCCTCTTGTTCGTAACTCATGGTCTAGTGATTCTGAAAAGCCTTCTACTGCATGCTTGGTCGCAGCATAGGTTGCCATATATGGTGCGGGTATCAATCCAAGAATAGAACCAATATTGATGATTCGCCCATTACCTTGTTTTCTCATATAAGGCACAACAGCGCGCGTCATACGGACAATGCCAAAAAAATTGGTATCAAACATCATTTTGGTTTGTTCAATTGAGCTTTCTTCGGCACCGCCAGATGCAACGCCGAAACCTGCATTATTGACTAATAAATCAATTCTTCCTTCAATTTGAATGACTTGATTTACGGCGGCTTCTACAGATTCATCGCTATTTACATCAAGCGCAATCATCTTGTATGAAGTCTGTGTGGTTTGTACCACTCTGCGACTTGTTCCGTAAACTTTATAACCTGAGTTTGCAAGTAACTCAGCTGTTGCCGCACCAATTCCTGAAGACGCACCTGTCACAATGGCAACGCCTAATTCTTTTTTACTCATAATTAATCTCCTCTAAGGGGTGGATTCTCTAACTTTATAGTGATACTATCGAATTGAAAGCAACTGTCACTATCAATTCGATAGTATGTTACTACTGATTCAATGCTATGTCACTACTAAAATGATATGAACTCGAAAATTAATGCTAAAACCTCCTGCCCAATCGCCCGGAGCCTCGATTTTCTTGGTGATGCGTGGAGTATATTGATACTAAGAGATGCATATGCGGGCCTCGCTCGCTTTGAGCAGTTTCGTAAAAATCTCGGTATTGCACCGACGATATTGGCCAAACGTCTGGCGACTCTCACCGAGGAAGGTATCCTTGAAAAGAGGGTCTATTCAGAACATCCGCCACGGGATGAATATGTGCTGACTACCGCAGGTAGAGACTTTCTGCCCGTACTTTTTATGATAGGAGACTGGGGCCGTAAATACCGAGGAGGGGGTAAGTTAGTGCGCTTCTTGGATGCGGAAACAGGTACGGAGATTAAACCTGTCGTATTAGATGAGGTTACAGGGGCAAAAATCGGTACTCGTCCGATTCAAATGGTCGAGCCAAGCTGAAGAATAACGACCTCAAAGTTTAGTCTCGGGTTCGATTCCAGTAATCCCGCTCAACCCATACTTGGCTCAGCCAACTTTAAAACTCCAGCGGGTCAATATCCAAACTCCAGCGGATTTTTGTGGCAATTGGCAATGCGCGAATTTGCGGCATCCAAGCCTTTAATAAGCGCTGCAAAGCCCCACGGCTATTGGCTTGTAGTAGCAATTGACCACGCTCCATGCTTTTTAAGCGTTCCATTTGCGGGCGAATTGGGTCATAAATCATCACAGCCGATTTCAACTCTCGCGCTAAATTTCCAGCCTTGCTTAAAAATTGGCTCACTAACGCAAAATCATTCGCTTCCGCCCGCAATAGCGCGAAGTAGCGGGTGGGTGGAAACTGCATCGTGCTTCTTTCATGTAGCAATTCATTGGCAAAACTCACATAATCTTGGCTGCGCAGCGCTTCAAACAAAGCATGTTGTGGAAAAGCCGTTTGTATCAACACTTCGCCGGCTTTTTCTGCGCGACCTGCGCGGCCTGAAACCTGCATCAATTGTGCGAATAATTTTTCGCTGGCGCGAAAATCTGGGCTGTAAAGCGCACTATCAGTATCAATCACGCCGACCAACGTCAAATGCGGAAAATCATGCCCTTTGGCTAACATTTGCGTACCCACTAAAACGTCAATTTCTTGCTTGTGTACGCGTGTGAGTAAATCCGTCAGCGCGTCTTTATTGCGCATGCTATCGCGGTCAACCCTAGCAATGCGCGCAGTCGGCAGCAACGTTTGCAGAGTTTGCTCTAAACGTTGTGTAGCTTGCCCCACTGGGCGAATATCTGCATTGCCACAACTTGGGCATTGCAAGGGAATTTTTTGCTCATGCCCGCAATGGTGACATTTGAGGCGTTTTTGGCTTAAATGTACAACTAATTTGGCCGAACAACGTGTGCAACTTGAAATCCATTGGCAGGCATTGCAATGCAACACGGGCGCGTAGCCACGTCGATTGATAAATAATAAACTTTGCTCGCCGCGTGCCAAGCGTTCGCGCAATGCTTTGATTAACAAGGGTGACAAGCCATTTTCCGTCGGCGATTTTGCGGTATCAATACAAAAAATATTCGGCAAAGTAGCGTTTTCTACCGCACGCTGTTTTAAGCTAAGCAAGCCATACAGGTCTTTTTTTGCATTCGCCCATGTTTCCAACGATGGTGTTGCACTGCCCAAAATAATGGGAATATTAAGCTGCTTGGCGCGCACCATCGCCACATCGCGCGCATGGTAGCGCATGCCATCTTGCTGTTTGTAACTGCCATCGTGCTCTTCGTCGATGATAATCATCTTCAAATTTGGCATCGGCGTAAATACACTCAGCCGCGTGCCGATGACGATTTTAGCCGTGCCGCTGCTGGCCGCCAGCCAATTTTGCAGGCGCTCATTTTCGCTCAAATTACTGTGCAAAGTCACCAGCGGATATTGGCTTAAGCGGCTTCTAAAGCGCGCCTCGAGCTGTGGCGTTAAGTTGATTTCTGGCACCAATACTAAAACTTGTGCGTCTTTTTCTTGTAAAATTTGCCGTAAAATTTGAATATAAATTTCTGTTTTTCCGCTACCTGTAATGCCGTGTAAAAGCCACGGTTTAAACATGTGAGTGAGCGCTAACACTTGCTGAATGGCTTTTTGTTGCTCGTCATTCAAAGTTGGTTCTATGCTTGAAGATGGTACGGAAGCTTTCACCGCCACCACTTCATGTTCTCTCACGAGCCCCAAATTTTTAAGTTCTAAAATCGCTTTTTTCCAGCCAGAAGAGATTAAAATAGCATCGCTGGGATCCAATACCGGTGCGGCCTGCAGGGCAGATATAATTCGGTTTAAAACGACTTTTTTTGCTGGAATTTGGCTTAAGTTCGCGCTGGGAAGTAATGAGTACACAAACTGTTTGCGCGAAACAGCGGGTTTGAGTTGTCGCAAGCGCAGTGGTAGCGTGGAAATGAGCGCCTGACCTAGTGGGTAATGGTAATAATCGGTACAAAATTGCAGCAACTTAACATCTTGAAAAACAACCTCATCAAATACGTGACTAACAGATTTTAATTTTTCAGTCGGATAATCGGAAGTCTTTTTAACCGCCAGCACCACACCGATTAAATTTCTCCCTGCAAACGGAACGATGACTCTGTTACCAACGCGCGCATCGAAACCGCCACTTAAATAATCGAAGGTTCGATTTAGCGGAACGTCTAGCGCGATATTGAGAATGGCTGAAGACATAAATTAGGTTAAAATAGCGCTATTGACGTTTTAATGATTATTCTGAAAGTTTAAGTTTCTTGAAAGCACACATTTCCGATTTACTCATCCGCGCAGCCGCCAGCACTGGCGCGGATACCACACAAATTAACATTTTACTGGAGCGCCCAAAATCTGCCGAACACGGAGATTTTTCCACCAATTTAGCCATGATATTGGCCAAGCCACTGCGCCAAAATCCACGCGAAATCGCAACCAATTTAATCAAAGCGCTGCCACAAAGTGAGTATATCGCCAAAGTGGAAATTGCGGGCGCGGGCTTTATCAATTTCTTTTTAAACGCGGCATCTCAGCAAACCATCATCACCGAAATTTTAAATGCAGGTGATACGTTTGGCCGTAATAACACGGGTGAAAATGTAAAAGTTCAGGTGGAATTTGTCTCCGCCAACCCAACGGGCCCGCTGCATGTTGGTCATGGGCGCGGCGCAGCAGTGGGCGATTGCTTGGCGCGTTTATTAGACGCCAACGGCTGGGATGTGACGCGCGAATTTTATTACAATGACGCTGGCGCCCAGATTGAAAACTTAGTGATTTCGGTGCAAGCGCGCTGCAAAGGTATTTCTGTTGATGACGCGAGCTTTCCCGAAAATGGCTATCGCGGTGACTACATTATAGACATTGCCAACGCGTTTTTAGCCAAAGAAACGGTGACTGCGGACGACATGCAGGTAACTGCAAGCGGCGATGTGAATGACCTCGAATCGATTCGCCATTTTGCGGTCGCCTATTTGCGTCACGAACAAGATTTAGATTTAAAAACATTTCAAATAAAGTTTGACGTATTTTCGCTAGAGAGCGCTTTATATAGCACGGGCAAGGTAGAAAGTACCGTACATAGCCTTATTGCAAGCGGCAAAACGTATGAAGAAGGCGATGCGCTGTGGCTAAAAACCACCGATTTTGGCGACGATAAAGATCGCGTGATGCGTAAAAGTGACGGGGGTTATACCTATTTTGTGCCCGATGTCGCCTATCATTTAGATAAATGGAATCGCGGTTTCAAACGTGTGATTAACGAGCAGGGCGCTGATCACCACAGCACCATCACCCGCGTGCGTGCTGGGCTGCAGGCGCTTAATATGAATATTCCGCAAGGTTGGCCAGATTACGTGTTGCACCAAATGGTGACGGTGATGCGCGGCGGTGAAGAAGTGAAACTTTCAAAACGCGCTGGTAGTTACGTCACTTTACGCGATTTAATCGACGAAGTCGGTTGCGACGCAACTCGATATTTTCTCGCCGCGCGGCGTGCCGATTCGCAATTAATATTTGATATTGATATTGCAAAAGCGCAAACCAACGATAACCCTGTGTATTACATTCAATATGCCCATGCGCGCATTTGCAGCGTTTTAAACCAGTGGAATGGCGATGTTGCAATGCTAAAAACCGTGAACTTAAGCCCACTCAACATGCCAAACGAGGCAAAATTGATGCAACGTTTAAGTGAATATCCTGAAATTGTTGCTACTGCCGCGACCGATTTAGCACCCCATGCAATCGCTAATTATTTAAAAGAATGTGCAAGTGATTTGCATAGCTATTACAATGATACAAAATTTTTAGTAGATGACGCGCCAACCAAATTAGCGCGGCTTGCGTTAATAGCTGCAACGCAGCAAGTGTTAAAAAATGGATTGGATTTATTAGGTGTTAGTGCGCCTAATAAAATGTAAGTTGAGGATTAAAAATGAGTAGAGATTACAAACCCACCGCAGCAAAAACTAGCAACAGCAAAGGTAGTCCGTTTTTTACTGGCTTATTAGTGGGTTTATTACTGGGCGTTGGTTTATCTGTTTGGTTAACCATGTATCTTAAAGGTGGGGATAGCCCTTTTGCAGAGAAAAAAATGGATAAGCCCATTACGGAAAAAATAGCTAAAGAAAGCATTTCTGAAGAAAGTGTTCTGCCACAAGATGAAAATCCTAAACCTGATAATCAATTTGATTTTTATACTATTTTGCCAGAAACAGAAAGCACAGTAACCGAGAAAGAAATTAAAGAAAGCTCACTCACTGTAAAAAAAGATAATTATTTTTTACAAGTTGGAGCTTTTCAAAACGAGGCTGATGCTGACAACATGAAAGCCAAATTAGCCTTGCTGGGCTTTGAGGCAGTCGTGCAAACCGCGACGATTCCTGAAAAAGGCGTGTGGCACCGCGTGCGTGTAGGGCCGTTAAACGATATTACGCAAATTAATAAAATCCGCAGCGAGCTTACCACTAACGGCTTTAATACTGACCTCATTAAAGTCCATACTGAGACAAAACCTGGATAGGCTAAATAATAGCCAAATAGAATTACAAGTTGAATTAGTTGTCATCTTTTATGGTCAACTCACGTTAATAGCTTAAATTTACTATTTTTTGAAAGAAATAAGGAATCCATAATGAAAACCAGTTTTAAAAAAGGTCTAGCCATTTTAATGCTCAGTCTAAGCACATTCGCTTTTGCGGAAGCGCCTAAAGTAGGCGATCAATTTGACGCGGTAGCACAAGCAATCTCCACAGACAATGTTGCCAAAATCGAAGTGATGGAGATTTTTTGGTACGGCTGTTCGCACTGTTACAGCATGGAAGCACCGCTGAGCGCATGGGTGAAAAAATTGCCGAGCGACATCTATTTTAAACGTGTACCTGGCTTGCCAAACCCGAGCTGGGCGCCAATGGCTAAAGCATTTTATGCCATGGAAACTTTGGGCGTAGGCGAAAAACTGCACACAAAATTGTTTGAGGCGATTCATAAAACAAAAAGCTTAAACCCTACTGATGAAAAAGCAGCGATCGAATGGGTGACCGCTCAAAGCGGCTTGGATAAATTAAAAGTGGAAGGCGCATTTAAATCGTTCACGACCAACACCAGCTTAAATCGCGCAGCCATCATTTTTCGTAACTCTGGTGCCACAGGTGTGCCTAGTTTAGTGATAGACGGTAAATATATTACCTCCAGCACCATGGCAGGCGGCAACGAGCAAGCCTTAAAAACGGCCGATTACATTATTGAAAATGTGCGTGCAGATAAAGCCAAAACTGCAAAAAAGTAACTAAGGCAGAACCTGCTAAAAAAGCTCCGGCTAAAAAAATAGCGCTGCCCAGCAAAGTTAAGTAACACTTAAAAGCCTGCTAAAAATTTAGCGGGCTTATTTTTTGCTGGTAATACAAGTACGCTATACTTTTATTATGAACATAGTTAAACCTATCAATATTTTTATTACGGGCGCATCCAGTGGTATCGGTCAAGCACTCGCGCACGAATACGCAAAAAGATGCTCTGAGAGCCGCATGGATACTGACTCCCAGAGCATAGACAATAAGCATGTCAATGTGAACATAGGCTTAGTTTCTAGACGAAGTGAGTACTTACAAAAGCTAGCTGAAGAACTACAAAATAGCTACAAAGTAACCTGCGCAATTTATCCGCTAGATGTGCGCGATAGCGCGGCTTTACAAACTGCCGCGCAAGACTTTATTGCCAAGTTTGGTGTGCCAGATATTGTCATTGCCAACGCAGGTGTTAGCCGTGGCACGCTCACCGAAGAGAAGGACGACAACAAAGCCATTCAAGCCATTTTTGATATTAACGTCATGGGCGTAGTGAATACTTTTCAACCGTTTATTGCAGCAATGAAACAGGCGGGGCAAGGCCAATTAGTAGGTGTGGCCAGCGTGGCGGGCATACGCGGCATACCTGGTAGCGGCGCTTACAGCGCCAGCAAAGCGGCAGTCATTAGCTATTGCGAAAGCCTACGCACTGAAATGCAACACTATAATATTGCCGTCTCCACCATTGCACCCGGTTATATTCGCACACCCATGACCGAGCTCAATCAATACAAAATGCCATTTTTGATGGACGCGGACATGTTTGCACACAAGTTCGTCAATGCGGTTGAAGCCAAAGTGCGCTTTAAAATTATTCCGTGGCAAATGGGCATCATCGCAAGAATCATGCGCTTAATACCGCCATTTTTGTGGGATTATCTGATGAAAAGTGCGCCACATAAAAGGCGTTTAGATTGGGATTGGCTTTAAAAATAGCTCAAATATGATGCTCTGTAAGCCAGTATTTATGAGGCTCAGAGCATTTATTTAAAAATTTTCTAGCGTGTAATTGGTTTGTATCTAATACGTTTTGGTTTCGCACCTTCCTCACCCAAACGTTTACGCTTATCAGCTTCGTATTCTTGGTAATTGCCGTTAAAAAACGTCCATTGCGAATCACCCTCGGCCGCTAAAATATGTGTGGCGATGCGGTCTAAAAACCATCTGTCATGCGAAATAACCAATACGCAGCCAGCAAATTCCAGCAATGCGTCTTCTAGTGCGCGTAAAGTTTCAATATCCAAGTCGTTGGATGGTTCATCGAGCAGCAATACATTGCCGCCCGAGATAAGCGTTTTAGCCAAGTGCAAGCGCCCGCGCTCGCCGCCCGATAGTTGACCGACGATTTTTTGCTGATCGCCCCCTTTAAAATTAAAGCGACCAATGTAAGCGCGGCTTGGCGTTTCATATTTACCGACGGTTAAAATATCCGAGCCATTGGCAATTTCATCAAACACGGTTTTATTGTTGTTTAAATCATCGCGACTTTGGTCAACATAAGCCAGTTTCACGGTTTGGCCAATATTCACTTCACCAAAATCTGGTTTTTCTCGGCCTGTAATCATTTTAAATAAGGTCGATTTACCCGCGCCATTCGGTCCGATAATGCCGACAATCGCGCCTGCTGGAATGCTAAAGCTTAAGTTATCCATTAACAAGCGGTCTTTAAAGGCTTTAGTGACGCCTTTAAATTCAATCACTTGGTCGCCCAATCGCTCACCAGCTGGGATAAAAATTTCCTGCGTTTCATTGCGTTTTTGATATTCAGCGCTTGCTAATTCTTCATAACGCGCAATCCGAGATTTACTTTTGGCTTGGCGCGCTTTTGGATTTTGACGCACCCATTCCAGCTCGGTATTAAGCGCTTTGCGGCGTGATGATTCTTGCGATTCCTCCAATGCCAAGCGCGCTTGTTTTTGATCTAGCCAGCTAGAATAATTGCCTTTCCACGGAATGCCATGGCCACGATCCAGCTCTAAAATCCATTCGGCGGCATTGTCTAAAAAGTATCTATCATGTGTCACGGCGACCACCGTGCCTGGAAAGCGAACCAAATATTGCTCTAGCCATTCCACCGATTCAGCATCTAAGTGATTGGTCGGTTCGTCTAACAGCAACATATCAGGCTTAGAAAGCAACAATTTGCACAAAGCCACACGGCGTTTTTCACCGCCAGAAAGCGGGCCGATTTTCGCATCCCACGGTGGCAAACGCAGCGCATCTGCGGCAATTTCTAACTGCGTACTTAAATCGCTACCACTGGCGGCGATAATGTTTTCCCACTTAGCTTGTTCTTCTGCCAGCTTGTCAAAATCTGCATCTGGCTCGGCATAGGCCGCGTAAACCGCTTCCAGCTTGGCTTGTGCCTCCATCACTTCGCCCATGCCGCTTTCTACTTCTTCGCGCACGGTTTTGTTGGCATCTAGCTGCGGCTCTTGTGGCAAATAACCAATCGTCATATTTGGTTGCCATTGCACTTCGCCCTCAAACTCTTTATCCACACCCGCCATAATGCGCAGCACGGTAGATTTACCCGAGCCGTTTAAGCCCAACAAACCAATTTTTGCGCCAGGGAAAAAAGATAAGGAAATATCTTTAATAATGGTTTTTTTAGGTGGAACAATTTTGCTCACGCGAAGCATAGACATTACATATTGAGCCATGATAAAACTTTGCGAATTTGAAAGATGAAAGCTTAACAGAAACTGGCACGCGCTTGTTAGTAGGTATAATGCGCTCTATGGCTTTGAAATCGACTATTTACAAAATTGACCTGAACATCGCAGATATGGACAGGCAATATTACGCGCAGCACAACTTAACGCTCGCTAAGCATCCATCAGAAACTGACGAGCGCGTGATGGTGCGGCTGATTGGCTTTGCCATGTATGCCAACGAAGCGCTGATTTTCGGCAAAGGCTTATCTGATGACGAAGAACCTGATTTATGGCAAAAAGATTTAACGGGCGCGATTCAACTTTGGATGGATGTTGGGCTGCCGACTGAAAAAGACATCCGCAAAGCTTGTGGCCGCTCGCGCCAAGTAATTGTAGTAGTTTACGGCGGCAGAATCGCCGATATGTGGTGGGATACAAACAGCAAAGGTTTACTAAAGTTGAACAATTTAACTGTAATAAACCTGCCTGAAACTCAAGCACTGGTGCGGCTTGCAGGCAAGAGCATAAATTTAAGTTGCAGCATTCAAGATGGCCAAATATTAATCAGCCACGATACTGGCAGTTTTGACATCACCCCAGTTATTTTAAAAGAAAACACTCCCTATTAAACGCCAAGCGTTTCTACCCACGCCAAGGCTGACATATGACATTCATTCACTTTAGATGAATCCATCTGCAGATGTTCTGCCAGCTCTAAAATGCGCGTGCTATCTGCATCTTCGCAAGCCTCAGTTAACTGTAAAAATGGACCATAAATCCCTTCGCGATTCAATAATGCACTCGTGACTTGTTCAGGCAATTGGATTTTTTCTAGCACTTGATCAAATGGCATTTTCAATATTGCATCTAACAAAGAAAATACGCCGACAATAAATAAATTGTCGCGATCTTTTTTCTCAAAATAACCTTCACCCAATAATTCAGTCAGGCGGCCGCGCGTGATAGAAGTTTTCATTAAAGCGGAAGGGGTAGAGTTTTCACCTGCAGTAACCATTAACAATGTAAGCCAGCGATAAAGCTGTTTTCTGCCTAATATCGTTAAGGCATGATGAATCGATTCCACCTCGCACGAAAGGCCAAAACCAACAGAATTGATGTAACGTAACAATTTGAACGATAAAGCTGGATCTCGCTTAAAACCTGCTTCAAGATCTTCGTTTTCTGAATCTTGATTTACTTTGTTTAAAATATTTAATACGCTGTCAAAAGAGGGATTAATTACTGTTGCGGTAAATGTTTCGGGGCGCGCAAAATAAAACCCTTGAAAATGCTTAAATCCTACTTTAGTACATGCCTCAAACTCTTTCTCGGTTTCCACTTTCTCGGCAATTAATTTAACCGAAGGCGCATTAAATTGCATAAAAATCTTGCTCAACCCTGCTAAATCAGCAGTTTGAATATCAATTTTAACGAAATCAGCACACTGTAATAAGGCGTGAGTATCCGAACTCAACTGAGGATTATCCAAAGCGATTTTAAAACCCAAGCCGCGCAATTGCTGACAACGCGCTACTATTTCATCATTTGCCTCTGTGCTCCTTAATACTTCCAGCACTGTGCGCTTAGCTGGCATTAGCTCCAAAAGGTCACTTTTTAACATTTCATCATTAACGTTAATAAATGCCAATTTATCACCCAGCAGCCACTGCATATCTATACCGCCGATGGTGTTTACCAACACATTCGAACAAGCCTTAAAATCATCTTGAATGGTTGCAGTTTGCGCATCTGCACTATGTCTAAAAAACAACTCATAACCAATAATTTGCTGTTTTAAATCCATAATGGGCTGGCGCCCAATAAATGTTTGATCTTCCATTTTTCTCAACTCTCGTGATTGACCATCATTAAATTAATCCTATATTGGTTAATCATAGTGCCTCTCACGCAAAATCACTTTGAAGAACAAAACAGATTTATAGGCTTAATTCTTCGTTTGAGTAATAATACATATTCAATTTGACAAACTTGACACATGAAATGCAGCGATGACAATTGATAACACACTTTGGCTTAATTTAGCAGTCGCCTTGGGCATTGGGCTGCTGATTGGTGCGGAGCGCGAGCGTAGCAAAGGCACCGGACCAGACAGAGAATCTGCAGGCATTCGCACCTTTACCATTGCATCTCTGCTTGGCGCTGTCAGCGTCACGTTTAATTTTTGGCTACTTGCTATTTCAGTTGCCTGTGTCATGGTTTTTACAGCAGTTGCTTACTTCAATAAACGCAGCAAAGATCCTGGGCTTACCACTGAAATCGCTTTGATATTAACGGTCATCTTAGGCGGGCTAGCCATGAGCGCACCTGCATTAGCCGCAGCGCTTGCTGTGGCGGTCGCCATACTGCTGGCGGCTAAAGAGCCCATACATGGCTTTGTGCTTGGCGTAGTGACTAAGGATGAATTGAATGATTTTCTCATTCTTGCCGCCGCAACACTCATCATATTGCCGCTTGTCCCTAATAAGCCTATTGGTCCATTCGAGGCCATAAACCCGCGAAATCTCTGGCTGATTGTGATTTTGGTCATGGCGATTAGCGCGCTCGGTCACCTTGCCTTGCGCTGGCTAGGCGGGCGCATCGGGCTACCGATTGTTGGGCTGGTGTCAGGTTTTATTTCCAGCACTGCAACTGTCGGTGCAATGGGAGAGCGTGCTAAAGAAACACCTAGCTTACTGGGTGCGGCGGTGGCGGGAGCGGTGTTATCCTGCCTCGCGACTATTTTACAGCTGGCGATACTGCTCGCGGCAATTCACCCGCCCACATTGAACGCACTGATGTGGCCACTTATTTTTGGCGGCGTTTCAATTGCGATTTATGGTTTGGTAGTAACTTTAAAGTCATTCCATAAAAGGGGAACAGAAATAACCAAACCCACCCAAACATTTAGTGTAAAAACTGCCCTTATGCTCGCGGCTGCAATTGCGGCAGCGCTGCTTGCATCAGCTGCGTTAAAAGCTTGGTTTGGTCAAACAGGGCTTATAGTGGCCTCTGGTGTAGCTGGTATAGCAGATGCTCATGCAGCCACCATTTCTGTCGCCTCTCTCTCCGCAGCTGGTAAATTGAGCCCAGAAAGTGCTGTAATCCCCATACTAGTTGCTTTTTCAGTCAATTCAACTTCAAAAGCGGTCATCGCGTTTATCAGTGGCGGTAAGGAATTTTCAGACAAGGTCCTTCTGGGCTTAATTGTGCAAGTTGCAGCAACCTGGGCAGGCTGGTGGTTGTTTAGATAGTTTTACAATGCATTTAGATGCAAAGTAAGATGCTCTGCAAGCCAATATCCATGCGGCTTACAGGGCATCTATTTTTACCGAATCCGCATGGTTTGGATTTTGATTTTAAATCCCCTTTGTCGCGCCTTCGGCTTGAGCGGCAGATGGATAAGCGGCGAGGACTGTCTGAGTGCTGAAAACACGAGTTCCGCAGCCGCCCAGATGCAGCGCTAAGACCGAAGGATAAAGCGGCTGTGGGGTGTCGTTTACTTTGGTTACTTTCTTTTGGACAAGCAAAAGAAAGTAACTTGCTGTCGGCAACCCCGACATAAAAACATACTCTGCAAAGCTTCTTAAGGATAAGCCTCTGATAGACCTGACCAATGTTCAGCTGTGATATTGGCTTCTTCGCTGTCTAGCCAAGCCAAAAGTTCGTCCCAATTGTTCAAGCTAAATATTTTGACGGAAAATTTTTCTTCTAGTGCAATCCTCGGATCGCGCACGATTTCTGCCATGCGCTTATCCATGATAAAAGCATCGCAGTAAGGGGCATAGGTAGCAATGTGGTCAACATCGTAAAAGAATCCACTATGGATACTCAATGCTTCTTCTCTATTTGCGAATGCGCCTCGCTTTACCATATCCTTAAGAACAGCGAACATTCTAGCTTTGAGCCATTGCAAGGGAATTTGTGAAAAATGCTGAGATATAAAAAATTCGCCAACAACCTTCAATCGCTTCTCCACAGGAACATCCTCGGGTATACACTGCAGCATCGCCTGAACTATCATGGATACTATCGGAGAATTGAACATTGCACTGTAATCACCGCCGCCAATTCTTGCAACGAATTCGATGTAACTGTCCAGATAACCTTTGAAAGCGGCCTGATGCTCCAATGTAACATCTTGTTCAAAATTATTTTGCGAACTCACCCAAGAGTCAAATATCGCCACTAAAGATGAAATAGATTGAGTTTTCAAACTTCGAATCAACTCGATATCACCCATGTAGCGGCCAACATCAATACGAATGTAATCATCCCAATCATGTATGGCAGACTCGACCACTTCGCATTCATTCAAGAGATATTCAGGTTCTTCGCCATTAAGATGATGCTGAAATGCATTGATGATTTGTGTACGTTCTACATCATAAGCAGGTTCAAACTCATGGCCTCGCGAAGTAGCTTTGATAAATTCCATGAGTTCATCTTTAGATTGACCATCATTACCGGTCCATTGATATGTTTCATCTTCATGCACTGACGAATAAGGAACAACCAGTAACTGTTTTGCGCACAGGCTCATAATTTTTTGAGCTGCGGTTGTAAAACGCATATCTTTGCCACGAAAAGCACCACTAAAGAAAAACTGGTCTAGATAAAGTATCTTCTTTTTTGTAGTAGGCAAGGGCACGCTGTTATGGTAGCGGCAACGAAGACACCCGCGAAGGATATGGTCGCCGCGAACAGATACGTTGCCATATGTATCTTTCCCGCCACATCCAGGACAATTTCCTATGATGCGACTTACTAACATTACAACCTCATGTTCTTATTCAACCGTCACCGACTTAGCCAGATTTCTCGGTTTATCCACATCCGTCCCCTTCAACAAGGCCGCATGGTAGGCCAACATTTGCACGGGGATAGTATGCAAAATAGGGGAGAGCACGCCCACATGGCGCGGGGTGCGAATAACATGCACACCTTCGGATTCGGTAAAGTGACTATCAGCATCGGCAAATACAAATAGCTCGCCACCACGCGCGCGCACCTCTTGCATATTGGATTTTACTTTCTCTAGCAGGGCATCGTTCGGCGCAATCACCACCACTGGCATATTGTTATCTACCAACGCCAAGGGGCCGTGTTTAAGCTCGCCTGCGGGGTAAGCCTCGGCATGGATGTAAGATATCTCTTTAAGCTTAAGCGCACCTTCCAGAGCAATGGGATAGTGCACACCACGGCCTAAAAACAACGCGTGTTCTTTATCGGCAAAGCGTTTTGCCCATTCGCGAATTTGCGGTTCCAGATTAAGTGCATATTGCACGCTACCAGCCAATTGGCGCAAGGCTGAAAGATGCTCCTGCTCTTGCGTGGCACTTAATAAACCACGCTGTTTTGCCAACGTAGCTGCCAAAGTGAATAGGGCGACCAATTGCGTAGTGAAGGCTTTGGTGGAAGCCACGCCGATTTCTGCTCCAGCGCGGGTATAAAAGACCAGCTGTGAGGCGCGTGGAATGGCGCTCTCTTGCACGTTACAAATCGCTAAAGTGAGATTTTGGCCTAACGATTTTGCATGTTTTAAAGCTTCCATCGTATCCAGCGTTTCACCCGATTGCGAAATGGTGACAATGAGCTGATTTTTATTTGGCACCGATTCGCGATAGCGATATTCACTGGCGATTTCGACATTGGTAGGTATTTTTGCAATGCTTTCTAGCCAATATTT
The DNA here is from genome assembly GCA_040079935.1 of Methylotenera sp. Taxonomy (GTDB): domain Bacteria; phylum Pseudomonadota; class Gammaproteobacteria; order Burkholderiales; family Methylophilaceae; genus Methylotenera_A. Next base: position 27,340 of record JBEBJI010000005.1, read on the forward strand.
GGCCGTGAGCGCGGCGTAATAACTGGTGCCTGCAGCAAGAATCAGGATGCTATCTACCTGCTTGAAAACATCAGCGGCTGCCTTGCCAAACAGCTCGGCTGAGAAGCTGTTATTGTCAATCAAGGCTTCTATCGTATCTGTCAGCGCGCGCGGCTGCTCGTGAATTTCCTTTTGCATGAAGTGCGCGTAAGGGCCGAGCTCCATGCTGGCGAGTGAGACATCGCTCACGTGGATTTTGCGCGTAACAATTTCGCCATCGCGCCCGAAAATAGTCACGCCATCACGGCGAATATCGGCGACATCACCATCCTCAAGATAAATCACTTTGCGGGTAACTGAAAGCACGGCTGAAACATCGGATGCGATGAAGTTTTCACCTTCCCCCAAGCCTATCAACAATGGGCAGCCCAGGCGCGCTGTAATCATGTGCTCCGGCTCTTTAACTGAAATCACGCTAATCGCAAACGCACCTGTAAGCTCTGCCATTGCCTTTTGTGTGGCAGCCAAAAGCGCTAAATCTTGGTGGTAATAGTGAATTAAGTGAGCAATCACTTCAGTATCGGTTTGCGATGTAAACTCGTAGCCCAGAGCTTTTAAGCGTGTGCGTTGCTCGTCGTGATTTTCGATAATGCCGTTATGCACTACGGCAATTTCACCTTTTGAAACATGCGGATGTGCGTTGCTCTCAGTCACGCCACCGTGCGTGGCCCAACGCGTATGGCCGATGCCAACTTGGCCTGTTAATTTCGCTTCATGCGCTTTTTCTGTCATCGCCGCAACGCGGCCAACGGCGCGTACGCGTTCTATACCGTTGCTGTTAAGCACGGCCACGCCAGCGGAATCGTAGCCGCGGTATTCTAGGCGGCTTAAGCCTTCAATTAAAGTAGAAACAACGTTTCTATTCGCTACTGCGCCAACTATGCCACACATAAAATTTAATCTTTCTAGGTTTACATTGCTTAAATGCTATTTTTTAATCTTCTGTGGTCGCTTCCAACCTGCAAATGATTTTTGTTCTTTTGCTCTGCATAATGTAAGCTGATCTGCTGGCGCATCTTTGGTAATAGTTGAGCCTGCCGCAATGGTCGCACCACGGCGTATCGTCACGGGCGCTATGAGTTGCGTATCAGAGCCAACAAAAACGTCATCTTCAATAATAGTTCTAAATTTATTCGCACCATCGTAATTGCAGGTAATCGTACCTGCACCAATATTGACATTTTTACCCACAGTAGTGTCACCGACATAACTCAGGTGATTGATTTTGCTACCCACATCCACTTGAGCATTTTTAAGCTCAACAAAATTGCCGATATGTGTCTCTGTAGCTAGTGTAGTACCAGGGCGCAAGCGCGCATATGGCCCAATGCGACTATTTTCACCAATGCTGGCATCGTCAATATGCGTAAAAGGTAAAATATGCGTATTAGCTTTTATTGTTGCATTTTTAATAATACAATTTGCAGCGATTTTTACGCTATCGCCAAGCGTTACATCGCCTTCAAATATGCAGTTCACATCGATTTCAACATCGCGACCGCAAACTAAATTGCCACGCACATCCAAACGGGTAGGGTCTTTCAATGTAACACCTTGCTGCAATAATTGTTGCGCAATGCGACATTGATGTACACGCTCTATTTGGCTTAAATCTACTTTGGAATTAATGCCTGTTACCGACCATTCATCCGCAGTAATTTCAGCCACCACTTCTACCTTATCCTTCACGGCAAGCTCCACAATATCAGTTAAATAATATTCATTTTGCGCGTTATTATTGGTGAGTTGTGCCAGCCATTTTGTTAAGTGCGCGTTTGGCATGGCCATGATGCCCGTGTTCACTTCTTTCACTACACGTTGTGCTTCAGTCGCGTCTTTGTGCTCAACGATTGCAACAACATTGCCTTGAGATGCCCGAATGATGCGGCCGTAGCCAGTTGGGTCGGCTTTATTAAACGATAAAATCGCCAGTTTATTGTTCGCTTGCTCGATTAATTTATGACAAGCTTCAACATTCACCAATGGCACATCACCCAACAAAATCAAGGTGTTTGCATCCGCATCTAAATGCGGCACGGCTTGCTGGACTGCATGACCTGTACCATGTTGCTCAGCTTGGTTCACCCAAGTAATATTTTCTTTTGCAAAAGCCTCACGCACAATCTCGCCACCAAAACCATACACTACGATAATTTTTTGCGGTTTTAAGGCTTTAGCGCAATCAATCACATGCGCCAAAATTGGCTTTCCTGCGACTTCGTGCAGCACTTTTGGCTTGTTGGAATGCATACGCGTACCTTTGCCAGCAGCGAGAATGACAATATTTAGTTTTTGAGTCATAAGTGATGTATTTTACTACGACTAAACCATTTATTTTACAAATTAAGTTTTTAGGAAAATTAAGCATACGCGCCGTGTGGACTGCGCTACAAATTTATATAGGCACTAAAATATATTAAATCGGCTCTTATAAAACTTTAAAATAACCGCTCTGGAATCCTTATGGATATTGGCTTGCAGGCTGGTGCTATTTAGATTAACTTAATAAAAAAAGCAGCCTAAGCTGCCTTTTTACACACGTAAATTGCTTAATGTATGCTTTTACGTAGTTTTTGAATCGCTTGAATTTGCGCCACCGCCTCGGCAAGTTCTGCTTGTGCTGCCGCGTAATCCATATCTGAAGTGCGATTTTTCATCGCTTCCATCGCTGCTTCTTTTGCTGCGATTGCTTTAGCTTCATCTAAATCGTGGCCACGAATTGCCGTGTCCGCCAACACGGTAATCATACCCGGTTGCACTTCTAACATGCCGCCAGAAAGAAAAATTAGCGTTTCCTCTGCAACATCTGCTTGCTTAATGCGCAATGCACCCGGCTTGATGGTGGTAATCATGGGCGCGTGATTTGGGTAAATACCCACTTCACCCGCACCCGCTGGCGCCACTACAAACTCGGCTTCGCCAGAGAAGATTAAAGCTTCTGCGCTAACTACATCGATATGAACAGTGTTTGCCATATTAATTCAGAGTTTTCGCTTTTTCTACTGCTTCTTCAATACCACCCACCATGTAGAACGCTTGCTCTGGCAAGTGATCGTACTCGCCTGCAACAATGGCTTTAAAGCCTTTGATAGTTTCTTTTAATGGCACATATTTTCCTGGCGAACCAGTAAATACCTCGGCCACGTGGAAAGGTTGTGACAAGAAACGTTGGATTTTACGTGCGCGACCAACAGCTAATTTATCTTCTGGTGATAACTCATCCATACCCAAAATAGCAATAATGTCGCGTAGTTCTTTATAACGTTGTAATGTTTGTTGAACGCTACGTGCAACGTTGTAGTGCTCTTCACCAACTACCAATGGATCTAATTGGCGTGAGGTTGAATCAAGCGGGTCAACCGCTGGGTAAATACCTAATGAAGCAATATCACGGCTCAACACTACGGTTGAATCCAAGTGTTGGAAAGTCGTAGCTGGTGATGGATCGGTCAAGTCATCCGCAGGTACGTAAACCGCTTGAATAGAGGTAATAGAGCCAGTTTTAGTAGATGTAATACGCTCTTGTAAACGACCCATTTCGTCCGCTAGAGTAGGTTGGTAACCCACAGCTGAAGGCATACGACCTAACAACGCAGAAACCTCAGTACCAGCCAATGTGTAACGGTAAATATTATCCACAAAGAACAACACATCGCGACCTTCGTCACGGAATTTTTCTGCCATGGTCAAACCAGAAAGCGCAACACGTAAACGGTTGCCTGGTGGCTCATTCATTTGACCAAACACCATCGCTACTTTTGATTCTTTCATGTCGTCTAGCTTAATCACGCCAGCTTCTGACATTTCGTGGTAAAAGTCGTTACCCTCACGCGTACGCTCGCCCACGCCAGCAAATACTGATAAACCTGAGTGTTCTTTTGCAATGTTGTTGATGAGCTCAAGCATGTTCACAGTTTTGCCAACACCCGCGCCACCGAACAAACCCACTTTACCGCCTTTAGCGAACGGACAAACTAAATCAATCACCTTGATGCCAGTTTCTAACAAGTCGACTGAAGGAGAAAGCTCTTCAAATTTTGGTGCTTTTTGATGGATAGAGCGAAATTCTTTAGAATCAATTGGGCCCACGTCATCAATCGGGCGACCGAGTACATCCATAATGCGACCTAGTGTGCCGATGCCTACTGGCACAGTAATTTGTGTGCCAGTCGCTTTAAATGCAGTGCCGCGCGCAAGGCCATCTGACGAGCCCATGGCAATGGTACGCACAATGCCGTCGCCCAATTGCTGCTGAACCTCTAATGTTAATCCTGCTTCTGCTTGCGATGTTTTGTCGTCAATAATTAATGCATCAAATACTTTTGGCATTTGATCGCGCGGAAATTCCACGTCAACCACCGCACCAATACACTGCACGACACGACCGATTTTTACTTCATTATTTGCTTTTGCCATCTTTATTCCTAACTTCTATATTTAGTCAGATTTAATTAAATTCAATATTTATGAAACTGCTGCTGCGCCGCCAACGATTTCTGAAATTTCCTTAGTAATCGCTGCTTGACGTGCTTTGTTGTAAACCAATTTTAATTCGCCAATCACATTTTTCGCATTATCAGACGCTGATTTCATTGCCACCATACGTGATGATTGCTCTGATGCCATGTTTTCTGCCACTGCGTTATAAACTAACGATTCGGTGTAGCGCATCATTAGCTGATCAATCACTACCACCGCTTCAGGCTCATAAATATAATCCCAATGGCCTTTTGGACTACCGAGTTTTTCACCACTTAACGGCAACAATAATTCCATTGTTGGTTCTTGTTTCATGGTGTTGATAAATTTGGTATAGCAAACATACACTTGGTCGATTTCGCCTGCGGTATAAGCATCTAACATCACTTTAATCGCACCAATCAGGCTTTCCATATGCGGCACATCGCCTAGGCCAATCACATGCGATTTCACATCAGCACTCATGCGATTCATAAAGCTAAAGCCTTTGTTACCAATCGCAGTCACGGCAATTTTTTTGCCTTCGGTTTCCCACGTTTTCATTTGGTTAATCGACATACGCAACACGTTAGTGTTTAAGCCACCACATAAACCTTTATCTGAGCTCAAAACAATCAAGCCAACATTTTTAACCACATCGCGTTTGATTAAAAACGGATGTTTATACTCTGAATTGGCAAATGACAAATGCGCCGCAACGTTGCGAATTTTCTCGGCGTATGGGCGTGAGGCACGCATTCTATCTTGCGCTTTACGCATTTTAGAAGCAGCGACCATTTCCATCGCTTTGGTAATCTTGCGGGTATTTTCTACCGACTTGATTTTGGTTCTAATCTCTTTACTACCAGCCATTTTATTTACCTAATAGTAGATTAATAAGCATTCGTTGCTTTAAAGTCTTGAATCGCCGCTTCAACCGCTTTTTCGTTATCGCCGCTTAAATCTTTGCTTGATTCAATGCCTTCCATGAGTTTTTTGTATTTTGAACCCATGAACCCGTGTAATGCGCTCTCAAAGCTTAATACTTTAGCAGTTGGCACATCGTCAAAGTAGCCTTTATTGGCAGCTAACAAGGTAATCGCCATGTTAGAAACGCTTAATGGTGAGTATTGTGCTTGTTTCATCAACTCAGTAAACATACGACCGCGGTCTAGTTGTTTACGGGTTGCTTCATCCAAATCAGAAGCAAACTGCGCAAACGCCGCTAATTCACGATATTGCGCTAGCGCTAAACGCACGCCGCCGCCAAGTTTTTTAATGACTTTAGTTTGAGCAGCGCCACCCACACGAGATACTGAAATACCCGCGTTAATCGCTGGACGAATACCGGCGTTGAACAAATCCGTCTCTAAGAAGATTTGGCCATCGGTAATAGAAATCACGTTGGTTGGTACGAATGCAGAAACATCACCTGCCGCTGTTTCAATCACAGGCAATGCAGTGAGTGAACCTGTTTTACCTTTAACTTTACCTTTAGTGAATTTTTCTACATAGTCCTCGTTCACGCGAGCTGCGCGCTCTAATAAACGTGAGTGAATGTAGAACACGTCACCGGGATAAGCTTCGCGGCCTGGTGGACGGCGTAATAGCAATGAAATTTGACGATAAGCAATCGCTTGTTTGGTCAAATCATCATACACAATCAGTGCATCTTCACCGCGGTCGCGGAAGTACTCACCCATGGTACAACCGGCGTATGGTGCCAAGAATTGTAGCGCGGCAGAATCTGAAGCAGCTGCTGCAACTACGATGGTGTATGCCATCGCGCCATTTTCTTCAAGTTTGCGCACTACGTTAGCAATGGTAGAAGCTTTTTGACCAATCGCCACATAGACGCAGGTCATGTTTTGACCTTTTTGATTAATAATCGCATCTACCGCAACAGCAGTTTTACCTGTTTGACGGTCACCAATAATCAATTCACGTTGGCCACGGCCTACTGGCACCATAGAGTCAACAGATTTCAAACCCGTTTGCACTGGTTGCGAAACCGACTTACGTGCAATCACGCCTGGTGCTACTTTTTCAATTTTATCCGTCATTTTGGCGTTAACTGGGCCTTTGCCATCAATTGGCTGACCTAGCGCATTCACCACACGACCAATTAGCTCAGGGCCCACTGGCACTTCCAGAATACGGCCAGTACATTTAACCGTGTCTCCTTCGGTAATATGTTCATAATCACCCAATACCACGGCGCCAACTGAATCGCGCTCAAGGTTTAAGGCTAGTCCAAACGTATTGCCTGGAAACTCAATCATTTCACCTGCCATGACGTTTGAAAGACCGTGCACACGCACAATACCGTCAGTCACTGAAATTACTGTACCTTGCGTACGCGCTTCGGCTGAAGTAGAAAAATTTTCTAATCTGCTTTTAATCAGCTCACTGATTTCTGATGTAGATAACTGCATTACTAACTCCTAATAATTTTATTAGCTAAAAGTTTAAGCCTCGGCCTTATGCCGCAAGCGTATAAGCTAAATTTTGCAACTGACCTTTAACGGATGAATCTATAACGGTATCGCCAACAATAATTTTGAAACCACCAATAAGTTCGGCATCAACCGTTACGCTTGCTTCTATTTTTTTGCTAAATTTAGCTTCTAAACGTTTTACTAAATCTTTTACTTCTTTATCACTTGGCTTGGAAGCTGCGATTATATTGGCTTGTAGCGTACCTTCGTCTTGGGCTTTTAGCGCTTCAAATGCTTCATTAATCGCTGGCAGAATTGATAAACGTCCATATTCAACCAACACTTTAATTAAATTTTGTGCGTTTTCATTCAGCTTATTACCGCACACCTTTAAAAAAGCCGCCTGCAAATCGTCTGCTACCACATTCGGGTCATTGATATAAGCCAGCATTTTCGCATCACTAGCGACTTGCGTTGCAAAACCAAGCATTTCAGACCATTTTGCCAAGGCTTTTTGCTCTTTGCCAAGCTTGTAAGCGGCAACTGCGTAAGGCCTTGCGATGGTAGATAATTCTGCCATTATAGTTCTGCCGCCAATTTAGAAAGCATGTCGCTATGTGCTTTTGCGTCGATTTCTTTACGCAAAATTTTCTCTGCTCCAGCCACTGCCAGCGCAGAGACCTGTGCTCGCAAACCTTCTTTGGCACGGTTTACTTCTTGGTCAATCTCAGCCTTAGCGCCTGTTAAAATGCGCTCGCCTTCAACCTTGGCATTGCCTTTGGCTTCTTCCACAATTTGTGAAGCACGCTTTTCGGCTTGACCAATAATCTCACTAGCTTTTTGTTTAGCTTCGTTCAAAGTGACTTCTGATTTTTTTGCTGCAACTTCCAAAGCACTACGGCCTTCTGATGCTGCGGCTAAACCATCAGCAATTTCCTTTTGGCGCGTCTCAATCGCTTTTAATAGCGGCGGCCAAACGAATTTTACCGTGAACCAAATCAACACAGCAAATGCGATAGCTTGTGCGATAAGTGTAAAGTTAATATTCATGTTTGCTCCAATATTTAAGTCAATTAATCTGCTTATCTAGGCAGATTATCTAGCAACTAATTACTTAGCTACTACGCTTAATAATGGGTTAGCAAACGCGAACATCATGGCTAAACCAACACCAATAATGAAAGAAGCATCGATAAGACCCAATAGCAAGAATACTTTACCTTGCAATTGTGGAATCATTTCTGGTTGACGTGCAGCGCCTTCCAAAAAGCTTGCGCACATAATACCAATACCGATACAAGCACCTGCAGCGCCCAAACCAATAATTAAACCAATACCAATGCCTGTGTAGGCTTGAATCATTGCTAATGCATCCATTTTATTACCCTCTCAAAAATTAAACTTACAACTAAAACTACTGATAAAAATAAACTACTTAAAAACTAATGTGATTCATGCGCCATGGCTAAATAAACCACCGTTAACATCATGAAAATAAACGCTTGCAGCGCCACAATTAAAATATGAAAAATTGACCAACCAGCACCAAGAATCGCGCCAAATATTGTACCCGTTAAGCCAGTAGCAGCCCACAAACCTAGCAGCAAAAATATCACTTCTCCCGCGTACATATTACCGAACAACCGTAATGAATGTGAAAGCGGTTTTGAAATGTACTCAATCATATTAAATGCGAAGTTTGCCACGAACAAAAGCGGGCTTAATAACAAACCTAAATAACCCAGCGCGCTTTTTGGTTTAAAGAATTTGGCGCCGCCGAAAGGTGCATAAAATAGTTCGTGTAGCCAACCACCTAGACCTTTGGCTTTAATCGAGAAGAAAATCATGAGAATCCACACAGCAAGTGCCAGTGCAAATGTAGTATTAATATCAGAAGTAGGAACTGCGCGCCATTTATCAAAACCGATGGCGTGCATCAATTTAGCGAAAATATCTACTGGTAAAAAATCCATGGCATTCATAGCGAATACCCATAAAAAAACCGTCAATGCTGTTGGTGCTATAAAACTATGACGGTCGCCGTGGAAAATATTTTTTACTTGCTCATCCACAAAGCCAAAAACTAATTCAATGAAAGCTTGGCGCTTACTTGGAACGCCAGCTGTGGCACCACGGGCAACCCACCAAACAAATCCCATCACCAACAAACCCAAAACAACCGACATAATCAAAGTGTCGATATGCAAGGTCCAAAAACTACCATCGCCCACCGATTGCGCATTAAAACTTAAATGATGCTCGATGTAACTCGAAGGAGTTAGTGCGTGCTCAGCTTGTTGTGCGTGTTCTGTTGTCATATCAATCGAAATTGCCTAATTTAATTATATTTTACTATCCAACTTGCTCATTGCCGCGCCAGAAACTAAAGCTGCGGCCGCTAAACCTACAATTAGCGCGAATGGCACTAATTGCTTATACACTTTAAAAGTGACTAACAGCAACACAAAAATCACTAAGACTTTTACTGCTTCTGCTTTCAACAAATTTATTAATACTGCTGTCGCATCTTGTTTGTTACGCTGTGCAATCTTAGAGGCTAGAAAAACACCTACTATTACTGCAAAACCACCAAGTGCCGCGGATATGCTCGCGTGTGAACCTGATATTAGCAATGAAACAATTGCGATTAATGCGGTTGCGATTACCTGCAAGCGTAACATTTTGCTAAAAACTGAAGCCGTTGTATTTTCTGTCATTTTTATCAGCCAAAAATCAACTTTTGTTGCTTTTGAAATCAGATTTAGCAAAGTCCGCGATTTTGAATTATTACGGCTTTTTAGTCAAGCTTAATAAACACTTAGCCTGTAATTTTCTTAATTATTTCGTCCAGCTGATCCAAATTACTGTAATTTATTTTGAGCGTTCCCGAGCCGTTTCCTTTAGCCGAAATGTTAACAATAGCACCAATTTTTTCACTTAATGCGTTTTGCAAGGTCAAAACGTCACGATTTGTTGTGGTTTTCTGTGCTTTTGGTTTGGCTTCAGCATTCACACTTTTTACCAAATTTTCAACTTCTCGTACTGATAAATTTTGCTGCGCAATTTTATTAGCTAATAAAATTTGTTGCGCAGCATCCAAGCCAATTAGCGCTCGAGCATGTCCCATATCCAACTTATTTTGCATCAACATGTCTTGTACCGTCTGCGTTAATGATAATAAGCGTAGTAGATTAGAAACTGCTACACGCGAACGGCCAACCGCATCTGCAGCCTTTTCGTGCGTCATAGCAAATTCATCAATCAGACGTTTTATGCCTTGCGCTTCTTCTAGCGGGTTTAAATTTTCACGTTGGATATTTTCAATCAAGGCCATTGCCAGCGCAGATTCATCGGCAATGTCTCGCACCAACACGGGTATTTGCTCTAAGCCTGCAATTTGACTGGCGCGCCAACGACGCTCACCCGCAATAATTTCAAATTTATCTGCCCCGATTTCTCTCACCAAAATTGGCTGCATAATGCCTTGTGATTTAATTGAATCCGCCAAGGCTTGTAGGGCGACATCATCCATATGCGAACGCGGCTGATATTTGCCAGGCTGCAATTGCGCCACATTTAACGTGCGCAAAGCATCTCCACTTCTCGTTTCTTCAATATCGTTTGCTAATAAGGCATCCAAGCCACGCCCTAATCCCATTGGTTTAGCCATTATTTGCACCTTTAACTAATTGATTTTTAAGTATAATTTCATTTGCTAGCTCTAAATATGCCACAGCGCCTTTAGAGGATTTGTCATAAATTAACACTGGCAATCCGTAACTAGGCGCTTCCGCCAAACGAATGTTACGAGGAATTACCGTGTTATAAACCTTATCACCGAAATGGCTGACTAGCTGTGCCGATACTTGCTGTGCGAGCATATTGCGTGTATCAAACATGGTGCGCAACAAACCTTCTATTTCAAGCACAGGGTTTAAGTTTGCGCGTACTTTTTTTATGGTGTTTACCAAATCAGACAAACCTTCCAGCGCATAATACTCACACTGCATAGGAATCATCACGCTGTTCGCTGCCGTGAGCGCGTTCACGGTCACTAAATTAAGGGCAGGGGGACAATCCAGCAAAACATAATCATATTCTTGCTCTAAATTTGTTAGCGCCTGCTTTAAACGCATTTCACGCGCCAACTCGTTTACCAACTCAACTTCAGCACCCGCCAACTCTCGATTTGAAGGTGCGATGTGATAGCCGCCTTTTTCACAACTCACGATGACATCTTTTAACGAATTTTTACCTATCAGCACATGATAAATGCTCAGCTTCAAATGTGCTTTATCCACGCCACTGCCCGTGCTCGCATTGCCTTGTGGGTCCAAATCTATCAACAACACTTTTTTATAGTTTGCAGCTAAACTCGCGGCCAAGTTAACGCAAGTCGTGGTTTTACCCACACCGCCTTTTTGATTAGTGATGGCTAATATTTTCATTCATTATTCTCAAAAACTACTAAATGTCGTTCTGCCTGCAGGCCCGCCACTTTAAGCGAAATAATTTTATTAGGCTTAATCTCCAAGCCTTCAAACGCTACTCGTTCAAATTCATGGTGCGGCACTGTGCCTTTCATTGCTAACCATTGCCCGTTTTTTGCAATCAAATGCTGCGTCAACTTAATAAATAAACTAATTTCAGAAAAGGCGCGCGAAATAATTGCCTCAAACTTTTCTGTTGGATGGAAATTTTCAACCCGCTCATTGACGACCGTTAAATTCTCCAAACCCAACTCACCTTTTACCTGGCGCATAAATATCGCTTTTTTCTGTACTGTATCAATCGTGGTTACTTGCAAATCTGGCAAACAAATCGCTAACACAACTCCAGGCAAGCCTCCGCCACTTCCAACATCTAACAAGCTTTTGAAGCTAATATATTGCAACACACTTAAACTATCTAGCAAGTGCAAAGTCACCATTTCCAAAGGTTCACGCACAGCAGTTAAGTTATACACCTTATTCCATTTTTGTAGCAAACTTAAATATTGCAATAACTTTTGTTGCTTATCTGCCGAAACATCTAAGCCCATCTCGGCAATGCCCGCCTCCAATAACGCTGCTTGCGTCATACTGCTTCTATATTAGCTTGGATAGCTTGCTTTTTATGTTTGCGTTTTAAGTAAACCAACAGTAGCGATATCGTCGCAGGCGTTATGCCCGAAATACGCCCAGCCTGACCAATCGTCTCGGGCTTATGCATAATTAATTTTTGACGCGCCTCAATGCTCAAGCCATGCACATCTGCATAATCAATCTCTGCACCAAGCTTGGCTTTCTCACTACCTTTTTGTTTGGCGATTTCTTCTTGCTGACGCGTGATGTAACCCTGATATTTCGCGGTAATTTCGACTTGCTCACGTACAGCTGGGTCAATCTCCCCTAAATCAACATCGCCCATACGCAACACCGCTTCATAGCTCACCTCTGGGCGACGTAGCAACTCAAACAAACTATATTCGTGCTCCAGCGGTTTCCCTAAAATAGCTTCTTGTGTTTCACGTGAAACATCATTAGTAGCTATTTGCACAAAAGTCTTTTTCAACCGCGCTTGCTCACGCGAAACGGCTTCTAATTTTTTCTCAAATGCCGCCCATCGTACATCATCCACAAGGCCAAGCTCGCGGCCTTTGGCCGTTAAGCGCATATCGGCATTATCCTCCCTAAGTTGAAGGCGATATTCAGCGCGAGAAGTAAACATGCGATACGGCTCAGTCACGCCCGTGGTGATTAGGTCGTCCACCAGCACACCCAAATACGCCTCGTCACGAGCTGGACACCAACCTTCCTTGTCTTGAACATAAAGCGCTGCATTAGCACCCGCCAACAGGCCTTGCGCCGCGGCTTCTTCATAGCCTGTGGTGCCATTAATTTGCCCTGCAAAAAACAAACCTTGAATCGCTTTGGTTTCTAAACTGCTTTTTAATGCACGCGGATCATAATAATCGTATTCAATAGCATAGCCAGGACGCAGTATATATGCGCCTTCCAGGCCATTGATAGAACGCACCAACGCCAACTGAATATCAAACGGCAAACTTGTTGAAATGCCATTTGGATAAATTTCGTTAGTGGTTAAGCCTTCTGGCTCTAAAAATATTTGATGCGATTCTTTATCTGCAAAACGGTGGATTTTATCTTCCACACTCGGGCAATAGCGCGGCCCCACCCCTTCAATCACGCCCGTGTACATAGGCGAGCGATCTAAACCGCTTCGAATAATGTCATGCGTACGCTCGTTAGTATGCGTAATCCAGCACGGCATTTGCGCTGGGTGTTGCGCCACATTACCTATAAACGAAAATACTGGCGGCGGGTTATCGCCTGGCTGTTCTTGCATGACGCTGTAATTGATGGAGCGGCCATCAATACGCGGCGGCGTGCCAGTTTTCAATCGACCTGCGGGCAGATTAAGCTCGCGCAACCGCGCTGCAAGGCTTATTGCTGGCGGATCGCCCGCACGTCCTGCGCTATAGTTTTGCAAACCGACATGAATTAGTCCGCCTAAAAAAGTACCAGCAGTAAGTACCACGGACTTTGATTTGAAGCGCAAGCCAATCTGCGTAACAACACCAGCAACTCGCTCGCCCTCAAGAATAATGTCATCAACTGCCTGCTGAAATAGCCAAAGATTTGGCTGGTTTTCTAAGCGCTTTCTAATCGCAGCTTTATATAAAATACGGTCTGCCTGCGCCCGCGTGGCGCGTACAGCTGGACCTTTGCTGGAATTTAAAATGCGAAATTGAATGCCGCCTTCGTCTGTGGCTGCAGCCATTGCACCGCCTAGCGCATCAATTTCTTTTACCAAATGACCTTTGCCGATACCACCAATGCTAGGATTGCAAGACATTTGGCCTAATGTTTCGATATTATGCGTCAGCAATAAGGTTTTACGCCCCATTCTGGCACATGCAAGCGCCGCTTCGGTGCCCGCATGGCCGCCACCAACAACAATTACATCAAAAATATCAGGATAATTCATAGCTTACAGTTTAAATTTCATAGAATTAGATTCTACTTTAAACCCGTGCTTAAGTCATGCAAAAGCATGTTTTTGCTGACTTTTTAGGTGTTGTTTCACGTGAAACAACATGATTAATTTACTTCAGACATAAATCCTTAACAAGGTTGGCATACAATTCGCTTGATGTATATCAAAGCTGTTCTTATTGAAACTCTGTAGCATAACACTGTGAATCAACCCTACTATTAACTAAAAATGGAGTATTAAATGAAGAAATTAAATATCGCTTTAGCTGTGTTATTTAGCTTGGCCACAGTTTCGGCACAAGCGGATGTTGCAAATGCAGAAAAAATAGCGCAAAAGTACACTACTATCGCTAGAATTATAAACCCAGAATATGCAGGTCCTTCTGCGATTGCTGGCAAAATGTTCTTTAATCGCAAAATCAAAGGCGCTCACGACAAAGAAACCGCTTGCGCTTCTTGCCACACTCGCAACCCAGCAAATACAGGCAAACACATCATTACTGGCAAAGCAATTCGTCCACTTTCACCAGCAGTTAACGACAAACGCTTTAATGACATTGAAAATGTTGAAGATAAGTTTACAGAACACTGCAACGATATTATTGGTAGCGATTGTACTCCAGAAGAGAAAGCTAATTTTATCGGCTATTTATTGACAGAAAAAACACCTTCAGCCAAAAAATAATTAAGGGGCAGTCTAATGCAATATGTTTGGGACCCCTTTGTAAGAATCTTTCATTGGTCGCTAGTTATTGCATTCTCTGTGGCATTCTATACACATGCCTCCGAGTGGGATCGTCTCATTCATGTGCGGGCTGGTTATGTGGCAGGAGCTTTGCTACTAGCCCGCATTGTATGGGGTTTAATGAAAACGGGGTATGCTAGTTTTGACAGCTTTCCTTTCAATCCTATACAAGCGGCTAGCCATATATATCATGTCCTAAAAGGTAATGCCAGACGCTATATTGGCCACAATCCTGCTGGCTCACTAGTCATTTACGCCATGTTAATAACTGGGCTGACTGCTGTATTCTCAGGATGGCTAGTGTTTAATGACGGCTGGTTGATTAACCAGCCAGATTTTTTACAAGCGCTACACCAATACTCGACCTGGGGATGGCTAGTACTAGTGTCCATGCATGTGATTGGGGTGGTAGCCGAAAGTATATTGCATAAAGACAATCTAATTCGTGCCATGATTACGGGCTGTAAACGCGTCACTAGAAAAGGCGAGAAGCAGGCTAGGCAAAAAATTGCTTAGCATTAAATGTGTTGAATTAATAACCATGTTTCACGTGAAACGTGTATCACAATAATTTAAAAGCACAAGCTCTTGACTAAGACATCATTGCACGCCTATAGTATTAACAGCGGCTAATGACGCTTTCACCGAACAAAAATGAGGAGAATAGTATGGCGGGTAAATTTGAAGTTAAAACAGCAAAAAGCGGTCAAACACACTTTAATCTCTTGGCCGGTAATGGCCAAATTATTTTACAATCCGAAATGTATGAAAGCAAAGCCAGTGCATTAAATGGCATTGCCTCTATACAAAAAAATGCAGGTATGGATGACAGATATGATCGTCTAGTTTCAAAATCTGGCAAACCTTACTTTGTAATTAAAGCTGGTAATCATCAAGTCATTGGTCAAAGTCAACAATATGAATCAGAAGCGGGGCGCGATAATGGTATTGAATCTGTTAAGAAAAATGCTCCTGATGGCGAAGTAGTAGATTTAACTTAAATCTAATTCACAATAAAAAAGGCGCCTTTTGCGCCTTTTTTATTTACTCCCTACCCCTATTTGCCGATACAAAATTTACTAAATATTTCGCCTAATAAATCATCTGGTGTAAATTCACCTGTAATACTACTTAGCGCATCTTGCGCCAATCGCAGGTCCTCCGCAATTAATTCCGCCAGATTCATATTTTTTTTTGCGCTTTGCAAATGCTCGTTGACTTGTTTCAAGGCTACCAAATGACGCGCGCGCGCCATATAAACGCCTTCAGCATTTTGTTGGTAACCTACAATATTCAATAAATGCTGTTTTAGTAACTCAACACCTTCGCCCGTTTTTGCCGAAAGGTAAATGTGCATCTCGCCATGAATTTCTACAACTTTTGCCATCTCTTTCGTGCTATCAATTTTATTATGCACCCAAATTTTGCCGATTTCTTGCGGCAAGCGCGTTAAAATCGATTTTTCATTATCGCCAATACCATGAGCTGCATCCACCAATAATAATGCAACCTGCGCGTTTTCTAGCGCTCGATATGTTCTCTCAATTCCGATTTTTTCCACCGCGTCGCTTGTCTCGCGCAACCCCGCAGTATCGATGATATGCAATGGCAACCCATTGATTTGTATCATATTTTTAATTGCATCGCGCGTCGTGCCCGCTATCGGCGTCACAATCGCCACTTCTTCGCCGCTCAATTGGTTCATCAAGCTGGATTTGCCCACATTCGGCTGGCCAATCAAAATTACATGTAAACCTTCGCGTAGTAAACTACCTTGTTTGGCTTTTAAGAACACAGCTTTCAATTCAGTCGCAATATCGTCCAGCTTTTCAGCAACTTTTCCCTGCGTAATAAAATCAATTTCTTCTTCAGGAAAATCCAAGCACGCTTCTACATACATACGCAAATTTATCAACTTGGCCAACACTAAATTAATGCTATTAGAAAACTCACCAGATAAAGATCTGACAGCACTTCGCGCTGCCTCCGCTGTTGAAGCGTTAATCACATCCGACACGGCCTCGGCCTGTGCTAAATCTATTTTGTCATTTAAGTAAGCGCGGCGCGTAAATTCACCTGGCTCGGCCTGACGCGCGCCTAAAGCTATGCAACGTGCTAAAAGAATCTGCATCAACGCAGTGCCACCATGCGCTTGTAGCTCTAAAACATCTTCGCCTGTATATGAATGTGGATTTTGATAGAAAATCGCGATACCGCGATCAATTAATTCTTGGTTTGCGTCGTAGAAAGGCAAATAGGCCGCATAGCGTGGAGCAGGGCAATGATTTAATATTTCGCTGGCGATGCATTGCGATAAATTGCCTGAAACCCTTACTACACCAATGCCACCAGCACCACTCGCTGTGGCAATAGCGACGATTGTATCTTTATTTTGCATTGCCTTTTTTGGCTAAAGCGGCAGCATGTATGGATTTATTGACATACCATTGCTGTGCAATCGAAAGCACATTATTCACCAGCCAATACAATACCAAGCCCGCGGGGAAGAAGAAGAAAAATATACTGAACACCACAGGCATAATTTTCATCACTTTTGCCTGAATCGGGTCTGTCGGCGCTGGGTTCAAATAAGTTTGAATAATCATGGTCGCGCCCATTAAAAGCGGCAACACATAATATGGATCGATCGCAGACAAATCTTGAATCCAGCCAAAAAATGGCGCGTGGCGTAATTCAACTGAGCCCAAAATCATCCAATAAAGCGCGATGAAAACAGGAACCTGCACCAATATTGGCAAGCAGCCGCTCATCGGATTGATTTTTTCGGTACGATACATTTCCATCATGGCTTGCTGCATTTTTTGCTTATCGTCGCCAAACTTTTCTTTCATACTTTGCAAGCGCGGTGCCAACTCACGCATTTGTGCCATCGATTTATAGCTTTTTGCAGAAAGCGGATAAAACGCCGCTTTGATTAAAACGGTGAGTAGAATAATTGCCACACCCCAGTTGTGTACCAAATCATTTAATTTAGTAAGCACCCAAAACAGTGGCTTTGCAACAACTGTTAACCAACCATAATCAACCGCATATTCTAAACCTGGCGCAGCTGCTGCTAAATCTTTTTCTGTCTGTGGCCCAGCAAATAATTGTGCATTTATGTCTGCCCTAGAACCAGCACCAATACTCGCTCCTGGCGTTATCACACCAACTGCAAAGATATTTTCTGATAATTGTTTGGTGTAAAACTCACGATTGACTCCCGCTTTAGGGATCCATGCACTGGCAAAATAATGCTCAATTAAACCAATCCATCCATCTTTACTTGTTTTAGAAAGCGCCTCGTCGGCCATATCAGCAAATGCAATTTTTTTAAATTTATCCGCATCTGTAAAGTACGCGCCTCCAGTAAACGTGGGCATCATGGCCGAGCCTTGCTTAGATTCACTATCATGCACGATTTGATAATAAGCGGTTGGCGTAATAGTAGCCGCACTGCTGTTGTTGATTTGGTAGCTCACATCTATGACATAACTGCCACGATGGAAAGTGTAAACTTTATCCACACTAATACCATTACCCTGCCAAGATAAGCGTACTTCTTGGCTTGATGCACCATCAGCCATGGTGTAACTTGCGGCAGCACTGGTAAATTGTGATTTATGATTAGGTAAATCACTACCCATTAAGCCAGTTTGTGCAATATACAGCATCGGTTTTTGTGCTTCGTCCATCAACACAAAATTGCCATCTTTTTCTTCTGCCGCGCTGTGTTTATTGAGTTCTAAACGGCGCAAATCGCCACCGAAAGTATCAATTTCCGCCTGAAATAAATCAGTAGAAACTTTAATACGCTGACCTTTTTCCAGCTTAAATTGGCCATCAATAACTGCATTTTCTGCTGTTGCTGTATTTACAGCATTGCCAGCAACCGCATCGTTATTAGCTTCTGGCGATGCCTGTTGTCTACCTTGTTGCGTAATCTGCGCGGGTTGATCCTTCTTCTGCCAAGCGTCCCACAGCATCATGATAGAAAATGAAAAAACAACAAATAATATTAAACGGCGTGTGTCCATAAACTCTTTATCATCAATAAGTTATAAATTTTATTACTTTATTTTGGCACTGGATCATGACCACCAACATGCCATGGATGGCAACGTGATAATCGTTTAATGGTTAGCAAAAAGCCTTTTAGCGCGCCATATGTTTGCATGCTCTCAATGGCATATTGTGAACATGTAGGCGTAAATCGACAATGCTGACCAAAAAACGGGCTTAGCGCTAATTGATACAGCTTTATCAAAGCAATCAAAAATTTTGTCATTTCAAAACAAGCTACTAGCTATCCTTAATTGGCACTATTTTAGCTGAAAGTTTTAACAATAAACTTTCAAACTCTTGTTTTATCAATATAAAATCTGGCTTTTCAAATGGTTTTTGCACTTGAATCACTAAATCTATCACTGGCAAATTATGTTGATTTAACCTGAAAAGCTCTCGCAACACACGCCGCATATAATTACGTTGCACCGCTAATTTTGCGGTTTTTTTACTCACAATTAAACCCAAACGCGCAATATTCGCTTCATTTAATCGATAACGCATGACTAAATGAGGGCTTGCAATACGTTTGCGCAAATTAAAAACGGATGAAAAATCATCCGTTTTTACTATCTTGGCTTGTCTAGTTAATCTAAACGATACCAATTTATTTTCTTTAAAATATGTATGAGCGTCTATTTATAGCACTCATATATATTAATTTAAAGACCTAAGCGTGCGCGACCTTTAGCGCGACGTGCCGCAATCACTGCACGACCACCTTTGGTTTTCATGCGCACTAGAAAGCCGTGTGTGCGTGCACGACGTGTTTTAGAAGGTTGATAGGTACGTTTCATTATTGTCTCCAACTAGCAAATGCTACAAAGCCCGCCATTAGACCCGATAACACCCTAGTTTGTCAATGAATATTTGGTTATATATATTGATGAAAAAATAGTGAATCGCCTGTGGATAAGTCTGATTAAACCAGCTAGAATAGTCGGGAAATTTAATAGTAAACTTAGCTGGTTTATTTATGCACTGCCCGTAATTAAACAAAATAAAATCAATAACTTAATAACTACTGTAATAGATTTTAGGCAACCGATGGAAAAATTTTGGCCTACCTGCCTTAGTCGCTTTGAACAAGAGCTATCTGCGCAACAATTTAATACTTGGATTAAACCCCTACAAGCCGAGTTGACCGACAACGCGCTACGCATACTCGCGCCCAATAAATTTGTACAGCTGTGGGTAAAAGAACGTTTTTTAAGTAAAATTGAGACTATTGCAGCTGAATTACTGCCACAAAATACATTAATTGAATTGACCATTTGTGAAAAAATAAACGTAAAAAAAACAGTCAATGGCCGCTCAAACATAAATTCTTCACTTGCCAAAAATAATAGCAACCCTATCACCAATTTAGTCACTACAAAAGCCGCATTACCCCATAATACAAACGAACGTAGCACTAGTAGCCGTAGTCCTAGTGATCGCAGTTTAAATGAGCGCGGCTCTGGCTTAAACCCCAATTTTAACTTTAACAATTATGTCACAGGCCGCGCCAATCAACTCGCTCGTGCTGCTGCTATACAAGTGGCAGATAACCCAGGACAAGCCTACAACCCGCTATTTATCTATGGTGGCGTGGGGTTGGGCAAAACACATTTATTACAAGCCATCGGCAATCAATTAAAACAACAAAATCCAGATGCCAAAATTCGTTATTTACATGCTGAGCGTTATGTATCAGATGTAGTAAAGGCCTACGAAAACAAAGCCTTTGATGAATTTAAACGTCAATATCATTCACTCGATTTATTGCTGATTGATGATATTCAATTTTTTGCTAAAAAAACGCGTACCCAAGAAGAGTTTTTTTACGCATTTAACACGCTCATCGAAGAAAAAAAACAAATCGTCATTACTTGTGATACTTATCCAAAAGAAATTATCGACGTGGACGAACGTTTACGTACGCGCTTTAGTTGGGGTTTAACGGTGGCGGTAGAGCCACCAGAGCTAGAAATGCGCGTCGCTATTTTGCTTAAAAAAGCCGAAGAATCTAAAATCAACCTAAGCGAAGATGTTGCATTTTTTGTGGCCAAGCAAATCCGCTCTAGCGTGCGCGAGCTGGAAGGCGCATTAAACCGTATTATTGCCATGGCAAACTTTACTGGCCATGCCATTGATTTGCACTTAGCTAAAGATGCGTTACGTGATTTAATTGCGGTGCGTGGCCGTCAAATTACCATCGAAAATATTCAAAAAACTGTGGCAGATTATTACAAAATTAAAGTCGGCGAAATGCACAGCAAAAAGCGCTCACGTAATTTCGCCCGCCCGCGCCAAGTGGCGATGAGTTTAGCGCGCGAACTCACCAATCATAGCTTCCCAGAAATTGGTGAAGCTTTTGGTAGTCGCCACCACACAACCGTGATGCACGCGTGTGAAGAAATTGAACAGTTGCGTTTGAATGATCAAGCCATTGCTCGTGATATAGGATTTTTAACGCAAGTAATTAGGGATTAAAATGTATAGGGTTAGGATAAATGACTTGTGATTAAAGCAATATTAAGTTGTGGATTAATTAAGATTAAAACCTGTTTTTTATAAAGTTAACTTTTTATACACAATTCACCCGCAACATTAAAGGCAAAACTTAACAACTTAAATTAAACTTTAACTTAATGATTTCACTAAATTTATTAGTGTTATCCACAGAAAAACCGTACATTATTATTACTATTATTTTTAAATATATATTAAATACTTAATTAATTACTTGGAAACTCAAACTTGAAAGACAAGCATCATGCAAATTAAAATCAACCGCGAAATTTTATTAAAACCACTTACTAATGTAAGTAGTATTGTTGAGCGTCGTCATACTTTACCGATACTTTCTAATTTACTAGTTGAGGCAAAAAATAATTCGATTCAACTCACCGCTACCGATTTAGAAATGCAAATTTCTTTGAATATAGAAAGCAAATTTACAGGCGAATTATCTATCACTATTTCAGCAAAAAAATTATTAGATATATGTCGTTCTTTGCCAGAAGGTGTAGATATAGACATGGTGAGCAACGATAGTCGCATTACTGTTAAAACAGGCAAAAGTCGCTTTAATTTACAAACTTTACCTGCCGCCGATTACCCTGTGATGACTAAAGCAGCGGGCGCAGGCACAGAAATTAATATTAGCCAAATAGCGCTAAAAAAATTATTAAAACAAGTCGAGTTTGCGATGGCGCAACAAGATATTCGTTATTATTTAAATGGTTTGTTGCTAGAAGTGAATGAAAATAAACTCAATATTGTGGGCACCGATGGTCATCGCTTAAGTTTTACCTCAACCACGCTAAATAAAAATTATGAAAAATCAGAAGTGATTATTCCGCGTAAAACAGTGGTTGAGTTGATTAAATTGCTTGATGACAGCGAAGATGAAGTGTTGATAGAAATTAACGCCGGCCAAGTAAATTTTAGTTTTAGTAATATTCGCTTAATATCAAAAGTGATTGATGGTAAATTCCCAGATTACAATCGCGTTATTCCCGTAGGACACCAAAACACCTTTAACGTTAATCGCATGAGCGTGCTTACCGCAATGCAACGCGCATCAATACTCTCAAATGAAAAGTACCGCGGCATCCGCATGGTGTTGAGTAACAATAATCTTAAGCTAATAAGCACCAATACTGAGCAAGAAGAAGCAGAAGAAGAACTAGAAATTGATTATGCTAAAGATAGTTTAGATATTGGCTTTAACGTGACTTATTTAATCGATGTGCTTAATAATGTAAACGATGAAACCATTAATTTTTCATTTGCTGATGCCAATAGCAGCTGTTTAGTTACAGTACCAAACGACGAAAATTACAAATATGTGGTTATGCCGATGCGCATATAAATATAAACTAAAAAATACTACATACTTAAACTTTAAAGAAATGATTATGGCAAAAGCTCCAGCACAACCCGAATATAACTCAGACAGTATTAAAATCTTAGAAGGCCTAGACGCGGTGCGTAAACGTCCAGGCATGTACATTGGTGACACCTCCGATGGCTCAGGCTTGCACCATATGGTGTTTGAGGTGCTCGATAACGCCATTGACGAGGCCTTGGCGGGGCATTGCGACGATATTAAGGTCATCATCCATCCCGATAACTCCATAAGCGTCTCAGACAACGGGCGTGGCATCCCTACCGATGTTAAAGATGACGACAAGCACGACCCAAAACGCTCTGCGGCCGAGATTGTGATGACGGAACTACATGCTGGTGGTAAGTTCGATCAAAACTCTTACAAGGTTTCTGGTGGCTTGCATGGCGTGGGCGTTTCGGTGGTCAATGCGCTTTCAGATTGGTTGCGCCTTAAAATTTACCGCAAGGGTGAAGTGCATCAAATGGAATTTCATCGTGGCGTGCCAGTTGCGCCTTTGGTTCAAACAGGTAAAACGGATAAAAAAGGCACAGAAGTACACTTTTTGGCTTCGGTTGAGACTTTTGTTTTAGTGGAATATCACTTTGAAATTTTAGCTAAACGTATTCGCGAGCTGTCATTTTTAAACTACGGCGTCAAAATTGAGTTAATAGACCAGCGCACAGGAAAATCTGAAAATTTTGCTCACGCAGGCGGCATTAAAGGCTTTGTGGAGTATATCAACCGTACTAAAACCGTGCTACATCCCAAAACTTTTTACGCTAAGGGCGAAAAAGATGGCATGACGATTGAGGTCGCTATGCAATGGAACGACAGCTACAGCGAAACCGTGCAATGTTTTACTAATAACATTCCGCAACGCGATGGTGGCACGCATTTAACCGGCCTGCGCACAGCTATGACGCGCACGTTGAATCAATATATTGAGCAAAGTGATTTAGCGAAAAAAGCTAAAGTAGAAACCACGGGCGACGATATGCGTGAAGGTATTTGCTGTGTGCTTTCAGTAAAAGTGCCAGACCCAAAATTTTCATCGCAAACCAAAGATAAATTGGTCTCATCTGAGGTGCAACCAGTGGTTTCGGAAGTGGTTTCACAAAAATTAGCCGACTTTTTGGCGGAAAATCCAGCCGATGCAAAAATTATCTGCGGCAAAATTGTCGATGCCGCACGTGCGCGCGAAGCTGCGCGTAAAGCGCGCGAAATCACCCGCCGCAAAGGAGTGATGGATACGCTTGGCTTGCCTGGTAAATTGGCGGATTGCCAAGAAAAAGACCCAGCACTTTGTGAGCTATATTTGGTGGAAGGTGATTCTGCAGGCGGTTCGGCTAAACAAGGGCGCGACCGTAAAAACCAAGCCATTTTGCCGCTTAAAGGTAAAATTTTAAACGTCGAAAAAGCACGTTTTGATAAATTATTAGGCAGTCAGGAAATCGCGACATTGATTACCGCGCTTGGCACCAGCATTGGAAAAGATGACTTTAGCGTAGAGAAACTGCGCTATCACCGCATTATTATCATGACCGATGCCGATGTGGATGGCGCGCATATTCGCACGCTTTTACTCACCTTCTTCTATCGCCAAATGACCGAGCTGGTTGAGCGCGGCCACATTTATATTGCCCAACCACCCCTCTACAAGGTTAAGCAGGGTAAAGATGAGCGCTATTTAAAAGATCAGCAAGAGTTGGATATTTACCTGCTCAATTCTGCATTAAAAGGCGCAGAGCTGGACACCAAAACCAATGCAGGCGTGCTGACTGGCGAGCCATTGACTGAAATCGCCAAACAAATGGTGCTAACAGAAGCGGTGATTCGCCGAATTGCCGCGCTGTATGACGAAAGCGTGCTACGCGCCATTCAAGATGTAGGCGCGATTGATTTAAGCAACGAGGCTAACGCCAATAAAGTGGCCGAGCAATTGCGTCCTATTTTAGGCGCGGTGGGCAGCGAGGTGCTGGTGGCGTTTGACGCTGAGACCAATACCTATCGCTTAGAAGTGAATAAATACGTGCATGGTAATTTGCAATGTTGCGTGATAGATGCAGAATTTTTAAGCAGTGGTGATTACCGCCAACTTTTAAAAGTATCTACCATGCTGCACGGCTTAATTGGTGCGGGTGCGATGGTTAAACGTAACGAAAAAGAGCAAACGGTAAACACCTTTAAACAAGCGCTAGATTGGTTGTTGGCAGAGGCGAAAAACACGCTGAATATTCAACGCTACAAAGGCTTGGGCGAGATGAACCCATCACAATTGTGGGAAACGACGATGGACCCGAAAGTGCGTCGTTTATTAAGAGTGCAGATTGATGACGCGATTGCTGCCGATGAAATCTTTACTACGTTGATGGGCGATAACGTCGAGCCAAGACGCGCGTTTATTGAAAGCAATGCGTTGGGCGCAAGTAACTTGGATATTTAAATGGTACATGTTGAGTAAAATGGCAGTCGTTGAATCCACTGACGAGGAGTTAAGGATGCTTTATCAAGTAACAGTATCCGACCTTGCTTATTTTAAAACGCAACAATGGTCAGTGACAAACTATGCGTTTGCGCTCATTGCAGGCATTATTGGCGTAAGCCAGTTTATAAAGCCACTTGGCGTTTGTGACCGCATTGTGCTTGTTGTTCTTGCAATAATCGTAATAATCAGTTCTGTTGTAATGCTTTTCAAACTACAGCGTTCAATTAAAGTTCGCCAATCGCGTCTTGCGGCAGCACGTGGTAGTTTTAGTGAGTCATTTCAGCAAGTGTGGGCTGCAGAAACTAAAGGCCAAGAGTATCTGCATTCCATTTATTTTTTGTACGGTGCTCTAGTCATCGGTGCGTCACTTGCGGTTTGGCTGATTGGATTTCGGCTGTGACATTCCACAAACATCATTGTCTACAGCGAGGTTTGCAAAAAGACTAGCACAAAACTCAAAAGGAGAAGCTGATGAGCAGAGTACGTGTTTTGGTGGGAACACACAAAGGTGCATTTACTTTGAGCGCGGATGGTAAGCGCGAAAAATGGGAGGTCAGTGGTCCATTTTTTGCCGGTTGGGATATCTACCATCTGAAAGGCTCTCCGGTAGACCCGAACCGTATTTATGCATCGCAGACTAGCGCTTGGTTCGGGCAAATCATTCAGCGCTCTAACGATGGCGGCAAAACATGGGAACAGCCTGGCACGGCGCCAGGTGAGCCTACTGTCTCCCCCGAAGGTTTTCCCATAGGCGAAAGCAATAAGTTTGCCTATGACACCTCTGATAAAACTGGCAAACCGCTCACTACTCACCAATGGTACGATGGCACGCAAAAGCCGTGGGAGTTTAAACGCGTCTGGCATCTCGAACCGTCACTGACTGACCCAGATAGCGTTTATGCAGGGGTGGAGGATGCTGCTTTGTTTCAGACCACCAATGGCGGCAAGTCTTGGCATGAACTTGCGGGATTACGTGGACATGGTACCGGCCCACAATGGCAGCCAGGTGCAGGCGGCATGGGTTTGCATACCATCATTCTCGACCCGACCAATCCACAGCGGATGTTTGTAGCGATTTCGGCCGCAGGCGCGTTTCGCAGTGACGATGCTGGCGAGACATGGCAGCCAATCAATCGTGGATTGAAATCCCAATATCTGCCCGATCCAAATACCGAAGTTGGCTTCTGTGTGCACCGCATTGCACAGCACCGCGCCCGCCCGCAAGTACTGTTTATGCAATTGCACTGGGATGTCATGCGCAGTGATGATGCCGGCGATTCGTGGTATGAGGTCAGCGGCAATCTGCCCTCGGATTTTGGGTTCCCAATCGAAGTGCATCCGCATGAGCCAGATACTGTTTATGTGGTGCCGATCAAGAGTGATTCAGAACACTATCCGCCTGAAGGTAAGTTACGCGTGTATCGCAGTAAGACTGGTGGCAACGAGTGGGAAGCCTTGACTAAAGGCCTGCCGCAGAAGGATTGCTATGTGAATGTGCTACGCGACGCGATGGCAGTGGATTTACTCGACCCAGGCGGCATTTATTTTGGCACAACAGGTGGACAGGTATACGCTTCAACCGATGGTGGAGACAGCTGGTCTGCAATTGTTCGAGACCTGCCAGCAGTACTTTCGGTTGAGGTACAAACGCTGCCATGATTCGAGTTGTTATGCCGTTTCATTTGCGCACGCTGGCGCATGTGGGCAACGAGGTGATGCTTGATGTTAAGGGTTCAGTCACGCTCCGTTCAGTACTTGACGAGATAGAGTTCCGTTATCCGATGCTACGTGGAACGATTCGAGACCATGTTACCCACAAGCGGCGACCTTTTTTGCGCTTCTTTGCTTGTGAAAAGGATTTATCCAATCATTCGCCGGACATAGCTTTGCCAGAAGCGGTAGTTTCGGGAGCGGAGCCTTTGCTTATTGTAGGTGCGATAGCAGGGGGCTAACGCACTTCCAGATTAAAACATCAACCATATCAAAATCTACATTGCATTTGTGTAGTCTCTACAAAAATGTCGTCATGTGGTCAATCATTTAAGCGATAATCATTCAAATTATTAAAGGTTGTTTATTTCATGTGTGATTACGCGACGTTGGTAAAAACTTTGCAGCAGTTTGCTGAGCAAGCTAAGCATAAACCGCTGACTTTAGGCGAGGCGCTGGATACTTTGGATGAGGCGGGTTACGCGTTTATTGCGATTATTTTGGTGTTACCATTTTTGCAGCCTTTGCCGCTGGGGCCAATCACGGTGCTGGGCGGCGTTGCTTTTGCAGCCTTGGGTTGGCAATTGTTTCATGGTCATGAATCGCCTGTTTTGCCAGAAAAATTACGCACGCTGGAGTTTTCTGAAAATACATGGCAAATATTAACCAACGTTTGCCTTAAAATTTTGGGCCTTTGCAGAAAGTTTACCAAACCACGCTATCCGTCATTGGTCAATGGTGTTCGCGGGCAAAAAATTGGTGGCTTTATATTATTGGCGGGCGGTGCATTAATGGCCATTCCATTCGGCGTATTACCGCTTAACAATATGCTGCCAGGCTTGGCGATATTGTTTTATTGCATTGGCGAGCTGGAAGATGACGGCCTGATGTTTTACATCGCGTTTTTTTGGCTCATCGTTACCGTTATTTATTTTGGCGCGTTCTTTTTTATGCTGTGGTATTTTGGCAAAGCCGCGTTGGCGATGTTTCACTTTTAAGCACGAATAAACTTAAAAACCACTGCCCTGTAGCAGTTCTTGGCATCACCATTCTCGCTAAGTGCTAAAGCACTAAGTCGAATGCGAGACACGCATGGATACAAGGTGAATCAAACTCATGCAATGAGTTTGAGAGAGGGTGCCCTGGGGCATTGCCTTGCAGAGCATTTATTTTAAGCTTAAATAAGTAGTTTTAGAGTTAAAATTCTACCATTTCAAAGTCAGCTTTACCTGCGCCACATTCTGGGCATTTCCAATCGGCGGGCACATCTTCCCAGCGCGTACCTGCTGGGATGCCGTCTTCTGGCCAGCCTTTTTCTTCCTCGTAAATTAAACCGCACACTACGCACATCCAAGCTTTCATGTTTATTCCTATTCGCTATTAACGGGGTTATTTTAAGTGATAAATATGTAAGTTTGTCGCAAACGTGCATAAAAACTTACAGAAAAAAGCCCGCTTGCGCGGGCTTAATTTTTTTGGCTAATAATTTTTATTTTAAATCAAAACGATCGGCATTCATCACTTTCGTCCATGCAGCAACAAAGTCTTTAACAAACTTTTCCTTAGAGTCATCTTGTGCATAAACTTCAGCATAAGAACGAAGGATAGAGTTTGAACCAAACACTAAATCAGCTCTAGTTGCTGTCCACTTCACTGCGCCTGTCTTGCGGCAACGGATTTCATAAAGGTTACTACCTGTTGGTTTCCAGGTGTAGGCCATATCAGTCAGGTTGACGAAGAAGTCGTTGGTTAGCGCACCGACCCGATCGGTGAACACACCATGCTTGGTGCCACCGTGGTTAGTGCCGATAACACGCATACCGCCTACCAAAGCAGTCATTTCACATGCGGTCAGGCCAAGTAGCTGGGTGCGATCTAATAATAGCTCTTCGGCACTGACGACATAATCTTTCTTCAGCCAGTTGCGGTAACCATCGGCCACCGGTTCCAGCGATTCGAACGACTCGACGTCGGTTTGCGCCTGGTTGGCGTCGCCACGTCCCGGAGCAAAAGGCACGGTCACGGCGAAGCCGCCTGCCTTAGCCGCTTGCTCGACTCCGAGATTGCCGGCCAGCACAATCACATCCGCCACACTTGCGCCGCTTTCGGCAGCAATTTTTTCCAGCACGGCCAGTACCTTGGTTAGACGGGCAGGCTCGTTGCCTTCCCAGTCCTTCTGTGGAGCCAAGCGAATTCGTGCGCCGTTGGCACCGCCACGCATATCAGAGCCACGGAATGTTCTTGCGCTATCCCATGCGGTGGCAACCATGTCGCTGATGCCCAGACCGCTAGCCGCAATCTTGGCTTTGACTGCCGCAACATCATAATTGGTAGAACCTGCGGGAACAGGATCCTGCCAGATCAGGTCTTCCTGCGGCACATCAGGACCAAGATAGCGGCTTTTCGGACCTAAGTCGCGATGCGTTAATTTGAACCACGCACGTGCAAACACTTCTGAAAAATAGGCGGGGTCTTTGTGGAACCGTTCTGAGATTTTTCGATAGATGGGATCTTTCGCCATCGCCATGTCCGCGTCAGTCATGATGGGGTTGTGCCGAACGGCAGGGTTTTCCACATCGACAGGCTTGTCTTCTTCTTTAATGTTGATCGGTTCCCACTGCCGAGCGCCCGCGGGGCTTGATCTGATTTCCCACTCATGGTTGAGTAGCATATCGAAATAGCCATTGTCGAATTTGGTTGGGTGTGTGGTCCATGCGCCC
Source organism: Methylotenera sp. (assembly GCA_040079935.1). Classification (GTDB taxonomy): domain Bacteria; phylum Pseudomonadota; class Gammaproteobacteria; order Burkholderiales; family Methylophilaceae; genus Methylotenera_A. The sequence continues at coordinate 56,875 of JBEBJI010000005.1, forward strand.
TCAAGGCCGCTGGAAACCGTCTCGTTACCAACGCCTTTACCTTGTGGATTGTGCCAACCAAAGCCTTGCTCACTGATGTCAGCCGCTTCTGGATTAGGTCCCAGTTTACTTGCATCACCATTGCCATGGCACTTACCTACGGTATGGCCACCAGCGGTCAGCGCCACCGTTTCTTCGTCGTTCATCGCCATGCGTGCGAAGGTTTCTCGCACGGCCTCGGCTGTTTTTAGTGGATCAGGCTTACCATCTACGCCTTCAGGATTCACATAAATCAAGCCCATCTGTACTGCAGCAAGCGGGTTCTCAAGTGAGGTCTCGTCGCTCGCGCTCGCATAACGATCCTTGCTGAGCCATACCTTTTCGGATCCCCAGTAAATGTCCTTTTCAGGGTGCCAGATATCCTCACGGCCGAAACCGAAGCCGAAGGTCTTCAGGCCCATTGATTCATAGGCAATAGTGCCGGCGAGGACGATCAGATCGGCCCAGCTGATTTGATTGCCGTATTTTTTCTTAATCGGCCAAAGCAGGCGGCGGCCCTTGTCCAGATTGACGTTGTCGGGCCAGGAATTCAGTGGAGCAAAACGTTGATTACCTGTACCCGCGCCACCACGTCCGTCGGCGGTACGATAGGTACCAGCCGCATGCCATGCCATTCGTATCATCAGGCCGCCATAATGTCCCCAGTCCGCTGGCCACCAGTCTTGGCTGTCTGTCATCAGGGCGTGAAGGTCTTTTTTGAGCGCAACGATGTCGAGCTTCTTGACCTCTTCCCGGTAATTGAAACCTGCTCCCATTGGATTAGTTTTGGTATCGTGCTGATGCAGAATATCGAAGTTCAGGGCCTTGGGCCACCAATCCATATTTGAATTTCCTGTTGCGGTATTGCCGCCGTGCATAACTGGACATTTGCCAGTTGATGGTTTATTTTCCATGGTAAAACTCCTTTATAATTTCAGTTAATAATGGGTGCTTTGATTTATTTGTCATAGATTTCTTCTAATAGAATATTCAACTAAATTAATTACAGACTGCGTAGTTAGCTAGGAGCTCAATTACCACTTCGCTAGCCGTTTCAAAAATAGTGCTAATCATCTTACTCTCCTAAACTGCCATCATTGCAGATGCATAGAAAGTATTGTAGGCAGGTAAATTTGATTTGTATAATTGTATGTATTGATAAAGTTGATAAATAAAATTAATTGATATATTATAAGACTAACTTATTAAATATAAATTCACCCGGGTACTAAATGAGTCTTACTGAACTAAAATTTATCGTTGCTGTGGCGCAAGAACGCAACTTTAGACGCGCGGCGGAAAAGTGTTTTGTGACCCAACCTGCGCTGAGTTTGGCGATTAAAAAGTTGGAAGAAGAGCTGAACGTCATCATTTTTGAGCGTAGCCGTAGCGATGTGAGCATGACAGAAATAGGTGCGAAAATTATCGAGCAAGCCGAGAAAGTATTAGAAGAAGCCGCGCGTATAAAACAATTGGCAGAGCTGGGCAAAAATCAGCTGAAAGGCTCGTTAAAGCTAGGGTTAATTCATTCAATTGGCCCCTATTTGTTGCCAGAAATTATCCCCATTTTGCGTAAAACTGCGCCAGATATGCCGCTGGAAGTAGAAGAAAATTTAACTGCCAATTTGGAGACACAGCTTAAAAATGGCGTGATTGACGCAGCGATTATCGCGTTGCCATTTGATGTGGCAGGTTTGCAATATCGCGCACTTTACGATGAAGAGTTTGATGTGGTGGTGCCGAGCCATCACCATTGGGCGACGCGCAAGCACATTAAACCAGAAGAGTTGTCAGAGGAAAAAGTGTTGCTGCTGAATAGCGGCCATTGTTTTAGCAATCAAGTGACGCAAGCCTGCCCCGAGCTTTCGCGCAAAGGCGAGATTTTGCAGGGTAATTCACTAGAGACGATTCGTAATATGGTGGCATCGAACTTGGGCATTACCGTGTTGCCATGCTCAGCTACTGCAGCGCGCTACAATAATCCGTTGATTAAGGTAATTCCATTTGCTGCGCCTGCGCCCACAAGGCGCATCGCTATTGCGTGGAGGAAAAGCTTTGTTAGATTGGAAGCGGTGGAAAAAATTGCCGAGGCGATTAAGGCAATTAATTCTGATTACATGAAAACGATTTAACTGCAGAAGCGGTAAGCAATAAAAAAGGACGCCTAAGCGTCCTTTTTCAATTAAGCGTTAGCTTATTTATTCATTACGTACATTGTTACTTCAAAGCCAAAACGCATTTCTGTAGCTGCTGGTGTTGTCCACATAATATTTCTCCAAAAGTTGTTTAATAAAATTAAGTACTACGCAATCTATGAGTTGTATACTACAGATTAGTTGAACATCAAGCCTATGTGTAGTTATTAAAAAAGACTAATGAAAATCATTAGAAAAGAAGTGAAATTATTGCTTATGCGGTCATTAATTGTTAAATGATATGCCTTGAGAGGCAAGCGTAGAGCGGCTCGCAAGCCGACTTTTTTACTATAAATAAACTTAATAAACCAATAAAACGCGGTAACCCGCCACAGTTAAATCAGTCACATTAATGGCTAAATTAATGCGCACTTCATCGCGTGAGGTAATGCCAGCAGCCACGTTTGCGGCGCTAGTTAAATACTCAGCAGGCTTGATTATTTTTCGCAATACGGGCTGATCAGAAGTATCGGTCAGCGTAAGCTCAATGTTTGGGTAAGCTTGCGCATAAGGCGCGTTATTGATGAGTAAACTAGAAAAATTAATCACGTTTTCATGCGTTTCATCTTCCTGCATGTCAGAGTCATCAATGGTGAAAAAATCCAAATTTTTAGGTAAATCAATTTCACATTTAAGTAAAACACAGGCTTGTACTAAATAAGGTTTAAATTGAGGATATTCCGCCGCGATTTTTGTGCGCGCTGCGTAAATACTTTGTAGTCCTGCTAGTAAAGCCAGCAGCAGGCTAAATAATAATAACCAAATATTAAGTTTTGTTTTGGGATGAAATTTTGAATTAGCCGTTAAATCTTCAATAACAGCAGGCGTTTCAACTTCGTAAATTTCCTCTGCTTCAATCACAATCTCGTCAACATATGGATTGTCGGGTTGAATGGATTCTAAGTTTTCTAAATTAGGAACGGATTCTAAGACAACATTTAGAACCTCACTCATGGGTATTTCTTCAGTATTTTGTGATGCTTCATTGCCTTGTGCTTCAATACTGGCTTGGTATTCAGCTGCGCTATGAATGTCATCCGAAATTTCAGTGAGACGATTTTTTGCGTTAAAAATATGCTCGCAATTGCCGCATTGCACTTTGCCGCGATGTGCTTTGAGCTGCTCTTTAGTAAGCAAAAACTGTGTTTCGCAGGCAGGGCAGGAGGTAATGTAGTTCATCGTTTTGTGCCAGTGAGCAATATCCAAGCGTCTTTTTGAGTGTGTGCGTCCATATTAAACCATTCGCTATAGCGTGCAATCAGCGTTTCTTTTTGTTCTTCTAATATACCCGATAATGCCAATTTAGCGCCAGTTTTGCAATATTTTGCTAGCGCCGGCGCAAGCACCATGAGTGCGCTGGATAAAATATTAGCCACAACAATATCAAAAGTTTGGTCTGTAAATGTATTAGCATCAAAAAAGTCGATTTCAACTTGATTTTGTTGAGCATTATAGTTGCTGGAAATAATGGCCTGCAAGTCAATATCTACGCCACTTACAGAGCCTGCATCAAGTTTTTTTGCCGCAATCGCTAAAATGCCAGAGCCACAACCGTAATCTAACACAGATTTTTTATCTAGCATTTGCTCACATAGCCATTGCAAACATAAACTTGTGGTGGGATGGCTACCAGTGCCAAACGCTAAGCCTGGGTCAAGCACGATATTAATCGCGTCTGCATTGGGAGCCACATGCCAAGTCGGCACAATCCACAATTTTTCGGTAATTTTAATTGGGTCAAATTGCGCTTGAGTAGCGCGCACCCAGTCTTGCTCGGCAATAATTTCGGTATTGAACTGAAATTGAGGAATTTTAGTTGTTACTTTAAGCGCACTAATAATTTGACTGATATCAGTATTCTCAGCAAACATCGCAGTGACAATATTTTGTTGCCAAATACCAGGGGGAGGATCGCCAGGCTCACCAAATATGGCTTGTTCGGCAGCGGTTTCAGCGTTGGCATCTTCTATACTGGCAGAAAGCGCGCCGATTTCCATTAGCGCGTCACTAATTAAATCGGCGTTCTGTTCGTTTGCGTGAATTTTTAGTAATAGCCAAGCCACACTATTTATTGTGGCCAATACCTAATTTTTGTTCGAGGTAATGAATGCTGGTGCCACCTAGATGGAAGGCCACATCTGCCATTAAATCTGCATGCAATGGAATATTGGTTTTAATGCCATCCACCAACATTTCAGATAGCGCAATGCGCATGCGCGCAATCGCTTGGTCGCGTGTAGCACCATAAGTGATAAGCTTACCAATCATCGAATCATAATGCGAAGGCACCGTGTAGCCCGCATAAGCGTGCGTATCTATACGCACGCCAGGCCCGCCAGGCATATGGAATGTACCAATTTTGCCCGGTGAAGGCACAAAGTTATACGGATCTTCTGCGTTAATACGACACTCAATGGCATGGCCACGCAACACAATATCTTTTTGGCGGAATTTTAATTTTTCGCCATTTGCCACAAAAATTTGTTGCTGTACCAAATCAAGTCCAGTAATCATCTCGGTCACGGTGTGCTCTACTTGTAAGCGAGTGTTCATCTCGATGAAATAAAATTCACCGTTTTCATACAAAAATTCGAATGTGCCTGCACCGCGATATTTAATTTTACGACATGCTTCGGCACAACGTTCACCAATTTTGTCGCGTAGTTTAGGCGCCAATAAAGGTGAAGGCGCTTCTTCGATAATTTTTTGATGGCGACGTTGCATAGAACAATCTCGGTCGCCTAAAAAAACCGCATTGCCATGCTGATCTGCCAAAATTTGTATTTCAATGTGGCGCGGATTTTCTAAAAACTTTTCCATGTAGACCATCGGGTTGCCAAAGGCAGCCTGTGCCTCGGCTTTGGTCATGGCAACTGCGTTAATCAAGGCTGCTTCAGTATGCACTACGCGCATACCTCTACCGCCGCCGCCGCCAGCAGCTTTGATAATGACTGGGTAACCCACTTTTTTGGCAGTTTTAATTATTTCTACGGAGTCATCCGGCAATGCGCCATCAGAACCAGGAACGCATGGCACGCCCGCTTTTCGCATAGCGTCTTTAGCAGATACTTTATCGCCCATTAAGCGGATTGTTTCAGCGCGCGGGCCAATAAATACAAAGCCGCTTTGTTCTACACGCTCTGCAAAATCTGCATTTTCAGATAAAAAGCCATAACCTGGATGAATAGCCTGTGCGTCGGTGACTTCTGCTGCGCTGATCACCGCAGGGATGTTTAAATAACTTTGATTAGAAGGTGCTGGCCCAATACAAACTGATTCGTCGGCAAGCTTGACGTATTTGGCCTCTTTATCAGCCTCAGAATGAACCGCTACGGTTTTGATGCCAAGTTCACGGCACGCGCGCTGTACGCGTAGAGCTATCTCTCCGCGGTTGGCGATGAGTATTTTTTCAAACATAAATGCCTAGCCAATCACAAATAAAGGTTCGCCGTATTCGACGGGCTGGCCGTTTTCGACTAATATTTTTTTAATGGTGCCAGCAAAATCGCAATCAATTTCGTTCAACAATTTCATGGCTTCAATAATGCAAAGTGTATCGCCAACCGCCACCTTAGAGCCCACATCAATAAAGGCTTTTGCATCAGGTGAGGATGAACGATAAAACGTACCCACCATAGGTGATTTAACGATATGACCTTCAACTTCCGCTACCACAGGCGCAGCTGCTGTTGGCACTGGCGTGGCATTCGCTTGTGGCGCTGTCGTATAGTGCATCGGCGTTTGGTTAAACATGGCTTGGTTAGGCATTAGCGCGCGGCTAATGCGCACTTTTTCTTCGCCTTCGGTCAACTCAAGCTCTGAGATACCAGATTCTTCAACCAAATCGATTAATTTTTTAAGTTTACGTAAATCCATAATAACCTCGGAGATATTTAATTATTTAGTTAATTGAATTATTAAGTTTGTTAATTGCGAATTGTAGCGCGGCGTAATAACCTTCAGCGCCCAAGCCACTAATCACGCCAACTGCGACATCGCTAAAATACGAATGATGTCTAAAGCTTTCACGCGCAAATACGTTAGATAAATGTACTTCAATAAACGGAATCTTTACCGCAGAAATCGCATCGCGAATTGAAATTGAGGTGTGTGTAAATGCAGCTGGGTTGATAATAATAAAATCAACTTTATGGCTTGTAGATGAAGGGCTGGCAAGCGATTGAATTTTTGCCACAATTTCAGCTTCGGCATTGCTTTGATAGGTTTCTAAAGCAATATTAGCCTGCTTAGCTAATGCGAGCAGGTTGGCATCGATGTCTGCTAATGTTAAATTACCGTAGTGCTCAGGCTCGCGTAGGCCTAGCAGATTCAGGTTAGGGCCATGTAGCACTAATACCGACTTAGAGGTCATAAAGCGCCTCTTTATTCAGTAAATCTATAGGAGTTTTGCAGAATTTCATAAGCGCAAGTTTGCCGAAGTTACGAGTTTTTGTCCAGCAGTATCGCAGAAATTAAGCGAAGTTAGCGGTACAAATTGCGCTAAGTAATTGAATAGAAAGCTAAACTACTTTCTCAAAATTATTAAATTAATTTTAAAAATGTTTCTTCTAATAATGGTTTTGTAATACGTCCAAAGTACGTTTTTGCTACACTACCGTCGGCTTTAATAATCACTGTGTATGGCAAAACACCTTTGTTGTTGCCTAAATTGCTGGCAATTTCCATGCCTTGCATTTCGGCCGCAAATAATGGATAGCTAACTTTTGTTTCTTTTAAAAATTCGCCGATGGTGGCTACATCGTCAATCGCCACACCTAACACCACCAAGTTTTTATCTTTGTACTGTTCATGCAGTTGCGATAGTTCTGGCATTTCCTCGCGGCACGGTTCGCACCAAGTTGCCCAAAAATTAAGCACTACGGTTTTGCCTGCGTATTGGGCTAAGTTTTGTGGCTTACCTTTTTCATCGGGGAGTGTAGCCGCAAATAAAGCTTTGGTAGATTCACCATTGCTATTTTGGCCGCTGTCATCATTTAAAAAAAAGTAGCGTGCAGCAAAGCCAAGGCAAACAATCAAGACAATTGCGCCAATTGGCGATAATAATTTATTTAACATTTATTTGAGCTCTTTATATAAAGCTTGGTTTATTAACAAACAACAAGTGGGTTGCATTCATCCGCTTTGAGTTCATTGACTTGGTTAACTATCGCCAAGAATTTTGTAGCATCTTCGTAACCTACAATTTTTGATGGCTTAATTTCTTGGCCGGAGCGATTAAAAAATATAATGCCTGGCGGGCCAAATAAATTAAAGCGTTTGAGTAAAGCAAGGTCTTCAGCAGTATTGTCAGTTACATCTGCTTGCAATAACACTACGTTTTTAAGAGATATTTGCACGTCTGGGTCGCTAAAAGTAAATTGCTCCATCTCTTTACACGACACACACCAGTCCGCATAAAAATCGAGCATAACGATTTTTCCTTTTGCGGCATCAATTTGCTCATCTAGTTCGGCGGTATTTTTAATGCGAATAAAGGGTAAAGAGGTTTCGTTGTGGGTTGCGCTGGCTAGGCGCAAACCAGCAAGTGGCTGCAGTGGTGATTTAGCGCCTGAAACAGCACCAATTAATAATGCAATTCCCAACACAAGTAAAATAATCCCAATCCCTTTCCAAAAACGCATCCAAGGGTGAGATCGCCCTGTTGCGCTATTTAAAGGTAGATTATCTAAAGCGTGTAGGTAAATTGCAGGAATAATCAATAGCGCCGCCCAAAGTACCATTTGGATGCTGGTTGGGAGCGCAGGCGAGATGATGTAAATGGCAACTGCCAACATGAGCACGCCAAAAAAGTTGCGCACGGCTGTCATCCAAGCGCCAGCTTTTGGCAATACATGCCCAGCCGATGCGCCGATGAGTAATAATGGAACGCCCATGCCGAGGGAAAGTGCAAATAAGGCAACGCCGCCAAGTACGACATCGTGTGTTTGGCTAATGTAGAGCAAGGCGCCTGCAAGTGGCGCGGCTACGCATGGGCTGACGATGAGCGCAGAAATGACACCCATGATAAAGACACCAATAAACTGCCCACCTTTGAGTTTATTGGTGGTGTTAATCATGCGATTTTCGATGCTGTGCGGCAATCTTAACTCGTAAAAACCGAACATCGAGAAAGCTAAAACTACAAAAATAAATGCCGTGGAAGCCAATACCCACGGACTTTGCAGGGCATTGCTTAAAAGTTGTCCTGAGAGCCCTGCCGCGATACCTGCTAAGGTGTAGCTAAGCGCCATGCCTAGCACATAAGCTAGCGAGAGATTAAAGCTGTGTAATCGGCTTGTGGCGTGATGATGCGCCTTTTTATCTCCTACGATAATGCCGGAAAGAATTGGAATCATTGGCAACACGCAAGGCGTAAGCGCCAACAACAAACCGAAGCCAAAAAACCCTGCTGCAATCAGCCATAATTTACCGCCTTTTAGCAAAGTGGTGGCTTGATCGTCATTAGAAGATGCTCCAGAAGCCGCGCCGTTATTGGTCTGCAGGCCAGTGCTTTTTAATGAAATATCAAAGGTTTTGTTTTGTGGTGCGTAGCACAGGCCTTTTTCGCTACAGCCCTGGTAGCGGGCGTTTATTTGGAGTGGATCTTCTGCATTTTTTATTGGGATATCAATCGAAAAATCGTGGTGATACACTTCTTGTTTACCAAAATTTTTGTCGTCTTTAATATCTCCTGCAGGCATTACAGCTTCTAGTATTTGGCCGTTTTTGTCTTTAAATTGAATACGATTTTTGTAGAGATAATAACCAGGCTCGATTTTAAAATCTGCGCTTAAATAATTTGCGTCCTTTTGATCGATATCTAGCTTAAAGGCTACATCAGGTGATAAAAATTCTTCTTCTTTTGTGTCAGCGGCAAATAGATTCTTGCTTGCGCTGCTACTTTCGCCCGCATGCAACAATTGCACGCTCAACGTTGTCAATAAAGAGAATAGAGTAACGTTTAACCAATATTTCATAAGGTCGCTTTAAATACTGCCTCAAATTTAAATGCTAAAAATAAATAATTGCGATTGCAAAACTAGATAACATCCCAATTTACAGAGAATAAATTCCGTAGAAAGTTCTTACATGCGTTTTTTAATTGGCTTAATTTTACTCGCTTTTCCGTTTGCAGAGATATTTCTGCTGGTAGATCTCGCCCATAAATATGGTTGGTGGGTGCTATTTTACTTAGTCGTCATAGGCTTTTTAGGCTTACAACTTATTCGTGGCGAAAAATTATTATTATCTGCCAAGATGATGCAAAGCCTTGGTGCGGGCGGCAACCCAATTAAAACGATACTATCTAGCGCGCGTAATATGGTCGCTGGCGTACTGCTGATTATTCCAGGCATCATTACAGATATTATTGCGGTGATTTTATTGCTAATTCCAATGGGTAAGCCAAGCCTTGCTGGCGCGACTAATAGCCAGCAACAGACAAAATATCAAACAAAAGCCGCCAATGATGATGTGATAGAGGGCGAATACACTAAAATAGACGACGATAAATAATAAACAAGTTAAAAATAGAGAATTTAATGTCACTTTCTAATAACAACAAGCAAGTCACCATTCAAAATAGCGGCCACACGTTTGAAGTGCGCCCAAGCCAAACCGTGTTAGAGGCCGCCATAGACGCGGGCATTAACTTGCCATACGGCTGCCGCAATGGCGCATGTGGAAGCTGCAAAGCCAAATTGATTAGTGGCAAAGTCATGCATAACGACTACCAAAGTAGCGCGATGACTGATGCAGAATTAGCTTCTGGAAATGCCTTATTATGCTGCGCTATGGCGCTTGAGGACTTAACGATAGAATGTCGCGAAGTGGGTGGTCTAGCAGGTATTAAACCACGTATTTTACCCGCGCGCGTGGCAAAAAAAGAACAGTTAAGTCATGATGTTATAGCGCTACACCTGCAATTGCCGGCGAGTGAGCGCTTACAATTTTTAGCTGGTCAGTATATTGAGTTTATTTTGAAAGATGGTAAACGCCGTGCCTTCTCTATCGCCAATGCGCCGCACGATGCAGAGTTTTTGCAACTGCATATCCGTGTAATTCCAGGCGGTGTGTTTAGCGCTTACGTGGCGAACGAGATGCAAGAAAAAGCCATATTGCGCTTAGAAGCGCCGTTTGGTAATTTCTTTTTACGTGAAGATTCGCAAAAGCCGATTATCTTTGTGGCAGGCGGCACGGGCTTTGCGCCTGTTAAAGGCATTATCGAGCACATGCTGCATAACAACATTAAGCGCGACATTATTTTGTATCGCGGTGCGCGGGTGGCGGAAGATTTGTATCTGCATGAACTGTGCGAAAAATGGGCAGAATTCACACCGCATTTAACTTATATTTCTGTGTTATCAGAACCCGCTGCAGGTGACAATTGGCAAGGCAGAACTGGCTTGGTTCACGAGGCTGTTTTGGCGGATTACAAAGATTTAAGCGACTACCAAGCCTATGTGTGCGGCGCACCAGGCATGTGTGAAGTTGCGCATCATACATTTGTGCAACAAGGTTTAGATATGGATGAGTTTTTCAGTGACGCATTTACGTTTGCTAGTCCAGCGCCAAAGCCATTGATAGCGTAGGGATTGTTACATTTAAGTATTACTCCCTACCAACTCTAGTTTGGTAACTTTGCTTCAATTTCATATAGTAAAGCAATTATGTCTCCAGCAGAAACAACTGTGCCTACACATTCACCACCCTCTAAAGGATTGGTTGAGCCTTTTAGAGTATGGTCAATTTTCAGACCTGCCCAAAGAGCAGGAAGAGCTGGTTCGTTTGCGTTGAACGTGAAGAGATTCTTGTGCGATGCAGCATTTCTTAGATGACGAAATATCTCAAACTCAGGACTACGATCGTTAAACTGTTTTGCGATTTCATAGGTTGAATTTAACAGCATACAGCAGAGTGATTTCACTGCTGTGTCGGGAGATAAAGCGCCTGAAATGCATTGTGTATGAACTTGGTTCATATCAATAACAACATCTGTTTTTACGATTCCTTGATAGCCTGCTTTCATTTGTGGTGATAAGCCGAGTGGATTTGTAGCATCAAATACAGCACCCATTCCTACAGTGGCAGCGAGAAATGACATTACCATTTCGAAAAATGGACGTCCCTGAGTGAATACGAGTTGGGTTGGTTGTGTGATATCAGTCATTAAAGGGGGATTGTAGAGTCAGTTAATTTTTTTACCATTGCATCATCACCTAGCGCATCTGCAACGACTACTTTCAAGCCTAACAGCGTAGGTGATTCAGCGATTCTAGCGTGATTTACAAACAAAGTCACATTGTGTAACCAGTCGTTATCGCCCGCCAAATCTAGCAAATGACGCATGGCTTCACTGCTGGTGACCACTATTCCATGCAGTTTTTTTTCAGCATAAAGCTGTGCGAGTAAGTTGCAATCAGCTTGCGGGTTAATGCGTTGGTAGCATTCGGCAAAAGTGACTTGTGCACCGCGTTTTTTAAGAGTTTCTGCCAACACTTCACGCCCACCGACGCCGCGGAAAATCATCACTTTTTTGCCCGCAACATTGGTCATTTCGGGCAATGCGAGTAAAGACTCACTATCAAAACGGTTGTTAGGAACGAGCACGTTTGCCACTCCAAAACCTTGCAACTCCTTTGCTGTAACTGGGCCGATGGCAGCGAATTTTAGGGTCGATGGAATGCCGCGCTTTAATAATCGCGGCATACCGTTTTGCACAGCGTTACTGCTAATAAAAATCGCCCAATCGTAGCTGTCAATTTCGCTAATTACCGCTTCAAATTGGCTGTAATCACCGAGCGGCGTAATTTCTATAAGCGGGAATAAAATCGGCGTGCCACTTGCTTCGGTAATCAGCGCAGCTAGTTTTTTAGCTTGGTCTACAGGTCGTGTAATCGCAACGCCAATACCTGTTAGCTTGGGTTTCATTTGATGTGATCTAGCGCAGCCAATATTTTATTCGCGCCACGTTCAATCAGCTTATCCGCCAATGCTCTACCAACCGCATCCGCATTGCTTATTGAGCCACTCGCCGTTTCGCGTAACATTTGTTTGCCATCTACGCTAGCTACAAAGCCGGTGATATTAATGGTGTTACCTTCTTTTAGTGCATAAGCGCCCAGCGGCACCGTGCAACTACCTGCCAAAGCGCGGCTAAAGGCGCGCTCGGCCTCGACGCATAATTGTGTATCAATGTGGTTTAAGGGTGCGAGTATTTCAATTAAATCAGTTCTTGCCGCGTTAATCTCTATGCCCAGTGCGCCTTGCCCAACCGCGGGAATACTGTCTTGCGGAGAGATAAAATCGCGAATGCGTTCGCCCAAACCCAGCCGAATTAAGCCCGCCGCGGCAAGAATAATGGCGGCGTATTGACCTTCATCCAGCTTACGTAAACGCGTTTGCAAGTTGCCGCGAAGCGATTCTATTTTTAAGTGCGGAAAACGATGCTGTAATTGACTTTGACGGCGCAAGCTAGAAGTACCGATAATGCTGCCTTGCGGGAGACTTTCTAGGTTTTCAAAATTATTCGATACAAACGCATCGCGCGCATCTTCGCGTTCACCAGTCGCGGCTAAAATAAAACCTTCTGGCAGGTTCATCGGCACATCTTTCATGCTGTGCACGGCCAAATCAGCGCTTCCATCGGCCAAGGCCATTTCTAGCTCTTTTACAAATAAACCTTTGCCGCCTATGCGAGAGAGAGGCGAATCTAAAATTTGGTCGCCAGTTGTGGTCATGCCCAAAATGGTGACCTCACAATTGGGATACGCGGCCTGCAGCCGCGCTTGTACATGTTTGGCTTGCCACATGGCCAGTGCACTTTCACGCGAGGCAATTACGAGCTTTTTTTGGGTGAGATTTTTAGCTGAGTTTGTCATATGAATGATTTTATCACAGCGTCGTTTTTATTAGCGTGTTTACAAACTGTTACAAAAATTTTGACATTTATAGGTTAGGCTAACGTTTTGCATGTGTAATATATACAAACAAAAATAACATTATTTAAGCTAACACATTGTTTTGAATTGGCTTTAAAGGAGAATTTTATGCAATATCAAATCGATACTTTCATTGCTTCACTGAATCAATTTTGGTTACAACTGGTTCATTTTGTGCCTAAATTATTAGCAGTGATTGTCATTTTATTTCTGGGTTGGGTTATTGCTAAACTTGCCAGAAAAGCCGTAAAACGTGGCTTGGAGCTTGCTCAGTTTGATAAATTTGCACAAAAATCTGGGCTAGAAGCTTTTATGAGTCACGGTAATTTTAATCTGACCTTAAGCGGCATTATTAGCCAAGTGGTGTATTGGCTGGTGATTATTTTGTTTGTTACCACAGGCGCCAGCGCTTTGGGTTTAAGCGAATTAGCGGTGTTTTTACAACAGCTTGCTAACTATTTACCGCGTATTATTGTGGCGATTTTGGTGGTGATTTTTGGTACTTTGCTGGCGCGATTTGTGAACAGATTAGTGTTTGCGTGGCTGTATAGCATCAAATTTAGCCATGCGCTTACAGTGAGTACATCGGCGGAATATGGCATACAAATTTTGGCAATATTTGTGGCGCTAGAACAGCTTGGTATTGGTATGCAGCTTATTTACTCGTTATTTGTCATTGTGTTTGGCGCATTCTTTTTGGCATTGGCCATTGCGTTTGGCTTGGGCGGCAAAGATTGGGCGGCCAAAGTGATTGAGGATTTAGACAAAAATAAAAACAAATAAAGCAGGCCTGAAAGCCGCATGGATATTGGCCTGCAGGCCTGCTCTAATATTAAACTTTGAGTTGTTGTTATGTTTCTCTAATGAGATGTTGCTGGCGGCGACTAATGGCGACGGTTTCGGGTATCTCTTTTAGCAACGCGAACCATTGCTGCTCGTTATCTTGGTTGAGGCGTTTTTCGTAACCAGCAATAAATTGCGGCGCAACTAGGCTATTGCGATGCAAGCGGATGAATCGCTCGCCAAACTCTGTTTCAAGATTGGTCAGTGATTCCTCAATCAAATATTCGCGCTCCGCAGTTCTAACCGTAACGTATTTCAGCTCGGCGCGCAGATAAATAATCGTTTCAATTGGCACTAGCAACACACGGCCTCTCTCATGTATGCTTAAATGTGAGCGCATTTTTTGTAATGGCTTGAGGGCCGCTATTTGATTGGGTTGCAGGGCATGCGCTTTATTGATTGCGGTTTGTAAGCGTTCTAGCCGAATTGGTTTAAGCAAGTAATCTATCGCGTTTAAATCAAACGCCTTAATTGCGTAAGCGTCAAACGCGGTGGTAAAAATAATATGTGGTTTTGGTTCTAATTTCTGCGCATGTTGTGCCGCTTCAATGCCATCCATTACTGGCATGCGGATGTCCAGTAACATCAAGTTTGGCTTGGTTTGCAGCGCTAAATTAAGTGCTTCTTTACCATTTTTAGCTTCTGCCACTACCGCCACATTTTCAATTTCCGATAGCAAATCGCGCATGCGATTGCGCGCAGGGGCTTCGTCGTCGGCGATTAAAATATTCAGCACTAGTATGCTCCTGTGGGCAAGCGGATACGGACTTCGTAGCGGTTTTGTTTGGCTTCAGTTTTGATGTTTGCTTCCAAGTCAAAATGTAGCTTTAAACGTTCTTTAATATTTTTTAGCGCCATTTTATTACCAGAGTGATGATCGTTTTGCGGCGCATATGGGTTATTGATGCTAATGTGAAGCTCTTTAAGCTTGGTGTAAATTTTAACAATAATTTCGCCGCCCTCAGGCATAGGCTCAATGCCGTGATACACCGCATTTTCTAGCAAGGGCTGCAAAATCAGCGGCGGAATCATAGCCTCAGATGGCATATCGTCGATTTGCCAAGTAATTTTTAGGCGATCTTCTAAACGTAATTTTTCTAAATCTAAATATTGATGGCAAAGACCAATTTCTTGTGCCAGCGGCACTAAATCGCGATTTTCACTCATTAATACGCGGAACAAATCTGCCATATCTTCTAACGCCTTTTCGGCGCGTTTGGGCTGTTTACGAATGAGCGACAATACAGCGTTGATGCTGTTAAAAAGAAAATGTGGGCGAATACGCGCTTGCAAAGCCTGCAAACGCGCCTCGGCTATTGCTGGAGAATAGGCGCGTTCCTGCAAGTAAAAATAATACAGAACAATGGCAGTGACAATGGCTGTGAGCAGGCACGCACGCACGATATCAGTATTTGAGTCACTGACAAAATAGTAATTGATAAAGCTAAATACCAGGAAGGTGAAGCCAATTTCTAACAAAATGATGGCCACAGTGCTTTGCCAATAATTGAGTTTTTTTAAAAGCGGGTAAAGTGAATATAAACCTAGCATGCTCATTAGCAAAATTGGCTGCACCAGTGCTGATAGCTGCGCTAATAAAGGAAAAAATTCACCTATTTGCTTGCTAAGTAAAATTGCCGCCATCATCGCCAATAGGTTCACAATTAGCAAAATTCGTAAGTGAATGCCAAGATTATGAAAGTTTGGTAAGCGACTATTTTTGCGCACAGCGTATTCTTCGTTATAATATTGCGATAAGTATATTATTATAAAAGAAATTTTTACAATAACCTGATAATTTAAGCGATATAAATAAAGCGAATAACTGTGCCGAAAAACTCTTTAGATAAAAAAGCCACTAGCTGGTCTGGGCGCTTCAGCGAGCCTGTGGCCGAGCTGGTTAAAAAATATACTGCTTCTGTCAATTTTGATAAGCGTTTAGCCGTATTTGATATTCAAGGCTCAATTGCGCACGCGCAAATGCTGGGAGCGCAGGGCATTATTACTAATAAAGATGTTAGCGAGATAGAAAAAGGCTTAGCTGAAATTTTGGCCGAAATTCAAGCGGGCACATTTGAATGGCTACTCGATTTAGAAGACGTGCATTTGAATATCGAAAAACGCCTCACCGATAAAATTGGTGATGCAGGTAAGCGCTTACACACGGGTAGAAGCCGCAATGACCAAGTTGCAACGGATATTCGGCTTTGGTTGCGTGCGACGACAGACGACCTGTTAGCTGGCATCAATAAGTTACAAACCTCAGTTTTAGATTTGGCAGAGCAACATATTGATACCATTATGCCAGGCTTTACGCACCTGCAAGTGGCGCAACCAGTCACGTTTGGGCATCATCTCATGGCATATTTTGAGATGTTAAAACGCGATACGGCGCGGTTTACAGATTGTAGAAAACGTATCAATTATTTGCCCTTAGGTGCAGCGGCGTTGGCGGGCACCAGCTATCCAATTGATAGAGAGTTTGTAGCAAAGGCACTTAGCTTTGATGGAGTGTGTGAGAATTCGCTGGATGCAGTTTCAGATAGAGATTTTGCCATTGAGTTTACCGCCGCTAGCGCAATTTTGATGACGCATTTATCGCGCTTTTCGGAAGAGCTGATTTTGTGGAGTTCACCAAGGTTTGCATTTGTTGATATTGCTGACCGTTTTTGTACGGGCTCATCGATTATGCCGCAAAAGAAAAATCCTGATGTGCCAGAGCTGGTACGCGGTAAAACTGGGCGTGTGAACGGGCATTTGGTAGCGCTGCTCACGCTGATGAAAGGCCAGCCGCTGGCCTATAATAAAGATAACCAAGAAGACAAAGAGCCGTTATTTGACACAGCAGATACACTGTTAATGACGCTAGAAATTTATGCGGACATGTTGCGTGGTATTGTTGTGAGCAAAGTCAATATGCGGCAAGCGGCGCTGGAAGGCTTCGCCACGGCCACTGACTTGGCTGATTATTTGGTTAAAAAAGGCATGCCGTTTCGCGATGCGCACGAAGCGGTAGCGCTGGCGGTGAAATATGCGGTTAAAAAAGGCTGTGATTTGGCCGATTTATCACTGAAAGAGCTGCAACAATTTAGCACTATGATTAGCGACGATGTTTTTAAAGTGCTTACGCTTGCAGGCTCTGTCGCCAGCCGCAATCATATTGGTGGCACTGCGCCCGCCCAAGTAAAGCAAGCAATTGCGCGTGCTCGAAAAATTGTAAGTTAACACAGATATATACTTTGAAGCTAAATTTAACTTTAGTACTTTTGTTTGCGCTAGTTTTTAACAGCAAAGTTGTTATTTCAGATGATTCTTTAACATTAGATTCGGGTGCCTTAGATTCTGAGCAGGAAACCCTTAGTAGCATGACTTGGCCGATGTTGCCGGGTGAAAATTTGAATGATGTTGCGCGCTTGTTTTACCCAAAAAATAAAGCGATGCAACAGCGATTTATATTTAAAACGCAGCGCTTAAGCGCTGAGGTTCAGCCAAATTTGAAAGCAAAAGATCGCTTTGAAACGCCGACTTTGCTAGTGATCCCTACGCTTAAGTCACTTTCAAATAGTACGCGCGCCATTAAATCTGGGCAAAAAAAATCTAATCAGCAAAAGCTGAAATTGAGCTACGACATTGAGCAAATTCCAGCAAAATTAATGCAGGAATATGAATCCTTGTTAATTAAAAACGCATTTTTAAAAGAAGAGCTGGCCAAGTTAAATGAGAAACTCATTTTTTTACAAGCTAAATTGAACGAATTGAAATTGATTTGGGATAAGTCACTTGATCTATCAAATACTAGTCAGTCAAACAAGCCTGTGTCTGCAGATAGCGAGCCAGTTAAGAAAGTATTTAAAAATTTAGACAATCCGGTAGAGCTTAAGTCACAAGCAAATGCGTCAAGCTCAGTAGTAGATTTGCTACTGCAACAGGTTAAGAATAATTTAACTTGGATCATTTTATGTTTGGCAACGATTTTAGGCGTTTATTTGTTTAAAAAATATCAGTTCGGAATGCTGAGTAAACTTAATTTTGTAACCACTAAAATGCAAGCAACAGTGGCGGATTTGGGCGGTTATTTCCAATCGACAAAAGTATCAAATGGCAATACTTTAAATACTACACAACAAAACAAAACGGCAAAAGAAACGGCAGTGAGAGTAGATGCAACCTTAGATGAAGCTAAATTGCTGATGAGTATCAATCGTAGTAACGACGCCATTGCTCACTTAAAAATGACGATAGAAACGCAGCCAAGGGCATCGATTAATCACTGGTTGTATTTATTGGAAATTTTCAGAAAACTGAGTTTGCAAGAAGAGTTTGAGCGATATGCGGCAGATATGCATCAAACATTTAATGTCATGACGCCCATTTGGTATCACACAGAAGTTGCCATGTATGTGCCGCAAAGCCTAGAAGAGTTCCCGCATATTATGGAAAGACTTTATAGCAGCTGGTCGGATGATTCGGCGGCAGAGTATTTGCGCAATTTAATAATCGATAATCGAGGTGGAGAGCGCTCTGGCTTTGGTGATGCGGTAATTGGCGAAATTACAATGTTGATTGAATTGTTAGCAGCGCGCAAAGAATTAGTTTAGGAATATTTCCAGCAAGTTGTTTAAGTAACGTTGGCCAAGTAATGTAGGCTGGATGAGATTTAAGTCTTTTTGCAAATCTTTTGTAATTAAACCTTTTTCTAATGCCTCTGCAACCCTCATGGATATTGTCTCCCAGGGCATGCCCGTACGCTCTTGAAATAGCTTCATCTCAAAACCATTACTTAATCGCAGCGCATTCATCATAAATTCAAAGCCCAAATCGGCTGGTTCAATTGTCCAACTATCATCTACAGCATTGCCCGTTTCAGCATTTTCCATAAATGCATTCGGATGTTTAAAGCGTGCTTCGCGAGTAATTTTATTGTGGTAGCTTAATTTGGAATGCGCACCCGCGCCAATACCCAAATAATCGCCAAATTGCCAATAATTTAAGTTGTGTCGTGCATGTGAGTTTGGTTTGCAAAAAGCCGAAGTTTCGTAATGTTCATAACCATTCTCTGCCAAAAAAGCTTCAATATGTTCTTGCATATCTGCACTCACATCGTCACTCGGCAAGCTAGGTGGCGTAAGGTGGAAGGGCGTGTTTGGTTCCAAAGTTAAATGGTAAAACGAGAGATGATCAGGACTTAAATTAACCGCTACTTTCGCATCGTTTAAAGCGTGTTCTAGGGTTTGATTTGGTAGCGCGTACATCACATCCAAATTCACGTGTTCGAAAGTTTTTAAAGCCAATTCTGCCGCCGCAATCGCTTGTTTATCGTCATGAATGCGGCCAAGTGCTTTCAGATAATCTGCGTTAAAACTTTGAATACCGAGTGAAACGCGATTCACACCTGCTTGTTTGTAACCCGTAAAATGGTCGGTATCGATTGTGCCAGGGTTGGCTTCCAGCGTGATTTCTGCGCCGTATTCCAACGGCGTGAGCATACGTACCGCGCTTAAAATTTCGGCTATGGATTCTGCCGAAAACAAACTAGGAGTTCCTCCGCCAAAGAAAACACTCTTGATTTTGCGGCCGTAAACGCGCGGCACAGATTGCTCTAAATCGGCTATCAAACCAGCAACATAGCGCTTTTCGGGAATTTTTGCGCGTGATTCGTGCGAATTAAAGTCGCAATATGGACATTTTTTAACGCACCACGGAATGTGAATATACAGCGAAAGTGGCGGTGGACTTTTTAGGCCAGAAATTGTTACTTCGCCAAGTATTGGCGAACTTGTGTTGATGGGCTTGGAAAGCGCATTAAAGCTGGCTTCTGGCGCTATATTAATAATTTTTTTCAACAGAAATTTACTTAATGGGCGGCATTTTGTTTTTGATAAGGATTTATTAAATGATCAATTAATTGATGTAAAGTTTCGCGCATTTGTGTTTCAGATACTTCGAGCAAAAGACCGTCTTCCAAAGCGTCTTGGGTGATTTGTTTAATTTCTTCAAAATTCTCGCGCATGACTTTTACTTTTTCGACGCAAGAAACCACGCTCCCGTCGTCGCGTAGCCAAGTAGGCAGTGTTTTCACTTATGTAAATCCTTTAATTTTTGAATTAGTTGCTGTAGGGCTTGGCCGCGATGGCTGATTTTATTTTTAGCTTCTGCGCTAAGTTCTGCGCCAGTTTTACCTGAAGCCACATCCAAAAATATAGGATCGTAGCCAAAACTGCCAGTGCCGCGCGGTGCAGTTAATATCTCGCCTGCCCAAATGCCTTCTGCGATAATGGGTTGCGGATCATTGTGATAGCGCACCAATACAAGTGCACAGTAATAATGGGCGTTGCGATGAGTTTGATCCTTTAGCACTTCTAACAAATAGATATTGTTCTTTGTATCATTTCTGGGTTCGTTATTGTCTATTGTAGAAAAATAGGCAGAGTGCACGCCAGGCTTTCCTTCCAGAGCATCGACGCAAATACCTGAATCATCTGCCAATGCAGGTAACCCTGAATGTAAACTCGCGTGGCGCGCTTTGGCGAGCGCGTTTTCGATGAACGTGCAGTGTGGCTCTTCTGCTTCAGTAATACTAAAGGCAGATTGTGGTAACACTTCAATATTTAGCGGCGCAAGTAATGGTTGAATTTCGCGCAGTTTGCCTTGGTTGTTCGAAGCAATAACAAGTTTTTTAAACATTTACTTGAGCGCCGCTTGTTGTTTTTGAAGTAATTCTGTAATGCCAGTTTGCGCTAAATCCAGCATGGCGTTCATGGCGGATTTATCAAATGGCTCGCCTTCTGCGGTGCCCTGAATTTCCACAAAACCGCCGTCGGTGGTCATGACTACGTTCATATCAGTGCCGCAATCAGAGTCTTCAATGTAGTCTAAATCGAGCACTGGCACGCCTTTATAGACGCCCACAGAAATGGCTGCCACAGCTTGTTTGAGCGGATTTTCAGTAATTAAACTTTTTGCTAATAGTGTAGAGATGGCATCATGCAAAGCTACATACGCGCCAGTAATACTGGCGGTGCGGGTACCGCCATCGGCTTGAATTACGTCGCAATCAAGATGAATACTGCGTTCGCCTAGTTTTTCTAAATCGATAATGGCGCGTAAACTTCTGCCTATTAAACGCTGAATTTCTTGTGTGCGGCCAGATTGTTTGCCTTTGGCGGCTTCTCTGTCCATGCGGCTGCCCGTGCTACGCGGCAACATGCCGTATTCTGCGGTTACCCAGCCTTGCCCTTTGCCTTTTAAAAAGCTGGGTACTTTTTCTTCCACACTGGCGGTGCACAGCACGTGAGTATCGCCAAATTTGATGAGTACTGAGCCTTCGGCATGTTTGGTGTAATGGCGAATGATTTCAACACTGCGTAAATGATTATTGGCGCGTTGACTGGGACGATTGTTAGATGGCATGGCAATAGCTTTACATTAAAAAAGCCAATTATAAGCGATGCTTAAAGCTGAGAGAATTTAAATTTTGGGCTTCTGATGCGTTTTGTTTAAGGCATTTTGAATGGCCGCAATAGTGTTTTCGATATCGTCATCCGAAAGATCAAGCGGATTGGAGCCGTCTAGATTTTGATGTGTTACTGGGTTCATAATGGTGGTGGTTTCGCCTAAAGGCATCAATTGAGTAGAAACTGCAATTTGGCCTGTCAATCGATCGCCCCATTGCAAGCCTATGGCGCTCATATTGTCGCCTTTTTCGTCGCTCGCAAATTCGGCGCTGTCCATTAAATCAATGGTGGCATCAGTAATATTATTGCTTCTTTGAATAATTTCTTTAATTTGCTGATCGCTAATCACACCCCACACACCGTCTGTGCACAATAGTATGGTGTCGCCCTCTAGTAATTCATGCCTGTCGGCCAAATCAATTTGTGGCGGCGTTTCACCACCCAAACAATTATAAATTTTGTTTTTGTAAGGGTGTGTCGCCATTTCTTCTTTGGTAATCATGCCTTTTTTATACAGGGATTGCACTACGGAATGGTCTTCAGTACGAAACAGTAAGTGGCCATTACGAAAATGATATAGCCGCGAATCACCCACATGTGCGCAATACAAGTAACCGCGCTGGATAATGGCAGTAACAATAGTAGTGCGCGGCGACTCGATTAAGTCTTCGGCTTGCGTCACGTTCTCTATCATATCGTGCACTTGTTGCACATGTTCGATTAGGAATTTTGCCGGGCTACTCAGTGCTGGCACAGCCAACCGCTGAAAAGCATCAGTAAGGGTTTTTACTGCCAATTGCGCTGCGATTTCGCCATTGCGGTGGCCTCCCATGCCGTCCGCCAGTACCAGCAAAAGCGCATCTTTACTATATGAATAGGCCAATCTGTCTTGATTATATTGCCGCGGGCCTTGGCGGCTATTCTGATAAATAGTAAATTTCATTCGATTAAATTTAGAGCGGTTTATTTAGCGCGTGTTTAATTTTATTCACAAGACTTGGTTTTTTTATCGCTAGCGGTGGTACGTTCTCTAGCAAGGTTTTTTGCAGAGAGAATACACTTTGCGGTCTTTCTAGATAATCTAGTTTTAAGCTGTTATCAATAATTTCTAACAACTCTTTGGTGTAGATACCCTTTCCAATTTTAACGGCGGGCGCTAAGAAATCTTCTTTTACGCGCAAATTTGCCGCCATAGGGGCTGAGCGAACTAGGCACGAATACATGCTTGCACCCACGCTATAAATATCGCTCCAAGGACCTAGTTGTTTACGTTCAAAATACTGTTCAGGCGGGGCGAAACCAGGCGTATAGCTGGGAGATAATTTAGACTCTACTTGAGTTAGTGTTTGTCTGGCCGAGCCAAAATCCAGCAATACAGGAGAGCCATCTAAGCGAATATAAATATTGGCAGGCTTAATATCCAAATGTAGTAATTTTTGTGTGTGTACTTCGCGTAAACCATTGAGCAGTTCGCCAAACACTCGGCGCACAAATTTTTCGTTGACTGGCTCGGGTTGCGACAGTATGTAATCTTGCAAGGATTTACCGCGCTCATACTGCATTACCATGTAAACGGTGTTGTTTTCTCTAAAAAAATTAATCACACGCACAATATTTTTGTGATCAATTTTGGCTAATGCCAAACCTTCCTCAAAAAAACATTTAAGTCCGTGCTTAAAAGTAGCTGCATCATCGTCCGAGCCCAAAAGAACAGTCGCGCCTTCTTCGCGCAAGGCTAAACCTGTCGGCATGTATTCTTTAATAGCGACGATATTTTTGTTCATATCCTGCGCTAGATAGACAAAGCTAAAGCCGCCCGTACTCAAGACTTTGGTGATAATGTAGTCTTGCAGCATGTAGCCGATTGGCAGAGATTGATTTTTACTTGTGGCCATCTAATTGGTTTAGCTAATTAATTCAGGATATTCTCGCATAAAATCATGGGTATTTGATACAATTATCACAAATTACTTTAAGAATGCAAGCTATGATACTCAGCATGACAGGTTTCGCGTCGCAGGAATACAACACTTCAGGTGGCGTTTTGTTGCTGGAGTTGCGTTCGGTTAATCATCGTTATCTCGAATTACAGCTTAAACTAGATGATAATTTGCGCGTTTTTGAGGCGACGGTGCGTGAGCAAATTCAGGCTAAATTAGGGCGCGGTAAAGTGGATTGTCGTTTGAGCTTAGTGCGAAACAATGCTCTGGAGACCGCTCCAGTGCTTAATCACAGCGTGATTCTGAAAATTGCCGAAAGTGCAAAAACCGCTGCGCAATATTTTCCACACACACAGCCAGTCAATATGTTGGAAATTTTGCAAATGCCAGGCGTAATGACGACAGCAACGCTAGATACCGATGCTTTAGAAAATGATTTAAAAACAGTTTTAAATATGGTGTTGCAAGATTTAATCGATGCCAAAGTACGAGAAGGTGAAAAGCTAAAAAAAATTATCTTGGCACGTTTGCAAGAAATTGAGCATTTGGTGGCAAAAGTGAAACCCATGATGCCCGCTTTAGTGAAGCAATATCAAGAAAAACTCACCGCTAAATTGCATGAGGCCAATGCCAGCAATGATGACGAACGCATACGTCAAGAAATTGTTTTATTTGCGCAGCGCATTGATGTAGATGAAGAGCTGGTGCGCCTTACCAGTCATATTGAAGAAGTAAAACGCATTTTGAATGCAACAGCGGCGGCGGGTAAGCGGTTAGATTTTTTGATGCAAGAAATGAATCGCGAGGCAAATACGCTGGGTTCGAAATCGGTGGCGATTGAAACCAGTCAAATTTCGATGGAATTAAAAGTGCTGATTGAACAGATGCGCGAGCAAATTCAAAATATTGAATAGCTATTCAATTTGATGGCTAGATTTTAGTGCATAAACCTGGCATTTTTTTGGTATAGGGCATCAAAATGCACCAGTATTGTGCAAAAAATTAAAATCCTGAGTTAATTTTTTATTAACATATTGATTTATAACAATAAATAAATTGGTATGCGCTTTGCTTATGCTTTATGAAATATATAAAGTTTAAGTCATGCAAAAATCAGCCCAGCAGTTTTTCGATGAAATGCAGCTAAATACTACCGATGTACGTAGTATTTATTCTGCTTACAATAAATGGTTACTAAATGTGCCTCATCAGCAGCTGGCCACCAAACGAGCTGAAGCTGAGGTGCTGTTTCGCCGCGTCGGTATTACCTTCAACGTATATGGCGAAGAAGACGGTGCGGAGCGCCTGATCCCTTTCGATGTTATTCCGCGTTTAATTTCAGCTAAAGAATGGTCGAAGTTGTCGGCAGGAGCTATTCAGCGTGTGCGTGCACTTAATATGTTTTTGCACGATATTTATCATGAGCAAGAAATTATTCATGCAGGTGTTGTGCCAGCGAGCATTTTAGCTAACAGCCAATACCGCCCAGAAATGTTTGGCGTTGACGTGCCAAACCAAGTTTATGCGCATATTGCGGGTATCGATTTGGTGCGCACCAGTGAATCACAATTTTATGTGCTAGAAGATAATTTACGCACGCCTTCTGGCGTATCTTATATGCTGGAAGATCGCAAAATGATGATGCGACTTTTTCCTGAGCTATTCCGTCAATATTCAATTGCACCAGTAGAGCATTACCCGCAAGTGCTGTTGAATAACTTACGTGCGGTGGCGCAGCCAGGGGTGCATGAGCCCACGGTAGTTTTACTATCGCCAGGGGCTTATAACAGTGCTTATTTTGAGCACGCTTTTATTGCCCAGCAAATGGGTATTGAGCTAGTAGAAGGCCAAGATTTGTTTGTGCGCAATAACGCAGTTTACATGCGCACCACACAAGGTCCACAGCGGGTTGATGTGATTTATAGGCGTATAGATGACGATTATTTAGATCCATTGGCGTTTAATGCAAATTCAATGTTAGGTGTGCCAGGTTTGCTTTCGGTGTATAGAAATGGTGGGGTGACCTTGGCAAACGCTGTAGGTACAGGTGTAGCTGATGACAAAGCGGTTTATATTCATGTGCCTGCGATGATTAAATTTTATTTGGGTGAAGAGCCTCTTTTAGAGAATGTACCAACATTTGAGCTAAATAAAGAAGATGATTTACAGTATGTTTTGGCTAATTTGGATCAATTAGTAGTGAAAGAGGTGCAAGGTTCTGGTGGATACGGCATGCTGGTTGGGCCTGCAGCAAGTAAAAAAGAGCTTGAAGAATTTCGCCTGCGTATTTTATCCAGCCCCTCTAGCTATATCGCACAGCCGACACTTGCACTATCAACCTGTCCAACCTTGGTAGAAAATGGTATTGCGCCACGCCATGTTGATTTACGGCCATTTGTACTTTCAGGTAAAACGGTAACACTGGTGCCTGGTGCGCTTTGTCGCGTAGCTTTAAAAGAAGGTTCATTGGTTGTCAACTCATCGCAAGGTGGGGGCACCAAAGATACTTGGGTGCTTGAAGGGGAATTAGAAAACCTTAAGCAAAAAGCAACAAAAGTAAAACAAACTAACAATAGCACTACTGAAGAACCAGTATGCTGAGTCGAACCGCAGATCATCTTTATTGGATGGCACGTTCTATTGAGCGAGCTGAAAACATGGCGCGCGTCTTGGATGTGACATATAACATGTCGCTGGTACCAAACGCAGCCGAAAGTGAAGCAGCATTATGGCTACCAGCTTTAGAGATTTCTGGTAATGTAGAAGTTTATGAGCGTGACCATGAAGAGTATTCTGCAGCTGAGGTCATTCATTATTTGGCAATGGATATGAATAATCCATCCAGTATTTACAGTACGCTGCGCACTGCGCGTGAGAATGCGCATGCGGTGCGCGTAGCAATGACCACTGAAACTTGGGAAAATATAAATGCGCTTTGGCTAGAATTTGATCAGTTTAAAAGTCAAGATTTTGCCCAAGATGGTTTACGTGAATTTTGCGATTGGGTAAAAGCGCGTTCCCATTTATTTAGAGGCGTATGCTTTGGCACCATGTTACGTGATGATGCTTTTAATTTTGTGCGATTAGGCACATTTATCGAGCGTGCGGACAATACTGCGCGTTTGTTAGATGTGAAATATCATTTGCTGTTGCCCGCGCAAGAAGAAGTTGGCGGGGCGGTGGACTATTATGAATGGAGCGCGGTACTTCGTTCTGTTTCGGCTTTTCAGGCTTACCAAAAAATATTTAGCGATACAATTGTGCCGTGGCGTGTTGCAGAGTTGCTTGTGTTACGTTGCGATATGCCACGTTCATTACATGCTTGTTTTGATGAAATTACACCGATTTTAGAGCAGCTTTCTGGCGTACGCGCAAGTGAATCCAGAAGGTTGGCGGGTGAGTTGCATGCTAAATTACACTATGGAAAAATGAACGATATTTTTCAAAATGGCTTGCATGAATTTTTGAGTGATTTTATTGAATCTAATAATTTACTTGGCACAGAAATCCAGCGTACTTTTCTAAACGCGGCAGTGAATTGATATGCTACTAAGTATCGAGCACCATACCCGCTACGCCTATAGCGAGCCAGTCAATTACACTATTCAGCAATTACGCTTAACGCCTCATAACGGCTTTGGTCAGCACGTAAAACGTTGGGATATTAAAGTCAACGGTAATTTGCACGCAGTTGAAGATTCGTACGGAAATACCACGCATACCATGGTGGTAGATACGCCACATACAGAGATTATTATTATTGCTTTTGGTGAAGTCGAGACAGGGCTAACAACTGAAACCATTGAGCAAAACAAAACGCAACATCATGTTTTACCATTATCTATTTATTTACGTGATACGGCTCTAACTACTAGTGATGACAGAATTCGTGCATTTGCAAAACAATTTCAAACAATATCTGCCAAGCAAAATATGGCATTAGAAGAAATGATGCACACCTTGCTTGACCGTGTGAATTATATAAAAGGTGTGACCGAGGTAACGACTTCGGCAATCGAGGCATTTCAGCTTGGGCAGGGCGTATGTCAAGACCATGCGCATGTGTTTATTGCTTGCTGTCGCAGTATAGGCCTACCAGCTCGCTACGTGAGTGGTTATTTATTTACCGAAGATGGCAGCCTTATGCAAACGCATGCTTGGGCAGATGTTTGGTTGCAAGACGAAGGCTGGCAAAGTTTTGATGTGTCTAATGGTTGTCGCACTTATGGGGTGCATGTCAGGTTAGCGACAGGGCTAGATTACCGTAGTGCAAGCCCTGTAACAGGCATGCGCTCAGGCGGCGGGGTTGAAGGCATGGCGACCAGTGTAGTTGTCAATCAAGCAGGCGCGCCCATAAACAAACAACGACACATAAATCAAGCAGAACTTATTAGGCAAGCCGAATTACTTAAACAAGCACAACAAGCACAGCAATAACCATGTCATTTAACTCATTAAAATTTGATCGCCACGGCGATAAAGAACACTCCCCATTTTTCGAGGAAAACCTCATTCGCTTGTTAGAAGAGCGCGATAGGCTTGGCTTAACTTCGATGATTCACGAAATCGATGCGCTGATGATTACGGTTGACCCAGAACATTCAATTGAATATGTTGCTGAGCTGGCATTAATGACGCCATATCATTATTTGGTAACATTAGAGACTGAAAAGCACTGGACGCACGTATTACGTATTGATTTAAATTCTCCTGATATTTTATTGCGTGAGGTGAAAGACCCTAATTTTAGAGGCATTTTTAGAAGTTTAAATGAAATATATCCAGTAGGCGCAAAAAAGCCAAATAGCCGCTACATGGGTGAGATTATTCGTGTAAGCGATTTGCATAGCGTGGTTAAAATGCAGCAACAGCGCGAATTTAGATTTTTTAATCAAGATGAAGTGCGCAAGCTGGAACTGCCTGGCAATATAGCCGTGAGCAAGCCCTCGCCATATACACACAATATTGTAGCTTATTTAGAACGTCAAGCAGATGAACCAAGAGTGTATGCTTTAGGTGTAAGTGTCATTCGGCCAGATGTACAAGCTGCATACTATGATGCAAAAACATTGCAAAATAAATTAGGCATTAGTGATTTATTGCTGCCGCTAGATCACCTTGCAACGCGTGTTTACAGTCAAAATCGCGAAGTGGCAATTTTGGAATATTTGTCATGGTCAAGCTACTATTTCTGGGGCGCATATAATATTAAAGACCAAAATTCATCAACGAATGTCACTAAAAGCGCACATGCAATTCCAGAATCAAAAAGCCCAGCTAAAGTATTTACGGCCAATAACACGCCTTATTTTATTAATCACTTGGAGCGCTTGCCATCACCTACTGAAACGTTTGTGAGAAACTATGGCCCCCGCCTACATCACATGGCAATCTCGGTAAAAGATGGCGAACTTGGTGGCAAAGAACATATCGATGTGGTGGTAGATGCCATTGCAAAAAATGGCAAAGGATTTTTACTGGACGTGATTGGTTCTAAAGAGCAGGGCTTAAAACAAATTTTTTCAAACGCTTCGGAACATTCCTCGCTCATCATTGAATACGTACAACGCTATGGTAGTTTTGATGGATTTTTTACAAAAGAAAACGTGGCTAAACTAACTGAGGCTGCAGGATTCATGTAATTTTTGTTGTACATTTTTTAAATTTCGTCAAATTAACCATTAAAAAATCCTTAGTTATTTCTGTAAGAGAATATTCAAAATGGTATGATTTAGGACATATTAATTTTTGAACAAATCATATGACTTATTGTGTAGGTTTGCTGTTGGAACAAGGCTTAGTATTTGCTTCAGATACCCGTACTAATGCAGGTGTTGATCAGGTCGCTATTTCTCCCAAAATGCATGTGTTTGAAGTGGAAAATGAGCGTGTCATTGTTTTGCTTACAGCGGGAAATTTAGCGATTACACAATCAGTAGTGAATCATTTGAGAGCCGCCATAGAAAGTAACAAGGCTGATAGTAAGCACTTACATAATGTGGCTAGCTTGTTCGAAGCGGTTGGATTGGTCGGTGCTGAATTGCGCTCAGTCTTTGAGAGGGACGGTGAGCATTTTAAAAACCACGACATAGATTTTAATGTCAGCATTTTGGTAGGTGGACAAATTAAGGGCGAAAAACCACGTTTGTTCAATGTGTATGCCGCAGGTAACTTTATAGAAACTTGCATAGAAACCCCTTATTTTCAAATTGGTGAAACCAAGTACGGTAAGCCAATTATCGATCGCGTGATCAAACACAATACAGATATTATGGATGCGGTGAAATGTTTGCTGATTTCGTTTGACTCTACGATACGCAGCAATGTATCTGTCGCAGCACCCATCGATTTATTGATTTATAGAACAGATACTTTTCATGATGATTGCCATCAGCGCATCACTGAAAATGATCCTTATTATGTAAAGGTACGACAGGGCTGGGGCCAAGGCCTTAAAGAAGTCTTTTCTGCATTACCAAGTCCGGATTGGTGTTGAGTATGTTGAAGGGTAATTTATTCATTATCACCGCGGCTTCTGGCGCTGGCAAAACCAGCCTGCTAGAGGCGCTATTGGCTCATGATGCGCTAATTAGGCGCTCCGTTTCGCATACAACGCGTGTTCCGCGACCTGGTGAGCAAGAGGGCGTGCATTATCATTTTGTGAATGAAGCACAATTTTTAGAAGCACTTAATGCAGGTGATTTTTTAGAAAGCGCAGATGTCCACGGTGCAAAATATGGCACCTCGCAAAGCCGCGTAGATATTGACTTGCAGGCTGGTTGTGATGTGGTTTTAGAAATCGATTGGCAAGGCGCAGCGCAAGTGCGCAACATTTACCCACAAGCTATCAGCATTTTTATTTTGCCGCCTTCGGTAGAAGCGCTGAAAGAGCGTTTAAATAATCGTGGTCAAGACAGTGCAGAAGTCATTGCCAAGCGAGTTGCGGCGGCACGTGAGGAAATGAGCCACGTGGTTGAGTTTGATTATGTTACAATCAATGATAGTTTCGACGTAGCTTTGCAAGATTTAATGGCGATTATTCGCGCGCAAAGGCTCAGCAGCAAAGTTCAATTGCAGCGTTTCGCTGATTTGATTCAAAAATTAACATAAAAGATTTACATAAAGGACAACAAAATGGCACGTATTACAGTAGATGATTGTTTAGAAAAAATCCCGAATCGTTTTCAGCTAACATTAGTAGCGGCCTATCGCGCACGCCAATTGGCGAATGGCTCAGATCCATTTGTGCATAGCCCTGGCCAAAAAGATAAGCCGACGGTACTCGCACTGCGCGAAATTGCTGCAGGCAAAGTGGGTTTAGAGATTTTAAACCGCATACATCCGTAAGCCTTTAGCATGACATTCAATGCCAAAAACTGCGACAAAATTAGGCATTAATCCACAAACCATAGATACTTTTCAATCTGTTGGGCCGCCACTGTTGCCAGCAGATTCTGAAACCTCGCAACTCACACTTTTACTTAAAGAGTATTTCACTCCAGCTGATATCGAGCAGGTGTGGGCGGCATATCGCTATGCGGCAATTGCGCATGAGGGTCAAATGCGCAGAACGGGTGAGCCGTATATTTCTCATCCTGTCGCGGTGGCTTGTATATTGGCAAAGTTGCATTTAGATTTGCCTACCGTGATGGCAGCACTGTTGCACGATGTAGTGGAAGATACTGGCGTTGCAATCGCAGAAATAAACCAGAAATTTGGCAAGCAAGTCGCTGATTTGGTTGAAGGTTTAACCAAACTCGATAAAATTGAATTTCAAAGCGCGACGCAAGCGCAGGCAGAAAACTTCCGTAAAATGCTACTAGCGATGAGCCAAGATGTGCGCGTGATTTTGGTAAAACTGGCGGATAGATTGCACAATATGCAATCGCTAGACGTGATGAAGCTGGATAAGCAAAAACGCATTGCGCGCGAAACGTTGGAAATCTATGCACCGATTGCAAATCGGTTGGGCCTCAACCTTATTTACCAAGAGTTAGAGGATTTAAGCTTTAAACATTTACACCCCATGCGTTATCGAGTGATTGCCAAGGCCATCAAGGTCGCCCGCGGTAATCGTAAGGAAGTTATCAGTAAAATTTTAGATGCGATTCAGCAAAACTTAGCTGCCGCGCATATTGAAGCCGATGTAAAAGGTCGCGAAAAACATCTTTATAGTGTTTACCGAAAAATGACCAATAAAGCTACTGCGCTAGAGCAAATTCACGATATTTATGGCTTTAGGGTGTTGGTGAAAGATACGCCAAGCTGCTATTTAGCGCTAGGTAGTTTGCATGCGCTTTACAAGCCGATTCCTGGCAAATTTAAAGATTATATTGCCATCCCCAAAGCTAATGGTTATCAGTCGCTACATACCACTTTGTTCGGCCCATACGGCACGCCGATTGAGGTACAAATTCGTAGTGAAGAAATGCACAAAATTGCTAACGCAGGTGTGGCCGCGCATTGGATGTATAAAACCACCGATGCCAGCTTGACTGCGTTGCAACAACAAACGCATCAATGGTTACAACGTTTGCTAGAGATACAAACTGAGAGTGACGACAGTTATGAATTTTTAGAGAATTTTAAAGTCGATTTGTTTCCCGATGAAGTGTATGTGTTCACTCCCAAAGGCAAGATATTAGCGCTTCCTAGGGGCTCTACCGCGGTGGATTTTGCCTATGCCGTACATACCGACGTGGGTAATAGTTGTGTGGCGGTTAAAATTAATAACGAACTCGCGCCGCTTCGCACCGAGATGCACAATGGCGATAACGTCGAAATTATCACCGCGCCGCTGGCTAACCCAAACCCCGCTTGGCTCAATTATGTAGTTACAGGCAAAGCGCGTTCGCATATTCGGCATTATTTAAAAACGTTGCAGGCTACAGAATCCGCGCATCTTGGCGAGCGTATGCTCAATATGGCGCTACGGGCTTTGCATGTTGATCCAAGCGCGATTGAAGATAAACTTTGGCGCAAAGTCATGCGTGATTATGGCGCCAAAGATAAATCAGAGATTTTGACCGATATAGGCTTGGGCAAGCGAGTGAGTTTGATGGTGGCACACCAATTAACAGCAGGCATTCCAGAGCTGCATATGCCAGAAAATACAAAACCTAAAGCCAGCAAAAAGCTTGATAGCATTACCATTAGCGGCAGTGAGGGCATGGCAGTGCAGTTTGCGCAGTGTTGTAGGCCTATTCCTGGCGACCCGATTTTAGGCTTTATTAACAAAGATAAAGGTCTAATTATCCACACGCACGATTGTCCAACCACGCTTAAATTTAAGCTCGACCCTGATAAATGGCTGGATGTGGAGTGGGATTCGAATGATAAAAAATTGTTTAAAGTGAATGTTTGTGTGGTGGTGGTGAATGAGCGCGGCATGCTAGCTAAACTAGCGGCGGGCATTTCGGATGTGGGCTCGAACATTGATAATGTGAGCATTGAGGAGCCTGATGGTAGCCAATATGCGAATGTGAATTTCACCGTGCAAGTGCGCGACCGCGTGCATTTGGCTCAGCTCATGCGCAATTTACGCAAAATTCCGGATGTGGTTAGAATCAACCGCGTAAAGGGTATTCACAACGAAGAGAAAATTCAATAAGGGCTATTTTGAAACACGCACTTGTACATTGTTACATTCGCTCGCCGTATTAAAATGTACTGTCTTCGCTCATGTGCCTAGTACAAGCGCGCATTTCAAAATAGCTAGTGTTTTAAAAAGCACCATAAAAAGTGAATAATCTTTCCGAGATCAAAGCCTTCAGTAAGCCGCTGGTTGCCAATTTGGTCAAGCTCGGCATTGCCAATATTCAAGACTTGTTACTGCATTTGCCGCTGCGTTATATTGATGAAACGCGCATCACGGCCATTCGTGATTTACGGCAAGGCGATAATGCGCAATGCGAAGGCGAAATTGTGCATGCAGAAGTTACCTATAAGCCGCGCAAAGCCTTGATTGCAAGGCTAGAAGATGCAAGCGGGCAATTAACATTACGTTTTTTGCATTTTTACCCCAGCCAAATTGCAGCGCTGGCAGTCGGAAAAAATCTGCGTGTGTATGGCGAAATTCGCCACGGTTTTTTTGGTTATGAAATGGTGCATCCGCAGTGCAAAAACGTGGGCGAAAGCACGCAAGTGGCCGAAACGCTCACGCCAGTTTATCCAACCACGGCGGGTTTAACGCAAGCCAATCTGCGCAAGGCGATTGCAATTGCGTTAAGGCAAGATGAACTGGTAGAAACATTGCCAGCGGGCGTTTATAAGAATCTCAATTTACCTGCCTTCAAAGCCAGTATCCATGCGCTTCACAGCCCTGCTCCAGATGCTAATTTATACGCGTTAGAAAATAAAATCACGCCAGAATGGCGGCGCTTGGCATTTGATGAGTTGGTGGCGCAGCAATTAAGCATGCGCAAACACTATGCCCTGCGAGCCAGAATTGATGCGCCTTCCATGGCACATTCTAAATCACTTATTTCGCAGTTATTAAAATCTTTGCCGTTTGCGCTCACCAAAAGTCAGCAAAAAGTTGCGCTAGAAATTGGTCACGACTTAACCCAGCCACACCCCATGCAGCGTTTGTTGCAGGGCGATGTGGGTAGCGGCAAAACCATTGTGGCGTGTATGGCAGCTTTGCAGGCGATAGAATCTGGCTGGCAGGTCGCGCTGATGGCGCCAACTGAAATTTTGGCAGAACAACATTACAAAAAATTTGAAACTTGGTTAAAGCCATTAAACATTAATATTGCTTGGCTCACTGGCAGCCAAAGCAAAAAAGAGCGTGAGTTGGCGCTCACTCACATCGCCAGCGGTCAAGCCCAGCTGGCCGTAGGCACGCATGCCTTGTTTCAAGATGCAGTCAATTTTCACAAACTTGGTTTAGCAATTATCGATGAGCAACATCGTTTTGGTGTGCAACAACGCCTCGCTTTGCGCAAAAAAGGTGAACCTGAGCCGCATCAACTCATGATGTCTGCCACGCCCATTCCACGCACATTATCCATGAGTTATTTTGCCGATTTAGATGTCTCGGTGATTGACGAACTGCCACCTGGCCGCACGCCGATTGTTACAAAACTGGTCTCGGATGAACGCCGCGATGAAATTTTGCAGCGCGTGCGCGAGGCATGCATGGCGGGTAGCCAAGCCTATTGGGTGTGCCCGCTAATTGAAGAGAGTGAAGCGCTGCAACTGCAAACCGCCAATGATACGTTTGCCCACATGCAAGAAACCTTTCCCGAGCTTAAGGTTGGGTTGGTGCATGGCCGCATGAAACCTGTAGAGAAACAACAAGTGATGCAACAATTTAGCGCGGGTGCAATTCAATTATTAGTCGCCACCACGGTTATAGAAGTCGGCGTCGATGTGCCAAACGCCAGTTTAATGGTAATTGAGCATGCCGAACGCTCAGGCCTAAGCCAATTGCACCAGCTACGCGGGCGAGTAGGGCGCGGCGCGGCCAAAAGCACCTGTATTTTGCTTTATCAAAATAAGCTAAGCGAAACCGCGCGCGCGCGGCTAAAAGTGATTTATGAAAATAGCGATGGCTTTATCATCGCGCAAGCAGATTTGCATTTACGCGGCCCGGGCGAGTTTTTAGGCACCCGCCAAAGTGGCGTGCCCATGTTAAAAATTGCAGATTTAGAACGCGATGCTGATTTGCTGGAAGCCGCAAAAAATATGGCGGATAAGCTGATTAAGGAATATCCAAAGGCGGTGGAAGCGCATTTGGAGCGTTGGATGAGTCATGCGGGTGAGTTGGTGAAAGTTTAAGTCTGCCGTCATTCCGTGCTTGACACGGAATCCAGTGACTTTGGTTTTAAATTGACAGGCTTGTGCGATAATCCATCTCGTGAAAATTCAACAAAATCGTTCTCATCCGCGTCAGCGCTGGCTTAAAAAGCCGATGTTGTGCGGTGCTTATCAAAAATGGTTGATTGATAATGGTTCGCTCACGGCGCGGTTGAAGGCGCGTTACAAAGATTTTGCGGTGCGGCCAGTGTTGTTAAAAAATGCCAAAGCTTTTGCCGATGAGTCTGCCTTGCTAAGCTTGAAGGCCAATCAGCATGCGCTGATTCGCGAGGTGCTATTGATAGGAAACAATCAGCCGGTGGTGTTTGCGCATAGCGTGTTGCCGCGCGCGAGTTTGCGCGGGGCTTGGCATAGATTTGGTAAGTTGGGCAACAAACCGCTAGGTGCGGCACTGTTTGCGAACCCAAAAGTGAAACGCACGCCATTGGAATATAAAAAACTATCGGCCTGCAACCCAATATCCATGTGGGTTGCAGAGCATCTAAAAATATCACCAAAAGCGTTGTGGGCGCGGCGTTCCATTTTTAGTTTAAACGACGCTAAAATTCTAGTTACTGAAGTTTTTTTACCACAATTATTCCTTTGATGATTCAAAAATTACAGTTGTCGCGCCTTGCCGTACTAAATGTGTACTGTCTACGGCGCTCCGCCTTGTACTTTTTGACCATCAATGGAATACTATCGCGTCAAAGCTTTGAATAATTACTTTATGAATTTAGAAAATATCACTAAAAAACTAGACACTTACGAGCGTTTAATGCGCTTAGATAAACCCATCGGCATTTTGCTGTTGTTGTGGCCAACTTTGTGGGCGTTGTGGCTGGCTTCGCGCGGCTTGCCCGATTGGATTACCTTGTTGATTTTTATCACAGGCGCGGTGCTAATGCGTAGCGCGGGCTGCGTGATGAACGACATTGCCGACCGCAAATATGATGGGCAAGTAGAGCGCACTAAAAATCGCCCATTAGCAACAGGCGAAGTAAGTGTGAAAGAAGCTTACTTGTTGGCGGCTGGTTTGTCTTTAGCAGCATTTGGTTTGGTACTTTTGTTCAATAAAACCACGATTTTGCTTTCTTTCGCAGCTTTATTTTTAGCCGCCACTTATCCTTTTACCAAGCGCTTTTTGGCGATTCCTCAGGCGTATTTGGGAGTCGCTTTCGGCTTTGCCATTCCCATGGCATTTGCGGCGGTGAATGAATTTATTCCGCCATTAGCTTGGATTTTGCTGGTAGCCAACGTGTTTTGGGCGATTGCTTACGATACTGAATATGCGATGGTGGACCGCGATGATGATTTGAAAATCGGCATTAAATCTTCGGCTATTTTCTTTGGTAAATATGACGTAATTGCAGTGATGGTTTGCTACGCCTTGATGCTGGCGATTTTAGTGTACATTGGCAAATTTATGGGGTTTGGAAATTTTTATTTTATCGGGCTGGGAGCCGCTCTGGTATTGGCTTACAGGCAGTATGTTTTAATAGAAAAACGCCTTAAAACAGATTGTTTTAAGGCGTTTCTACATAACAATTGGATAGGTTTGGTGATATTTTTAGGCTTGGTGGCCGAGTATTATTCGCGCATTCAGCCTATTTAAAATCTATTTATATTCAATCAAATTAAATTCGAATCTTTCCATAGGCGTTATTTTTGCATCGGCAGCTTTTTCAGTCGCCATTTTAAGCGCCTCTTCATCCATTTGTCTTAATTTCTCTTCTTTTTTGGCGTTGAGTTGCGCTTCTTTAAGCTCTAACATCGCTAATTTTTTTTCGTCGAGTTGAATCACTTCAGCCGATTTCAATTCTTCTTGTGCAACACTTTTTAGCATAAGTAATTCTTCGATCACGTTTTTATGGAAGCCGACGCGCACTTCTAAGCGACTGTTGTATATTAAGTCATCCAAGTAGACCAGCGCGGCAGGCGTGCCCCAAGCTTGTTGCAAGCCTGCTGTAATGCGCGGGAATGATTCTAAGCTATGATTCAGGTCATTTTCGGATTTAGAAAATTCAGCAATTTGCACATTAAAATACTCTTTGCATTCCAGTGCTGTTTGTTCATACACCGCTTGTAAGTTCTCCTTTGCCAATAAATCCAGTAAAAACATCCAAATCGTTACCGATTGTTTTGGGAATTCGAGTAAATGGTTTTGCAGTAATTGAATGGCTAAGCTTGTGCGCCCATGAGATAAAAACACGTCAGCGTGATCCAGCACATTGTGCTCAGAATTAAACTCTTCGACTGAAAATGGCACAACTTCATTTATAAAATCACTAGGTGTTTCGGCAGATTTTTTATCGTCGCTGTTTATTTTCTGGCTAAAATCAGCATCTGAGTCAAGCTCAAAAATGTAGTTGTCTGTATCAAATTTATCTAAATTAGCACTAGTATGATTGGTGTTTTCCCACTCTAGCTGGGCAGTTTCAAGCTGTTGTGCTTGGCGACGGCGACGCAATTTATCGGCAACGGTGTAGCTAACAATTAAAAGCAAGCCACCCAATACATAGCCTAGCCAGTCGACCATATTTTTAAATAACTTAGCTTCTGCAAGTTGTTCAGTTTTAAGTGTGTTTTCGGTTTTTAGTTTTTTGTTATCCAGCACCAAAGAATTGAGTTGCTTTTCTAAATGGGCGAGGCGATGGCTCATCACTGTTGCTTCATCTAGCGCGTCAGTATTGGCTGTCAGCGCTTGTGGCGCAGTTTCTGGTGTGAAATGCAACATTCTATCTAGGCGAAGTTCTGCGCCGCCCAAACTCATTGCATCGCCAGCAGAAATGCTTAAGCGTGGCTTGTTTTCAGGTGCGGTATTATTCGTAGAGCTAGGCGTAGCCAGCTCCGCAGGCTTATCGGAATTATAGCCAGCAGTTAATACAATGTTCCCATTAGATTTGTTGCTATTTTTACGTTTTTTAGTAGATGCTTTTTTTGTAGGGCTTGCGGCCACTTTCACAGTTTGTTGTTGAATGGGCGCTTTTACAACAAGACTTTCTTTCTCTGCTTGAAATTCACCACTGTTACTCGGCAACTCTTCAGCAGCAGTTTCAAGCTCTGCGGTTAAAATCGGATCCAGCAATAATACGTAATCTCGACGCATATTGATGTCGCATTCTGCCATTACCGATAAATTAACAATCGGCTCATTAATGATTTGATTGGTGGTAACTGTCAAAATCGCGACATCTTCGACAGCTTTTGATAATTTAAAATTTGCGCTATTTAATTGATTTTCAGCGCTGGAATCATTAATTACTTTAAAACAAGTACTATCTTTTAGCTCACCAGCACCCTGAATTTGTATGCTCGCACGCAAGGGTTGACCAAGATGCGATTTAACATCAATATTACCTAAACCCAGCGCCAATGCTTGGCTTTGCGTGCCTACGGCGAGCATGGTTAATGCGGTAATAACCGCTTGCTTAAGTGTATAATTGTTTTGCATATCGTTCACCTGCCTATCGTTAAGTAGCTCTTATTATTTTTACTTTTCAGTTTGACCATGATGACTCATAAAGTAATTTGAGCAATTCGCGTGCCAACTATTAACTTATCGGCAAATTAACTAAAATAGTGAGTTATTTTATACAAAATTACCTCAATTATTAAGACGCATCAAAATCAACAATAAAATCTATCATTAATCTGCCCTTGGCAATTGACAAGCCTTTGTTCAAAAGCATATAATCCGCCCTCTTGTTTTTAATAGCAACACATTGGGTAGTTAGATATGAATATTTTCTCTGGAAAAACCTTTTCGGCTAAATCGCACGAAGTACAACGCGATTGGTTTGTAATCGACGCAACAGATTTGGTGCTAGGCCGTTTGGCCAGCGCTTGCGCGCACCGTTTACGTGGTAAACATAAAACCATTTACACGCCGCACACAGATACTGGTGATTACATTGTGATTATTAATGCCGACAAAATGAAAGTGACTGGCGCTAAGGCTGAAGGTAAGCTTTACCACAGCCACTCTGGTTACCCAGGCGGCATCAGCACCACTACATTTGCGAAAATGCAAGATAAGTTTCCTGGTCGCGCACTAGAAAAAGCAGTAAAAGGTATGTTGCCAAAAGGTCCATTGGGCTACGCAATGATTAAAAAAATGAAAGTGTATGCGGGCGATAAACATGAGCACGCGGCACAACAACCAAAAGCATTGACTATTTAAGGCTATATAAATGATTGGTAAATATAATTATGGTACAGGTCGCCGCAAAAGCTCAGTAGCGCGCGTGTTTATGAAAGTTGGTAAAGGCAATATCGTGGTAAACGATAAACCTGTGGACGAATATTTCTCACGCGTAACAGCGCGTATGATTTTGCGTCAACCGCTAGAATTAACGAATAATCTGACTAGCTTCGATATTATGATTAATGTCATTGGTGGCGGTGAATCTGGTCAAGCAGGTGCAGTGCGTCACGGCATTACGCGTGCGTTAATCGATCACGATGCAACTCTTAAAAGCGCGTTATCACAAGCCGGTTTCGTTACACGTGATGCACGTGAAGTAGAACGTAAAAAAGTGGGTTTACGCAAAGCGCGTCGTCGTAAACAGTTCTCTAAACGCTAATTGGCGCTTGAGGTTGAAAAAGGTCGCGTTAGCGGCCTTTTTTTATTTAATACGTTAAGTTTGTTATCATTAAGGCTATGGCAAATAAAAAATTAAAAATTGGCATTGTTGGCGGCACTGGTTATACGGGTGTTGAGTTGTTGCGTCTGTTGGCATTGCATCCGCATGCAGAATTGGCCTGTATTACCTCGCGCGGTGAAGCGGGTTTGCCTGTGGCCGATATGTTCCCCAGCTTGCGTGGCTTTGTGGATTTGAAATTTAGCGACCCCGCAACGGCCAATTTAAGCGCATGCGACGTGGTGTTTTTTGCAACGCCGCATGGCGTGGCCATGAGTCAGGCAGAAGCTTTGTTAAAAGCGAAGGTCAAAATTATCGATTTAGCGGCCGATTTTAGGTTGCAAGATATCGCCGCTTTTGAAAAATGGTACAAAATGCCACACACCTGCGCCGATATTCTTAAAGATGCGGTGTATGGCATTCCAGAACTTTATCGGGAACACATTAAAAGCGCCAAGGTGATTGG
This sequence comes from Methylotenera sp., assembly GCA_040079935.1. Taxonomy (GTDB): domain Bacteria; phylum Pseudomonadota; class Gammaproteobacteria; order Burkholderiales; family Methylophilaceae; genus Methylotenera_A. The sequence continues at coordinate 97,173 of JBEBJI010000005.1, forward strand.
CAACCCAGGTTGTTATCCGACGACGGTTTTATTGGGTTTGGCGCCATTATTGGAGCAAGGTTTAATCGATTTTTCTGTGCCAATTATTGCAGATAGCAAATCGGGTGTTTCGGGCGCTGGCAGAAAAGCTGAAGTGGCGACACTATTTGCGGAAGCTTCGGATAACATGAAAGCTTATGGTGTGGCGGGTCATCGGCATCACCCAGAAATTCACGCGCAGATTAGTCAAATTGCAGGAAAAAAAGTCGATTTTATTTTCGTACCGCACTTGGTGCCGATGATACGCGGCATGCTTTCGACCATTTACGTGAAACTTTCAGCTAAAGCCAATGGTCTTGATTGTCAGGCACTGTTTGAAAAACGTTATGCGAATGAGCAATTTGTTGATGTATTGCCTGCGGGTAATATGCCAGAAACGCGCTCTGTCCGAGGCTCTAACCAATTACGCATTGCTTTGCAAGGCCAAGCTAACACGGGCTATTTAACCATTGTCGTAGTGCAAGATAACTTGGTAAAGGGAGCGGCAGGGCAAGCGGTGCAAAATATGAATATTATGTTTGGTTTAGTAGAAAATGCCGGTTTAACAATCGTGCCGCTGTTGCCATAATTTATTATGAGACCAGTTGACCGTAGAGTGCGCAATCATTTTGGTCTTACCGCAAGACGCGTTACGGTGCGTTCGCAGCGACCGTGGTATTTTCGCATTTTGCTAGCCATTTTGTGCGTAGCTTTAGGGTATGCAATTGCGTATTGGATGTTGCGCGACACTGAGAACATTCGCGAAAAATTGCAGCAAACAAAGCTTGATAATAAAGAGTTAGAAATTAAGTTGGTGGGCGCGCAGCGCGAGCTGCAAGTAGAGCTGGCAACCAATAATACCCTTGCCAAAGAGCTTGCAAGCGTTCAAGATGAGAACATTAAGATAAAAGAAGACTTATTCTTTTACAAAAATATGGTGAGTAAACGGGCAAGGTGAGTTACTCAGAAACGGTTAGGAAAGCGAATGTTTTTTAAAAAAGCCAACAAAATTGATAACCGCATCGACACCTTAGTTGGTGCAGATACGCGCATAGAAGGCGATTTGTTCTTTAGTGGCGGTTTGCGCGTCGATGGTGCAATTCGCGGCAATGTCGCCGAGCAAAATGGCAACCCAAGCACGCTGATAATCAGCGAGCACGGCAAGATTGAAGGCGCGGTAAGCGCCGCTAAAATCGTGCTCAATGGCAAAGTCATCGGCACGGTAAAATCGAGTCATTTTATCGAGCTGCAAACTAAGGCACGCATCACTGGCGATTTATATTACAAATCACTAGAAATGCATACTGGCGCGGTGATAGAAGGAAAATTAGTCTATTTGGGCGATGGCGTGCCAGAAGACGATCTTTAGAAGCAGGCCTTTAAATTTGAACATTCGCCCCCATGTTGAGTCATATTGAGAAGTAAAATTAAGAAGTTTAAGGAGCAAAAATGAACACAGTAACCGATATCCCAGAAGTAGAAATGCCAACCCCGCTTATTTTTACTGATAACGCGGCAAAAAAAGTCAAAGAATTGATTGAAGAAGAAGGCTCGCCCGATTTGAAACTCCGCGTATTTGTTAGCGGCGGCGGCTGTTCTGGCTTTCAATACGGCTTTACGTTTGAAGAAGAAGTGAACGAAGACGACACGCAAGTGATGAAAGATACCGTGACTTTGCTCATCGACCCAATGAGTTTGCAATATCTCATGGGTGCAGAAATCGATTACACCGACAGCTTGCAAGGTTCACAATTTGTGATTCGTAACCCGCAAGCGCAATCTACTTGCGGCTGTGGCTCATCTTTCTCTGTTTAGATTCTAGAAATAATTAAAAAGGCCAAGCTTTTGCTTGGCTTTTTTCGTTTTCATGACACATATTAAACTTAAAATAGATGCTCTGAGAGGCAATGGCCCAGACCACCCCCTTTCAAACTCACTTTATGAGTTTGATTCACCTTGTATCCATGCGGTCTGCAGGGCATGTTTTTTGAGGTTTTAAATAGATGAAAAAAATCATTTTTTTACTGCTCATTGTGGTGGCCGCTTTAGCCATGGCTTGGAGCGGCAATGATGATGTTGAAAAACACGCCGCTATCCCGCAAGGCGCAACCGTGCTGGTGCTTGGCGATAGTTTAAGTTACGGCACAGGCGCAAATGCGGGCGAAGATTACCCAGCGCTACTCGCCAAAAGAACGGGTTGGAACATTATCAACGAGGGCATTCCTGGCGACACCTCAGAGGGCGGCTTGCAGCGTCTGCCAGCCTTGTTAGAAGCGCATCAGCCAAAATTGTTGATAGTAGAACTCGGCGGCAACGATTTGCTGCGCCAAGCGCCGCAAGCGGAGATTGTGCATAATCTTAAAACCATATTATCAATGGCTAAAACACAAGGCGCTTCAACTATTTTGGTGGCAATGCCCGAGATTAGCCCGCTAAAAGCTGCGGTGGGCAATCTGTCCGATCATCCTTTGTATGAAAATATTGCTAAAGAAACCGCCACACCATTAATTGCGGATGTGTTTTCAGATGTGCTTTCAGATAGAGATTTGAAATCAGACCAAATTCACGCCAATGCGCTTGGTTACCGCGTGATAAGTGATAAATTGTATGTGAAATTGCAAGAATTAGGCTATGTAAATTGATTTATATATGCTCTGCGAGGCACGTGGATATTGGGCTGCAGGGCATGTATGAATCTGGTCATTTCGATGAAAATCGGAATCCAGTGGCTTTAAGTAACATGTCGCTTTCGCGCGACTAGCGACCCTATTTCTTTTGCTTAGCCAAAAGAAATAGGGGAAAGAAAAGGCTACCCCGCTGCCGCTTCATCCTTCGTTCTTAGCGCCGCATCTGGGCGGCTGCGGAACTCGCGCTTTTCGCGCTCAAACAGTCCTCGCCGCTACCCATCTGCCGCTCAAGTCGAAGGCGCGGCAAAGGGGGTTAAAAACCATGGGGTGAATTATTGTTGAATAGATGCCAAGTTTCTTCGGCGGGAGTAAAGCTAGCATCAGGATTGATATTTCTTATAATATTTTCCCCAATGATTGGCGCAATCAGACTCCAAGAACAACAAAACGCACCAACATGAGCATCAAAGTTGGCCACTGGTTCAGTGTTTCTCTCTAGAAAGCGCTTTCTCGCTGAAAGCCTGTCACCGTCAAACCACCAAACTTCTATACCATTTTCTTTCAGTCTTTGAACCAAATCTAGACTTTGAGGAGGGAAGTTCCAATCAAGGACAATATCTTTTTTTTGGTCACGAAGATAATTCAGAAACGCACTTTCATTCGAACCATCTTCAAATTGATTCCAAATCTCTCGTATTTCAAGTGTATCTAGTCCGCCACGCTCCATATCAACATAGAAATAATTTTTCTCTCTGCTGAGCCATTCTGCAAAAGTAGATTTACCAGAGCCTGGTAAGCCTGCAAATAATGTCAACCTGTGGCACATTTCAGTATACAGTGAACGGGAGTTATTTTCTTTTCTCTATCGGTACAAACTCACGTCTAGCTTCACCTGTATAAAGCTGTCTTGGGCGGCCAATTTTGTGTTCTGGGTCGCTATTCATCTCGCTCCATTGCGCTATCCAGCCTGCGGTGCGGGCGAGTGCGAAGATGGCGGTGAACATGGAGTTTGGAATGCCCATGGCGCGCATGACGATGCCGCTGTAAAAATCGACATTCGGGTAGAGTTTTTTGCTGACAAAATAGTCGTCTTCCAGCGCAATTTTTTCCAACTGCATGGCGAGTTTAAACATGGGGTCATCGTGCAAGCCAAGTTCATTCAGAACTTCGTAACAGGTTTTTTGCATGATGGCGGCACGTGGATCCATGCTGCGATAAACACGGTGCCCAAAACCCATCAGGCGGAAATTGTCAGATTTATCTTTGGCGCGTTTAATAAATTCATCAATGCGCGAAATATCGCCAATTTCTTCTAGCATATCAAGTGTGGCCTCGTTTGCGCCGCCGTGCGCTGGCCCCCAAAGTGATGCAATGCCCGCCGCGATACTGGCAAACGGGTTCGCGCCGCTAGAACCAACTAGGCGAACGGTAGAAGTCGAAGCGTTTTGCTCGTGGTCGGCATGTAGAATTAAAATCTTCTCGAAAGCCCGCGCCAATACTGGATTTGGCGTATATTCCTCGCACGGTGTGGCAAACATCATGTGCATAAAGTTTTCAGCATAATTCAGCTTATTTTGCGGCTGCATAAACGGCTGACCAAGGTTGTATTTGTAGCTCCAAGCCGCAATAGTGGGTATTTTTGCCAGCAAACGATGCGCAGAAATAGCGCGATGTTGCGGGTTATAAACATCCATGGCATCGAAATAGAACGCTGACATACTGCCGACCACGCCAATCATTACCGCCATCGGGTGCGCATCGCGCCGAAAGCCGCGGAAAATGTTGCTGAGCTGATCGTGCAACATGGTATGGCTGTTGATAATGCCAGTAAACTCGGCGATTTGTGCGGCATTTGGCAGCTCGCCATGCATCAGCAAATATGAGATTTCTAAAAAGTTGCAGTGCTCTGCTAGTTGTTCTATCGGGTACCCGCGATACAGCAATTGACCTTTTTCGCCATCAATAAACGTGATGTTCGATTGGCAGGCAGCGGTGGCCATAAAGCCTGGATCGTAAGTAAATACGCCGTGTTTGCCGAGGGTGCGAATGTCGATGACATCGTTACCCAACGTGCCAGAAAGTACTGGCAGCTCGATGGGTTTGGCTTCGTTATCGAAGGTGATGGTTGCTTTGGTCGGTTTTGTTGACATAACTAACTCTTTATTAACGGTTATAGAGTGATTATACGCAATGAATTAGCGAAATGTTACGCAACACAATGCAAAGATATAAGACTTTAAAATTTAGTTAATTTTTATTGCTCAAAATGAGGGCGCGAGTTGGTGCATAGCCTCGTAAAGAGGCATTTAGGCTGGATAAATAGCACCCAGCACGCGCAAACTCTTAGCACCTGTTACGGCAGGCAAGTTGCTAGGTTTGTTTTCCAAACATTGTTTCGCCAGCCATGCAAAAGCAACCGCTTCTACCCAATCGACATCAATGCCCAGCGCTTTGGTAGTACTTAAAACAGCTGCGCCAGAAGCCGCATGGATATTGGCTTGCAGGTCATCGAATAATAATTGATTATGCGCGCCACCGCCGCACAAATACACTTCGTCTACCTCGCCGCATTTACTCAGCGCATCGCAAATGCTTTGCGCAGTGAGTGCGGTGAGCGTGCGCGCGACATCTTGAGGGCGTAAATGTGGATAAAGTTGGCGTTGTTTTAGCCAGTCATCGTTAAATAAATCGCGCCCGGTGCTTTTGGGCGGCGGCAGCGCAAAATATGGCTCGGCAAGCATATTGGTGAGCAAACTTTCTATCACCACGCCAGTCGCTGCCCACGCGCCATTCGTATCGTAATCTTTACCAGTTTTTAATTTTGTCCAGCTATCAATCAACATATTGCCAGGTCCAGAATCGAAGCCCAGCACGTCACCATTTTTACCCAAATAAGTGATATTGGCGATACCGCCGATGTTCACAATCGCGCGATTTTTTTGTTTATCAGCAGACTTATTTTTGCTGGTAAACATGGCTTGGTGAAACGCTGGTACCAATGGCGCACCTTGGCCGCCCGCAGCAATGTCGCGACTGCGAAAATCTCCAACAACCGTGATATTCGTGAGTTCCGCCAATAAAGCGTTGTTGCCAATTTGTAGCGTAAATCCAAGCTCTGGACGATGCCGAATAGTTTGGCCGTGGCAACCAATGGCCGAAATTTCAGCCGCGTTTACTTTGACTGTTTTTAGTAATGCTTTTGTGGTTTCTGCATATAAATGGGCAAGCCTGCAACCCAATATACATGAGGCTTCCAGCTCGTTATTTTGCGGTTTATGTAAAGATAAAAGTGCTAATTTTAACTCTTCTGGATACGGCAAAAACTGTGTATTTTGCAGCGTGCATTTATCGTTTTCAAATGCCACCAAAGCCGCATCGACGCCATCTAAGCTGGTGCCAGACATGATGCCGATGAATAATTGTGCTTTGCTCATATTAGTCGCGCGTGGCCATTTGGCTGCGGTTGAGCATATTGATTTGTGCCATATAATCGGCGCTCAAAGCGTTAAAAATTGGTCGATCTTTCTCGTTAATCGGTACGCTGGTTGGCAAAACTACTTTTAGCGGATCTTTATGTACTTTGCCCACTAAAAATTCGTAATGCAAATGCGGGCCAGTCGCCAAACCTGTCATACCGACATAGCCAATAATATCGCTTTGCGCCACTTTTAAGCCTTTGCGCAAGCCTTTGGCAAACGCAGATAAATGGCCGTAAACCGTGCTAAAGCCATTTTTATGCTTAAGTACAATTACGTTGCCATAGCCACCTTTTTTACCTACAAAATCAACCACACCTTCGCCAGAAGCTTTTACCCGCGTACCTGTCGGGGCTGCAAAATCTACACCTTGATGCGCGCGCATGCGTTGTAAAATAGGGTGAAAACGCCCTTTGCTAAAAGTTGAACTGATGCGGCTAAACTCAACGGGTGAACGCAAAAATGATTTATTTAAAGCTTTGCCTTCGGGCGTGTAATAAGCAAATTTTCCTTCAGCGTCACCAAAGCGCACTGCTTGATAAACTTTGCCTTTATTGGTAAATTCAACCGCCAATACGTTGCCTGTTTTGATAAGTTCTCCCGCGTTGAAATAGGCTTCGTAAATTACGTTAAATTTGTCGTCTGGCCATAAGTCTTCGTTAAAATCAATGTCGCCCGAAAAAATCTCGGCAAGTTGCAAGGCAATTTGGTCGGGAATTCCCGCCGCGTCCGTCGCGCCGAATAAAGAATTTACAATGGTGACTGATTTTAATACGCGACGAATATTTAAATTGAGCTTCTGGGTAGAGACTGCATAACCATTGGGCGTCAGCTCGGCAGTTAAAGTGGTTTCGTTATCCACTTCATATTCTAGCCGCAGCAAATCACCTACAAAATTGGTTTTAGTTTTAATCGTACGGCCAGGTACAAGTTGCCTGTTAAGCGCGTCCGCTCTAGGATCTGTCATTAAAACTTTTATTGCATTTTCGTCATGAATATTTAGGCGCTTAAACAGGCTGCCAAGCATGTCATCTTGGCGAATTTTGTCAATCTGCCAAAATTCCGCATGGTTACTTAAAGAAGTGACCACGTTCGGCAAAGTGATTTTCTGCACGACAGATTTTGTTTTTATATGGCGCGGCTGGTCAGTAGGTGTTGGGTTAAATGCCGCAAGTACGCCAAAAACAGGCAGAAGTAAAGCAACTAAAACCCACCGAAATTTGTTTTGCGTTAAAATAGAAAACTTAGATCTATCATTATTTTGTGGCATAAAAAATAGTCGAAAATCGCCTAAATGCTTGAAAATAAAAGCCTAGTGCTTTGAATAGAAATTATAGTAACAGACTTTTTATTGTAATAAAAAGTAACAAATTGTAAAAAAATCCTTAAATATTGGAAAACACAGCTTGGAAAATAAAGTAAATACAGATATTAAACAATCATTGGCTATGATCAAGCGAGGCTGCGATGAGCTTTTAATTGAAGCAGAACTTGTCGAAAAGCTCAAAAAAGGTGTGCCGCTTCGCATTAAAGCAGGCTTCGACCCAACCGCGCCAGACTTGCATCTTGGCCACACGGTACTCATTAATAAACTGCGTCATTTTCAATATTTAGGCCATCATGTTTTGTTTCTGATTGGCGATTTCACTGGCATGATTGGCGACCCAACGGGCAAAAGCGCCACGCGCCCGCCGCTAACTAAACAGCAAGTGGCCGAAAATGCTAAATCGTACGCTGAACAAGTGTTTAAAATATTAGATAAGGATAAAACTGAAATCGTTTTTAACTCAAGCTGGTTAACCGATTTAGGCGCGGCGGGCATGCTGAAGCTGGCCGCCAGCTTAACGGTGGCGCGCATGTTAGAGCGTGACGATTTTTCAAAAAGATTCAAAGGCAACCAGCCGATTGCCATTCACGAATTCATGTATCCGCTATTGCAAGGCTACGATTCAGTTGCGCTAAAAGCCGATGTTGAGCTGGGCGGCACCGACCAAAAATTTAATTTGCTCATGGGGCGCGAACTGCAAAAACAGGCAGGCCAAGCACAGCAATGCGTACTGACGATGCCGCTACTAGAAGGATTAGACGGCAATAATAAAATGTCCAAATCACTTAACAACTATATTGGTATTAACGAAGCGCCCGAGATTATTTTTGCCAAAATTATGTCAGTTTCAGATGATTTAATGTGGCGCTATATCGAGTTGCTGTCGTTTGAAAGTTTAGAAACGATTGCAAGCTTGAAGGCCGCAGTGAAAGCTGGCGAAAATCCCCGCAATATTAAGGTGAAATTTGCGCAAGAAATCGTTGCGCGCTTTCACAGCCAAGCCGATGCAGAAAGCGCATTAAACGATTTTCAAACTCGTGCCAAAGGCGGTATTCCAGATGATGTGCCTGAAGTGCGCTTGGATATTGGTTCGCAGAGCATTGGTATTGCCTCACTGTTAAAAATGGCAGGTTTGGTGGAAAGTACCAGTGAAGCTATGCGCGCCATTCAACAAGGCGGAGTCAAGCTAGACAGTGAAAAAGTAGAAGATAAAAACTTACAGCTTACTAAGGGTGTGACAGTTGTTGCGCAAGTGGGTAAGCGTAAGTTTGCAAAGATTACGCTTGGTTGAAAAAATTACATGGTTTTTTTGTTTGGGAAATTTTTAACAGAAGATTTTTTTACTAAATTATCTTGGTATGGGTGTGTCGCGTTGTTGTAAAGTTTAGCAATCTTTTTTACATACATTTTTGTTTCAGCATATGGCGGCACTCCTTTGTATTTATCGACCGCACCTTCACCAGCATTATATGCCGCAGCCACAAGCTCTACATTGCCTTCGTAATAAGCAAGTAACCAGCGCAAGTATGCCAATCCACCCTTGATATTATCTTCAGCTTTATATGCATCTTTTACACCAAAGCGTTGCGCAGTTTCTGGAATCAGTTGCATCAAGCCTTGCGCATTTTTTACTGAAGTGGCTTGCACATTAAAACCAGACTCGACGGCAATAAACGCCATCACCAAGTTGCTATCTATGTTGTAGCGTGGCGCAAGCTTATTTACTAGCTTTAAAATATGTCGTTGTGATTGAAATAAGGCAGCAGTTTTATCTGAAACAGGCTTTAACTCTCTGTCGGAAGTGACTGCTTCTAATACAGGTGGGTCAGGCAAAAGGCAAGCAAGTAAAGTAGAAGATGGAGAAACATTTGAAAGTTTAGCTAGTGACTCTTGTGCACTGGTATGGCCTTGTTCTGCTGCCATGGTGAACAATTGTGCGGCAGTTCTCTCATCTGTGGAAACACCTTTTCCATTCGCGTACATCCATCCTAGCGCAAATTGAGCATCGGCATCACCAAGTTTAGCTTTTTTGCAGTAATTGGCAGCAACTTCAGCGTAATCGCGGGGAGAGCCTTCAATATTTTTGAACTTGAATGCCATTGCTACCAGCATTGAATTTGGGTTTTTGAGTGTGCCTTTAGTGTTCAGCTTGTTGTTAGTTATGTCTGTAGAAGGAGCAGCTGATTCTTGGATATTTTGCTGTACTTCTGCTGAAGTTTCAGCTTCGTTCGCCACTACTCCAGAGCAAGCAACAAAGCCAGTTAGCAATAGTAATGATTTGATATATAGTAAGTTAATGCTCATCTTCATTTGTTCTGTGACTTTACTAGTAGGAGTTTTTTAGGTTTCATACTAAGAAAATTATGATAGCTTATCGTCACACATTGTATCTATTTTCATACGAGAATCTATAGCCCGAAAGGGCCATAGGCTTATCAAAGTGGGTTGTTTTGATAAAATTTTAAGTGTGCAGATGTAATAATTGTGTAACTTTGCAACTAATTTTGCATTTGGGGCTTGACCAAATCTAAAGCCTCTGTAGAATGCGCGCTTCGCTTGAAATTCAGGCGAAAGTGATCTGCAAAAATACACTTCAAGAAATAAATTAAAAAGTTGTTAATTTAACCTTGACCAGCCTCCAAAGCTCTGTATAATGCGCGCTTCGCCAAAATTAATAGTAATACTGTTACTTAAATTTTCGGCACTGCTCTTTAACAATTTGAACGACTGATAAGTGTGGGTGTTTGTGGTCAAGACACTTTACTTAGACGCAACAAATGCCGTACATCGCTTGCGATGTGTGGA
>JBEBJI010000024.1:0-29698 GCA_040079935.1 Methylotenera sp.
CCCAGTGTAGAGCTAGATGATTTAATTCAGGCAGGTATGATGGGTTTATTGGATGCTATTAATCGCTATGAAGACACGCATGGTGCACAGTTTGAGACTTATGCCGCACAAAGAATTCGCGGCTCTATGCTTGATGAACTACGCAATACGGATTGGCTGCCACGTAGCATGAGAAAGAATATGCGCGACGTAGAAACTGCCATTAGCCAGCTAGAACAAGAGCTTGGAAAGGCCCCTACTGAAAAAGATGTCGCTAATAAACTCAAACTTTCGTTGGGCGACTACTACGATATGCTCGGTGATTGTAGCGGTCATCAGCTAGTGTACTACGAAGACTTTCATGATGCTGATAGTAGTGAACATTTTCTCGACCGCTTTACCAATGATGATAGCGGAGATCCCCTCAAAGGCTTGCTGACTGGTGACTTTCGCAATGCACTGATAGAGGCAATAGATATCTTGCCAGAACGTGAAAAAATATTGATGGGGCTTTACTATGAACAAGAACTTAACTTAAAAGAAATCGGCGTGGTGATGAACGTTTCAGAATCGCGCGTAAGCCAATTACATAGTCAAGCTGTCGCAAGATTGCGCGCTAGCCTTAAAGAGAAAGCATGGACTGGAGCAGTTTAGTCGGTATTGGCATTGCCCTGATAGGTATTTTATTCGGGCAAGCCATCGAGGGTGGGCATATCAGTTCGTTGCTGCAGCCTGCGGCATTTGTAATTGTCCTGTGTGGCACTTTTGGTGCTGTCCTGTTGCAAACCAATGCAAAAAGCTTTATGGCTGGGGTTTTAATGGTACGTCAAGTTTTTGCCACGCCAGTTGATGATAGACAAGCACTTGCCAAGCGAATCAATCTTTGGAGTAACTTTGCCCGCAAAGAAGGTATATTCATGTTGGAATCTTTTCTAAAAAAAGAAAGCGAGCCTTTCATTCAAAAAGGATTGCGCCTGATGATAGATGGCACACCTCCCGATAAAATTAGAGAAATTTGCGCCATTGATATGCATTTTTATGAAGTACAGCAGCGTAATGCTGCTAAAGTTTGGACCGCTGCAGGCGGCTATGCCCCTACAATCGGCATACTGGGTGCGGTTCTTGGCTTAATTCATGTGATGGAAAATCTTTCTGACCCTAGCAGGCTGGGCGGCGGTATCGCAGTAGCCTTTGTTGCAACCATTTATGGTGTCGGTCTGGCTAACTTAGTATTTTTACCCATTGCAAATAAACTTAAAGAGCTGATACAACATGAAATGATGCGTCGCGAAATGCTACTCAATGCCTGGGTTTCCATTGCTAATGGAGATCACCCTAGAATTGTAGAAGAACGCCTGTACGCTTATTTGCGTTAATTAAAACATAGCCAAAATGATTAGAAGAAAACCGATAGAAGAAGATGAGGAGAATCCAGACCGCTGGCTGGTTTCCTACGCCGATTTTATTACACTTTTGTTTGCTTTTTTTGTGGTAATGTATGCCATTTCGTCAGTCAACCAGAGCAAATACAGCGATCTGACATCGTCTATGGGCACGGCATTTTCTGGCGTTAATCCTGCAGGTAGCATTAAAAATCACACTGGCGCCAACAACAAAATCAAAAGCCAGCAAGGTTCAATTGTCAAACCCCTGCCCTTATCGCATCTATATCAAGAAAAAATACGCCGTGAACGTGAAGCCATGACTAGCATGGGTGTTGATTTGTCCAATACGCTCGCCCCACTCATTAGCGAAGGAAAGGTACGTGTATCGCAGAATAACCGCGGTGTTCGTATCGACATTCATGATAGTTTGCTATTTAGTCCTGGTTCAGCAGAATTAGCTGTTGCCGCATCTAATATCATGAACGAAATAGCCGCCGAATTAAAAGATAATCAGCGTCAAATTCAAGTGGAAGGTCATACGGACGACACAGAAATTCATAACGCAACTTTTTACTCGAATTGGGAACTCTCTGCAGTTCGCGCTAGTAGCGTGGTGAGAATGTTAAATAGTGCTGGCATTAATGCTAATCGGCTTAGCGCGCTGGGATTTGGTTCTACGCAACCTATCAGTGAAAATGACACTTCGCTTGGACGAGCTAAAAACCGCCGCGTATCCATTATGATTCTTTATGAATCACAAAATCAAGAAGACTCGGCTTTAGAAATCACACCACAAAAAAATCAATAGACCAAAAAAAATTTAGGTAAGTTTAAATGTGTTCAACATTAGGCTTAGAAGAATCTTTAGTTGTAATCTGCTTGAGCACTGCCTCAAATTGCTCAATCGGCACTGGCTTACTAAACAAATAGCCCTGATAACGCTTACATCCATTGCTCAATAGTAGCGCACGCTGCTCTTCGGTTTCTACACCTTCGGCAATGACGTTCAAATAAAGACTTTGTGCCATAGCGATAATAGTTCGCACAATGGATCTATCATGGCTATCTGTCACAATATCACGCACGAACGATTGGTCGATTTTAAGCTGAAAGAGAGGCAACCTTTTGAGATACTGTAGCGACGAGTAGCCAGTTCCAAAATCATCTAATGAGAACTGCACGCCTATCTCACCTAACGCTGTCATAGATACAACCGTATCTTCTATGTTGTCCAATAATAGACTTTCTGTCAGTTCTAATTTAAGTTGCATAGGATCAATGGCGTGGCGCTCGACGGCAGCGCGAACTTGCTGCACAAAATCTGTTTGGCGGAACTGTTTAGCACTGACGTTTATAGATAGCGTAAGATCACGCGTTTGCGGATCTTTATGCCACTCTTTAATTTGAGCACAGGCGGTATCTAACACCCAATTTCCGATAGGTAATATCAGCCCCGTTTCCTCCGCTAAAGGAATGAACTGAGCAGGTGAAACGATACCGCGCTCTGGATGTATCCAGCGAATTAAAGCCTCTGCGCCCAGTGGATTGCCAAGATTATCTACCTGAATTTGGTAATATAGATGCAGTTGCTTATTTTCAAGTGCTTTACGTAATTCTCGCTCAATCGCTACTCGAGCGGTTATGCTTATCTGCATCTGTGGATTGAAAAAACGCATGGTATTACGGCCAGCTTTCTTAGCCTGATACATAGCAATATCAGCTTGTTTTAACAATTCCTCAATTGTGGCGCCATGCCCATCAAACACTGTAATGCCTATGCTAGGCGTAATGAGATGTTCATGTATATCAAGCTCAAATGGCTGATTAAGTGACGCTAGAATTTTATTGGCGATGATTTCAGTTTGTGCTGCTGCCTCAAAGCCTTGATCACTTAGATCTTCCAGCACAACTACGTATTCATCGCCACCCAAGCGGGCAACTGTGTCACCTTCGCGCACACATGTTGTCAATCGCACCGCAACTTGCTGCAATAACAAATCGCCAATATCATGACCAAGCGAATCATTGAGGACCTTAAAATGATCAAGATCTAAAAATAGCACGGCGCCTTGCCTACCACTCCGCGCACAGGCAGCCAACGCATGTTTAAGTCTATCCATCAGCAAGCGTCTATTGGGCAAATGTGTGAGGGAGTCAAAGAACGCGAGTTGCTGAATCTCTTCTGTTGCAGCCTTTATCTGACTAATATCCGTATTTGAAGCCACATAATTGGTAATCACACCAAGGTCATTTTTAACTGTAGAAATAGTAAGATGTTCAGGATACACCTCGCCGCTTTTGCGTCGGTTCCAAACTTCGCCTGACCATCGACCTGTTGTATTAATACTCTCCCATATTGCGGCATAAAAAGTTGCATCATGTCGACCTGAACTCAATATGCTTGGATTTTTACCGATAAGTTCGTCATTGGTATAGCCAGTAATATCAGTAAACGCTTTGTTGACCTTTAGAATTCGGTTGTCTAAGTCAGTAATCATCAAACCATCTTGCGATTCAAATGCAGTAGCGGCAATGCGCAAATCCATTTCAGATTTTTTAACCAAGGTGACATCTTCAAGCGTAACACGAAGCATTGATTGCTCATCTTCATCGCCCATGCGTATGCAGTTGAGGTTAGCATAAAAACTAATTCCATTGTGCAAAGTAAATTTCATGTCGAAGCTAAGCTCTTCACTGGCTTCTAAATCGACAATGTTGTGAAATAGTCGCCCCCAACGTGGTTTTTCTTCTTCATCAATAAATTTCGTAATGCGCTGATTAATAATATGCTTACGATCCAACCCCAGCATCGCCGATGCGCGCCAATTAAGCTGGGTAATCAAGCCGTGTTTGCTGATAGTCAGGTAGCCAATAGGTGCAAATTCATATAAATCTTTAAAACGATCATGCGATTCTGCCAGCTCTGCCTGCGCCTGCACCAGCTTATCTTGTGCAAGCAGGCGTTCTGCCTCACGCTCAAAATTATCAAGCGCAAAGCTAATATTTGTGGCCATATCGTTCAGCAGATTGCGTATTTCTTCGTCGAAGGCCTCTTTCTCGGTTGAATATATGGTGAATGCGCCAATTGCATCTCCGCTACAGTAAAGTGGCAGTGATGCACACGAGCCCCAACCAGACGCAATGCCACGGTCATGCCAAGCCAAAGTGCGAGGGTCATTGATAAAATCTTGACACCAATATGGTGTATTTTCACGAATTGAGGTACCTACTGGGCCCTGACCATATGGAATGTCCGCATCAACAGATACATTGATATCATTTAAATAGTCGCAGTCATCTCCATATGCTGCTACTTGTTTAATCTGTTTACTCGGTACATCTACTAAACCAATCCATGCCATTCTTAAACCGCCAAAAATTACGGTATCGCGACAAACCTGTGCAAACAACTCTTCTTTGCTTGTGCAATGTACAATTGCCAGGTTGCACTGACTAAGTGCTTCATACAGGTTTGAGAGACGTTTAATTTTTAACTCTGATTGTTTGCTTTCAGTAATATCAGTCTGTGTGCCAATCATACGCAAGGGCTTGTCAGCCTCGTCGCGACTTACCAACATGCCTCGACTCAACATCCATTTATATTGTCCGCCTTTGCACTGCAGACGATATTCCACCACATAAGAGTCTGTCTTGCCTTCTAAATAAGCTTGCCCTGAATCTAAAACGTTCGACCTGTCATCAGGATGAATGCGCGATATCCATTCTTGACGGTTAGCCATGAGTTCATCTTCTTCATATCCCAACATTTCTTTCCAGCGCTTAGAGTAGTTGGCCTCTTGCGTTTGCACATTCACGTCCCAAACGCCATCACCAGAACCTTCAACCGCAAATTTCCAGCGATACTCACTATCAACTAATGCTTGTTCCGTTTTCTTGCGCTCTGTAATATCGCTCACTGTGCCAATCATCCGCAATGGCGCACCGTCTTCACTTCTGCTTACCACCGCGCCACGGTCAAGCACCCATTTATAGCTGCCATCTTTGCAGCGACTACGATACTCGCTGACAAAGCTTGTGGATTTTCCATCGAGACATGCTTGTGCTACTGCAAGAGTAGCTTCTAAATCTTCAGGATGGATGCGGCTTTCCCACTCATCGTAACTATCTGTAATCTCACCTTCTGAATAACCCAAAATTTTCTTCCACGCTTTAGAGTAATGCATAGTATGGCTAACTTCATCGCAATCCCAAACTGCATCGCCAGCGCCTTCTAAAGCGTATTGCCAACGGGCTTCACTCCCAGCCAACTCTTTTTCAATGCGTTTTTGTTCAGTAATATCAGTAATAAAACCATGCCAAAGCACAGCACCGTTTTCTTGTAATTCTGGTGAAGAATTACCAAATAACCACCGCTCTGTGCCGTCTTCATATTTCACCCTAAACTCTTCGTTCCATAGCGTTAAATCTTTTGCCGATATCTGTATAGAAATCAATATATCGTCATAATCGTCTGGATGGATACGCGCAAACACTATCGATGCGTCTTCACACACTTCTTCAGGGCTGACTCGAAAGATATAATTAATTGCTTCACTAGCATAAGGGAAACATGAACTGCCATCTTTACGCAAAAGAAACTGGTAGACGATTCCAGGCACATTGCTGGCAATTTTCTGGATTCGCTGCAGCGCTTCCATTCTCGCCTCTTCAAGTAACTTACGCTCGGTAATATCCTCATCAACTCCCAGCACCCCAATAATTTCATTATTATGGTTTCTTAAAGGTACTTTGGACGATTTCGCCCATGTAATCTCGCCACTCGGTCGAACCAACATGTGCTCGTAGTTAAGCTTAGCAATGCCTGATTCAATAATCTCCTGATCTTCCCGTTGAAATTTCTCAGCACTGTCTTTCCATAGTAAATCCGTATCAAATTTACCCACCAAATCCTCACTACTATTAAGTAGTGCATCTTTCGCAAATGCTAAATTACCGCCCATGTAACGTGAGTTAGTGTCTTTCCAAAAAATCTGCAGAGGCGCTACATCAATAATCGTTTTCAGAAAATTGCTTGAAGCTTCATTTTCTGCCTCGGCCTTTTTTACTTGGGTGATGTCGATGCCAACAACAAAAAGTCCTATTACGTGTTGGTTTACATCTCTATTCGGAATTAAATGCACCAAGCCAGTAAAACTAACACCAGATGGCGTTTTTGCTACTCTTTCATAACTACAGCGCTCTCCCGCCAAGGCACGCTGTACATAAGGCTCTGCCTGCTTAAACATTGCTTCACCTTGCAGTTCTAGCATGGTTCGTCCAATTATCCATGTAGGCGATTTGCCAAACACTAATTCATAATTTTTGTTGACGAATTCATAGCGCAAATCTCTATTTACTCGCGCCACTGTAGCTGGCATGTTATCCATCAGCAGTTGTAATTCACGCTCACTTTCTTTTAACAGATCTAACGCAACATCAAAGCCTTGCGAAGCTAAGTTAATATCATCATCTGTTTGTGGTTTGATAGTAAGGCTTGCGTTACCCTGATTAAGCAAAGATAAGCTAGTTAGCGGCACAAAACCGACGGGTGCTTGTCTATATACTTTACGCGCCAAGGTGCGAAAACGGCTAAAGATAATATCTTCTATGGCTTTACGGATTAAGAAGCCGATAAACAGACCAATCAAAACTACCGCAATACCCAAAGTGATAAACAAATTATTTAATGAGACTAAAATCGCATTCACTGGCACAAGCCTGTAATAACGCCAATTCATAGGCTTGACCATTGTGCTTATTGCCAAGTAATTTCTACCCTTGATGCTCACCTGCTGCTCAGAAACTTGTGCGCCACCTCCAAGCTTTTGTTTAAACAACTTTTCGAGTAACGGTGCTTGGCTGAAATCTGGCTTAAACTTATCTGGATTCACTTCTAGTGCTTGCTGCCATGGCCCTGCCTGTAAGTAATGCCCATGTTCATCAAGCAGAAAAAATAGTTCACCACGATAGCGCTGAGTTTTTTTAAACAAAACAGCAAATAAATTCTGTAAGAACATATCTTGCCCGATATTACCTATCCAAACACCATTTACATCCACCGGCTTCACTGCACTAATCATCCAAGTTTTGGGCACTGGGTCGTAAGTCGATTCTGTCCAGCGCATCTCACGGTTAGGGTTGGTTGCTGGGTCGCCAAGTGTCATCCATGCAGTTTTTGTGTAATCTGTATCTGCAGGCATTTGTAAAATAAAATCTGGCGTCAAACTATCAGAGATAACTTCGGCTTTATCGTGGGTGATTAACCACAGATTATTGAAATATGAGTTAAGACCAAATGCTGCAGAATCTATTATTTTTTTGCTACGGAGAAGTATGCTTTTTTGTTTTGCATCTAACTTTGCATCTGGCGGTAAAAAAACACCTGTTTGCCTTCCAGAATCATTTGCCTCTGGTTTACTGCGCCATGCGCCATCGTCATTGCGTTGCATCATGTCGTCGAATAACTTCACCCCAGTACTCTCTGGCAGAGCCGCGAGGTCTTTTTCCAACAGTTGAGATAAGAAATTTAGCCTAGCCTCTTCTTGTACAATCGGCTTAAATACATTTGAGATGTTAATGTCTGTATCGGCCTGCAATACCTTGGCCTCTTTATCCAACAATTTATCTTTGTAATAGTAATATAGGCCTACCGTAGCAGGTATCGTCACCAATGCTACGCTGCTTAAAACAATAAATATAAGTTTGCGGCTTAAACCCATAATGAATTGCCGCAAACAATAAAAAAAGTGGATTTATGCCGGATATGGCAACAAGTTACTGAGCTAGCTTTTATCACAGATGATGTCACATTTACGCCTAAACTTTATCTCGCAAAGTGGATTTGCAAATTTCTGCACACACTATGCTTATAGTTGTTTTTTATTTTTGTAAAACTTACCTCCCTTGTCGTTACAAATCACAGGCGATGGCAATATGTACCTTCGCCTCTAACCGATAAGCTAGAAAACACGACTATTCTTATTTATTGTTAGAGTGTTAAGGCTCATCTTGCTTACTTTACAGTAAGAAGTCAATACAAAAAATTGAGCTTATTTAAAACAATCAGGCCATTAAGGCTGCACGAGTGGCAGATTGAGTTTTTGCTTGGCCGTTTCTACCATAAACATCACTGGCACCAGAATTACCTTGCAGATGACTAAGTAGTTGCTGATTTAGATTAAACTGTTTAGAAATTAGAATGCCATTCAACCGATTTAATTCTTTGGCTTGGATTAAGGTTTTTCTTAATGCAGTCCATGCCTCGTTCAAAACTGGTTTAGCCTGCTTTTTAAGCCATGCACTCATCCCAATTTCATTAGGCTCAAAGCCGTTAGCAGCCAATGCCTCGTAGCGATTTAGCACCACCAGATTCATATTTTGAAGCACCAAAGATTTTTCATCTAACAAAGCTTCTATTGCGCCAATATCTGCTCTTATTAGCGCAGATTGCTCTTTACGGATGGTAGCCAGCAATTCAATGGCTAGTTTCGCATCCTTCTCAAAAGAGATCGTTTTAATTGAAGTCGGTGCTTTCATGCTAGCCTCATGTTTTCTTAGTGTTAAGTAAATCTTTCACTGTTTCAATTAAACCATCTGCAACTTTTTCTGAGCTCACTTTAAATTGGCCACTTGAAATGGCTAATTTAATCGCAGCCACTTTTTCAACGTCGAATGCTTTATCGCTCGCAATGGTTGCTTCTAAAGATTGTAATTGCGCTGACATTGGTGACAATGTCACGCTGTCAGCCGCATGAGTATTGGCTTGCAGGGCATCTGATTTTTTGCCTGCGCCAGTCTTTTCTGCGCTTGCTTTATCTATCCCAAGATCTACTTTACTTTTAAATGAATCATTAATTTTCATGAGAATTTTCCTTTTCGCCTAATTAACTATGTGCATCAGCATGTACACCTAGCGCATCCATACTACTTGTATCGGCATAGTTTATGCGAACTTTAATCCTTTTTAACTAAATTATTAATCATAATAAACATTAAAACCCAACTTCAATTTGGCCGCCGCTACGCGCGATTCCAGTGACGATTTGCCCACTGGCGACTTTCACTTGTACAACCTGCCCTTCGTTGGCTTTGCTCATTGCCTGACCTTCTGCCGAAACGCTGAAGCCATTACCGCTCGAAGTCAGTTTAACAGTTTGACCTTGTAGTACGACTGGAGAAATTTTTAACATTTCTTGCCTCAGCACCGTACCTGCATTCATAGATATATTCACAGTGCGCCCGATAGCTTGCGCGTGATTGGTAAAAACGCCCGCTGGCAACTGTGTTAAATCACCGCTTTCAAATAATAGATCCTGACTTGTCACCACTTGCCCTTGCGCTAAAGGTGCTGCAGCCACTAAATATTGTGCAAGCACACTTACTGTCGCTTGCACATAAATTGTCCATACACTGGGCGCGCTACAACGCACGCCGACGCTGGTTTTACCCCAGGCGCGACTGCCTGTTGGTAAAAAAACTTGCGAATCTGGACATTGCGCCAAGCGCATATTGGCATCAATTGCGCCAACGCGAATACTCACCTTGCCAGGATAGCCAATAGTTTGCGTCTCTAAAAATTCTGTGATTTTAGCCTTCACTACAGGCAGATTCTGCTTTAGGGCCTGATTATTGGGGGGGGATTCCGCATGGCCTAGTTCAGACATCGTCATGAGCGCTAGCAAAAAGGCCATACGCATCAAATTGAATTGCAGGTATTGACTACTAAGTTTCACATCTAATCCATCAGTAATAGCAAATTGTTGAATATGCATTCTACTGATTCCTCTGCAGACTAAAACGCAGAAAAGGGGCAGTTTTACCCCTTTACTTTCACAATTAAAGTAGGTCTTTTAATCCTAGACTAACGCTCATAAATGTTAACGGCAAAAAATGTCTTTTCTTTAATTAAAAGCACATGCGCTGTTGCGAAAGGAAGTGAGAATGTTGAATAAATTAGACGCCGCTTTGAGTTTTCATCAGAACGCATTAAGGGTTCGCGGTCAGCGTCAGGAGCTGATTGCGGCGAATATTGCCAATGCCGACACACCAAATTACAAAGCGCGCGACATCGATTTTAAATCTGCCATGCAAGGTGCGGCAACTGGAATAAGCAGAGAAGCGTTCAATGTTGCCAAGACCTCATCGCAACACTTAAATGGCATGCCCCTGCAAGGCCCTTCAAATGGCGCTCCTGGAGCATCTTTATTTCGTCCCATTATACAAGGTAGCGTAGATGGCAACACAGTAGATATGGATGTTGAGCGTAATCAATTTGTCGACAATGCGATTCGTTATGAAGCCAGTTTAACCATGATTAATGGTCAACTAAAAAAATTGCTAGCAGCAATTCAAGGTCAATAGCTACCTTATAAAGGAGTAAAAGATGTCTCTATTTAATGTATTCAATATTTCTGGCTCGGCCATGAGTGCGCAATCGCAACGCTTAAATACCGTGGCCAGTAACCTCGCCAATGCCGATAGCGCCACCAGCGCAAATGGCACTCCTTACAAGTCTAAACAAGTCATTTTTGGTGCGACACCAAGTAATTCGCCAGATGCCAGCGGCGTTAAAGTATTAAAAGTGATAGAAGATACTGCGCCACCTAAAGTGTTATATGACCCTAAACATCCGATGGCCGACGAAAAAGGTTATGTCACCATGCCCAATGTGAATGTGACTGAAGAAATGGTGAACATGATTTCCGCCTCGCGCGCTTACCAAAACAACGTAGAAACCATGAATGCAGCTAAAACGATGCTACTTAAAACTCTGACTATAGGACAGCAATAAGTTGCTCTACTTTATGCGGAACAACAATAAGATTAATTTTTAGGTTTAAATTCTAAAGGAAAAAAGATGACTACAGCAGTACAAAACACCTCTACTACACCCACACAAGCCTTGCTAGATAGTGTAAATGGCAAGAAAAACTCAACAGCAAACAGCATAGACAAGGCGCAAGATAGATTTATGACGCTGTTAGTCACGCAGATGAAAAATCAAGATCCGCTCAACCCAATGGATAACGCTCAAGTCACCAGCCAAATGGCTCAGCTTTCTACTGTGACTGGTATCGACAAGCTCAATAACACGCTGGAATCATTAATTGGTAGCGTGCAAACTGGTCAGTCCTACCAAGCTTCCAGCATGATAGGCCACAACGTGTTAGTGGCTGGCAATCAAGTAAATACAAGCGGCACAGGCGGCTTTTTTGGCGTAGATTTACCCATAGGCGCTGACAAGTTAAGCGTGACGATTAAAGATTCTGCTGGCGCAACCATTAGAACAATGGAGCTCGGCGCGCAAGACGCTGGCATATTACCTTTAAGCTGGGATGGGTTTGCTGATGATGGTTCTGTTGCCAAAACTGGTAGCTATAAAATTGAAGTCACCGCAACTACCGCTGGTCAAAGCGTTGCGGCCGATAGCCTAAGCTACGCACAAGTAATGAGCATCTCAAATAACGCCAATGGCATCAAACTCAACTTAAGCAATTTGGTATCAGTCAGCACAAGCGACGTAAAAGAAATTTTCTAAATACTTAATTCAATTAAATTAGGAGCACATCATGAGTTTTCAACAAGGTTTAAGCGGTCTTAATGCAGCATCAAAGCAATTAGAAGTGATTGGCAATAACGTATCTAACGCCAACACTGTGGGTTTCAAGCAATCTCGAGCAGAATTTTCCGATGTATTTGCCAACTCCCTAAATGGCGGCGGCGCTTCACAAATCGGCATTGGTACAAAAGTCTCTAGTGTTGCCCAGCAATACACGCAGGGCAACATTACTGCTACCAATAACTCGCTAGACATCGCCATTAATGGCGGCGGTTTTTTCCGCATGAGCAATAACGGTGCCATTACTTATTCACGCAATGGTCAGTTTCAAATGGATAAATTTGGCTATATTGTTGACGCTGAAAGCAAACGTTTGACTGGATATTCAGCAAGCTCAACTGGCGTACTTTCAGGCGGCGCACCAACTGAACTAAATATCGACACAGGCGATTTACAACCTTCTGCAACCGCTACGGTTGTTGGCTTAGTCAATCTAGATTCCCGCAACACATCACTTCCAGCTGCAGGATTTGATCCTGCTGATCCGACAACTTACCATAACTCTACCGCTGTAACGGTTTTTGATAGCTTGGGTAATTCGCACACATTACAAAGCTTCTTCGTGAAGACCGCAGCAGGTGCATGGAGCGTGTTTACCGCTGCAGATGGTGTTTCTACTACTGTTCTGCCAACACCTACCGCCACACTTGCATTTACTGGCACTGGCATTGCACCTACCGTTACTCCTTCCAACGCGGCTCCAGTATCTTTTGCAGTGACTACAGGGGCAACTTCGCCTGTCCCTATGACTTTGGATTACTCTGGAAGCACACAGTTTGGCTCTAACTTCAGTGTCAATAGCTTATCGCAAGATGGTTTCACTTCTGGTCGCTTGGCTGGTTTTAATACTGGTTCAGACGGCACGATTGTTGGGCGCTATACGAATGGCCAATCTAGAATTTTAGGGCAGGTTGTACTTGCCAACTTTGTGAATCCAAATGGTTTGCAATCGCTAGGTGGTAACGCCTGGGCTGAAAGTGCGACCTCTGGGGCGTCCCTTGTTGGCACACCCAATACTGGCTCCTTAGGCGTGCTGCAATCATCCGCCGTTGAAGATTCTAATGTGGATTTGACAGCAGAGTTGGTGAATATGATTACAGCGCAACGCGTTTACCAAGCCAATGCACAAACTATTAAAACGCAAGACCAAGTGCTACAAACACTGGTGAACCTGCGTTAATTAATAAGTTTATTGGTAAGTTAATAGGAGTCGCACCATGGATCGCATGATTTATACCGCTATGACAGGCGCAAAACACATACTTGAGCAGCAAGCAACGACTGCGCACAACTTGGCTAATGCAACTTCTACAGGCTTCAAGGCACAAGTAGATTCGTTTCGAGCTGTGCCTATTGTTGGTCAAGGCATGCCAACCCGAGCTTTTGTTGTTGATGCAACTGTAGGTGCAGACTTTAACCCTGGCCCTATCCAAGCCACCAGCCGAGATTTGGATGTAGCAATTCAAGGCAAAGGCTGGCTAGCAGTGCAACGTGCTGATGGCTCTGAAGGTTACACCCGCAACGGCTCGCTAAAAGTTAGCGAAAATGGTTTGCTGCAAACGGCCTCTGGTCTCACTATCATGGGCGATGGCGGTCCTATTAGCATTCCGCCTGATGTCACTATTTCCATTGCAAAAGATGGCACTTTGTCATCGGTCGCTAACGGCACCTTGCCTGGCCCATCAAATGCGATTGGCCGCCTTAAATTGGTCAACCCACCAGAAACAGATTTGGTACGTTCTGATGACGGTTTATTTGTCACCAAAAGTGGTAGCGCCGAAGTCGATGCCAACGTCAACGTGGTCAGCGGTGCGCTTGAAGGCAGCAACGTCAACGTGGTGGATGCTATGGTTACCATGATCAGCCTCGCTAGGCAATTTGAAACACAGATGAAACTGGTACAAAGTGCTGAGAATAACGCTAATAAAGCCAGTCAGCTCATGAGTATGGGTTAAGTATGAGTGGTTTATTATTAACTAAGTTATAAAAGGAAGCAAAATGATACGCTCACTATGGATTTCAAAAACTGGCCTAGATGCCCAGCAAACGCAAATGGACGTAATTGCCAACAACTTGGCTAACGTCAGCACGAATGGTTTTAAACGTTCGCGTGCCGTGTTTGAAGATTTGCTCTATCAGAATATCCGCCAACCTGGTGCTCAAACTTCGCAGCAAACCCAATTACCATCTGGCCTGCAGCTTGGCACAGGTGTACGCCCTGTTGCAACCGAACGCGTCTTCACACAAGGTAATTTACAACAAACCAGTAATGACAAGGACGTTGCGATTCAAGGAGCAGGTTTCTTTCAAGTTTTACTACCAGATGGCACTACTGCTTATACCCGTGATGGTTCTTTTCAAGTGGATAGCCAAGGCCAATTAGTCACTGCGAGTGGTTTTCCTGTGCAACCAGCGATTACAATTCCTGCGACAGCCCAAAGCTTGACTATTGGCCGTGATGGCACCGTCTCTGTTACTACTGCTGGTTCAGCAGCAGCCACTCAAGTGGGCTCGTTACAACTAGCAACATTTATCAATCCAGCTGGCTTGCAAGGCAAAGGTGAAAACTTGTTTGTTGAAACTGGCGCTTCTGGTAACGCTAGCACCAATGCGCCTGGCGCCAATGGCGCAGGTATTTTGTCGCAAGGTTATGTCGAAACTTCTAACGTCAATGTGGTGGAAGAATTAGTCAACATGATTCAAACGCAACGCGCTTACGAAATTAATAGCAAGGCGATTACGACATCTGACCAAATGCTACAAAAACTCACGCAAATGTAAAGAGTGAACGATGAATATGTTCAACATTAAACCTTATATATTTTTCGGCACATTGCTCTTGAGTGGCTGTGCAATTGCGCCAGACTCTATCGTGAAGCAACCGATGACCGCTAAGCCTCAAGTAGCACCAGCTACGACGGCGAGAAGCGGTGCAATTTTTAACAACGCAGCTTACCGTCCGATGTTTGAAGATAGACGCCCACGTTTTGTAGGGGACATTCTCACAATTAATATAGCCGAGAATACCTCTGCAACTAAGGCTGGCGGCAGCTCTGGCAGTAAAGATGGGAAAGTAGATTCTTCCATTAGCAGTTTATTTGGCATTGAAGTACCTAAGGCTAAATTTGAAGCCAGTTCTGCACTTTCTTATGCTGATAAAGCTGCGGCAAATTCCAGCAACGCCTTTAATGGTTCAGTAACCGCGACAGTCATCGAAGTATTAGCCAATGGCAATTTGGTTGTAAGCGGCGAAAAGCAAGTTTCATTTGATAAAGGTACAGAGTTTGTACGCTTTTCTGGCGTTGTTAATCCTGACACGATTACGGCTGGCAATGTCGTCACTTCTACCAAAGTGGCGGATGCGCGCGTTGAGTATAGAACCAATACTAAAATTGATGCCGCTGAAGTGCTTTCTATGTTCGCACGCTTTTTCTTAAGCATGGGTGCACTATAAAAATGAGTCGCGGCATTAAAAAATTGACTAGTTTCATCGTTAAAAAACGGTTAGAAGTCGTATTCTTTCTGCTTTTTATCGGCGTTTTGATGATTCCTTCAGCACATGCGGAAAGGCTCAAAGATATTACTTCCATCCAAGGCGTGAGAAACAACCAGTTGATTGGTTATGGCTTGGTTGTTGGCTTAGATGGTACAGGCGACCAAACCACTCAAACGCCATTTACCGTACAAAGTATTCTCAGCATGATGCAACAAATGGGCGTGAGTTTGCCACCTGGTACTAATTTACAACTAAAAAATGTGGCCTCTGTCATTATCACAAGCAGCCTACCCGCATTCGCACAGCCAGGTCAAACTTTAGACATTACTGTTTCATCCATGGGCAACGCCAAAAGCTTGCGAGGTGGAACACTTTTAATGACGCCACTAAAAGGTGCTGATGGCCAGATTTACGCTATCGCGCAAGGCAACTTGGTTGTTGGAGGAGTTGGCGCTTCTGCCAACGGTAGCCAAACACAAATCAATCACTTAAGCGTAGGCCGCATTTCAGATGGCGCTACTGTTGAGCGCTCCCTACCCAATCCAATTAGCCAAACAGATGCAGTTAATTTAGAACTTAGAGAGTCAGACTTTTCCACAGCATCGCTTGTCGTCGATGCAATTAATCGTAAGTTTGGGCAAAATACCGCTTTTGCGCAAGATGGTCGCGTAATTCGTGTGCAACCCCCAAAAAATAATAGCCGCGTCGCATTTCTTGCAGCATTAGAGTCTATCGACATTTCTCCTGCCGCAGGTTCTGCTAAAATCATCCTAAATGCACGCACGGGTTCGGTAGTCATGAACAAAGCGGTGACCTTAGATAGCTGCGCTGTATCACATGGTAACTTATCAGTAGTGATTGATACTGCGCCAGTTATCAGCCAGCCAGGGCCATTTTCAAATGGTCAGACTATTTCAACGGCAGTTTCAAGAATTGATATTAACAAAGAGCCTGGCAAAGTTTTAAAGCTTAATAATGGTGCCAATTTGTCAGACGTTGTTAAGGCGCTTAACGCGATTGGCGCGACACCACAGGACTTGCTTGCGATACTGCAAGCCATGAAAGCAGCTGGTTCTCTGCGCGCCGAATTAGAGATTATCTAACATGGTGAATATCGCAGATTTGTCTGGAAAAGTTGCTTTTGATGCCAATAGCTTGAACAATCTAAAGCAAGCCGCAAAAGAAAGTTCGCCAGAAGCAATTAAAGCAGTTTCAAAACAGTTTGAAGCGATATTTATGAACATGATGTTAAAAAGCATGCGCGAAGCTTCATCGTCGCAGGATAATCCCTTTGACAACGAACAAAGCCGCACTTTCACCTCAATGCTGGATCAGCAATTAAGTAGCAATCTATCCTCAAAAGGATTGGGGCTTGCAGATGTGCTCGCCAAACAGCTAAGCAAAAATGCTAACGCGGGTAATAACAAGATGCAGCAGGCTGTATTAGAGCTTGAATCTGGCTTAAAAGACGCTCTCACACTTATTACCAACCCACTTTCACGCAACAAAGTCAAAGAGCTTGGCTTTAAGTCCATCGAACCTAAAGTATTACCAGTGGAGAATGCGCCAGCAAATATTAAAGTTTTAAATAACAAGCCATTAAGTGACAATTCTGCCGAATTTCATAACCGCATGGCGCGACATGCCGAAGCCGCTAGTCGCGCCACTGGCATGCCCGCTCACTTGATGCTTGGCCAGGCTGCACTGGAAAGTGGCTGGGGCAAACGTGAAATCAAAGCTGCAGATGGTACGCCAAGTAATAATCTATTTGGCATTAAAGCTACTGGCAACTGGGATGGCAAGGTAGTCGAAGCCACCACTACCGAATACATTAATGGCGTCAAACAAAAACGAATCGAAAAATTTCGTGCTTATGACAGTTACGCAGATTCATTTAAAGATTTTGCCAATCTAATGCAAAACAACCCACGTTACGAAAAGGTGATGGAAAATCTGCACAATGTAAATAATTATGCGCAAGCCATGCAAAAAGCTGGTTATGCCACAGACCCCCACTACGCTAGCAAATTAGCCAGTGTGATACAAAAAGTTTCAGCATCATAAAAAATAAATTAACCTTCGGCCTAAAGTTTTAAATTTTAATGCCGTCATCAAACTTATATTATAGATTTTGACGAAAAGAAATCATGGCTTCTAATATTTTAAGCATAGGATCAAGTGCGCTGAATGCGGCTCAAGTGGGCTTAAGCACCACTGGACACAATATCGCCAACGCATCCACACCTGGCTACTCACGGCAAGTAGTAATTCAGTCTGCAGCGCAAGCACAGAACTTTGGTTATGGCTATATCGGTCAAGGCACCGAAATTGCGGCTGTAACACGCGTATACAGTGAAATATTGGCTAAACAAGCTGTGAACAGCCAAGCTGTCAGTGCGGGCATCAACATGTATAGCACAAATCTTAGTAACATCGAAAATATGCTGTCAGACGCATCCGCTGGCCTCAACCCTGCGCTTAATGATTTCTTTACCAGTGTACAAAGTCTAGCAGCTAATCCGAACGACATTCCAACAAGACAAAGCATGTTGTCTTATACACAATCGCTAGTGAACCGATTCCAAAGCACGAGTAACCGCCTTAACGAAATTCGCGACGATGTAAACACGCAGCTGACATCGAGCGTGAACTCAGTCAATAGTTACGCAAAACAGATTGCCAGACTCAATGATGTCATTGAAAAAGCTGTTAATGCGGCTGGCAATCCCCCCAACGACCTGATGGATCAACGCGATCAGTTAGTGATGGAACTGAGTAAGCAAATCAAAACAACTGTAGTGCAACAAAACCAAGGCAGCTACAACATATTTATAGGCAATGGATTGCCATTGGTCGTTGGCACGGTCACTAACTCGCTGATTGCCACATCATCACCTTCAGATGCTGGCCGCCTAGAAGTGGCATATCAGAGTACAACTAAAACCACAGTTTTAGGTAGCGATAGTTTGCCAGGCGGAGCAATTGGGGGCTTACTTCAATTCCGTTCAGAATCCCTAGATACCATACAAAATCAACTAGGTCAGATAGCGGTAACACTTGCAGGCACTTTTAACGCCCAGCATGCACAAGGTTTAGACAAAAATGGCAGCCCAGGTGGCGCACTATTCAGCATTCCTGACCCTGCAGTAAGCTTCAATAGCAATAATACTGGCACAGCCGTTATTGAAAGTAAAATAGTAGATGCCCGCGCAATCACCAGTAGTGATTACCGCCTGCAGTATGATGGCACCAATTATAAAATTACGCGCCTTAGTGACAAAACCGCACAGAACTTTACTAGCTTGCCACAAACGTTGGATGGCCTAAGTTTTAGCCAAACTTCTGGCACTATGCTTGCAGGTGATGATTTTGTCATTAGGCCTACACAAAATGCAGCTACTAATATGAGTTTGGTATTCTCAGATGCCAGCAAATTAGCAGTTGGTGCACCTGCGTTAAGCTCGTTAAATAATCTGACCAATACAGGCTCAGGCAGTATTAGCGCGCCAAGCGCTAGTAGCAGTTATGCAACGAGTCCGTTAGCTGGCAGCATAGGGATCACCTTTACTAGTGGTCTCCCAAGCACGCTTACACTCGCGCCTTCTACGCAACCAGTTACCGTGACTTCTGGCGGAGTGACCACAACTTTCGCAGCAGGAACACCAATCACCTATACCAGCGGCGCTACCATTACCGTTGGCGGCTTAAGCTTCGCCATCACTGGCGCACCTGCAAATGGAGATCAATTTACCATTACGCCTAGTACCAGCAATGGTCCTGGCGACAATCGTAATGGATTGTTATTAGCTGCCCTGCAAGGCCAAGGCACATTAAATAACAGCAAAACCACATACACCGATGCATTCAGCCAAATCGTCAACACCGTTGGCAATAAAGCCCGCGAGCTGAAAGTGATTGGTGAGACTGAAGCCAAGGTACTTGAGCAAGCCACTGCAGCGATTCAATCAGAGTCTGGCGTCAATTTAGACGAAGAAGCAACTAATTTGTTGCGCTACCAGCAAGCCTATCAAGCTGCCGGTAAAATGATGCAAATAGCTAGTCAGCTGTTTGATGTGCTACTACAACTAGGCTAGGAAAGGTACCCAGAGGATTAAATTATGCGCATCAGCACCAACGCTATCTACCACAACGGCATCTCTAAAATCAATACGCTGCAAGCGGAGCAATCAAAATTGCAACAGCAGATTTCTACTGGCAAACGCATGTCGGTGCCTTCGGACGACCCTATCGCCGCAGCGCATGCGCTTGAAATTTCACATGCGCAAGAAGCAAACTCATCTTTCTCGAACACGCGGCAAACAGCCCAGCTCAAACTTAACACTCTAGAGTCAAGCCTCACTTCTATTACCGAGCTGCTTGTATCAACTCAATCAACTCTAGTGGGCGCTGGCAATGGAGTGCTAACCAACTTAGAGAGAGGTTTTATCGCCACAGAATTAAGTGGCTCATTAGAGCAGCTAATCGGCCTTGCCAATACGAAAGATGCATCGGGAGATTATGTCTATGCTGGATTTAAAACGGATACCAAGCCTTTTGTATCAAACGCCACAGGTGCAAGTTATGCAGGCGACAGTAATCAGCAATTTCTGCAAGTAGATGCTCAGCGCTTAATGTCCGTAAATGCCGCAGGAGATAGCGTGTTTCAAGCGGGTGGCAATGACGTATTTGCAACTTTGAGTAATTTAGTCACGCTACTAAACACCCCAATTACTACTGCCGCCGAGCAAGCCGCTTTTAGTGCTGGAATCGCAACTTCAATCGGTAATTTGCATGGCTCTGTTGATAACGTATTGAATGTTCGCGCAGCCATCGGCTCTAAGCTGAACGAGCTGGATTCGCTGGATATTGCCGGCTCGGACCGCGATCTGCAATACACTAAATCTCTCTCGGACTTACAAGACCTTGACTATGCCAGCGCTCTCTCTGACCTCGCTAAACAACAAACCATCATGGAAGCAGCGCAAAAATCATTTGTAGAAACGACTAGACTATCGCTATTTCAATTCATTTAGACTTTATTTCAGTTTATTTAAGCCTTATTTTTAAGCTTCACTCATATTTTTACTTCAGCTCTGGCAATGTCACTTAGGCACAGCAACTAGATACATATTGCTGACGCCTTTTTCGATAAAATTTTCTATTGGTCTCAACATACCTGGCAATGCCAGCGCTAGCACCACAAACCCCATACTCAGTGTTACAGGAAACCCTATACCGAATAAATTCAGCTGAGGTGCTGTTCTAGTAAGTATACCTAGCGCCATATTAGTAATGAGTAGCGCAGTGACTGCAGGAAGCGCGAGAAGCAAGCCTGCACTAAATATAATTTCTCCCCAAAGTGCAATTTTCATCGGATTAATTCCGCTGCCGCCCAAAGTAATCGGCATCGAAATAAAACTATTAGCAATGGCGGTCACTATCATCAAATGGCCATCCAACCCTAAGAAAATCAGCATGGCAAGTAACACCAAAAATTGATTCACTGCAGTACTTTGGCCTTGAGATTGCGGATCATAAAAGGTAGCGAAACCAAGCCCCATCGACATGCCGATAAGTTGTCCTGCCATGTCAACCGCTGAAAAAACCAATCGCATGCTAAAACCAATGGCCAGCCCAATCACAAGCTGTTGCACTAAAATAAGTAAACCTTGAAATGAAAATATCTCAAACTGTGGCAATGGTGGGAGCGTGGGCATAATAATCAAAGTAAGCATTAAACCTAAACCCAGTTTCACTTGATTGGGGATGGAGTTATGACTGAATATAGGTGCTGTCGCGATCACGCCTAGCACTCTAGTTAAAGGCCACAGCAGGCTAATCACCCAAGTCTGAAGAAGTTCGCTGGTAATTGAGACCATTGTTATTCTAATTTAACATGCCTAGAAGCCTTATCAATTAGCCATTGCAGGGATGCTGCTAAATACCAAATGCATATAATCCACCATGGTTGTTAGCATAAATTGGCCTGCAAAAATGAGTGTTACAAACACGCCGACCAACTTAGGAATAAATGACAAAGTGGCTTCATTGATCTGT
Source organism: Methylotenera sp. (assembly GCA_040079935.1). Classification (GTDB taxonomy): domain Bacteria; phylum Pseudomonadota; class Gammaproteobacteria; order Burkholderiales; family Methylophilaceae; genus Methylotenera_A. Next base: position 21,536 of record JBEBJI010000024.1, read on the forward strand.
GTAGCCGCCTGAAAAATACTCACCACCAAGCCGATGACAAGAATCACCAGTAATATCGGCGCCGCTACCATCAAGGTAATTTCCATAGCGTCGCGGCCGAGCGTCATGACACTTTCTGGGGTCATTTTATTTCCTTAAAAATCTAATAAAAGCTTTGTACTAACGAGCCGAGTAATAACTGCCAGCCATCGACCAGCACAAACAACATCAATTTAAACGGCAGCGACACAATTGAAGGTGACACCATCATCATCCCCATCGCCATCAGCACGCTAGCCACCACCATATCAATAATTAAAAATGGAATAAATATGGCAAACCCAATCTGAAAAGCTGTTTTAAGCTCGCTGGTCATAAATGCTGGCACTAAAACGCGCAACGGCACTTGCTCAGGAGTCTCAATTTTTTCAATTTGGGCCATTTTTACAAACAAGGCAAGGTCGCCCTCACGTGTTTGCTTCATCATAAAAGCTTTAAGCGGCTCAGAACCCTTATCCAATGCCTCTTGCATGGTGATTTTATTCTCAGAAAGCGGTTGATAAGCATCTAAGTAAATCTTGTCAATTACTGGACTCATCACAAAAAAAGTGAGGAATAGCGCTAAACCAATCATCACCTGATTCGGTGGCGCAGACTGTGTGCCTAGTGCTTGGCGCAATAGTGACAATACAATAATAATGCGAGTAAAACCCGTCATCATCAGAACGGCGGCTGGTAAGAAAGTAAGCGAGGTCAGTAGAATGAGTGTTTGTAAACTTAAGGTGTAATTCTGCCCACCGTTTGCAGCTGGTAGCGCATTGATGAGTGGCATTCCATTTTCTGCAAATGCCAGCATTGGCAACATTAACGCTGCTGCTAGCACTAGCACCCACCAAGATTTTAATTGATTATTTTTCATTTAATTTTTAAGAGTTCTTAGTTTCTGTAAATTTAGCGGTTGATTTTTTTAACCATTGAGCAAATGATGGCGCAAGTGATTGCGTAAAGCCGTCCAGACCGACATTAGTCACATTTTCAGCAATTTGTGAAGTGCCTGCGTCTAAATTGGCAATGCTATTCACTTGACCAGAAGCCACGCCGACCACTAACCATCGCCCTGCCACCTCTAAAACCACCACACGCTCGCGCGAGCCAACACTGACGCCACCTACAACACGCACTACAGATTGATTGTTGCTACCAATATTAGGCATGAAGCGCTTCAATGCCCAAGTAATAAGTGCCATTACCGCTAGCACTACCGCCAAACCAAGCACCATTTTCAACACGCCACCTGATGGTGATACGACCCCAGTCTCTGCAGCCAACGCACTAAATGGCAACATTACAAAAACCAAAAAAAATAATTTTAGACTTGTTTTCATGGGTAGTTTCTAATCGATTTACTTATTAATTTTACGAATACGCTCTGCTGGCGTGATGATATCCGTCAAACGAATACCAAACTTATCATTCACCACCACAACTTCACCCTGCGCAATCAAACAACCGTTTACCAACACATCCATTGGCTCGCCTGCCATACCATCTAACTCAACAACTGAGCCTTGCGCCAACTGCAACAAGTTTTTAATGGCAATTTTTGTACGACCCAATTCAACCGTCAGTTGCACTGGTATATCTAGAATAAAATCAATGTCATTTTGTGTTTCATTAAGTTTGTTCTTAGGACTGAATTCAGAAAAAACTTGCGTCTGCTCAACGTTGTTAGTTTGAAGCGCAGAGGACTCTGCGGATGCCTGCTCTGCCATTGCAGCGCCCCAGTCATCTTCTGCAACAGACTCATCTGCCCCTACTACCGCCTCATCTACTGCTACATCTACCGCTTCTTCTAAGGCATCAGTCGCCATAGGATTCTCCTTTAATATATTCTGTTGAGTTGGATCGTAAAAGCTTCTCTACGCGTAAAGCATACTGACCATTAAACAATCCATATTTGCAAAGCATCACGGGTATACCATCTACCTGCCCTTCAACCTCCTCAGCAATATGCAGTGGTATGACATCGCCAATTTTCATATTCAGCACTTCCCCTAATTGCATTTTGGTTTTGGCTAAATCTGCCACAATTTCAATCTCTGCGGCTTGCACCTGTTGCGTCATCAGTTTTACCCAGCGCTTGTCCGTACCCAACACCTCACCTTGTAAAGTGGAAGACAGCATGTCGCGTATTGGTTCTATCATCGAGTACGGGAAACAGAAATGTATCTCACCACTGGCTGGTCCCAGTTCAACATTGAATGTAATCACCACTACCACTTCATTAGGAGTGGCAATATTGGCAAATTGAGTATTCATCTCTGACCGTACAAAATCAAACTGAACTGGATATACTGGTTCCCATGATTTTGAGTAAGTTTCAAACACGATATTGAGAATACGTTGAATAATGCGCTGCTCAGTCTGCGTAAAATCACGACCCTCTATACGCGTATGAAAGCGACCATCACCACCAAACATAGTATCCACCACCAGAAACACTAAGGTTGGATCAAACACCATCAAGGCATTGCCTCGCAGAGGCTTCATTTGTATTAAGTTGAGATTGGTAGGAACGACGAGGTTACGAATAAAATCGCTGTATTTGATAATGCGCACTGGGCCAACAGAAACTTCAACAGTACGACGTAAAAAATTAAATAATTCTATCCGGAGCAAACGCGCAAATCGCTCATTGATAATCTCAAGCGTTGGCATGCGCCCACGCACAATCCGCTCTTGCGTAGCCATGTTGTAATCACGCACAGCCCCAGCGTCACTCTCTGGCTTAACATCTTCGCCATCGCCATCCACGCCTTTTAGTAAGGCATCAACTTCGTCTTGAGATAAAAATTTGTCAGCCATTACAGAAAATTACTTTGACTATTGAATTACAAAAGAAGTGAAAAATACACCTGATACTTTTTGAGGCTTTGCGCCAGCGGAAAATGGCTTTTTCACCTCTGCAACAATTTCGTCGCTCAGCTGTTTTTTTCCTTCTGAGCTAGAAATGTCCGTTGCACTTTTGCTGGTCAATAACATGAGTAGGCGGTTTCGTACCGCTGGCATTTGCACTTTTAACAACTCAGCATCTTCAGGAGTATCAAGTTGCATAGAAATATCTAATTGCAAAAATTTCTCATCTGGATCAGGTAGTAGATTCACTGTGAACGTTTCTAAAGTAACGAATACTGGCGCTTTTGCTGGCTCTTCATGTTTGGCTTCTTTTTTATGGGCTGGCTTTTGATGCATAAAATACCAAGCTGCACCGCCACCTCCGCCGGCTAGTACGAGCACTACAGCTAAAATGATGATGAGTTTCTTTTTTGAAGATTTTGCTGGCGCTTCAACTGCAGTTTCTTCAGATTTAGGATCTAGTGCCATATTCATGCCTTTCCATATTTGACCATGTCTTTGCAGACTATTGGTCAGTCGCAAGCGTTATTGATATGGCTATTATGGAAAAAAATGACTTACTAACATGCACAGATAAGAGATGGAAAAATGCGTTAAATTAAAGCTTCCTATCCCTAAAAATGGTAATCTTGACCTAAACTGAATAGTTTTATAAAAACACCTATACAAATTAATGAGTTAGGCGAATGTGTCCACCAGTCCATTAATTATCTGAACTTTAGTATTCAATATAGACGCTTTCTCTTCTGCCAATATAAGCTCATGACTACTATTTTGAGAAAGTACTGGATTTTGCGTACCTTGCTGGTATTCTTGCTTTGGTTGTCCACCTGAGCTTATGCTGGCTTGACCAAGCTGGATACCTGATTCACCTAATTTCTCGCGCAAATTGGCCATGCCATCTTGCAAGGCTTGCCTTACCTCAGTGCTATCCGACATAAACGTCGTATCCACTCTGTCATTATTAACGCTAATTACTACTTGCAAAGGTCCCAAATCTGGCGGATTTAACGTCAAGGTGGCCGATTGCTCACTAGCACCTATCATCCACACCACTCTCTGGCTAATTGCTTGATCCCAACCAGATTTTCCTGGGTATGCTTGAATGATGTTACTGCTTGATACAACCAGCTGTGTAGGTGTTACAGAATTGTTTTGTGCAACAGTTTGGTAGCTTGCAGGCACTATTGCCTCTTTATTAATGTTATCTTTACTAATATTTGACGCCAGCTTAACATTTATCAACTCAGCATCTACTGCTTGCTTAACGGCGCTCCGCTGCATCGCTGCTTGCCAATGCGGTTGTTCTGATATTATATTTTTGTCAATTTGAGAGCCGCTTTCTGGTGCCTTTACATCAATTTCCTGCACGTCCTTAGATTGAGTGCTATTCATTTGCGCCATTGCATTAGTCAAGGCCGTATCAGCTATGCTAGGACTCTGCAAAGAGTTTTTCCCTTCTCGCTCAAGAGAAGTTTCTTGAGTTTTTACCAAGCCAATAGCGTTTACAACTGGGGTTAGTATTGCTTGGACAAATGTGGGAGCTGGAATCACACCACTGACACCCTCCGCGTTATTTAGAGTTTCTTCTGATTTCGCATCAACACCTTCCTCAAGCTCAAGCAAAGTCTTTGCATTAAGTGCTATTTTCTCAATTGATTTAGCTCTAACGCCGCTCATAAAATCATCATTTTTGCTATCTCTTTCATCAATGCTGATTTTAATATTCTTGGTTTTTTCACTTGCTTGACCTGTAGCATCTACATTGACGACCAACTCCATTGAGCCAGCCTTAGACTCTTGTTTTTCATCCACCACCTTAAGGCCGGTGTTATTCTGTAGACATGACGTTTTCTGAGCTGTTTCTTGCAAAGCCGAGCTGTTTTCTGCTGAATCTTTATGATTTTTTACCTGCCTCTTCAACATCATTTGGAATGAATTGTTCGGCTCCACGGTAGCTGATTTATCAACCATTGCATTGCTTTTATTAGTAACATCTGCAGTCTTTTTTAGCATCGCCGCGCTTGCCATTTGAAGGGATAAATTTTTCATATAACTAAACTCCAAGAATTAACAATTCCATCTCTTTTAAAATCGCTGTGCTTACTTAATAGAACGATTTGACTGCCGAGTAATGCTGGCGCGCATTGCAAACTCATCCATCATTTTCTGATCCATTTTTTGCTCAATCTTCAGTTCCCGCTTATCTGAACGTTTCGAGAGCACTTCATAAGATAATTTTTTGCGTTGGCTTTCTTGCCACAATTGGCGCTGCACTATCACTTGTTGCTTTGTAAATTCAACCACTTCCAGCTGCCCAATAACTGCCCGATCCAACTTGCTAAAAAAATTTTGGAAATTCCGATAGGCTTCCTTACCTACCCCAGTTTCCATCAGCTTATTAAGATTTTTAATGTAGTCCTGCTGATATTCGATTAGCATGCAATGTTTGCTTTGTGCCTCATCAGCTATTTTCATTGCCTGTGCCAAAGCTTCTGCCGCCAAATCCACCTCCTTAGCCGCAATCTCTTTTAACATCTTTATTACACTAGCTGACTGTGTTGCCATATCTTCTCATTTAATTTAACGTCGATTCATTGAGCACATGGGCGAGATATTGAATACTTTCGCCCACCTTAGCTTGTTCTAAAATATCCTGCTGCAGAAATGCATCAATACTTTCGTGTTTGGCAATCGCCTCATCAAGCACCGCATCGCTACCAGCTTCATACGCACCAACATTAATCAGGTCTACACTGCGCATATAGCGCGAATTTAATTGCTTAAGTTTGCGAGCAAACTTTTGGTGTTCTGGGCTGGTAATGTTGTGCATGGCGCGGCTAATTGATTGCTCAATATCTATCGCAGGATAGTGTCCACTCTCGGCCAAACTGCGACTTAAAACAATATGACCATCCAAAATGGCGCGCGCAGCATCGGCAATTGGGTCCTGCTGATCATCCCCTTCGGTCAGCACTGTGTAGAAAGCGGTAATTGAGCCCTCGCCTGGCTTGCCATTACCCACGCGCTCAACTAGCGCTGGCAATTTAGCAAACACAGAGGGCGGATAACCTTTGGTAGCAGGTGGCTCACCAATCGCCAAAGCAATCTCACGTTGCGCCATGGCAAAACGCGTCAGTGAGTCCATAATTAACAATACATTTTTACCTTGATTGCGGAAATTCTCGGCAATAGTTGTCGCGTAATTAGCGCCCTGCAGGCGCATCAATGCTGGCGCATCGGCTGGTGCAGCAACAACAACCGAACGTGCTAAACCTTCAGCACCTAAAATCTGTTCGATAAACTCCTTTACTTCACGACCACGCTCACCGATCAAACCAACCACAATCACATCGGCCGTGGTATAGCGCGCCATCATACCGAGCAACACGCTTTTACCTACGCCTGAGCCAGCAAATAAGCCCATACGCTGACCACGACCCACTGTGAGCATGCTATTGATTGCGCGCACACCAACATCCAACACTTCTTCGATTGGAGCGCGCATCAAGGGATTCATCGGACGCGTATTTAAAGGCGCGCTTTGTTGTGATTTTATCTTACCTAAACCATCTAACGGGTTGCCTGCACCGTCCACTACCCGCCCCAACAGTTCATTACCCACCGGCAAATGACGCGCTATATCTGTGCCTCTTCTGCGTGGCGGTTGCCCAAAGCGCGGCTTAGGCAAAGCTTCAGCCACTTCTAAGGCAAACACTTTTGCGCCAGGAACTACGCCATCCACGCTACTTTGCGGCATCAACAACAAACAATCGCCATCGAAGCCAACCACTTCAGCTTCAACTCGGTTACCTTCCGCCAAAGGCACATAGCAAGCACTTCCGATGGGGAGTTTAATACCAACCGCTACCATCACTAATCCGGTTAATTTTGTAATGCGGCCTGCAATTTCAACAGGTTCGACTAGACGTAATATCTCTTTGCAATCACGCACATGGTCGTGCCAGCGCGACTGATGAATGTTTTGCTGGTATATGCTGTCATGATTCATAGCAGAAGCCAATTGTTATTCTGTGCCAATGCTTCACTGATTCTTTTCCAACGCACAGCATTGGTTGCGTCAATTTGATTCGCACCAGTTTCAACTAAACAACCCCCGCGCTCAACATTACTGTCTTCCTGTATCAACCATTGCTGGCTAGATATTTCATCTGCCAAATACTCACGCAACATCTGCGCATCATCATGGTGTACTAGAATTCTGGCTGGTTTTTGCACGTAAGGAAGATAATGAATGGCATCCATTACCACTGGCAAAACTGTCGCTGGATCAACATCTAGCTTTACCTTCAACATAGATTTTGCGATATCCAGCGCCAATGACAGTGCATCATCCGCTATCTGCTCATCAGACTTTTCGAGTGCTTCACTAAACGCTGTCGTCAATCTAATAAAATTTTTCTTGTCTTCATGTGCTGCTTCTCTGGCTTTAGCCATGCCGACAGCAAACCCTTCCTGCATACCTTTTGCATACGCCTCTTTACGCACACTCTCAAAAATACTTGCCACTGCCTCAGAGCTCGCAACACTCTCCTTCTTCTTAGGCTTGCTAACACCAACACTTGAGCTACTATCTGCAAACGAAGACATTTCCCATCTTTCATAAGCAGTTTGTTGTTCTTTTGGGACAGCTAAATTAGACATTTTGAGCACCTTTATACATATTGATCATCATCACCTTTGCCAGCGAGTTGGATTTGACCTTCATCGGACAATCTGCGAACGATTTGCAGAATTGTTTTTTGTTGTGCTTCCACTTCCGAAAGCTTGACAGGACCTTTTGTTTCTAAGTCTTCCTTCATCATTTCTGCCGCACGTGATGACATGTTTTTAAAGATTTTTTCACGCATTTCTTCGGTTGTTCCCTTAAGCGCAACAATGAGTGTTTCGGACTGCACTTCTTTTAGCATGACTTGTATGCCCTTATCATCAATATCCATAATGTTGTCGAACACAAACATCTGATCCATGATTTTTTGCGCCATCTCTTCGTCGTAAGCTTTTAACCCTTCCATGACTTTAGCTTCATTTTCGCCATTAAAAAAATTCATGATGTCTGCAGCCACTTTGATGCCGCCCATGGTTTGTTTCTTGATATTTTCATTGCCAGTTAATAACTTGGTCATCACCTCATTTAATTCACGTAAAGCAATTGGCTTAACACCATCTAGCGTTGCAATACGTAACATCACATCTTGTCTTAATCTTTCATCAAAAAAACCAATAACTGCAGAAGCCTGATCTGGT
>JBEBJI010000071.1:0-1428 GCA_040079935.1 Methylotenera sp.
TCGCAGTTCCGTTCATTAACAGCGTGACCAAAATAATAATCGCGCCAGTAGCGGCAGCGTTGATATGAAATGCGTGATCGGGACGCGATAACCAGTTAAACATTTGAATAGGTAGCACAGTAAAGCCCGAACTTAGCCACTCAAAATTGATAAAAGGTGCAACATCAGTCACAGGGGATGGTGGCAAGAACGCAATAAAGGTGAGTGCACCAATGGTGATGATTGGTGCAGTTTCGCCCAGTGCGCGCGCCATGCCGATAATCACGCCAGTTAGAATACCGCCGTAAGAATACTTCAACACGTGGTCATACACTACTTGCCACTTGGTGGCACCTACCGCGTAAGCCGCTTCACGTATAGCGATAGGAATGGCACGTATTGACTCGCGTGTAGAAACAATGACAATCGGCAATATCAATAAGCCTAAAGTTAAACCCGCCGTTAGTATACTTTGCCCTAGTCCCAAAATATACACAAACAAACCCAGCGCTAATAAGCCATAAACAATAGACGGTACGCCAGCTAGGTTAGTCACGTTAATTTCTATGAGGTCAGAAAACCAATTTTTTGGCGCGTATTCTTCTAAATATAAGCCAGCCGCCACACCCATGGGCACAGCTACGATGAAAGTCACCAGCATTACCAAAGCAGAGCCAACCCAAGCCGATAGTAGCCCAGCGCTACCAGCGCGACGTGATGGAAAATTAGAAAAGAAATCCAGATTAAAACGTTGATAACCGTCTATGACTAAATCCATAAATAAGGTCATTAAAGTGAGCAAAGCCAAGCATAGCGCCAGCAAGCCAATCAATGAAAATAAGTAATCATTAAGTTTATGGCGCTTAATCATTGCCCGCACTTCACCCAAGTTTTTTAATACCGAGGCAGGTGCTGATGTTTGAGTAGAAGTTGAATTTGGTGTCATTATTGATGCTCGTAGAGTTAATATTGTTCGCGATAACGCTTGCGGATGACATGGCCAATAATGTTGAAGCATAAAGTCATCACTAGCAACACTAAGCCTGCAGCAAAAATACTTTGGTAACCAATGCTGCCATGCGGCAAATCGCCCATCGCCACTTGCACAATATAAGCGGTAATGGTTGCCGCACTTTCCATTGGATTAAAGCTGATAATGGGTTGCTGACCAGCGGCCACAGCTACTACCATCGTTTCACCAACAGCGCGGGATATGCCTAAAATGTAGGCGGCAACAATGCCAGAAATAGCGGCTGGTGTCACTACGCGCACTGCAGTTTGAAAGCGCGTTGCACCCATTGCATAGCTGCCCTCCCGCATGCTCATAGGCACAGCGCGCATAGCATCCTCAGCCACCGATGCGATGTAGGGCACAATCATAATGCCCATCACAAGGCCTGCGCTCAGCATGTTAAAACCTGGTAGCTCCGGAAATATTTTTTGTAAAAT
>JBEBJI010000025.1:0-29052 GCA_040079935.1 Methylotenera sp.
ATTTTTAGCGATTTTAAGGGTTGAGGATAAATAGATGTATTTCGCGTTGTTCATGGTGGTGATATTAGCGTTGACAGGATTGATATGGTTGTTAGACATTGTCATATTGCGCAAACACAGGCCTGCTGACCAAGCGGAACCTTGGTATGTGGAGTATGCCAAAAGCTTCTTCCCAGTCATTTTGTTGGTGTTTATGTTGCGCTCATTTTTGGTTGAGCCGTTCAAAATTCCCTCTGGCTCTATGATGCCGACTTTGTTGGCGGGTGATTATATTCTAGTAAATAAATTCACTTATGGTCTGCGCGTGCCGATTTTGAACAATACTTTTTTTGAGATGAATCAGCCAAAACGGGGCGACGTATTCGTGTTTCATTACCCGCCTGAACCAACGATAGATTATATCAAGCGCGTAGTGGGCTTGCCTGGAGACAAAATTCAATACCAAGATAAGCGATTGATTATTAATGGAAAAGTATTGGATGTAAAGTTTGAAGACACTTATGAATATGAAATGCAAGGCGCAAATATCATCAGCGCAAAGCGCTCACTAGAACAATTGGGTGATGTGCAACATGACATTTTAGTGCACGATATTCCAAATCAATACAACTCAGACTCACCTGGTGCTAAACTGCTCAACGGCGAGACGGTTACTGTGCCAGAAGGCAACTATTTTGCTATGGGCGATAACCGTGATAACAGCGCTGATAGCCGCGTGTGGGGCTTTGTACCAGAACATAATTTAGTCGGAAAAGCATTTTTTATCTGGTTTAATTTTGATAATTTTGGCAGAATTGGCAATTCAATTAAATAATTTGGAGGCGGAAAAATGCAAAAACAAAAAGGCATGACATTTATAGGCTTGGTACTAGTGGTTGCGGCGCTTGTATGTATCGCCTTAGTCGGCGCCAAGCTGACACCAGCATATATAGAGTTTTTTGGCGTAAAGAAAATTATTGCAAAAATTGCGAGTGAGCCTAATTTTAACGAAATGAGCAAAAAAGATATTATTAAAGAATTCGATCACGGAGCTGATATTGGCTATGTTACTGTCATTAAAGGCTCAGATTTGGCGATTGAAAAAGGTGAGTTTGGTAACGTACTAAGCGTAGAATATCAAGTCACCATCCCGATTGTAGCGAATGTAAGTGTGCTTTTGGATTTTAATGCAAGCTCTGCAAAGTAAGTCCTTGATTATATGTCTCTAGATAGCCTTGTCAAACAGCTTGGCTATCAGTTCAAAACGCCTGCATTGTTGATGCAGGCGCTCACACATCGAAGTTTTAGTGGTAATAATAATGAGCGTTTAGAATTTTTGGGGGATAGTGTTCTCAATTTTATTATCGCACATCAGTTGTATCAACGTTTTCCTAAACTACCAGAAGGTGATTTAAGTCGCTTGCGTGCGCAACTGGTAAAAGAATCCACGCTCTCAGAAATTGCATTTAGTTTGAATATTGGCGACGCGCTAAAGCTTGGCGAGGGCGAGCTTAAAAGCGCAGGTTGGAGAAGGCCATCTATATTAGCAGATGCTCTGGAAGCCATTATTGGTGCTGTTTATAGCGATGGTGGTTTTGCATCTGCAGAAGCATTAGTATTAAAATTATATGCAGAGAAGCTTGATACAATTGATCCAAAAATTATTGATAAAGACGCCAAATCGCAATTGCAAGAATATCTACAAGGTAGAAAAATAGATTTGCCCGATTACAACGTTGTTTCAATCGAAGGCGAAGCACATGCACAAACATTTAAAATGGAGTGCGTCATCGAAAAACTCAATATTACTACCGTGGGCGAAGGCACTAGCCGCCGCGTTGCAGAACAACAAGCCGCACAATTGGCTTTAGAAAAGATTGCTAAATGACAGAGAATTCAGGTGCTACAGATAAGACATACCGATGCGGCACAGTTGCCATTGTTGGTCGCCCAAACGTTGGAAAATCAACGCTACTTAACCATATTTTAGGCATGAAGTTAGCAATTACTTCGCGCAAAGCGCAGACAACGCGCCATCGCTTGCTTGGCATTCACACAACTGAAGACACGCAATTTATTTTTGTCGATACGCCTGGTTTTCAGCAAAAACACTTGAATGCGCTCAACAAAGGTCTCAACAAAACTGTGACGCAAGTGCTGACAGAAGTGGATGTAGTGTTGTTTGTCATCGAACCGATGAAGCTAGGCGATGCAGATAAAAAAGTGTTGGAATTGTTACCAAAAGATAAACCCGTGCTGCTGGTAGTAAATAAAGCCGATTTAATGGGCGACAAAAATAATTTGCTGCCCTTAATTCAAGATTTTGACTTGTTGCATCCGTTTATGGGCATTATTCCTGTGTCCGCAAAAAAAAGTTTGCATTTGGATGAACTACTTTCTGAAACGCGTAAGCATTTGCCTGAACAGCCCGCCATGTACGGAGAGGATGAGCTGACTGATAAAACCGAACGTTTTTTGGCCGCCGAGTTGATACGCGAAAAAATATTCCGCTTGCTGGGTGACGAAGTGCCTTACTCGGTTACGGTGGAGATTGAAAAATTTGAAACAGTAAAAAATTTAAAGCGTATTTTTGCTGCGATTATTGTCGATAAAGATAGCCAAAAACCCATGCTAATAGGCAAAAACGGTGAGAAAATGAAACAAATTTCTACCGAAGCACGTCAAGATATGGAAAAATTATTCGGCAGCAAAGTTTACCTAGAAACTTGGGTGAAAGTAAAAGGCGGCTGGGCCGATGATGAAAGGGCGTTAAAAAGTTTAGGTTATTGATTTAAAATAATTATTATGTCAGACAGCAATGTTTTTAATTTGCCCATCTACGGCAAACCTATAGCGCTAGAAGATGCGGGTGTTTATTTTGCCAAAAACAAAAAAACGAGCGCCATTAATAATGTTTTTCAGCTGGTGTACGAGGGTGAAGTTAAAGAAAACCAAGACTGGTATTTATACCAATTAAAAAACACTAATAAAAATGGTGAAATGGGTTGGGTGATTTTAGCCGACAGCGGTGATTACCCACTTAAAAGCATCAGCACAGTAGAAATTAAACAGTATTTTGATAAGCCTGAATACGCCGAGCCGAAAGGCGTTTGGCAGTTGATGCGTAATTCACGTTACGGTTTTGGTAAATTTACGCCGCTACATGCAGAAGATGATATTAAATACGCCATGGTGTTATTTTCAGCCGATGACCCTTCTAAAATGTTAGTACCTTTACTCATTCAAAAAGCCGAAGATGAGGTTTTGCAAAGTTTAGCTGAGTCTGATTAAGAATGGCGATAGCTTCGAATTCGCGTCGTCAAGATAATCAAGCCGTATACGTACTTCACACGTACCCGTTTAAAGAGACGAGTCTAGTGGTGGAGCTGTTTAGCAAAGAACTCGGCCGCATTGCCGTCTTGGCCAAAGGTGCACGCAGGCCACATTCTGCCATGCGCGGTATGCTGCAATCGTTCCAAATGCTAAGCGGGGCGTGGTCTGGCAAAAATGAGTTAAAAACTTTGCATAGCCTAGATTGGAGCGCAGGCCTGACTTTGCTTAAAGGTGAGGCGCTGATGTGCGGTTTTTACTTGAACGAGCTTTTGTTAAGGCTTTTGCCAAGAGAAGACGCGCATGAAAACTTGTTTGACTACTACACAAGCACCATGCAAACTTTATCTAATGGAGCAGACTTGGCTACCACTTTGCGAAGATTTGAGCTGAAACTTTTGCAAGAAATGGGTTACGCAGTACCTTTGCTACAAGGCGAAAATGATGCGGCAATTGTGACTGAAAAAACTTATCGTTACGAAGCAGAATATGGTGCCTGTGACTTAAATGCCACCAAAAATGGCGTACAATTGAGTGGTAAAACTTTGCTGGATATGGCGCATGACGACTACGCAGATGCCACAACGCAAAGCCAAAGCAAGCTACTGATGCGTTATTTGTTGGCGCATTATTTGGGTGATAAGCCTTTACATACTCGACAATTACTCATAGATTTACAAGGGTTATGAATGATTAAATTAGGCGTCAACATCGACCACGTGGCAACCATTCGTCAAGCGCGTGGCACTAAATACCCCAGTGTGGTGCAAGCTGCGCTTCGTGCCGAGCAGTCGGGTGCAGATAGCATTACGCTACATCTGCGCGAAGACCGTCGCCACATGCAAGATGCGGATGTTTACGCGCTGCGAGGCTTGCTACAAACCCGCATGAATCTTGAGTGTGCGGTGACAGACGAAATGATTGATATTGCGCTAGAAGTAAAGCCGCAAGACGTGTGCTTGGTGCCAGAACGACGCGAAGAGCGCACCACAGAAGGCGGGCTGGACGTTGTGGGTAATTTTGCCAAGGTGCAAAAAGCGGTAGAGAAATTGAGTGCTGCTGACATTCGTGTTTCACTTTTTATTGGTCCAGATATTGCGCAAATTGATGCGGCGAAAAAGTCTGGCGCGCCAGTGATTGAGCTACATACAGGCACGTTTGCTGATGCAGAAACTGCAGCAGAAAAAGCCAAAGAATTAGCGCGCATTAAAGCTGCCGTCGCGCATGGTTTAAAGCTGGGTTTGGTGGTGAATGCGGGTCACGGCTTGCATTATCACAATGTGCATGAAATTGCCTCGATTCTAGGCGTGGATGAACTCAACATCGGCCATGCGATTGTTGCACACGCGCTGTTTGTGGGTTGGGATAACGCAGTAGCAGAAATGAAGGTTTTGATGAAAGATGCCGCGTCTGGCTTAAGATAGATGATTTTTGGTATCGGTACAGACATCGTTGAAGTGGCGCGCATCGAGGCCTCTATCGTCCAATTTGGCGACGATTTTGCCAAACGCATTTTGGCACAAAGCGAGCTTGCAAGCTATGCAGAATCACAAATAAAACCGCGTTTTTTGGCTAAGCGTTTTGCTGCCAAAGAGGCGTTTTCAAAAGCACTGGGTACGGGTTTGCGCGCGCCAGCCACCTTCCAAAGTATCGCGGTTTCGCATGATGATTTGGGCAAGCCAATGTTACTGTTGGCGCCTGAGTTGCAACTATTTTTAAATAGCAAAAACATCACTAAAACCCATATCAGTATTAGTGATGAGAAGAATTTGGCAGCTGCTTTTGTGGTGTTAGAGAATTGAGTTGTAAAGTTGATTTAGAGCGCCGATTCGGCGGTATTTCACGGCTTTATGGCGCTGAAGGCTTGGCAAAACTGCAAGCTGCGAATGCATGCGTCATCGGCATTGGCGGCGTCGGCAGCTGGGCGGCAGAGGCATTGGCGCGTAGCGCGGTTGGCAAAATTACGCTGATAGATTTGGATAACATCGCCGAAAGTAATGTGAACCGTCAAATTCACGCGATAGAAGGCGAATTTGGCAAAGCGAAAGTGAGCGCGATGCGCGAACGTATTTTAAGCATTAATCCGAAAGCACAAGTGCACGAAATTGAAGATTTTGTGACGCCAGAAAATGTAGGAAATATGCTCAGTCGCGGTTTTGATATTGTGTTGGACGCAATTGATGATGTTAAAGCTAAAGTTGCGATTGTTAACTATTGTCGCGCCAACAAAATAGCGCTAATCACTACTGGTGGCGCGGGCGGCAGGCTAGATGCGACTAAAATTAAAGTGGCCGATTTAAGCGCAGTTCAAGGCGATAAATTGCTGGCAAAAGTGCGTAATTTGTTGCGGAGAGATTTTAACTTCCCTAAGGCTTCTAATACAAAAAAATCTGCTAAATTTGGTATTCAAGCAGTATATTCCGATGAACAAATATTAAAACCAGAGGTTATAAACCTTAAAAAAGATGCCCTGCAAGCCAGTATACATGCGGGTGCTGGCGATGCCTGTTTTGTAGAAAATAATGAAAGCACTGCTATTTCAGGTTTAAATTGCGCGGGTTATGGCTCTAGTGTGTGCGTTACCGCGCCGTTTGGTTTTGTTGCAGCTGGCTTGGCAATAAAGCACTTATTAAGCAAATAATGCACAAACAAATTATATTTTTCACAAATCTGTCATAATTAAGTAGCAAACTTGTCATAAGATATTCCCATGACAACCTCCAAACTAAAATTTTTAGATCGCGATTCAAGCATCCTCAGCTTTAATGAGCGTGTGCTGGCTCTGGCGCAGCGGCGCGACTATCCTCTATTAGAACGCCTTAAATATTTATGTATTGTGGCTTCTAATTTGGACGAGTTTTTTGAAGTGCGGATGGAAGCGCAGCTGGATGCCATGCGAGACGGCGTTAAAAAAGGCTTGGTGACTGAGCAGAGTTTTAATGCAGTTTCTGCTCGAGCGCATGCCCTAGTCGCTCATCAATACAATATTTTTAATGAGGAGCTAATGCCCGCATTGAAGGAGGCGGGCATTGATATTGTGGCAGGCAATCAACGCAATAAAAATCAACAAAAATGGGTGACGCAATACTTTGAGGCGAATGTAAAACCGCTCTTACTGCCAATTGCTTTAGATCGTGCGCATCCTTTCCCATTAGTGGCTAGCAAAGCTTTGCATTTTATTGTTGAGCTGGCGCCAGAACCTAAAAGTAGCGTGCCTGTTATCAGTATTATCCGCGTGCCGCGTGTGTTGCCAAGAATCGTCAAGCTGCCGAAAAATGGGAGTTCCCATCAAGAATTCGTGACGCTAACCAGCATTATTGGTGCGCATTTGCCAAGTTTATTTGGTAATAAAAAAATACTCAGTTATTCGCAATTTAGGGTCACGCGCCACTCCGATTTGGCATTAGATGAAGACGACATGGGTGATTTGCCTAGCGCATTACGTCAAGAGTTAGCGCAAAGACCTTATGGCGAAGCGGTGCGTTTAGAGGTTTCAAAAGCTTGTTCTGAGAGCTTGGCCGACTTCTTATTAGCAGAATTTAATTTGCCAGCGGCCTCGCTCTATCGCGTACATGGACCAGTTAATTTAGGACGTTTGATTCAACTGATTAGTTTGGCTGAAGGCGCAGAGTTAAGTTTTACGCCTTACAAACCGTGCTGGCCAAAACAAATTGCGCACGGCGAATCATTTTTTACGCGTTTAAAGCGTGGCGATGTGTTGATTCATCGGCCTTACGAGAGTTTTGATGCAGTGATTCAGTTTTTGCGCGAGGCGGTGAATGACCCGAACGTATTGGCGATTCACCAAACTATTTACCGCACTGGTAGCGATATGCGCATGTTTAATTTGTTGCAAGAGGCGGTAAAACGAGGCAAAGAAGTGCTGGTGGTAGTAGAAATTAAAGCGCGCTTTGATGAGGAAACCAATATTAATTGGGCAGAGTCGCTGGAAGCCATTGGCGCGCAAATTGTCTATGGTATGGTTGGCCTGAAAACGCACGCGAAAATGTTGCTAGTATTGCGTAAAGAAGGCAAGCGCATTAAGCGTTACGCGCATGTTTCCACGGGAAATTACAACGCCAATACAGCTAAGCTTTATACCGATATTTGCATGCTCACCAGCGATTTAACTTTGACGCGCGAGATTGAATATATTTTCAGGCACCTGACCAGCCAAATTGCATTGCCGCCTATGCGCAAATTATTGGTTGCGCCATTTAATTTGCAGCGTGCAATGTTGCGTCAAATTTTGACTGCGGCGCGTGTTTGTGAACGTGGGGAAAGTGCCAAAATTATTGTCAAAATGAATTCGCTCACCGATGAAGTATTAGCTGGTGCTTTGATTAGTGCAGCGCAAAAAGGCGTGGAGATAGATTTAATCGTACGTGGCGCTTGTATCTTGCCAGTAGATGCGCCAGGTGTTGATGGTCGAATTCGTGTGCGCTCAATTGTGGGACGCTTTTTAGAACATTCTCGCGTGTTTTATTTTGAAGCGGGCGCAACTAAACGCATGTGGCTTTCCAGCGCAGATTGGATGAGCCGCAATATGATTCGTCGCATTGAAATTGCTTGGCCGATATTAGATGCGCAAATGCAAATGCGCATTTTGCAAGAATGTATCGAACCTTACTTAAAAGACACTGAAGACGCTTGGGTGCTTACACCGACGGCCAATTACAAGCAAGTGAGCAGCAACAAAACCAATACGCAAAGCGCTCAAAAGCTATTGATAGCTCGTTATTCTTAATCATGCATGAGCCTTACCTTTAAACAAATTATCTTATGGCGACATGCAGATGCAGCAACTGCCGATATTGAGCAGGGTGAGGATGATATGCATCGTCAATTAACGACAAAGGGGCTTATTCAAGCAAAAAAAATGGCAGCGTGGCTTAATCAGCAATTGTCAGAGCAGTCAATATTGGTGAGCAGCCCAGCGGAGCGTGCGATACAAACGGCCGAAGCCTTAAAGCAAAAAATTATTGAGGAAAATGCGCTAAGACCAAGTACCAATTTGCAAGACGTGTTAAAGTTTTTGGCTAGCTTGGAAGCTAAAAATACAGCACAAATAGAGGCCGAAATTAAACCAAGGAAAAGTTTAATTATAGTGGGTCACCAGCCATGGCTGGGTCAGTTGGTGACAGATTTGACAGGCTTTTCTGGTGCAGAAATCAGCATAAAAAAAGGCGCAATATGGTGGTTGCGCCTTTCTCTAAACACGCCGCATAAGTATCAAGTTTTTACTGTGCAAACGCCTGCTTTACTTAAAAAAACAGCTCACTAAAAAATTACTTAAGATTTTTTGTTAGGCCTGCCAGTTTTGATGACGGGAATTTTTGCCAACGTCATTTTAAGCGTATTGTCACTCATGGCAGCCAACAGTTTAATGCCAGCGCGTAGTAATTCACTTTTCTTTGCAGGCTGACCCATTGAGGCTAAGCGCGCTTTCATTAAAGTAATTTGCGCGTACTCATCTTTTGGCATGGTAAAACTGTCGCGTTCCATTTTAACTTTTTCTGATTTAGCTTTTTTAACTACTTTTTTTGGCGCTGCTTTTTTAGCAGGTGTTTTCGTTTTAGCTTTGCTAACTGGCTTTGCAGGTGATTTGGCTGGAGCTCTTACTGCAGTTTTAGCAACAGGTTTTATAACTGGCTTGGTCACAGCAGGTTCGGCTGCCACAGGCTTAGCAGGCGCTGGCTTTGTAGCTGGTTTAACCTGCATAGTTGTAATAGGTTTCACAATTGGTTTAGCCGCGCCAGATTTTGGTGCTGCTGGCTTTTTAGCGGGGGTTTTTGACATGACACACTCCTAATTAAACGGTATAAACAGTTTATATCGTTTTTAAAACCTGTCAACTGTCATATTTCTGTAATAAATAGAACTAAATCAATAAATTAACTTAAACTAATCTTGCGTGGTGACAACCAAGCTCCAATTGATTTTTTGCCAAGCAAGTATTTCTTCTTCTAGTAAGTAAGAAGTTTGTGGGAAAGCTTGTTGCCATGCGCTTGGTAGGCTAAGTATAAAAGTATTTTCAGCGCGTTCAAAGGCGATGCTTTTAAGCACAGGTGTATTGCGGGAGTGGCAAAAAATTACCGCTAACCTGAGTGAAATTAACTTAAAAATAAAACTTTCATCATTAAAGTCAGCATTCAGTTTTCTAAGTTTTCCGCTATGTCCCAGCACTAGCAAGCTTAAGCGATGCAACTCGCTTTGTGCAAAGCCCATCAGCTCGGTGTTATCTAGTATGTAGGCGCCATGTTTATGCAATTCGCTATGTGAAATAGCGCTGCCAATTTCGTGGCACTGCGCGGCCCAAAATAGTACTTGCCTACGTCTGTGGAGTTCATGTGGGTTGTCGTTGTAACCATGCATGCTAGGTAACAGAGCATTAAAAAAGTGGAAGGCGACTTTAGCAACATTATTAGCATGTGCTTTGTTGACGCCGAACTTGGTAATCAGGTGTCCAATAGATGCGTCGCGTAAATCTTCTGAGTTTGATTCATCTTGCTCCATCATGTCGTACAGCAGGCCATGACGCAACGCACCTTTAGCCACAACTAAAGCGTCGAGCTTAAGCAAATCAAATATACCAATTAAAATACTCAAACCACCAGCTATTACGGACTTTCTATCTTCTTTTAAACCAATTAAGTCTAGCCTATCAAAAGTTTTGGCCTTAATAAGTTGAGCGCGTAGCCAAGCTAAACCTTTGCGAGTGACTTTTCCTTCTTCAAATCCTGCGCCTGCTAAAATATCAGCAATTGCGCCCACCGTGCCCGATGCGCCATAAGCGACATCCCAATACTGGTGCTGATAAACATCCGCAACGGCATCTATAAATGATTCTGCAGCAATTTCGGCGCGCTGAAAGTTCTTCTCACTTAAACTGCCACCAGCAAAATATTTGAGTGACCAAGTCACCGAGCCAACACGCAATGAATCTGTGGTTTCTGCGTTTAAGTGCTGACCTAAAATAAGTTCAGTTGAGCGTCCGCCTACGTCAATGACCAAGCGCTTTTCGTCTGATTGTGGCAATAAACGACTCACCCCTTGGTATATTAAGCGCGCTTCTTCCACGCCTGAAATGACTTCAACTTCGTAGCCCAAGGCTTTATTGGCGAGCTTAATAAATACTTCGCGATTTCTAGCTTCGCGCAATGTTTGCGTTGCAACCGCTCGTACATGGTGCTTAGGTAAACCCTTTAGCGTTTCACCAAATCGGGCTAAACATTTAAGACCGCGTTCTATGGCTTCCGGTTTTAAGTTGCGCTCTTCATCTAAATCGCCGCCTTGGCGCACAGTTTCTTTAAGGTAATCAACGCGTTGAATCTGTCCGTTTTCATAGCGCCCAATTTCCAATCTAAAGCTGTTAGAGCCTAAATCTACCGCGGCAAGTAGTGTTTCGGGGGAAATGATATTATCGTTTTGCATAATGCTTTTATAGCATATTTCGCTAATAACTTGATGACAAATAGCTAAATTTACTTGGCTATAACGCTTTCGTATTCAGGAAAATAGCGTGCAATCACGCTTAAATCGAAGCTACGCAAAATACTGGTGTTCGATTCACGTGCCAGCAAAAATTCAAATGATTTCCTTACTAACTCTGCTGTACTAACCTTGCCTTGAGTCAGTTTTAGGGCGTAATCCTGCTGAACTGTTACTTCATGTGTCGTCTCAGTAATTCCAAGCACAGTTACCAGAAAATTTGCACTATTCAACCCTATTACATTGATTTTATTCATTTTATTTCCAATAAAAAGCCTGTTTACATTTATTTTTTTATTATGCCTATAGCCCGAATGGGCTATTAGAAAAGCACTTTTTTTAGCCCGAATAGCCTTTTCGGGCTATAGCAGTACAAATCTACTAAGTCGCATACTCGCCCCATGACAAATGTACTGGTACATGTCGCTAGGTATTCGTGACAAATGTACTGGACATAGCTGCCAAGTTGCAGAAATTGTAAACCTGAAATTAGTTTTTAACAAAGTTGCTTGTTTTTAGAAAAATATAAGGTGGAGAAATATTTTGGCAGTACTTACAACTCAACAGATTTTGGGTTTTATTCAATACAAGATTGCAGTAACACATGCAGCTGGCGGGGATATTTGCACGCTGCTTACAAATCCAGAAGTGGCTTTTAGCCTGCAAGTTCTGGATGGGAAGTATAGCAATTTGATGCAAGCACCAACATTGGCTGTGGCTGCTAACGATATGGATTATGAATTATCACAAGAATTAGAAATGGTTGGCACGAATACGAATGACGGCTTAGGTCAAACACCGGCTTCACTTTTTTAGCATTTTTTACTTTTAGCATTTTTTCATTTTTAATATTTTTTACATAAGGGGCAATATCATGGCTTATCAACTAAAACCGTTTGTCATCAACCTAGGTGACCTTGCTTATCTGTTAAAGCAAATCAACTTTAAACCATTGTTTGACGCTAATGGCAACGCAGTTGTGAATTGGGATGGTGTTGGCAGTGTTTTTACTGCTAACAATACTGAAATCTTTGGTGGTGTTGAAGTGGGAGATGCAGCGTCATTATCGGCTATCGCAGCTAATGGCGTTGGCTTTCCATCGGTTACTGCACCAATCGGTATTCGTGATGTATCTGGTTTTCACAACAATCTTTTTGGTACGCAAGCCCAGTGGGGCATGGTGGATGTGCCTTTCGAGCGCATTGTTCCAGCAGATTATAGCAACTACGTTACATCGCCTGGTGCTGATTACACGCCTGGTGCAGGTACAGGTGCTAGCCTTTCTGATGTCTTTGACTATATGCCGCGCATCATCAGCCGCACCATTACTACGGCCGGCGTGAATTTGCTAAAAGATGGTTCAAATCATTATGTGGAATGGCGTGCGGCAAAATATGCCGACCCTTCACCTGCCGGTGTGGCTTATAAAGCCCTTGTTGATAGTTCAGGTGTAAATATCGCCCAGCTTGTTGAAGGTGCAAAAATTGTTGCACCTGTAACTACTGAAATTGCGATTCTGGATAATAATGGAGATCCTTTGATCTATACAGCGGCGCAGTATCAGCAGAGCGTTGTTTACTCGATATCGCTCGCTGTATTTGCAGCAACTTCCGTCGGTGGATTAAAAGACTCTCTTGGAGGCACGCTTGAGGAAGGCGAGGCCATTTACTACCGCCCTTTCGCAGGTGCCGCTTTGGTCAATACTGGTCAGACCTACCAGCCAGACGCACTTGTCTACAAGCAACTGATTGATGCAAATGTTGATTTCTCAGCAGTAGCGCCTGCCGATAACACGGCAATCGTTACAACTTTGACCGAATCTGGTTATGGCCTCCTCGAAACCCTTGGTCACATTGATTTTCAAAATCCAACTTCAGGCGAGTTCTTCATCGGTTCTGAAAACCCAGGTGTTTCCCCAGTCAATAGCTGGTTTGCAATTTTCGGTCAATTTTTCGATCATGGTCTTGATAAACTTGGCGCAGGCGGCAATGGCAAAATTACCATTGCCCTTGACCCGTCTGACCCACTTTACGGTGTAATTGGGTCAAATGGACAGCCAATAACGTCAATTACAGTCACCCGCGCAACGATTGCTGGCACAGATGCCAATGGCGATGCGGCTTATATCAACCATACTTCACCTTTCATCGACCAAAGCCAGACCTATGGTTCTCATGAACAACTGACTAATTTGCTACGTAAATGGGTTGATCCCGATGGCAATGGTACATATCAAGCTGGTATGGAGCTACTTGACGGCACGACACTGGTGGATGCTTGGGAGCGTCGCTGGCCAGATGGTAGTACCGAAATGGTAAATGACACTTTGCCAACTTTAGCGGAATTAAATGCGCATTTGATTGCGACAAACCGTGATCCATTAAATTGGTTTGACGTGCTTAACTTGCGTAATCGCGATGTTAATGGCGACGTTATCCCTGACGGCGAAGCAGGTGCAGGTAATTCAGGTAGCCCGCTTTTGCTGGACATGAATCCGCATTTTGATACTGAACATATGTCTGCTGCAACTGAAGCAGCATTAGCGCTAGAGGGAATTCTTCCTGATGGAAATGGCAATTACGCATTAGGTGGCCCTGGCAGCTTAAGCACTATCATCAACTTTGCTACATTTGAACCTATGAATTCAAATCAGTCTGATCCATTGAATGCGTTGGCACAACAAGTGTTATTTGACTCAGTAAGTGATCACTACATCGCAGGCGATGGTCGTGTGAACGAAAACTTTGGCCTCACCGCAATTCACCACGTGTTCCATGAAGAGCATAACTATCAGGTGGAGAACTTGAAAACTTGGATTTATGCGCATGATGCGAATAATACACCTGCTGACCATGCAGGATTGCATGACTGGCAAATCAACACTGGCACACAAGATGCAAACGGCAACTATATTTACGCAAATGGTTCAATTGCTTGGGATTCTGACAAAATGTTCGAAGGTACCAAGTTGATCGTTGAAATGGAATACCAACATGCGGCGATTGACCAATATGCACGTACGATTACCCCACGTATTCAAGAGTTTGTGGGTTACTCCAGTAGCGTAGATCCAACTATTTCACTGGAATATGCTCAGGTAGCATTCCGCTTCGGCCACTCAACCATTCGCGAAACCATCGATACTATCGATCCATCAGGCTGGTTCAAGGGTGCAGTAACGACTTACGCGCTAGAGGCAGCTTTCCTTGCGCCACAAACCTTTGCGCAAGAAGGTGCCGCGGCGATTACGCTAGGTTTATCACGTCAACAAATGAACGAAGTGGATGAGTTTATTACGCCAGCATTGAACCAAGGCTTGCTTGGTCAGCCGCTTGACCTGGCTACTATCAACCTCGCTCGTGCCCGTGATATGGGCATCCCTACATTGAATGACTTCCGCGCAGCCATTGGTCTTACTCAATATACAAGCTGGGCTGATTTTGGCGCGAATATGATTCACCCTGAATCACTGGTGAACTTTATTGCTGCTTTCTCATTTGATGGTGATGTCGCAAAAGCTGCTGAAATCATGGCGCTGGCTGATGGCACTTCAACTGATAACACGCTTAGCGGGTTGACTGTGTCAGAGGCCATTGCCTTTATGAACAATGGTACAGGTGCGCCTCTTGGCGCAGATGGCTTCAACCATATCGACTCCTGGATTGGCGGCCTTGCTGAGGCGCACGTACCGGGCGGCTTGCTAGGTGAAACATTCGATGCCGTGTTTGTGGCACAAATGCAGGCGTTGATGGATGGTGACCGCTTCTACTACCTGTATCGCTTGTTTGGCACACAAATTGGCGAAGAAGTGAACAACGGTCAGTTCAAAGATATTGTAGAACGTAACACTGGTTTGTCACACCTTAATGGTTCGATATTTGCCTATGCGGATAAATACTACGACTTTACGGACGCAGCCGTAGGTGCGGGTGATGCATATAAAGATGAACATTCTTACGCCGCACAATTATTGGCTAACCCTGGCGTAGGCATGTACTCTGATGGTGGCGCAAGCACAGCGAATAACGGTACGATTGTTACCGTAGATGGTGTTACGTACATTAACGACATCCGTCCTGAGCTTGATCCAACACAGGTACACACTGTGGAAGGAACTCCAACATCAGGCGCGGATTCTCACGAAGTGATCGTGGGTACTGATAACCGCGATTATATTCATGCGCGTGGCGGTGACGATACTATTTACGGCGAAGGCGGCAATGACACACTCTTTGGAGACGGCGGTATTGACCGTATTTATGGTGGTGATGGCAATGACGTGATTGATGCTGGCGAAGGCCCTGACTTGGTTGACGGCGGAGCGGGTGACGACACTATTTACGGTCGTGGTTCAGGCTCTGAAGTAGGTGGCTTCGACCAACTTGTTGGTGGTGGTGGTAACGATCTTATCATCGGTGGCGAAGGTATTGATAAACTTTCTGGCGGTGCGGGTGATGACGTGATTTTCGGTGACGGTATTGTATTCTCAGAAATGGGTAATACCGACCCATTCACGCACGGCGGCGACGGTAACGATTACATTGACGGTGGCGCGAGCGGTGACTTGCTTTACGGTGACGAAGGTGATGACCTTGTAGTCGGTTCGCAGGATCAGGATATTGTGCAAGGTAACGTGGGTGATGACATTCTGCGTCCAGGCAACCCATCGCAAGCTATTAACGGTGGCCCAGATGAGGTAGTTGGCGATGATGGTTATACCAATAATGGTTATGACCTGATTGATTTCAGTGATTATGCTACTGGGGCCGCTGTTACGGCTGATTTAATCAACCAGGCTAATCCATTGGTTGCGATTGACGGTACTTCACCAATGCCAGCCATGTTCCAAGTAGAAGGTATTATCGGTACGCAAAACAACGATACCATTGTCGGTGATAGCGTAGCAGATGGTACGGCAGTATTCAGTCATGGCGATAACTGGCTGATAGGCGGTTCTGGCAATGATACGCTGCAAGGCAAGGGCGGCAATGACCTGATTGTGGGTGATGGGGTTCGTCTGGATAGTTTGATCGGTACTTATAGCGGCACTTACACCATGTATGACGCTTATGCTGATGCAAATTATCGCAATACTGGCACACTGCAAAATAATGGCCTGTTGGATTTTGTAGGTTTTGATAAACACTACACCGACATGCTGAGCTCAGCTATATTCAAGGATCTTGAACTGGGTGGCAGCACTATCGAAGAACTTAATGGTGTAGCTGGTACACGTCAGGGTGATGGCGGTATTGCTGGCAATGCTGATACTGCGGTTTTCTCGGGAAATTTAAGTGACTATACTGCCGAACAGTTTACGTTTACTGATGCACATGGGAACGTAATTACCGGATACAACATCAACGATAACCGCGATCCAAATGCCGTGGATGCGAATGGTGCACTTATTCCGACGGATGGCACGGATGTTGTTATCGGTGTTGAAAACTTCCAGTTCGCTGATGGCGTCTATACTGCAGATTTGCTGAATTATGCGCCGGTTATTTCCTCGAATGGAGGTAACGCTACAGCGGTAATCACGATAGATGAAAATACCACTGCGGTGACTACCGTAGCTGCGACCGATGTGAATAACCAAGTGCTGACTTATTCCATTCCAAATGGCGGTGCTGGTGGCGCAGACAGAGCAAGATTTACAATTGATTCTGCTACTGGCGTGTTAACTTTCGTGAGTGCGCCCAACTTTGAAGCGCCAAATGACAGCGGTAGCAACAATGTATATAACGTTGTGGTGCGGGTAAGGGATAGTAGCGGGGCAGAAGATACACAAGCAATTGCAGTTACGGTGGCTAATGTGAATGAGGCGCCGGTGATCACTTCTAATGGCGGTGCAGATGTTGCAACAACTATTTTGGAAGGTGCTACAGCGGTCACTACTATCACTGCAAGTGATGTAGATGCAGGAACAGTGTTAACCTACTCACTGAGTGGCGGTGCAGACCAGTCTATGTTCACAATCGACCCAAACACAGGCGTGCTGAGCTTTATTACCGCGCCAGACTTTGAGGCTCCTGGCGATGCAGGTGGTGATAACGTCTATGACGTGACAGTGCAGGTTAGTGATGATGGCCTCTTGACCGATACTCAAGCAATTGCAGTGAGTATATACGACGTTGTTGAAGCGGGTCCCGTGAATGCGACACCTACCAATATTAACTGGAATGGGGTAACACCGGGTAATACGCTTCTTCCTGTAGCTGATGCTGTTATCGCAAACTTGGGGACGGTAGATGCAGACTTGGGTGATGTGTTTACGTACACCTTGGAGACGGGTAGCAGTTTAGGTTTTGCGATAAGCCCGACTGGTGTTGTTACACGTACGGGTTCGGCTATGGCTAACAATCAAACCTATACATTGAATGTGAGAACGACCGACTTACAAGGCGCTTTTTTTGATAAGAGTTTCACCATCAGAACCAACGGAGCAGGAGCCACAAACTTCGCAGCATTCGCTACGCCTGATGATGACATTATGTATGGCATGCAAGGTAACGATACTCTGGTTGGCAGTGGTGGCGACGATACCTTGTTTGGTCAGGCTGGCAATGACACCCTCAATGGTGGTGCGGATAACGATACACTGGTTGGCGGTGCAGGCAATGATACGGTCAATGGCGAGGCTGGCAATGACACCATCAGATACACACTTGGCGATGGCAATGATGTGGTTAATGGCGGCGCTGATAACGATACATTAGCTATCACTGGCGCAATTGCCGCTAATACGCTGAATGTGACTTTGAATGCTTCTGGAGTAATCACAAGTTTTAGCGGTGGCACAGTGACCAATGTTGAATCAGTGACGGCAGACTTGCTGGCAGGCACAGATACATTGGCTTTCAACTCAACAGCGGGCGTTACTGTAGACTTAGGTGGCGGCACAGCCTCAGGCTTCACTTCTATCGCCAATATTGAGAATGTTTCTGGTGGTGTAGGCAGTGATACCTTGACGGGCGACGCTGGCATTAATACTTTAAGCGGTGGTAATGGCAATGACACACTATATGGCGCCGCAGGTAACGACACGCTAAACGGCGGCAATAATAACGATACGTTGAATGGTGGTAATGACAACGACACGTTGAATGGTGATGCTGGAGTCGATACTCTGAATGGTGATGCCGGCAACGACACGCTCAATGGTGGTAATGACAACGACACGCTAAACGGCGGCGACAATGACGATACGTTGAATGGAGATGCCGGTAACGATACGTTGAATGGTGATGCAGGTAACGACACGCTCAATGGCGGTAGTAATAATGACACACTGAATGGCGGAGAAGGTGATGACATTTTAGCTGGTGGTGTTGGCTCAGATACGCTAACTGGCGGTAACGGTGCAGATACCTTTGATTTTAATGGTACAACACTTGCCACGCTTGAGTCTGGATTGGGCGTTAATCGAGACTTGATCACTGACTTCGTTAGCGGTATAGATAAGTTGGATTTCTCTACAATGGATGCAAGTTTAGGCTTGGCAGGTAATCAAGCGTTTGTTTTCAACGCTACAGAAGGTGCTGCAATTACGGGCCGTGGTCAGCTGGTGTTTCATTATGAAACAGTAGGTCTGGATGAGTATACGGTGGTTCAGGGTAATTTAAATTTAAATTTAAATCCAGATTTCGAGGTTGTTTTAACTGGGCACGTTGCTTTACAAGCTACTGATATCATCCTATAAGGCTAAATAACAAGCCAAAATAACTGTAGTTTAAAAACTACTATTTATTTGCCCCACAGCAATGTGGGGCTTTTTTTTGCTTAAAACTCAATCGGGCTATTGCATAAATCATCAAAAATGAAGGAGAATGCAGAAATAGTATAAACTAATATAAATGAACAACTTAGGTATAAACTGATGTTAAACAACTTTAAGTTACCGCAAGGTGAATTAGGTCAGGCAATCAATAGTTTTAAATCAGCGTTTAAAACCGTTGCTGTTTTTAGTGCCATTATTAATTTGATGATGCTAGTGCCATCGCTCTACATGTTGCAAGTGTACGATCGCGTGCTGGCAAGCCGCAATGAGACCACTTTGTTGTTGATTACAATAATGATTGTTGCAGCTTTTATCATTATGAGTGCTCTAGAGTTTGTACGTAGTTTCGTATTGATTCGCGTGGCTTCGCAGTTGGATATGAAACTGAACCAACGCGTCTATACCGCCTCATTTGAACAAAATTTAAAGAGGGCGGGTGGTAATGCGGGTCAAGCTTTGCAGGATTTAACCACTGTACGCCAATTTTTAAGCGGCAATGCGCTGTTTGCATTTTTCGATGCGCCTTGGTTCCCCATTTATCTAGCCATCATTTTTCTTATTCACCCCTATCTTGGCATTTTTGCATTGTGCGGCACTTTTATCCACATGGGCTTGGCCATCTGGAATGAGAAAGCCACCAAAAAACCATTGGGTGAAGCCAACGCAATGGCAGTGAGCGCCAGTAATTTAGCTACTAATAATTTACGCAATGCCGAGGTGATTGAGGCGATGGGTATGCTACCCAATTTTACCAAACGTTGGTTTGGCTTACATGCCAAGTTTTTAAATCTTCAGGCAGAAGCTAGCGAGAAGGCAGGCATTATTGCTGCCGCGACAAAGTTTGTGCGGGTAACTTTGCAATCGCTTATTTTAGGTTTTGCGGCATTGCTGGTACTAGACGCCAAAATCACGCCTGGCATGATGATTGTGTGTACCATTCTGATGGGGCGCACGCTTAACCCAGTGGAGCAATTAATTGGTGTTTGGCGTAGCTGGAACGGTACCAAAAGTGCTTATGGCCGCTTAAACGAGTTGCTGGTAGCAAATCCACAACGCATTACAGGCATGTCACTACCCAAACCAATTGGCATGCTCTCAGTTGAGAGTGTGACTGCAATCCCACCAGGCGCAGGTAGACCAGCGCTTAATAACCTGTCTTTTGCAATCTCACCTGGTGATGTGTTGGGTGTGGTTGGCCCTAGCGGCGCAGGAAAATCCACGCTGGCGCGGGTAATAGTGGGTATTTGGCCATCTGTAGCAGGTAAAGTGCGCTTGGATGGCGCTGATATTTTTCAGTGGAACAAGGCAGAGCTTGGCCCCAGTGTTGGATATTTGCCGCAAGATGTTGAGTTGTTTGGTGGTACGGTAAGCGAAAACATTGCGCGTTTTGGTGAAGTGGATCCTGAAAAAGTAGTGCAAGCAGCGAAACGCGCAGGCGTGCATGAAATGATTTTGTATTTCCCCAAAGGCTATGACACGCCGCTGGGCGATGGCGGCGCAGGCTTATCTGGCGGGCAAAAGCAGCGTTTGGGATTGGCGCGCGCGATGTATGACGACCCATCTTTTATCGTATTGGATGAGCCAAACTCAAATCTAGATGAAGTGGGCGAGCAGGCGCTAATTGCGGCCATACAAGATTTACGCCAGCGTGGTAAAACAATTGTGATGATTACGCATAGAGCCAGCACGCTGGCCGTGACAAACAAATTATTAGTGCTTAAAGATGGCGTATCACAGATGTTTGGCATGACAATAGAAGTGTTAGAAAACCTGAGCAAATTAAACCAACAGCAAATTAAGCAGACTCAACAATCGCCTGCGAGCACGCAGAACGGGGCTGTAGAGGATGCTAGCAAAAAAGTGGTTAAAGCCGATGATAATGCTAAAGATGCTGGGCGCGTGGAAGAAATTGTGGATACCTATAAAGCAAATCTGCAGCAAGAGATTAAATCTAAGCTGAAGAATGCTGAAAAAGAAACAAATCAGAAGGCTCAGGAGCAATAAAATAATGGTACAAGCTGAAAATAGCATCCAACTTTACAAAGACCCTAGTGCTACTGACATTGCGGCATCTAGCATTGACACAGATTTAACAAAATATACGCGCTTAGGCTGGTGGATTGTCATTGGTGGCCTTGGTGGCTTTTTGCTGTGGGCTTCACTCGCGCCTTTGGATAAGGGCGTCCCATTAAGTGGTACGGTGGCGGTTGCCAGCAATAAAAAAGCGATACAGCATGAGGTTGGTGGTACGGTAGAGGCTATTTTGGTTAAGGAGGGCGCTATCGTTAAGGCGGGCGATGTGTTGGTGCGTATGAATAACGTGCAAGCGGGCGCAGATGCTGAGACGGCACGCGTACAATATATTGCGGCGCGCACCATGCAAGCGAGATTAGAGGCAGAGCGCGATGGCCGAAGTGGTGTAGCACTGCCCAAGGAGTTTACGGATGCGCAAAGTGATCCACGCGTATTAGAAAGTATTGCATTGCAAGAGCAAATTTCCAGCTCACGCCAAGCCGCAATACGCAGTGAGTTGGCTGTAATTAGTGAGAGCATTGTTGGTCTTAATTCACAAATACAAGGTTTGGAAGCGTCACTTTTGAGTAAGCGTGAGCAACAGTCACTTGTGATTGAGCAATTATCTGGCATGCGTGATTTGGCCAAAGAAGGTTATATGGCGACCAATCGCGTGTTGGAAACTGAACAGAATTTAGCTTCAATTAACGCAAATATTTCTGCTGATATGGGTACTATTGCGCGCACAAGAAGTCAGATTTCCGAGCTGAAATTGCAGAAATTACAACGCAATCAAGAGTATCAGAAAGAAGTGCGGACACAACTATCTGAAGCACAAAAACAAGCCAGCGCTTTGGAAAATCAACTTAAAGGACTAGATAGAAACGTTAGTAATATTAACGTAAAGGCGCCTGTAGCAGGTACTGTGGTGGGCTTGAGTGTGTTTACAAAAGGTGCAGTAGTCGCACCTGGGTTTAAGTTGATGGATATTGTACCTAAGGAAGATAATTTGGTAGTAGAAGGGCAATTGCCAGTGTATTTGGTGGATAAAGTTTACCCAGGCCTGCCAGTGAACTTAATGTTTACTGCGTTTAATCAGAACAAAACACCACATATCCCTGGTGAGGTGGTGAATGTCTCTGCCGACCGCTTTATTGAGGAGCAAACAGGACAGCCTTATTACAAAGTCACCAGCAAAGTTGCACCAGAAGGCATGAAGTTGATTTATAATTTAAAAATACGCCCTGGTATGCCAGTGGAAATGTTTGTTAAAACAGGCGAACGTACGATGATGAACTATTTATTAAGGCCGATATTAGATCATCTAAAACTTTCAATGTCAGAGGAATAAAGCGTGCAAGCTATAAAATTAAAGCGTTTTTTACCGCTCGTTTATTTTTTTTCAACATTTACTTATATGGGAAACGCAAGTGCGCTAGGCTTGATGGAAGCCTACGAAGCCGCATTGGCGAATGATAGTGTTTATCGTGCAGCCATGCATGAAAACGAGGCAGGGCAACAATTTAAAATTATAGGCCGTGCCAATTTACTACCCAACATTTCAGCCAATTATGCCTATAACCGAAATGACTCTGATATTACCAGCTCAGGCAATGGCTTCTCGCGTAGTGAAAACCGAAATTACAATAGTGAAAACGGCGGCATTCAACTGCGCCAGCCTATTTTTAATTTAGAAAGTTGGGCGCGCTATCGCCAAGGTAATTTGCAAACACAATTAAGTGACAAACAGTTTTTGGTGCGCAAGCAAGAGTTAATTAAACGGTTTTTTGGTCTTTATGCCAATGCAAATTACGCTGAAGATCTGCTGGCGCTCTCTTTGGCGCAGCGCGACTCGTTCAAAACGCAAGAGGAAGCCAATAAGTTGATGGCGGTACGTGGAGAAGGTACTAAAACGGCATTAATCGAATCTCAGGCAAAGTTAGGCTTGTCTGAAGCGCAGGTCATTGAGGCGCAAGATGGTGTGGCCGACGGAAGAAATGCGCTAGCAGCCATGCTAGGCAAAGAAATTACCACATTAGATGTGCTTTCAGAAAATTTTAATGTGCAACCGTTAGAGCAAACCGATTTTGATGCTTGGAAAAATATTGCGCTGGAAAACAATCCTGAGATTGCCGCACAACGTGAAAGTGTAGATTTGGCATACCAAGAGATTAGAAAAAATCATTCAGGCCACATGCCTAGACTGGATGCGGTTGCCAGCCTTACTAAAAGCAAGTCTGATAGTACATCCACCTTTAATCAGGATATTGAAACTAAAAGCATCGGTTTGCAGCTGAATGTCCCCATTTATGCGGGTGGTCAGGTAAGTGCCGCCACTGCCCAGGCAGAGGCGAATCATAAAAAAGCACAAGACGATTTAGAAACGAAAACAAATGAAGTGTTAGTGGATTTGCGTAAGCAGTACAATATCGTATTAAGTAGCACTTTGAAGATAGCGGCTTTAAAGCAATCGGTTGAATCTGCCGAGTTATTGGTAACAGCAACCAAAAAGAGTTTGCTAGGTGGTGTGCGCACGAATTTGGATGTGTTAGACGCGCGAAAACAACTATTTGAAGCGAAGCGCGATTTGTCCTTGGCGCGATATAACTATTTGGTTGCATTTGTAAGTTTGAAGAAAGCCGCAGGCACTTTGACGGTGGCTGATTTGGAAAAAATTGCCCCTAATTTCACCCCGCAACAGCGTTTAGCTATACAGAGTGAAGCGCTAAGCGACTAAATCTCAGGCAGAGAAAATTAAAAAGCCTACAATCAGTAGGCTTTTTTATTGTTTGTCATATTAGTCTGGCTTAATATTTGCTAGAGTTTAATATATTTCAGATTCTGCCGATAATAACAAATAACCATTTTGAAAGTATCCTCTCAATGAATATCTCTAAAATTAAAAGTATTGTATTGCCTAAACTTACACCAATTAAGCAAGCATTACAGAATCATTTGGTTTTTTCATGTTTTAAGATAGATAAGGTTGCAACGCCTAGGGATTGGTACCACGCGACTGCGCATACAGTGCGTGATCACGTGGTAGAGCGTTGGGTAAGAACTTCTAGTGCTTACTACGATCAAGATCCCAAGCGCATTTATTATCTTTCACTAGAGTTTCTAATTGGTCGCATGATGAGTAACGCTGCACTAAATTTGGGCGTAAAGGATGAATTGAGTGACAGTTTAAGTGCATTAGGACATAGTTTAGAAGCTGCTGTAGAGATGGAACAAGATGCGGCTCTGGGTAATGGTGGATTGGGTCGCTTGGCGGCGTGCTTTTTAGATTCTATGGCAACCATGGATATTCCTGCAACAGGCTATGGCATTCGCTACGAATACGGCATGTTTAAGCAAGTGATTGAGCATGGACAGCAGATGGAAAACCCAGACAACTGGCTACGCTATGGCAATGTTTGGGAGTTTCAGCGTCCAGAAGCGACCTATTTCATTAAGTTTTATGGCAAGGTGATACAGGTACCTACTGAGCATGGCACTATAAGCCACTGGGCAGATGAAGAACATGTGGTCGCGATGGCTTATGATGTGCCTGTGCCAGGTTATGGTACCGAGACAGTCAACAATCTCAGATTATGGTCTGCAAAGGCGACCAAAGAGTTTGATTTAAGTCACTTTAATGATGGCAATTACGAACAAGCGGTTGAAGGACGCAACGAAACTGAGACGATTTCGAAAGTGCTTTATCCAAACGATTCTTCAGCATCTGGCCGTGAATTGAGGCTTAAACAGCAATACTTCTTTGTTTCAGCCTCGATACAAGATATTTTGCGCCGCTTTATCACAACGCGGGAGATAAAGACTAAGGCCGATTGGAAAGATTTACCCAATAAAGTTGCTATTCAGCTAAATGACACGCACCCCGCCATTGGGGTGGCTGAGATGATGTATCAATTGGTAGATGAGCATGGATTGGAATGGGATTTTGCTTGGGATTTAGTGACTAAAATATTTGCCTATACCAATCACACCTTAATGCCAGAAGCGCTTGAAACTTGGTCTATTGAGCTATTTGGTTCGCTATTACCTCGTCATTTAGAAATTATTTATAAAATTAACTACGAGTTCTTGCAGATGGTGAATCGTCGCTTCCCAGGAGATGCCGATTTGCTCAAGCGTGTTTCGATTATTGATGAATCAGACGGCCGTCGTGTACGCATGGCGCATTTGGCAGTTGTTGGCAGTCATACCGTAAACGGCGTTGCAGCACTACATAGTCAGTTGTTAAAAACTACTTTGTTTGCGGATTTCGATAAAATTTATCCAGAGAAACTGACTAATGTCACCAATGGCATTACGCCGCGCAGATGGCTTAATCAAGCCAATCCAGAGTTGACTTGCTTAATCGCTAAGGCTATTGGCGATGGTTTCCAAAAAGATTTAACGAAGTTAGTGAAGCTCACGCCATTAGCCGATGATAAAGATTTCCGCAAAGCTTTTAGAGCGGTTAAGCGTGCTAACAAAGTTCGTTTAGCGAATAAAATTGAATCGTTGACTGGCGTTAAATTAAATCCAGATTCTTTATTCGATGTGCAAATTAAACGAATCCATGAGTACAAGCGCCAGCTGTTAAATATTTTGCATGTGATTACTATGTATAACCGTATTCGCAGAGGCGAGAAAAATATTACGCCACGTACCGTGATATTTGGCGGCAAAGCTGCACCAGGCTATTGGATGGCCAAGCAAATAATTCGTTTGATAAACGATGTAGCCAATATTGTTAATCACGATCCGTTAGTCGGCGATCAGCTTAAGGTAGTGTTTTATCCTAATTACGAAGTATCGGCTGCGGAAATTTTATTCCCAGGTAGCGATTTATCAGAGCAAATTTCAACCGCGGGTACAGAAGCAAGCGGCACGGGCAACATGAAAATGGCGCTAAACGGCGCGCTGACGATTGGAACGCTGGATGGTGCCAATGTGGAAATTATGGAAGAAGTAGGCGCTGATAATATCTTTATTTTTGGTCTCACTACGCCAGAAGTCGCGCAGACTAAGGTCAATGGCTATAATCCTTGGGATTATTACCATGGCAACTCGGAGCTAAAAGAAGTGCTCGATATGATCGCCAGCGGATTCTTCTCAGCAGAAGATCCAAGTCGGTATCAAGCGATTTTTGATAATTTACTACACAAAGGAGATCAGTACTTATTGCTGGCAGATTATGCAAGTTACATTGCCATGCAAGAGCAAGTGGGTAAGACTTATCAAGATCAAGAAGAATGGTCGAGACGGGCAATTTTAAATGTTGCACGCATGGCTAAGTTTTCAAGTGACAGAACCATCGCTGAGTATGCAAATAATATCTGGAATGTAAAATCTTTAAATAATAATGAAAAATAAAAAAGCTAGCGTAAACTGGTCACTATAATAAAACGTTGCAATTACAACGTTGTGTTAAGACGCTAGTATAAAAATATTAGTAATTTTTGGAGGAGTTTATATGAAGCTGAAAAAGTTGGTTACAGCACCCTTGTTGGCATTATTTGTGTTGCAGGCAAATGCGCTTGATATGTCTGATTTAAAAGACGCTGTCAAATCTGCAGGCAGTAGCACAAGTACTAGCGGCACCAGCAATAGTTCATCAGGGGTTAGTAGCCTAAGCAACGCTGAAGCCAGTGGCGGTCTAAAAGAAGCGCTAACACAAGGCGCTGGCAAGGCGGTTTCTACCTTGGGCGCGGCCGATGGCTTTTTTGGTAATAAAGAAGTCAAAATTCCGTTGCCGAAATCACTCAAAAAAATTGAAAAAGGCATGAAGTTGATGGGTATGGGCAAGCAATCAGATGAATTGGTACTTAAAATGAATCGTGCCGCAGAAGCTGCCGTACCAGAAGCCAAGGCGCTATTGGTAGACTCTATTAAGCAAATGTCGCTGGCAGATGCTAAAGCGATTCTTACAGGCCCGCAAGACGCCGCTACGCAATATTTCAAACGAACTACTTCTAAGCAAATGAGCGAGAAGTTTTTGCCGATTGTGACAAAAGCCACCGAGAATGTTCAACTGGCTGCCAGCTACAATAAATATGCCGAGATGGGTAGCAAGTTTGGCGTGGTGAAAAAAGAAGACGCAAAAATTGAGCAGTATGTAACCAATAAAGCTTTGGATGGCGTTTATCTGATGATAGCCAAAGAAGAGGCGGCGATTCGTAAAGATCCGTTGGGTCAAGCAAGCAGCCTACTTAAAAAGGTATTTGGCGCAATAGGAAAGTAATAAAATAGACGCCCTGTAAGCCAATACCCATAAGGGTTGCAGGACATCTTTAATTCATTAGTTTTTTATGTAATTTAGTTTTATTTATAAAAATTGTAGGGCGCAATAGTGCAGCGTATTGCGCCGTAAATATTAACTTTCGTAATTCAAAATACTTTCAACCCCGCCCGCCCAATTCTCTAGATAAACACCTAGCTTTACCCAGTGATGAAAAGTTGAATAAGGCCAATCGCACACTAGTTTTACCAAGCCATGTTTAAGCGGATTAATGTGCACATAATCCATATGCGCTTGGTAATCTGCCTCATTTTTTATCAAATGCTCCCAATAGCGACGTTGCCAAACACCACGTTCACCACGCTTAATGCGCATGTCAGAACGGTATTCAGTTTTAGGAATCGCCTTTGAAAATCCAGATTTAATCAACCGCAAACGCGTTGCAAAATCAACATCATCGTTTGGCAATTCAATAATGCAATGTAAATGGTCAGGCAAAACTACCCAGCCATGAATAGTAAAAGGGTGATTCTTTTTAACACGCTTAACCACGCGCCTTAAAATATCGATATGCCGAATCAGCAAATCATTATCGCGGCGTTTTAGCAAATTAATGGTGAAAAAGTAAGTGCCACCAGCATGCCATGCGCGTCGATAATCCATATCAATTCATTCGCCAAAGCTTACATTGTAGGGCGTATTAGCGCAGCGTAATACGCCGAAAGAGAGATTTATCATACAAATTCATACGGCGCAATACGCAAGCTATTGCGCCCTACGCGGGCTCATTATTTCGTTCCTTCAAGTTGAGATGTGATTTTATCAAAAGACCCTTTGTCTCTATGAGACTCAATGCTGCAATTTTCATTGCTAAGCCAAAACTTCCATCCCGCCCACCCAGCTTGGCGCCTAATTTGAGATGTGGAAAATTCAACTTCCCGAGCAATTATTTCTCCATTTTTACTATCACGTATTTCTATCTTTCTTTTCCATAGATTAAATAAAAATGGTCCTTCATATTTATACAGATGAATAAATCTCTGATTAAGGTTCGTAGCCAGACCATATGGCGTTTGAACATGAGACATGGTTTTATCATAAACCAACCCCTCCATCACCCCTGGATTCTCTTGCTTCCACTGCTCCGGCGTTTTATATACCCAAAACCCCGCTTGCGTTTCGCAGTAGTATTTGTGTGCGGCAACGGTGGGTAGCCAATCCCAAAACGGGATGAGAAACATCACCAAAGCCGCGCCTGCGCCCCAGCGTTTGGCGCTTTTGCCGTGCTGCTTGGCATAGCTAATCGCCCATAACAGCACGCCAATGGCGATTAAAAAATATAGCCCTAACGCTAAAATGATGACTAAACCCATGACGCGCCCCTTTGGTAGAAGTGATTGTTTGCCGCTGTTTTTTGTGCATCTAAACTAAATAAAATACGCTGTCCTGCAACCCGCATGGATATTGGCTTGCAGAGCAGGTGTTTTAAGGCATTATTGTGCGTTTTGATGGTTTTATCATCTTCCGCAATGGTGGAAATTGTAGAAGCTGGTGCGCTGACGTAGGTGTGTAAGGCGGAATGCAGAATACGTCGGCTAAGCTGATAAAGCGCGCTTAACGGCCAAGTAAATGCTTGAGATAAAAGTGGGTATTGTGTGGCCACTTGTAAAACTCCTATTGTTATTACTTATTATTAGAAGTGAATACAACTTTGATAAAGCATTAGTACATTTTGTGTGTGACTATAGCCTAGCTAAATTAGGCTTACAAGCGCAAAGCCCAAGAAGGTTTTGTTACATTTAACGCTTAGTTTAATAAAGCTAATTTAATGAGTAGGTTAAGTACTTTAGCCATATTGCAGGCTGGGCAGATTTACGCCTATGCGGCTAGCGATAAAAAACAATAATCTTAAATAAAAGCCATAAAGGCTTTGACACAACCCCCAAAAACTTGCTATAGTCTCACCTCTCGGCGTCATGTACGTCGAATCGGACGCGGGATGGAGCAGTCTGGCAGCTCGTCGGGCTCATAACCCGAAGGTCACAGGTTCAAATCCTGTTCCCGCAACCAATAATTTTAGAATTATTAAACCTCGAAAGTTAAATTTCGGGATTGATTTTTTCTAAAATACGCTCTTTAACAATTTGAACGACTGATAAGTGTGGGTGTTTGTGGTCAAGACACTTTACTTAGACGCAACAAATGCCGTACATCGCTTGCGATGTGTGGA
>JBEBJI010000053.1:0-5742 GCA_040079935.1 Methylotenera sp.
TACTTCACGATGTAAATGACGATGCAGTACCGATAACAAAAGGTATGGCGGTGCGTGATAGGGCAATTGCGGCAAATGGTTGTTCTACAAATACGGTGGATGAAGGTAACGGTTGCGTGCGCTATAAAGGCTGCAATGCAGCGCCAGTGGTTTGGTGTGAATCAAAAGGATTTGGCCACAATATCCGTGGCGATTATGCACCAGAGAAAGTCTGGAAGTTTTTTCAAAGTTTGCATTGATATTAGCCAATTAAATTTAAGCTGAGCAGTGAAACTAAAACGAAGTTACATCATTTAATACTAAAATTGTTAGCCTAAAATCCAGCATCCATGAGGGTTTCAAGTCATATTTTTATACTAACTGGTCGCCCTTTTTACCACTTCCGAAATTTCTTTAGCCAATTTTTGTACTAGCTTTGAATCTTGGCCTTCTACCATCACGCGGATTTTTGGCTCGGTGCCAGAGGCGCGCAGTAGCACGCGCCCAGTACCATTGAGTTCAGTTTCGGCTTTTTTAACAGCATTTTGAATTTGTGGA
This sequence comes from Methylotenera sp., assembly GCA_040079935.1. Classification (GTDB taxonomy): domain Bacteria; phylum Pseudomonadota; class Gammaproteobacteria; order Burkholderiales; family Methylophilaceae; genus Methylotenera_A. Next base: position 538 of record JBEBJI010000053.1, read on the forward strand.
GTTTCTAAATCTAACTTAGTTTTAGTCGTTATATTTATCAGCACTTGTGGGTAAAGTTTAAGCTCGGCATTCATTTGCGTGAGCGTTTTGCCGCTTTGTTTTAAGGCATGCAGCACTTGTAACGCGGCGATAATCGCATCGCCGCTGGTGTGCTTATCTAACGTTAAAATGTGGCCAGAGTTTTCGCCGCCCAGTTTCCAATTTCTTTCATTCAGCAATTCCAGCACATATCTATCGCCCACTTTGGCGCGCGCGAATGGAATTTGGTGTTTGGCTAAAACGTGTTCTAGCGCCAAGTTGGTCATCAGCGTGCCTGCCACACCGCCTTTTAGCTTTCCTTTGGCGTATAAACCCAGCGCGATAATGTACAGCAATTGGTCACCATCTAATAAATTGCCGAGCGAATCAACCATCATCACGCGGTCGCCATCTCCATCAAACGCAATGCCTAAATCTGCCTTGTGTTCCACAACCACTTTTTGCAAAGCTTGCGGATGGGTTGAGCCTACGTCCAGATTGATATTTAGACCATCTGGCTTATTGCCGATACAAATAATCTCCGCGCCCAGCTCATGAAACACATTGGGCGCAACATGGTAAGTGGCGCCGTGCGCGCAATCCAGCACAATTTTTAGACCATGCAAATCCATATCATTAGGGAAGGTACTTTTGCAAAACTCAACATAACGTCCAGCCGCATCGTCAATACGACGTGCCTTGCCTAACTTAGCTGATTCCATCACCTGCATGGGTTTTTCCAGTTCAGCTTCAATAGCGTGCTCGATTTCGTCGCCAAGCTTGGCACCTTCTGCAGAGAAGAATTTAATGCCATTATCGTAATACGGGTTATGCGAAGCAGAAATGACAATGCCCGCCTGCGCGCGCAAGGCCCGTGTAAGGTAGGCCACCGCTGGCGTGGGCATTGGACCTGTCAGTAGCGTATCTACCCCTGCTGCAGTTAAGCCAGCCTCAAGCGCGGCTTCTAGCATATAGCCAGAAATGCGCGTATCTTTTCCGATAAGCACAGTTGGACGCGCCCCTTTTGTACCTGCCGATGCCAACACACGTCCAGCTGCATAACCCAAGCGTAGCATGAATTCTGGCGTAATTGGATGCTCACCCACTTTGCCGCGAATGCCATCAGTTCCAAAATATTTTTTAGTCATGTTCTCTCATTTTTTATTGTATTGAAGCGACCACTTTTAACGCTTCCACTGTAGCTTTTACATCGTGCACACGCAGTATTTTAGCGCCTTTCATCGCGGAAAGCACGGAAGCGGCAATGCTGGCGTGCAACCGCACATCGACGTCATTGCCAGTGACTTGTCCTAATAATGATTTACGCGATAAACCGACCAATATAGGCTGACCTAAATCGGCAAAACTTTCTAGATTTTGTAGCAGCGTAATGTTATGTTCGCGCGTTTTTCCAAAGCCAAAGCCAGGATCAAGCACAATATTAGATGCCCTACAACCCTCATGGATACTGGCTTGCAGGCGTTCTTTTAAAAAGCTTTTAACATCGTTTACTACATTATTATAGTGCGGATTATTCTGCATATTCTGCGGCGTGCCTTGCATGTGCATCAAGCAGACGCCGACGTTACCATTTGCAGCAATTTCAAGGGCGCCATCTTCTTGCAAGGCACGTACATCGTTGACCATGCTCACACCTGCGGCAATGGCGGCTTGCATGACTTGCGGCTTATAGGTATCGATTGAAAGCGGAATATTGATTTGTTTAACTAAAGCTTTAATCACAGGAATCACACGATCTAGCTCTTCTTGTAAACTTACAGGCGTGGCATTTGGACGGGTAGATTCGCCACCAATATCGAGAATGTCTGCGCCCTCTTCCGCCAATTTCAGCGCATGTTCCACTGCCAAATTAGTCGATGAAAATTTACCGCCATCAGAAAAAGAATCGGGCGTGACATTAACAATGCCCATCACGCGCGGCGTTGTTAAATCGAGCTGAAATTTTCCACATGTAAACTGCATAAAAAAAGGGCTAATTAAATTAGCCCTTATTCTAACATTGATTCAATTAGCTTTTGGTCGCGGGTTGCGGCGCGGGCGTTGCCGCACCAGCGCTACCACCGCTACTCGGCTTAATTTTAGATTGTCGTGGTTTTGGCTCGCGCACTGGGTTGCCCGCCATAATGTCGTTAATCTGGTCAGCATCAATCGTTTCATACTCCATCAACGCAGCCATCATCGCTTCCACTTTATCTTTATTGCTTTCTAGCAATTGCCGCGCGATGCCATATTGCTCATCCAAAATACGACGAATTTCCGCATCTACTTTTTGCTGCGTAGCCTCTGAAACGGTTTTGCTACTCATGCTACCGAAGAACGAATCTTGCTCATCACCCGCATAAACCATAATACCTAAGGCATCGCTCATGCCGTACTTAGTCACCATTGCACGTGCTAGTTTTGTGGCACGTTCAAAGTCGTTCGATGCACCAGTCGACATTTGATTCATAAAAATTTCTTCGGCAATACGGCCGCCAAATAGAATCGAAATTTCTTCCAGCATCTTATCTTTATAATTGCTGATGCGATCAAACTCAGGCAATTGCCACGTTAAACCTAGCGCCCAACCGCGCGGCATAATCGTCACTTTATGCACAGGGTCAGCTTTTGGTAATAATTTCGCTACAACGGCGTGGCCAGATTCGTGATACGCCGTGTTGCGGCGCTCTTCTTCGCGCATGACCATACTCTTACGCTCAGGGCCCATGTAAATCTTGTCTTTGGCATCTTCAAAATCTTCCATATCCACCGTGCGTTTACTGCGACGCGCAGCAAATAGCGCAGCCTCATTCACCAAGTTGGCTAAATCTGCACCGCTAAAACCTGGCGTGCCACGCGCAATAATATCGGCTTTCACATCTGGGTCAATCGGCACTTTACGCATATGTACAAGTAAAATCTGCTCGCGACCTTTAATGTCTGGCAAGCCAACCATCACTTGCCTATCAAAACGACCTGGGCGCAATAAGGCTTTATCCAGAACGTCAGCTCTATTAGTAGCGGCGATCACAATCACGCCAGAATTGGCCTCAAAGCCATCCATCTCGACCAGTAATTGGTTCAAGGTTTGCTCGCGTTCATCGTTACCACCACCAGTACCCGCGCCGCGGCTACGTCCTACCGCATCAATTTCATCGATAAATATAATGCAAGGTGCGTTTTTCTTGGCGGTTTCAAACATGTCACGCACGCGAGATGCACCAACGCCGACGAACATCTCTACGAAATCTGAGCCTGAAATAGTAAAGAATGGCACTTTTGCCTCGCCCGCAATGGCGCGCGCCAACAAAGTTTTACCTGTGCCAGGCGGACCGACTAGCAACACGCCACGCGGAATGCGTCCGCCGAGTTTTTGAAATTTAGTCGGTTCGCGTAAAAATTCCACCAACTCGACCACTTCTTCTTTGGCTTCGTCGCAACCTGCAACGTCAGCGAAAGTAGTTTGATTTGAGCTTTCGTCTAACTGACGCGCTTTACTTTTGCCGAATGAGAATGGCCCACCGCCCTTGCCGCCACCTTGCATTTGGCGCATAAAAAATATCCATACGCCAATGAGTAAAATCATCGGAAACCATGACATGAAAATCTCGAGCAATACTGAACGCTGTTGCTCCGCTTTCGCTTCCACCGCAACATTGTATTTAAGTAAGTCGTTTACCATCCATAAATCGCTTGGCGCATACGTACTAAATTCTTTGCCATCTTGCGTTTTACCACGCACAACATGACCATCAATTTGCACGCTGGCAACTCGTCCGTCTTTCACTTCTTGCATAAATTGTGAATACACAATTTGGTTATCGGCCTTGCCTTGACCAGTAAATTGGTTAAACACAGTCATCAGCACCAATGCCACAACTAACCAAATTGCGATACTTTTTGCGATATTATTCAATTACATTCCTTAAAACTTGAGGCTTTACTAATTTTATACCTATTTAACGAGGTTTGTGACTAAATCAAAGCCACTTAACGCACCTTATTTACGCTTTAGTCCTAACAAATACACTTCGCTACTTCTGTCTCTTGAGGCTTTTGGCTTGCGCGTCACTACTTTTTCAAAATGCAAGCGCATAGTTTTTACAATATCGTCAAAACCTGCACCTATAAATACCTTGACCAGAAAATTTCCATTTGGTTTAAGCCAATCGTTACAAAATTCTAACGCCAACTCGGTTAAATAAGCCGCACCCGCTTGATCCACATCTTTTACACCACTTATATTGGGTGCCATATCAGCAATTACAAGGTCAACTGGCTTATTATTTAACACTTCTAACAAGCGCGCCAATACTGCCTCTTCGCGAAAGTCGCCTTGAATAAACTCCACGCCAGCAATGCCTGTCATATCTAAAATATCTAATGCGATGACTTTGCCGTTGCCTTTTAGCCGCTGCACTGCCACTTGACTCCAGCTACCAGGTGTTGAACCTAAATCTACAATCGTCATACCAGGTTTGATGAGTTTATCTTTATCATCAATTTCGATGAGTTTATAAGCCGCGCGCGCTCTGTAGCCTTCTTTTTGCGCACGTTTGACGAACTCATCATTGAGATGCTCTTGCATCCAGGCTTTGCTGGTTCGACTTACTTTCATAGACTAGTAACTTTTGGACTATTGGGTTTCATATTGAAATAAGGTGCTTCATGGTAAAATGACGGTTATGAAACTAAATACTAAACAAATCGCACATCTGCGCGGCTTAGCGCACAGCTTAAACTCTGTGGTGATGATAGGCAATAACGGACTCACAGAAAACGTGCTGAAAGAAATCGAGCTTAATTTAAACGCGCATGAGCTGATTAAGATTCAAGTCGCGGGCGATGACAAAGAAGTACGTAAAACCATGCTTGCGGAAATCTGCAAAAAAACCAATGCCGTTGCGGTGCATCATATCGGCAAACAATTGGTGGTTTATCGCGCTAGTGAAACAGTGAAAGAAAAAGCAAAAATTATTATTCCAAAACTTTAAAAACACTGCCCTGCAAGCCAATATCCATGCGGGTTACAGGGCATACATTTTAAGTAATTTAACGTGCTTTTAATACCAAAACAAAACCTAACAAGCACTCTGCCAAATATGCCACGCTGGCCACGCCGTGCCAATTTCTAAATCGCTCTGCAAATACGCTTTGCATCACATCATTGGGTAGCGCGCTGGCTTT
>JBEBJI010000054.1:0-5728 GCA_040079935.1 Methylotenera sp.
AGTGAGTTGTTTGGGCATGAAAAAGGAGCGTTTACGGGTGCGAACAATGCGCGCCCAGGCTTGATTGAGGTGGCAGAAGACGGCACGCTGTTTTTGGATGAAATCGGTGAGTTACCGCTTGTGCTGCAAACCAAATTGCTCAATGTGTTAGAGCGCCGCGTGGTACGCCGTTTGGGCTCTACCAAAGAGCGCAATGTGCCAGCGCGCATTATTGCCGCGACTAATCGAGATTTGCACGAGATGGTGAATGCGGGAAAATTCCGCTCAGATTTATATTATCGTTTAAATGTGATGATGATTTCGATTGCGCCTTTACGCGAGCGTGGTGACGACGTTTTATTGTTAGCGAAACATTTTATCAACTTGACAGAAAAGCGCTATGGATTAGCTAATCATACGCTTAGCCAAACCGCAGCAGAGGCGCTGTCGCGCTATTCCTGGCCAGGTAACGTGCGTGAGTTGCGTCATCAAGTCAGTCGAGCTGTATTATTGAGTAATCAACCGCAAATTTCAGCATCCGATTTGGCTTTGCCAGTCACCAAGCCTGAGCAGCAAGCCGCTAATTATGAAGTACAAGTCACCTTGGATGCCTCGGAAAAAAGTATGTTATTAAGAGCGCTGGATTCATCGCATAATAATGTGTCAGAAGCCGCGCGCAAGCTAGGTATTACGCGCATGACCATGCGGTACAGAATGGATAAACACAGCATCCAACTTTAAATCGGGCATGGTATTATTCTAGATATTCAGAATCTGGAGTTTCGCATGTCAATCGGTTCACCTTTAACGCCATCCGCCACCAAAGTTATGCTGCTCGGTAGCGGCGAGCTGGGCAAAGAAGTCATCATCGCGTTACAACGTTTTGGTGTGGAAGTGATTGCGGTGGATCGCTACGAAAATGCACCTGGCCACCAAGTCGCGCATCGCGCTTACACTATTGACATGACCGATGCGGTCGCGCTTAAAGCCTTAATCCACAAAGAAAAACCGCATTTAATCGTGCCAGAAATCGAAGCGCTGAATACCGATGCGCTGGCGGAAATTGAGGCCGATGGATTTACGGTGATTCCTACCGTCAAAGCCGTGCAACTTACCATGAACCGCGAAGGCATTCGCAGACTTGCTGCAGAAGAACTTAAATTACCCGTTTCACCTTATGCATTTGCACGTAGCGCAGATGCCCTGCAAGCCAGTATCGACGGGCATGCTGGAGCACCTAAAATAGGTTACCCTTGTTTTATTAAACCAACAATGTCTTCTAGCGGCAAAGGTCAATCGCGCGTGACTGAGCAATCGCAAGTACAAGCAGCGTGGGATTATGCCGCCACGGGTGGGCGCGTCAATCAAGGCGTGGTGATTGTTGAAGGGCAAATTGATTTTGATTACGAAATTACTTTATTAACCGTGCGTGCCAAAAATGCTAAGGGCGAGATTCAAATTTACTTTTGCGAGCCGATTGGACATATACAAAAAAGCGGCGATTATGTCGAAAGCTGGCAGCCTCAAGTCATGTCGGCAGCTGCATTAAAAAATGCACAAAATATCGCTAAAACCATTACTGATGCGCTGGGAGGCTTGGGACTATTCGGTGTGGAATTATTTGTGAAGGGCGACGAAGTTTGGTTTAGCGAAGTCAGTCCGCGCCCGCACGACACAGGCATGGTGACAATGTGTTCGCAACGGTTGAGCGAATTTGAACTTCACGCGCGCGCGATTTTAGGTTTGCCAGTGGATGTAAGTATGACAAAACCTGGCGCGAGTGCGGTAATTTACGGTGGAATTGAATCTAAAAACCTAAAATACAATGGCCTGGAAACCGCTCTGGATGTTCCTTGCAGCGATGTGCGTTTATTCGGGAAACCGCAATCTTTTGTTAAACGTCGCATGGGCGTGGCGCTGGCGACGGGCAAAGATACTGACGAAGCACGCAGCCGCGCGAAATTGGCGGCGAGTTTAGTTAAACCAAGCGCTGCCTAATGCTCGATAAAATCGAAGAAGTTGGCAGCAGCAAACAAACTTTTTTTGAGCTGCTGGGTGGCGAAAATGGCGGCATAGAAAAAATCCGTGAGCTGGTGGAAACTTTCTACGACGTTATGGAAAGTGACCCAAAAGCCGCACCCATACGTGCTTATCACGCCAATGACCTTACCGAAGCACGCGAAAAACTCTTCATGTTTCTCACTGGCTGGACTGGAGGTCCGCAACTTTATATTGCGCATTATGGGCATCCGCGTTTGCGCGCTAGGCATTTGCCTTTTTCGATTGGCGAATCTGAGCGCGATCAGTGGATGTATTGCATGATTTCTGCTATGCACAAGCTGAATTTTGATGAAAAACTCATGCAAAAGCTCGCTGAGCAACTCTACGGAGTGGCGGATTTTATGCGCAATCAATAAGTTAATATAGTGAATAAAAACATGAGCCTATACGACCAATTACAAAAAGCCAAAAGTGAAGAAGATGTAAAAGATGCTTACATCAAAGCGCTTGGTTTAAAAGGTCACACCAAAGGCCTCATTGATATTCAAAGTAAAGAAATTTGGTTCGAGGCCAAGCATACTGGCCGCGAATCTAGTTACTCCATGTTCACTCAGTTATTGCATTACGTGCAGCTCGCCTTAAACAAAGGTGAAACTGTTCCAGCATTTTTAGCGGTGATTGATACCGAAAAAGCCGCGCTGATGAAAAGCAGCGACGTGCTGCCGTTTTTAGAAAAAAAGACTATCAAATGGGGTAAATCTGCCACGCAATATACGCAAGAGGCGCTGGATGCAATCTCCGCGCACATCGGTACGCATTTTGTCTCATTCAAAATATCCACGCACGAAGATGAATTTATCAGCACGGTAAAAGCCGCCATTAAATCTGGCGATATTATTCGCACGCAGATTACACCCGATAACTTAAAGCAGGTATTCGATAAATGGGTGGGAATGGTCGGCCGTGAGATTGATGGCGTGAGTGAGGACGATTACGCGCTACTGTTTTTTGCCGATATTATGCACGATGGCACAGCAGCCACGCACGCCAATTTGCCCGCCGCATTGCTGCATAAAGATGGTAAGCCAGTATTTAGTTTGGGCGGAAAAATGTACGAGCTGGGCAGTAAAGAAGGCTACCGCCAATTTTGGGCGATTTACCACAAACCGCCCAAAGCCGAATATCGCAATTATTTGTTGGAACGCCGCGATAGCTTGATTCCACTAGATGAACGCAGCTTTAAAGGCGCTTATTACACGCCACTGGCGGTGGTGGATAAAGCTTATGACAAACTCGCCGAAACGCTGGGTGATAACTGGCAAAAGAACTACATCGTGTGGGATATGTGCTGCGGCGTGGGTAACTTAGAAGTAAAACACAGCAACCCGCGCAACATTTATATGAGCACCTTAGATGTTGCCGATGTAGACGTAATGAAAGCTACCAAGACCTGCGTAGCAGCCCAGCGTTTTCAATATGATTATTTAAATGACGACATTACAGATGATGGCAAAATTGATTACAGCTTAACCAACAAAGTTCCAGCAGGCTTACGGCAAGCCATTGCCGAAGGTAAAAAGATATTGGTGCTGATTAATCCGCCTTATGCAGAAGCTACAAGTGGTGATACCTCAAGTGGTGGAGAAAATAAAACTGGCGTTGCTAAAACTAAATTTGCAGATGTTGGAATGGCTAATTATGGTAAAGCCAGCAATGAGCTTTATACACAATTTTTAGCGAGGATTGCTATAGAAATACCTACAGCAACAATTGCAATGTTTAGTACGTTGAAATATGTAATTGCGCCAACCTTAGAGGTTTTTCGTAATAAATGGAATGCAAAATATTTGAATGGTTTTGCTGTACATAGCCAAGCCTTTGATGGTTTAAATGGTGAGTTTCCAATAGGATTTTTAATTTGGGACACTAATCAAAACGCCAAAAAAAGAGCTCAATTAACTGAAATTAAAGTTGAAATTTTAGATAAAAACTCTCAACCAATCGGCGAAAAATTATTTTACAACATGCCTAATGTGAGTTTGCTTACAGAGTGGGTTGTTCGCCCCAAAACAAATATGGTAAATGCTTTGCCTCTTAAAAACGCAATTGCGCCAGCGACTGCAAGTAGAGATTTACGCGGTACTAAATGGGCTGATGGTGCGTTAGCGTGGTTAAATTGCGCAGGCAGTGACCTGCAAAATGCCAGTACAAAAACCATGCTTTTTTCTTCAGGTTATGGAAGTGGGCGAGGTTTTTTTGTCACAGAAGAAAACGTTGAAAAAGCTGCCATAATTTTCTCTGTACGCCGCTTAATTAAACCCACATGGCTTAACGACCGCGACCAATTTCTGCAACCCACAGAACCACTCAGCGACGAATTTAAAACTGATTGCTTAATGTGGATGTTATTTAATGGCAGCAATTTAACCGCCAGCGCCAACAACCTTGAGTGGAATAACCAAACTTGGTCGATTGTGAATCACTTTATTCCGTTTACCGAAGCCGAGGTGAATGCGCCCGCGCGGTTTGAATCTGACTTTATGGTGCAATATTTAGCCGTCATTGCGAGCAACGCGAAGCAATCCATGCTACATAAAACCGAAGAACTGGATTGCCGCGCCCAAATAAACCCTGGGCTCGCAATGACGGCAAGCAATAGATTGTCGCTAGAAGCTAATGCGGTGCTAAACGCAGGCCGTATTTTATGGCAGGCTTATTTCGCCCATACCGATGTGCGCACCGTGCGTGATGAGTTTAAGTTGAATCGCCCAGATGTGGGTTGGTACCAAATTCGCAATGCGCTAAAAGCACGTAATGCCAGTGGTGACTTTACGCCTGTAGATTTCAGCACGTTTGAAACCGCCTACAAAGCACTAGGCGACAAATTGCGACCGCAAGTGTATGCGTTAGGATTTTTACGTTAATGGTTATTATTGTATTTTTTAACAATTTATTGAGTCTTAATAACCATTTCACCAAGCTTTATGATTTTAGATATACAATGATATGAATGACTTAGAGTGGCTAAAACACATCTGCGTACCTTGAATAGGCAACATCTTTATCATTACACATGATGACATGCGTTATAAAAGAGTGAAAAAAAGCATTAACAACACGGTGCTGCTTACGTAGAAAACATAATAGATCCAATGCTAGTAATTGGACAAATACAAGCGCTATTGGTAGGGAAGAGATGAATGAAAATTATTGTGACTGAAAGTGATGATAGTTCAAGACAATTATTAGAAACGGCATTGTCTGCTGAAGGCTATGAAGTTGTTAGTTTCGACGATGGATTAAAGGCATTAGCATATCTGCAGTCGGAAACTGTAGATTTGATCATTTCTGATATTCTGATGCCAGAAATGGATGGTTACGGCCTGTGCCGTGCCGTTAAGCAAAATCAAAACCTAAAAAAAATCCCTTTTATTTTCTATACAGCCACCTATACATCCTCACAAGACGAGCGTTTTGCGATTTCGCTAGGAGCCAATAAGTTTTTAATTAAACCGATGGAAATGCCTGATTTATTAAAAATAATTGCTGAGGTAATCACCTCTGGTCAAAAAGTCAGTGGCTCTAAAAACCGTGGCACATCCCGCAGTAGCCCAATAAAATTAGATAAGCAGCATGTGGATATTGTACCTACTAAGCTAGACCAAAAATTACTTGAGCTAAATGAAGAAAAGCAAAAACTGATCGAGAGTGAAGCGCGCTTTCGGGATTTTGCCGAAGCTTCATCTGA
>JBEBJI010000026.1:0-28506 GCA_040079935.1 Methylotenera sp.
AAATCATTCAAAAGCTCAGGATTAATTTCTTTTAGCGTTAAACGAATTTTGTTTGTCTCTTCTTGTTTGCCATCTTTTTGCGCCAATAATGCAGTAGCCTGCAACGTAGCAGGGTGATTTGGGTGCAAACTTAATGCTTTTTGAAAATGTGCTATTGCTGCTTGTTTATCGCCCAAATGTTGCGTAGCTTCGCCCATGTAATACCAAGCTTCTGCATTATTAGGCTCTTTTTGCACCCAATGATTCGCCACTTTTTGTACGTCTTGCCAGCGATTATTTTGAAAGGGCATGACAATTTGCATGAAAAATGGCCGCACTTCGTCTGGCGCATCCCAAAATGGTAAATCATGTGGTGCATTTAATTTCACTAGTGGCGTTTGCATGACTGCCTTGACCAAATTAACTGGCATATTGTAAAAATAGGCTTTTTTACCTGGGCTTTTAAACGTGCTTACGCCAATTAACTTACCATCGTAATCGAATATTGGGCTACCACTCGCGCCTATAGAAAACGCGGCTTGGGTGCGTATCACCTCCACATCGTCTAGCGGATATAAGGCTTTAATGTTGCTAAACACCACATAAGGCGCTGGCGAATCGTTAGGCATAGAAATAGAGATAATAGGCTGCTCGTAACTAAGCTTTAAAGAATCGCCTATCGTCACTGGCTTTAAATCTGCATATTCCACTTTTAGAATACACAAATCATGCTTCCAATCTGCTTGCAAAGAATCCACAGGATACTCAGTGCCCCACTTGCTAATAGAAACGCCATTTGCGCCGCCCAACACATGGCAATTGGTAACCACTTGATCTTTACTAATAGCAATACCAGTGCCAAAGCCATGCCCGCCAGATTTAGTTGTTACACCTATTTTTACCATCGATTGTTTTAGGTCATATATAAGCGCTTCGCTAGGCTCTGCCAAAACCTCAGCACGCGCGCCAACGCTTAGCATCGTACTTAGCAAAAAAAAGCCCAAAACAAATTTATTTATATTCATCGTAACCACATTTCTATTCTGGATTTTAATTCAGGATTTCTATTTTATTTTTTAAGGTAAGGTTCAATCAATTTTAGGATGGCAGGATCATCTGGCGCGGTAGTGCTAGTAAAACTTTGTACAGATTTACCACCTGGGGCAATCACATATTTATGAAAGTTCCATTTTGGCGCCTCACCGCTGGCGGCAATTAAGCCTTTATAAAATGGGCTTGCATTGGCGCCGCTAACCGAACTTTTTGCCATCATAGGGAACTTCACGCCATACGTCAGTTTACAAAAACTGCCAATTTCAGAATCACTTTTTAATTCTTGGCGAAAATCGTTGGAGGGAAAGCCAATCACCAGCAAACCTTTGTCTTTATATTGGCTGTAAATGGCCTCTAACTTTTCAAACTGTGGCGTAAATCCGCACTTACTGGCGGTATTCACCACCAAAATCGGTTTATCGCGATAATCGCACAGATTAATAGTTTCACCCTGCAAAGTTTTAAACTGATGATTGAGTAGTGCGGGGCATTCCGCAGCTGATACAGAAAGTGGCGATAACAACATCAACAATACTCCAACTAATATACTCATAGTCACTCCTAAGTTCTAGACTATGGTATGAGTAAGCCGAATAGCTTAAGTTCCTAATGTGATAATTGTTACTCTGCCGCTACCATTCCCATCGCCACTTTAAGTTGAGTAGCAACTGTTTCATCTAAATCATTCAGTAACGCAACATTCGTTAAAGCCAATGTATGTTTGCCACTTTCTTCAGCCATCAAACCTAAATAGTAAATCGCTTGGCTATGTTGATTATTCATTGCCACTACTTTTTGCATGTGCGCTTCCGCATGCTCAAAATCTTTGGCAGCATATTCAGCCGTTGCCAAGTAGAACCAAGATTCCACAGTGTTAGGCTCTTCCTGCGTCCATTTGGTGGCAATTTGTAATAATGAATCCCAGTTCTCGGTGATGAATGGTTGAACAACCCGCATGAAATAAGGCCATTTATCATACGAAGTAGCCCAAAAAGGTTGTTCACTTTTAGCGCTAACGGCCTGTTCTGGCGTCTTTAATAATGCCTGCACCCATTCAACCGGCATATTGTAATAATAAGCCGTGCTACCAGGGCTTTTTAGCGTAATTATCCCTACCAAATTACCATCGTCATCAAACACGCCGCCGCCACTAGCGCCAAGCCCGAAGGTGCTGGTAGCGCGAATCACCACGCTGTCATCCATAGGGTATAACCCTTTTACAACGCCATAAGTGCTTGTGGGAACAGGTAAAAAGCTAGGGTAGCCGATGGTGAAAACAGATTGTTCGTACTTAAGGTTTTTGCTGGAGCCAATTTTTGCAATTGGCGCATCTAAGTTTTCAACTTTTAAAATACATAAATCATGATGCCAATCTGGCTTGATAGCGGTTACAGCGTGAGGCGCGCCGTTATTCACTACATTGATACTATTTGCATTGGCCACCACATGACAATTAGTGACCACTTGATCTTTTGCAATCACCACGGCAGAACCAAGCCCGAAGCTACCATTGGCAAGCCCAACCTGCACACGCAATACTTGGGCATTGAGTTGATGCACCAGTTCATCGCTTGGTGCTGCCAGCGCTGAAATTGCAAAACACAAATAAAATAAAGCCGAATAAAACACAGTAAAGCAGAGCTTAGTCATGATAGCCTCCGATTTAGATTGTCGCCAATCTACATATTAAGTTTGATACACCTCGCAAAAAATTAAATTAAAAAATGCTACTACATAGTTTCTATTAAGCAATTACCATTCCAAGTCGCTCCGCGCTATTAAACAAATATGGAGAACCTATTTATATATCGGATAATTCAGGTAAAAAATTAACTTATGAAAGATATTTTACAAGTGATAGCTGCAATTTAAATGCAGAAATAGAAGGGCATCTGTACGTTAACGCACTCAATGTCCATAAAATAGCCAACTTATTTTCTTATTTGATATGTCGAAATTGCAACTCGCTTTGTCCACCGCGCGCACTGCAATGGTGCAAAACTTAGTCTTGCTGAACTTAACTTACTAAAGCGCCCTCTAAAATTGGGTACGCTACTCATTAGCTAGGAGCTTCAATGCGCAAAATTCTTATTGTTGTTAGTTTATTATTTCCACTATTAGCATCCGCTGCCAACCCAACAGAAATCAATATGCGGCCTGGATTATGGCAAATTACAACCACATCCGATTTATTGCTGCTGGCGCCACATATTCCACCAGATCAAATGAAAAACTTAAAAGACTTAGCCAAAGAATACGGGCTTGAAATGCCACAAATTGAAAATGGCGCTGCTATATCCAATACCTGTATTACGCAAGAAATGGCCAATCAAAAAGTACTACCCAATTTTTACCAAACTGAATTAGGCTGCACTTCTAAAAATGCGACCCGTAGCGGAAACAACTACAAAGTTGACTTTGTTTGTGACGGTGCTGATCTAAAAGGTAACGGCACCGCAGAAGGCACCATTACTTCCGAAGATACCTTTACAGGTCAAACCAATTTCAAAGGTGAAGCCCAAGGCAACCCAGTGAATGAGCGAGCAGATATCAACGGCAAGTGGATTAATGCAAGCTGTGGAACGGTAAAACCGTTATAGTGAACACTTACTAATGGAGGAATCGGCGATGGATAAACAAGAATTAAAAAATACTAAATTTAAGGAACATGCAGAAGCGGTTGAAAAACACAAAGCGCTGCTAGAGAAACTGCATCTTGATTCAAATACGCATTTGGATGAAGTGCCTAACTCGATTCAACAACTCACCCTCACACTAGAGGAATACCTGAAAGTAATCGGTATCCCATAATTTAAAAGCGTAATTTATCTGAAGGCGCAATGCATAAATTGATTGCGCGCCGCGCACATTTGCACAAAGTTGATGCATCACCGTCTTACGCCTCATCTAGAATTTACCTTAAATAAAATGAATAAACCAATGAATAATAATTCATCTGGTTAATTTTATTAACTTATTGAATCCATTAAATTTTTTGGCCTGATATTTGCTGATTACTTGGTGTAGTACGCCATTGTTCAACTTAAGTTTTAAGGAGCCCAAAATGACGCTTTACCAAGTAGTTAACGAGCAAAACCATCCACTGTATGCATTTCTTACTTTTCAAAATGCGGCGGAAGAAGTCGAGATTCTAAACGAAAGCCATGAAGACCATTATTATTATGTGAATGAGATTGTGTTAGACGATATTTGCTAAAATATTGCGTTATAAGCAAAAAACACATGGTCTGTACCAGTTCTTGGCATCACCATTCTCGCTAAGTGCTAAAGCACTAAGTCGAATGCGAAACCCGCATGGGTATTGGCTTCCAGAGCATTGATTTTTGATTATTATAAAAGTGACATTTGGTCATATTGTCTAAATTTGCACAGACCTGTCGAAACTTCAAACAACTTTTGCCACAAACCCGCCTAAATTCAACATCCATAAACAATAAATTTGTTATAAGCCATTGAAATATAACATATAATTATTACAACCTCCCTGTTGGTCTGCTAATTGCTAAATAGTTACTGTGAACAAACAGTACGTGTAATTAAATTTAACACTTAAGGAGCAACAAAATGACTATTTACCAAGTAATTAACCAACAAAACCAATTAGAGTTCGCATTTCTTGATTATGAAGTTGCGATAGAAGAAGTTGCCAAACTAAACAGTGGCGATAACAGCTTTTCTATCAACGCCGTAGAAGACGAAGACTTTTAAGTAAAAGTTTGTAATTGGCTCAAAAATGAAACTGATGAATGCATTTTTTAAGCACGCTTGGTTTGCGTTAAGCTTAAAACACGATGGCACGGGCTTACCCACTAGGCTACCCGCCGCATGCATGTTAATCGGTTTGTATTTCGCCCTAAACCTTGCCAATAGTCACATTGGCCAAAGCATCACGCTAGAAACGCTGCTCGGCTTAAGCTTTATCGCCCAATTTTACCTGTTCAGCTTACGCACTCCACTCATCGGGCTTTTCATCGTCATTGGCATCATCACCAACGCGCTCACACTGGCTTTAACCGCACTTACTGGCACAGCAGAGCAACCGCATTATTTGCTAACCCTCATAGAATACATCATGGTGTTTGCCGCAATCGTCAACATCATTAAACACGAACTCAAAACGATTTAAATGAAGAAGAACAAAAAATGATGATATATCAAGTAATCGATGAGCAAAATCACCTTTTATTTGCATTTGCGAACTTAGAAACCGCCGCGCAAGAAGTAGATATTCTAAACAACCGTAGTGAAGATCATCGCTATTTCGTGAATGCGCTAGAGTTTGATTCTGAAGAATTATAGTTCGTTTTAAAGTTAAAAAATTAGGTAGATTTCTGCGTCTTCAAATTACTCTCTAATCCGCTTAATATTGATTAATGTGCGTTACCAAACTTACAGCGCGTTAATATTGGCTCACTATCGATATTTTTAAAATCAATAGGAGCGCTTTATGCATCAAGTTAACGGGTACGGCACACACTCTGCAAAAGAGGCCTTAGCGCCTTTTACTTTCGAACGACGTGAAGTCGGCGCAAAGGATGTGCAAATTGAAATATTATTCTGTGGTGTTTGCCATTCCGATTTACATCAAGCGCGCAATGATTGGGCAAACAGTCAATATCCAATGGTGCCTGGGCATGAAATCGTTGGTCGAGTCACAAGCGTTGGATCTGATGTAACGCAATTTAAAGCGGGTGAAATAGTTGGCGTTGGATGCATGGTGGATTCATGCCAAACCTGCTCAGCCTGCGCACAAGACTTAGAACAGTATTGTGAAAACGGTCCTACCCTCACTTATAACGACACTGACCGCCACACCAAATTGCTTAATTTCGGCGGATATTCAAACCAAATTGTGGTATCTGATAAATTTGTATTAAGAATTCCAGAAAATTTAGATCTTAAAGCGGTTGGTCCGTTGCTATGTGCTGGTATTACCACTTGGTCTCCATTACGCCACTGGAAAGTAGGAAAAGCCAGTAAGGTGGCTGTTATTGGGCTTGGCGGCTTAGGCCATATGGCGCTTAAACTTGCAAAAGCGCTTGGGGCGCATGTCACACTGTTTACACGTTCGCCGGGAAAAGAAGCCGATGCGCGTCGTTTAGGGGCGCATGAAATCGTACTTTCTACCAACGAAGCAGAGATGGCATCTGTAACAGGAAAATTCGAACTTATTATCGACACGGTACCTTATCTGCACGATGTAAATCCTTATCTGCCTACACTTTCACTAAATGGTACATTGGTTCTGGTTGGCTATATAGGTAACCTAGAGCCAGCGCTAAATTCAATGCCGTTAATCATGGGTAGAAAAGCAGTTGCAGGTTCTTTGATTG
Source organism: Methylotenera sp. (assembly GCA_040079935.1). Classification (GTDB taxonomy): domain Bacteria; phylum Pseudomonadota; class Gammaproteobacteria; order Burkholderiales; family Methylophilaceae; genus Methylotenera_A. Next base: position 6,387 of record JBEBJI010000026.1, read on the forward strand.
GAGGCATTGCAGAGACGCAAGAGATGCTCGATTTTTGCGGGCAGCACGGCATTACCGCCGATGTTGAGATGATTAAGATGCAAGAGATTAATGAAGCCTATGAGCGCATGCTCAAAAGTGATGTGAAATATCGCTTTGTGATTGATATGGCTACGCTTTGATATCTCTAAGCTGAATCAAGATTTACATCAAAAACAGATGCTCTGGCGATCGCAAGGGTTGTCTCCAATTATTTTATTCTTTTATTTTTTTACTAAGTGCTCCATCGCACATACGAGGCTTCCTGTAGAGCATAGACTTAATATCCCTTATTAAACATAATTAAAGGAGTTTTCTCATGGAAAAATTCAATGTTTGGAAAATTTTAGCACTATTGACTATCGTCTTTTGTGTAGGATGTGCGGGGCCAAAACCTAATACTGGCGCTGGTACAGGAGATGCAACCAGTGGTGCTGGGACAGGAACTGGCGGTGAGGCAACTAGCGCTGGCACAGGAGATGCAACCAGTGGCGCTGGGACAGGAACTGGCGGCACTACTGAAAAATAGTATTGGTAGGGGTGGGCAGATTTCTGCCCACGCAGCGAGTTTAAGATAAACGGTGGGCAAATTTTGCCCACCCTACTTAACTGATGGAATCTACAATGCACACGCTTAACAACCTATTTGCGCAACTTGGCTTGCCATCTGACGAATCTGCAATTCAAAGTTTTATCAAAACCCATCACCATTTAGCAAGTAGCCTATCACTTTCAGAAGCCTCTTTTTGGACACCAGCGCAAGCTGCATTTTTACGTGAAGAGATTCTTAAAGATGCAGACTGGGCAGAGGTGATTGATCAGTTAAATGCTAGCTTGCATCAGAAATAGATGCTCTGCAAGCTAATATCCATGCGCCTTCCAGAGCATCGTTTTCCGCATTCGCATGGTTTTGAATTTTAATCCCCTTTGCCGCGCCTTCGGCTTGAGCCAGCGGATGGAAAGCGGCGAGGACTGTTTGAGTGCTGAAAGCGCGAGTTCCGCAGCCGCCCAGATGCGGCGCTAAGACCGAAGGAGAAAAGCGGCAGGGGGTCGCCTTCTTTTTGGATACTTTTACTTGGCGAAGCAAGAAAAAGTATCTCGACTAGAGGCGAAAAGTAATGTTGCATAACTAGGATAATGCTATATCTTAGTTAAGAATCTTTACAGCTCCATTTCGCTCAATTTCAGCATGTCTAATTTTAATAGGATTTGAAGCTTGTTCTATGACTGAATTTAACCAAGTAATTGTATCAGTGCTTACGTTTGCTCCCACGATTACACTTTTAACCGCACTTGCAGGGAAATCATATTTTCCTGGCCCATGAAGATTTCGCATAAATGACTCTACTGCTGCAGGTATGGCCTTTTCAGACAAGTATCTATTTAGCCTCGCCTCATCTTGCCAGCGGGCTATAAGACGCCATTCTTGCTCGTGAGACCAATAAGAGTTTTTAGTAAACATACTCTTAGTTAGAATTTCATCCATAGTATCAATTAGACGATTTATTACTGGTGCTTCATTTGCATAAGTTACTTTTTGGGCAATTTGAAACAACCCTGAATTAGCATCAAATTCAATAACTACACCTTTATGCCCATCAGCATAATGTGCCCAAAGCAATGGTTCAGTTGGTATCTCTGAAAGACTAAAAATTCCAACTCTATCAAGAATATCATGAACTATCGCTTCAACAGATTGCGGAGAATTTCTCAGCTGGTAAATTTGTTTATTCTCTTCTAACAATCTTTCTGCAGGAGAAAATTTAATTCTAGAGTGTTTAATAATACTATTGCGAACGTAATTTCGTATTTGTTTATCACTACCTTCAAATATTATTGATGGTCTTAATTCATTGGGGTCATTTAATTGATTTCTCTGTCTGAAATATAATTGATTTTCGAGAATTATTTCCCTAAACCATTTTTTTCTCTCGTCATTATTAAGAGAAGTAAAATAGTAAAAGTTTTCAGGGACTTTTTGCTCTTTAACCATTCAAAATATTTCTAGCAAAAATCCCTTTAACTCAAGCTTTATAGCCTAACCGCACTTACTCTCACCACAATTCAAACACGTCAAACAGCCATCCATCACAATCGCGGCTTTAGTATTACATTTGCCACACAGCTGCGCACCTTTGGGGAAGCCTTCTGAAGTCATCTCTTCGCCCGCTTTGGCGTGGTTCTCATAGTATTCGGTGCGTTTTTCATCAACCAGTTTTTGTTGGTGTTCATCTAAACCTGGTTTTTTAAGCATGCCGATATTTTGCAAGTGCTGCTCTACCACATCGCCAATTTCTGCCACCAAGCTTGGCACAAAACGGCCGCCTTTTTTAAAGTAGCCGCCACTTGGCTCGAACACGCTTTTAAGCTCTTCCACCAAAAACGTTACATCGCCACCTTTGCGAAACACCGCAGACATAACGCGGGTGAGGGCGACTATCCATTGAAAGTGATCCATATTTTTAGAGTTAATAAATATCTCGAACGGGCGGCGATGCTCTTGCGGCGTGCCTTCGTTCATCACTACGTCGTTAATGGTGATGTAAAGCGCATGCTCGGTAACTGGCGTTTTTACTTTGTAGGTGCTGCCCGTAATCTTTTCTGGGCGATCTAGCGGCTCGCCAATTTGCACGATTTTTGCGTTTAGCTCTTTTAATTCGGTCGCCTTGGCTTGCGCGTCCATTTTGTCTTGCTCGTTTACCAGCGCGTAGCCAGTGATTTTTTTATCTATTTTAACTGCCATAATTTCTCTCCTAAATACTGTAGCTCTTGCAGGGGCGTAAACTCCGCCAATTTATTTGCAAGCCAATTTTTAATTAACTGAACATAATTTTGAGTCTCAATATTCATTATTATCTTCCTTTTTTTCGTCATTCCGTGCCTGACACGGAATCCAGCGGCGTTTAAAGTCACTAGATTCCGACTTTCGTCGGAAAGACGGTATACGATTAAAACTTCCCGTAATAACCCTCTTTTAAAGCATCGTAAAGGTTTGCGGCGCTGTGAATCTCGCCATCATATTCAATCTCTTCGTTGCCTTTTACCTCAATTTCGGTGCCGTCTTCTAGCGTAAATTTGTACAGCGTATTTTCTAAATCTTTCTCTGTTACCAACACGCCTTGGAAAGCCTCTGGGTTAAACCTGAATGTGGTGCAGCCTTTTAAGCCTTTGTCGTAAGCGTAAAGGTAGATATTTTTAAAATCTTCAAAATCGTAATCAGTCGGCACGTTAATGGTTTTTGAAATCGAGCTATCAATCCATTTTTGTGACGCGGCTTGAATATCCACATGCGCTTTCGCCATAATGGTAGAAGAATCTAAAAAGTAGTCAGGTAGCTTTTCATCTTCTTTATCGCTAAATGGCATGGCTTTTGAGTTAATCAACTCGCGGTAAGCCAATAGCTCGAAAGAGAATACATCGACTTTCTCTTTCGATTTTTTGCCTTCGCGAATCACGTTGCGCGCGTAATGGTGCGCAAACGATGGCTCGATGCCGTTGCTGGCGTTATTTGCCAAACTTAAGCTAATGGTGCCAGTTGGCGCGATTGAGCTGTGGTGCGTAAAGCGCACGCCTTTGCTGGCGATTTGGTTGCGCAAACCTTCGGGGAATTGTTGCATGTAGCGGCTATATTTGCCCAGCAACACTTTACCGGCGATTTTTTGCCCAACTTTAATGCCATCTGCCGCCATTTCTGGGCGTTTTGCCAGCATGTCAGCCGTGACTTCAAATTTTTCTTCCATAATCGGCGCAGGGCCTTTTTCTTCAGCCAATTGCACGCCAATGTTCCAGCCTTCTTCGGCCATCACGCGGGTGACTTCATCGGTGAATTTAATCGAATCTTCTTCGCCGTATTTCATTTTCATCATGGTGAGCGTTGAGCCCAAGCCCAAATAGCCCATGCCGTGACGGCGTTTGCGCGCGATTTCGTCGCGCTGTTGTTGCAATGGCAAGCCATTAATCTCAACCACGTTATCGAGCATGCGCGTGAATACGGCTACCACTTCGCGATATTCTGCCCAATCGAAATGCGCTTCATCGGTGAATGGTTTTTTAACGAATTTAGTTAAATTCACAGAGCCCAATAAACATGCACCATACGGCGGCAATGGCTGCTCGCCACATGGGTTAGTTGCGCGAATATTCTCGCAGAACCAGTTGTTGTTCATCTCGTTTACGCGGTCGATCAAAATAAAACCTGGCTCTGCAAAATCGTAAGTGGAAGACATAATCACATCCCACAACCTGCGCGCCTTAATGGTTTTATAGACGCGGCAAGCCACTTTGCCAGCATCTACGCCATCGGCTTTGGTGAGGTATTTGCCTTTCACTGGCCATTCGCGCCAAACTACTTGGCTTTCATCGTTCACATTCAAGCCATCGACAATGGCTTCTTTTTCTGTGACAGGGAAAGCAAGTTTCCATTCCGCATCGGCTTTTACTGCCTCCATGAATTCTTTGGTGATAAGGCAAGATAAATTGAACTGGCGCAAACGACCAGCTTCACGCTTGGCTTTAATAAAATCGGTAATGTCAGGGTGGGAAATGTCAAACGTCGCCATTTGGGCGCCACGACGACCACCCGCAGATGAAACGGTAAAACACATTTTGTCGTAGATATCCATGAAAGATAATGGGCCGCTTGTATATGCGCCAGCACCCGCCACGAATGCGCCTTTTGGACGCAATGTCGAGAATTCGTAACCAATGCCGCAGCCAGCTTTAAGGGTTAAGCCAGCTTCGTGCACTTTGTTCAAGATGTTATCCATGCTGTCTTCTACCACGCCAGAAACCGTGCAGTTAATGGTAGAAGTCGCAGGTTTGTGCTCTAGCGCGCCCGCATTAGAGGTAATGCGGCCAGCTGGGATTGCGCCACGGCGCAACGCCCATAAAAATTTCTCGTGCCATTCTTGGCGTTTTTCTTCAGTTGTTTCCACATCTGCCAGCGCTCGCGCCACGCGAGAATAAGTGTCATCCATGCTTTTATCGACATGCTCGCCAGTTTTGGTTTTTAAGCAATATTTTTTATCCCAAATATCCAACGAAACCGATTGAATTGGAATTTCAACCTCGTTGCTAACTTGTGATTTTGCTACTGGCTCAACTGCTTTTAACATGAAAAAACTCTCCCTTACTTTAGCTGATAAACGCAAACTTTAATACTGCTCTGCGCTAACCCTGTGATTATAATTAACAATTTCTTATTTTTACAGAAAACATGTCACTTAAACACAATATATTGTGCCTAGAACGAGAATTTAAGCCTTTATTTTGTGTGCGTCAATAGCATTTTCTTCATCTATTTATGCACTATTTTGGTGGATATTTTGCTGAAAACCAAGCCAGTATTTGCTCTACAACGCACTAAAAAATCTAACTGCAAAATAAACAGTATAAAAAATAAATGGCTCGCAAAAATTTTTGCTTTGTGCTTGTATTTTTTTTGCAACTAACAATGCCACCATTTTGTGAGAAAATGCCGCATGAATCTATTTTTGTACTCGCTTTTGCTTTATTTAGCCTTGCCGTTTGTGCCGTTAAGATTACTTTGGCGCGGCATTAAACAGCCTGCCTATCGCCAACATTGGGGAGAGCGATTTGGTTTTTATCCTGCTTCCACAACAAAGCCTATCATTTGGTTGCATTGTGTTTCGGTGGGCGAAACGCGCGCGGCTGAACCTTTGGTAAAAGCGCTACAAACCAATTATCCGCAATATCAAATTTTAATCACCAACACCACGCCGACTGGTCGCGAAGCCAGCGTGGCTTTGTTTGGTGATAGCATTAAGCGAGTTTATTTACCTTACGATGTGCCATTTGCGGTAAATAATTTTTTAAAGCACTTTAAGCCAAAAATCGGTTTAATCATGGAAACCGAATTGTGGTTTAACTTAATCGCCGCCTGTAAACAGCGTGAAATTCCTTTGCTGTTATTAAACGCGCGGCTTTCAGAAAAATCAGCCAGCGGCTATGCCAAAATTAGCAAATTAGCTTCTGCAGGCTTGCAAAACTTGAGCGCGATTGCCGCCCAAACGGAAGAAGATGCGGCGCGCTTGCGAGCGCTTGGAGCGCAAAATTTAAGCGTGGCTGGGAATTTAAAATTTGATGTAAAACCGCCTGCAGATAGTGTGGATAAAGGCTTACAGCTTAGAAAGCAATTGGGCAATAAGCCAATATTTTTAGCCGCCAGCACACGCGATGGCGAAGAAGAATTGATTTTAGACGCGGTGCGTGACTTGGATTTACTGACGATTATTGTGCCGCGCCATCCGCAGCGCTTTGAAGCAGTTGCGGCGATATTGGAAAAGCGCAATATTGCATTTCAACGCAAATCTCTTCTTAAAAACGATGCCCTGCAACCCAATATCCATGCGGCTTCTGGGGTAGTTATCTTGGGAGACACGATGGGCGAAATGCCAATATATTATGCTGCCTGCGATTTTGCGTTTATCGGCGGTAGCCTGCTGAATCACGGCGGGCAAAATTTGATTGAGGCCGCAGCCATGGGCAAGCCGATTTTAATTGGCGAGCACACGTTTAACTTCGCCAAAGCCACTGAAAATGCGGTGGAAGCGGGCGCGGCGATACGCGTAAAAGATACTGCAGAATTGCGCGATAACATTCAATATTTGCTAGAAAATGCGACGAGACGGTTAAAAATGAGCCAGGCAGCGTTGCGCTTTAATGAGGTCTCGGCTGGCGCAACGGCGCGCTTGATGAAGTTAATTGCGCAGTATTTGCATTAAATCACTGTCAGTGATTTGACGTAAATAATCTCGCACGCGCCAGCGCCCGTATCTTCACGGGTGAGCGAGCTTTTCCAATGCCAACCATCACTTGCATTGACTTGAACCAACTCTCCGCTAAGTTTTACGATTTGGCCAGGGCGAATGGATTTTAAAGTTTTTTCAATTTGCGGATCCGCCGGAATCATGTGCATATTCGCGCTTTGCGTCTCAATTTCGCGCCGTGGAATTGGAAACTCATCCACACGCCAATAATAAAAACGGTTGGATTGCGAAATTTTAATGTCTTTTAAAATCGCTTCGTCCGACATTGCGCCCCAACCTAGCGCTAAATCGACTGGTGATAAATCGGCCTCGCGACCAAGTGAATACTGCTCTGCAGCCAATACGCGCGCTTCGATTTGAAAGGATTCTAGCGGCGTAATGGTGTAACCATTGAGATTAAAATTTACTCCACCAGTCGAAATTTGTGTGGGCTGCTGGCTAGCAATAACGCCATTGCCGCGCACAACTGGCTGATCTGAAAAATGCTGATAGGCGCCATAACTGATAAGCACAAGAAATATAAATAGTTTCCAGTTCACGCTAAAACTATCTTATCAGTTTCGAAACCGCCTTAAACGCATCGTTATTTGCATTGCCTAGCCACTCAAACACGATGGATTCGGTATTACCAATCACACAACCCGCGTCGCGCATTCTGGCAATCGCATTGGCTTTGTTGGCTGGGTTACGCGAAATAATTGCATCTTCCACCACAAAAACATGCTTATTCGCTTGCAGCAAATCCAATGCGGTTTGTAGCAGGCAAATATGAGCTTCCATACCCGCCAAAATAATTTGCGAATTTTCACGCTGCAATTGCTGATTAAATTTTGGCTCACCACAGGCTGAAAACGCCATTTTTCCGATAGGCTTATTGTGGGGGAAGTGCAATTTAATCTCAGGCAAAGTTTCGCCCAAGCCTTGTGGATATTGCTCTGTAAGCACAGTGGGCACAGCAAGTAAGTTGGCTGCTTGCACTAAAACACTACAATTTTTAACCACGCTTTGTAGCGCCTCGGAAGGCATTACATTTGCAAGTTTAACTTGCATATCAATAATAACTAACTGGCTGAGGTCTGCCTGCGCTACAAAATTAGTTGGCATTTGGACTTACCACTAACTGTTGATTAATATCTTGCAAATCTGCCTCTGCTACCAAGCCAGATGCGGCTTTCAAGCGGATGATGTTCACCAAGTAATTGTAGCGCGCCTGCAATAAATCACGCTTGGCGCTAAATAGTTGCTGTTGCGCATTGAGCACATCCACACTCGTACGTACACCAACTTCATAACCCAACTTAGTCGAATCGAGCTGGCTTTGGCTAGAAATCAAGGCTTGATCTAAAGCTTTAACTTGCGCAATGGTGGTGTTCAAATTCAAATAAGCACGCTGTGTTTCTAAATCGGTGCTGCGCCGCGCAATTTCTATATCATCCAGCGCTTTTTGCTTATTTAACACCGCTTGGCGTGCGCGCGAGCTTATCGCGCCACCCGCATACAACGGAATTTGCAATTGCAAACCGATGGTGGCGTTTTTTAGCTCATTACCCGCGCTGAATACCGACGGGCTGCCGTTTGCATAGCTATTTGTATAGCTCGCCACTGCATCCAAAGTTGGCAAATGGCCAGCTTGCGCATTTTCCACATCTTGCTCCGCCAGCTTAAGCGCATCTTGTTGAATTTGTATATTCAAGTTATTTTGCACGGCGACTTGCTGCCAATCTTGCATGCTTTGGTTTAATTGCGCCACTTGAATATCCGATTTTGCGGTGGCTAATTTAGCAGGAATTTCACCCGTAATTGCCTCGACTGAGCGCTTGGCAATTTCATATTCGTTAATTGCGGCAATTTCTTGCGCTAAAATTAAATCGTAGCGCGCTTGCGCCTCGTTTACGTCTGTCACCGTCGCGGTGCCTACCTCAAATGTGGCTTTGGCCTGATCGAGCTGGCTTAAAATGGCGGCTTTTTGCGCACCAATTAAATCAATTTTATCTTGCGCAATCAGCACATCAAAATAAGTCTGTGTAGTGCGTAAAATAAGCGCTTGCTGACTTAAATGATATTGTTTATCGGCCAAACTCACTTGCGTTTTGCTTTGCTCCATTTGCACCAAATTTTGTTTTCGATAAATCGGCTGACGCGCTTCAACGCCCGCTTTATAATTCTCAAACTTTGAGTTACCAGGCGGTACGTTAGATTCCAAATAACGGATGTGCGTAGCTGAAGTGCTAGCATCAGCATTAAAATTCACCGTCGGGCGATACAGTGCTTTGCCTTGCTCGATAATTTCTTGCGCAGCTTTATTTGCGCTTAAAGCAGAGGCCAGCGTTGGGTCGTGCGCCAAAGCTTGATGATAAATATCTAATAACGATTGCTGTGTGGCTTGCTGCGTCTCTGCCGCTAACAAGCTAGCCGGAAACAAAACTGATAATAATAATAGTTGGTTTAGCTTCATATTAAAACTCAAACTGCTCTGCCTGCGGCGCGTTAATCAGCTCAGGAATACAAGTTTCAAACAACACGTCTTCTTTATATCCCGTTTTAGAAACACGTTGTATAAGCGTTGCCTGCATTGCTGGCGCGCTGCCTAGTACAATAAACATAAGCCCGCCTATCGTTAATTGCTGACGCACGTTTGCTGGTTCTACTGGTGATGAGCCTGTATAAACAATCACGTCGTAATGTTCATAACTTGGCCGACCAAGCGTTCCATCGGCCACTTCTAATGTGACATTTTGGATATTGTTCTTAGTTAAATTTTTAGCGGCTTGTGCGCTCAAATCTGCCTCAATTTCGACTGAAATCACCTGTTTAGCAAGGCTTGCCAGCAGCGCAGTAAAATAGCCACTGCCAGTGCCTATATGCAACACTGTTTGCGATTTTTGTACATTTAACGCTTGCAAAATACGGCCCTCTAACTTTGGGCTGAGCACGGTCTGACCTTGCCCTATTGGTATTTCGATATCGGCAAAAGCTAAACCTTGATATTCTGCTGGCACAAAATTTTCGCGCGGCACTTCGTTAAACAGTTGCAACACTGTTGGGTCTAACACCTCCCAAGTGCGAATTTGCTGTTCTATCATGTTGAACCTAGCTTTGCGCATATTAAAACGCACGGTTTCTGGCGGCATGTTATTTTGTTCAGTTTGCATCATTACTGATTACTCCTAATGTTTCAGTCGATTATAACGTATGACCTTGTTGTATAAAGTGAAATTAAACAAACTTTTAATGCTTAGCTCTCAATCACTTGTGGTATTTTTACTTTAAACCAAGCCGCGTAAAGCGCCGGCAAAAACAATACCGTTAACAAAGTGGCTATGGCTAAACCTCCCATAATCGCCACTGCCATTGGGCCAAAAAACACGCTTCTGGTAAGCGGTATCATTGCCAAAATCGCCGCTGCAGCGGTGAGCACAATTGGCCTGAATCTTCTAATGGTCGATTCAATCACCGCTTGCCAAGGCGCTAAGCCAGAAGCCATGTCTTGATCGATTTGATCCACCAAAATTACCGAGTTACGCATAATCATGCCCGAAAGCGCAATCGTACCCAGCATCGCAACGAAGCCAAATGGTTGGTTAAATAGCAGTAACCCAATTGTGACCCCAATTAAACCCAAAGGTGCGGTGAGCAACACCAAAAACATGCGCGAAAAACTTTTTAACTGCAAAATTAATAGTGTTAAAACCACTACTAAAAACAAAGGTGCGCCTTTGGCAACTGAGGCAGCGCCCTTGGCTGATTCTTCCACCGCGCCGCCCGTTTCTAGCGTGATGCCATACGGTAAATTGGCACGAATTTCTGTTAATTCTTCTTCAATTTGAGCTGACACCACAGGCGCTTGTATATTGCCTCGCAGGTGAGCTCGCACTGTCAGCGATGGCACGCGATTACGCCGCCAAATCACGCCTTCTTCAAACTCTGACGAAAAAGTGGCAATTTGCGAAATAGGCACGCTGGTACCAGTTGCGGTGTTTATCATCAAATTAGGCAACCGCGACAAGCGCTTACGCTCAATCTCCGCGCCGCGCACCACCAAATCAATGCGCTCGCTGCCTTCTCTAAATTCGGTGATATAAAGCTCACTCATTGCGCCGTTGAGCATATTAGCAATATCCACCGAGCTTACGCCCAATAACCGCGCCTTGACTTGGTCTATCGACACTTTCACCACTTTACTTGGCTCTTCCCAGCCCAATTGCACATTGGCTAAATTTGGGTTTGCGCGCATAATTTCTGCAATATTGTGGGCAATTTCGCGCACTTTAGGAATGTCGTTGCCATCGACACGAAACTGCACGGGGAAACCCACTGGAGGACCATTTTCTAAACGCAACACCGAACCACGCAGACTTGGAAAATCCGTCTCGAACAATTTAAGTAAATCGCTACGCAACGCTTCGCGTTGCGTTAGATCTTTACTCAACACCACAAACTGGGCAAAACCGCGATGTGCCAACTGAATATCTAAAGGCAAGTAATAGCGCGGTGCGCCAATGCCAATATAAGCGACAAAATTATCGATGCCTTTATTATTTTTATTCCAATTATGCAGCCAACTTTCTAACTTTTTCACCTCAGCGTTGGTAGCTTGGTAAGACGCGCCTTCGGTCATACGCAAATCGACAACTAATTCCAGGCGCGTGGAATCGGGGAAAAACTGCTGTTGCACTTTGCCAAAACCGACAATTGATAGCACAAACATGGCCAGCGTAATGACAATGACAGTTTTTCGATAACGCACACACCAGGTAACTAAATGACGGAAGGCGTTATAAAACTTAGTGTTATAAATATCGTGATGATGATTGTCATCAACCTTCTCAACCAATCCCAGTCTGCCTTTCAGCCATGCCATTAATTTAGATGGTTGTGGTGCTTTTGTGTAATCTGGCAACAAATGATAGCCCAAGTAGGGCACAAAAATCACCGCAGCAAACCACGAAATAATTAAGGCAATCGCCGATACTTGAAAGATAGAACGCGTGTATTCACCCGTGGATGAAGCGGCTGTGGCAATCGGCAAAAAGCCCGCAACAGTAACCAGCGTGCCAGTTAGCATGGGCATGGCGGTGGAGCTATAAGCAAACGAGGCGGCTTTCACCCTATCCCAACCTTGCTCCATTTTTGACGACATCATCTCGACCGCGATAATCGCATCATCCACCAACAGCCCCAGCGCCAATATCAGCGCGCCTAGCGAGATTTTATGCAGACCTATATCGTAAATGCTCATTACTAAAAACGTGGCGGCCAGCACCACGGGAATAGAAATCGCCACCACAATCCCTGTGCGCCAGCCTAATGAAAGCAAACTTACGCCAAGCACGATAACAAGAGCTTCTACCAACGATTTTACAAAATCGTTGACCGAATTGGCGACAATTTTGGGCTGCGAGGTAATGGTATTAAAACTTAGGCCTACGGGCAAACTTTGCTGAATTCTGGCAATTTTTTTATCTAATGCATGGCCTAGCGCGATCACGTCGCCACCTTGGCGCATACTCACTCCCAAAAATAACGCCTCTTTGCCATCAAAGCGCACCGTGTCGCGCGGAGGGTCTTCGTAACCGCGATAAACGCGCGCCACATCATTTAACTTAAAATCTTGATTATTTGCACGTAGTCTTATTTCACGCAAATCTTCCAGCGTGCTGTACCTTCCCGAAACCTCAATACGAATGCGCTCTGTAGGCGAATCGTAAGTGCCGCCGCGTACAACCGCATTTTGCGCTTGTAGAATATTGAGTAGCGTTGTGGTACTTATTCCTAGCGTAGCTAGCTTGGCATTAGAAAGCTCGATAAAAATACGTTGTTTTTGCTCACCAAAAAAATCAACTTTGGCTACATCTGGCGTTTTTAGTAGTTCTGAGCGAATAATTTCCGCTTGTTTTTTTAAGGCAAAGTTGTCAAAACCATCGCCAGTAAGCGCATACATGCTACCATACACATCGCTAAACTCATCGTTAAACACCAAGCTTTCAATATTATTGGGTAGCGTATGGCGAATATCGCCCACTTTTTTGCGCACTTGGTACCATATATCTGGAATTGCCTTAGAAAAAGTATTATCTTTAATCACGATAAATATCATCGATTCGCCAGGTCTAGAATAGCTACTGGAATAATCAATATTTGGTACTTCTTGAATTTTTTTCTCAAGCTTATCGGTAATTTGCTGCTCAACTTCTATGGCGCTGGCGCCTGGCCAAGTGGTGCGTACCAGCATGACTTTAAAAGTAAACGGTGGATCTTCCGATTGTCCCAAGGTAGTAAAGGCAAACATGCCCGCAACAGTGAGCATAATCATTAAATACAGCACCAATACCTGATTCTTAAGCGCCCACTCAGAAATATTAAAGTGGGAAGCTTTTGTTACTTCTTGGCTTGTTTCTTTACTTTCAATCACGGCATTGTCTCGCTAGTTTGCTCAACAATTTGCGGTTTCACTTGTTGGCCTTTTATCAAGGTATGCACCCCCGCAATCGCCACCATTTCATTGGCTTGCAGACCGCTAGTAATAGTCACGCCATCTTCAGTATATTGGCCTGTTGTCACTTGGCGCTGATTTGCCACATTATTTTTATCAATTACCCACACGCTATTTTTGCCGTTAATTTGCGTCAGTGCGGTGGATGGAATAATGATGTTGTTCGCCTCGCCGCTTTCAAAACGCACGCCTGCAGTCATACCCAATTTAACTGCATCGTCAGGCGCCAAAACTGCGATGCGCACATCAAAAGCGCGCGTGGCAGAGCTTGCTGCTGGCGCAATTTCACGTACCTTGCCCGCGTAAGTTTTTTCTCTATCTGCCCACAATTTAATGGCTGCGCTATCACCCGCTTTTATGCGCGCCATGCGCGATTCTGGCACCGCAACTAGCACTTCAATTTGCTTGGTATCCACAATCTGCGCCACCAGTTCACCTGCTTCAACCACTTGACCGGGCTCAGCGCGAATTTGCGTCACCACGCCATCTCTATCAGCCAGCAAAGCGCTATAGCGCGATTGATTACCAGAAACTGCTGCTTGCGCTTTGGCTTGATTGACTCGCGCATCGGCAGTTTTAAGCTCAGCTTCATATTTATCTAGCGCCTGTTGTGATATAAATTTTTTATTCACTAGTTGACGTTGACGCTCCACATCAGATTTCGCCAGCGAGCGATTCGCCTCAGCTACTCGCACATCTGCCATTGCCGCGCTTGCGCCTAAATTACTGTCTGCGGCATCTAAGCGCGCTAATAATTGGCCTTTTTTAACAAGCGCGCCTACATCTACTTTTCGTTCAATAATTTTGCCAGCAATTCTAAAACCTTGGTTAGATTCGTAACGCGATTTCACCTCGCCCACCAGTACAATGGCACTGTTTGGTGCAGTTTTACCCACAACCATTACCAAGGCTGGGCGTGGCGGCGGGGGCGGCTCTACAGGTTTTTCGCAAGCGCTTAATAATAGTGTCAATATTAGTAATAACTTTTTCATTTATCTTCTCTCAAAAGTCCGCGTAGCATCACAGTTTGCATTAGTTGCAAGCGTGCAGAAATATCAGTCCAATTTACCCATTTATCGCAAGACATACTTATTTGCAAAGAACACACACCATGCACACCCGCCCAAATGGTTTGCGCAATTAAATCGACATCCTGCAAATCAGCCCTAAATCGTCCTGCTGAGTGGACCGCACTCACTACAGTTTTTAATTGAAAATAAGCGTCTTGCTCAGCACTATTTTGTTGCAAGTTGGAATTTTCAGGCTGTATAGGCGCATGTGCTGTCATAAACATCAGGCGATAATGATTTGGGTGTGTCAATGCAAATGCTGCATAACCGCGTCCAAGCGCTTGCATTCGCTCTACAGGATCGGCAATTTGCATAATATTTTTTAATGAAGTGGCCAGCGCTAAAAAGTCGGTATCGCAAATCGCCTTTAGTAGCGCTTCTTTATCTGCGAAATGTAGGTAAATACTGGTGGCAGAGTAGCCAATGCGCTTGGCGATTTCGCGCATGGTCACAGCATCCACGCCGCGCGCTACAAATAGCTCGCGCGCCGCATCAATAATCAACGTGCGTAATTGCTCTCTTTCTGTAGCCGTTTTAAGTTTAGGTGGCATTTTCTGTTTTCTTAGGCAATTCTTTAGTGTCTCTAAGAATCCTTCCAGCTATTTGTAACAACAATTCGCGTGAGGGCATGATTTTGCTGCCAAACGCGAGTATTTGATTTTTCCATCCGGGGATAGTATTTAATTTGCCAGCCATCATCGCACTATATCCAGCCAAAGCCACGGTATTTGCTGTCATCAGCCCGTTTTTTGCATTCGCTGCTGCACCCATGTTTGCGCGGCTTACAAATCCAGTTTCTGTCACTCCTGGGCTAAGTAGTGTTGCACATACCCCTGTGCCACGTAACTCAAAGCTTAGTGCTTCGGTAAATTGCATTACATAAGCTTTACTTGCAGCGTACACTGCCAAATTAGGTCCTGGTTGAAACGCAGCAATTGAGCCTACATTCAATATGCGTCCTGATTTACGTTTTTTCATTCCATCTAAAAATAGCGCCGTCAATTCAGTTAAAGTCATAACGTTAAGTTGTAGCATATTTTGGTAAGTTTCAAATTTGCTCGAATCGAACATTCCATAATCACCAAATCCTGCATTATTTACCAAGCAGTTAACTATTAACTTTTGGTCAATACAAAATTGATATAAAACTTTAGCTTGATTAGGAATCGATAAATCCATTGCGACAATTACTACATTAGTTTTAAATTGCATCTCAAGTTTATTTTTTAACGCCTGCAAATTTTCTTCATGCCTTGCAACCAAAATTAAGTGATGGCCTTTTTCTGCCATAATGTTTGCAAACTCTAATCCAATACCACTTGAAGCACCTGTTATTAATGCATATTCCATCATCATTACTCCAATTCTTAAGCTGGTTTAAATACCATATAGTAAAGATTTGCCAAAGGTATTAAGGTAGCTAGCAAGCCAAATATATTCCAAGTCCTACATAGCTTCCAATAACTATCTGGAATCACGCTACTCACCGCAAAGGCTTTGGCCATTTTAGCTTGCTTTGCTTGAACAGGAATAAGAACGACGACCCAAATAATGCCTGAGACAATAAATATGGCCATGCCATGCGCAAGCCATTTTGCTGAGTAACTCATATCATGTAAATACACATTTGCCATACCCGCAACCAGCAACATTAGCACGCCACCGCCAGTAAATATAAAATCAGTTAAAGTCACTTGACGCTGCGCATAAGCGATAATTTGCGGATTGCGCGTCAAATCCGCCATGTTTTTCCACCAGCCAGTGATTATAATATTTCCTAGAAACAATACGACGCCCAAAAGATGTATTGTTTTAAGCCACAAGTAACTATTGTCCATTTTGCATGTTCTCAACTTACAAAAACCTTAATAATCAATTTCCATTATTGATACTTAACATTGTTAATTTAACAACGTTAAGTATCGGTGTCAAGTAAAAAATATTAACCTATATTTTGCAACACTGAATTGGGAAGTGATGTACTACTTGAGATCGTATAGATCTAGCTTATTCCAAAGCGAGCGCTCGCTAATTTCGAGCAGTTTTGCTGTTTTGGCTTTGTTCCCTTGAGTCGCCACTAAAGCATCACAAATCATTTGTTTTTCAATTTGTGCAGTCGCATCTGGAATCGAAAAAGATGCTCTGGAAGCCAATATCGGCATGGCTTGCAGAGCACCTTTTTGAATATCTCCGCTTTGAGTATCAATAGCTAAATGGCTAGGTAAGATCGTTTGGCGATTTGCTAAAATTGTAGCGCGTTCCAGCACATTTTCTAGCTCGCGTACGTTGCCAGGCCATGCATAAGTTTGTAGTTTTTGCAGTGCTTCATCGCTAATTTTCACATTACCTTTAGCTAAAAAGTAGTGCACCAGCAGCCCAATATCTGCGCGCCTTTCGCGCAATGGTGCAACATTGAGCTGAAACACATTCAAGCGATAATATAAATCTTCGCGCAGTTTGCCATCTTTCACTGCTTGCATCGGGTCTCGGTTTGTGGCGGCAATCACGCGAATATCTAATGAAATTTGCTTGTTTCCGCCGAGTTTTTCAATGACGCCTTCTTGCAAAGCGCGTAGTAATTTCGCCTGAAGCGCGATTGGCATTTCGGTAATTTCATCCAAAAATAATGTACCGCCATCAGCCAACTCAAATTTGCCAATACGCTCTTTTGCCGCGCCAGTAAAAGCACCCTTTTCGTGACCAAATAGTTCTGATTCCAGCATTTCTGCGGGAATAGCCGCACAATTGACCGCAACAAATAGGTTGTTTTTTCTTGGGCTTGCTTGATGAATAGCTTTTGCGACCAGTTCCTTACCGGTGCCAGTTTCGCCCGTAATCAGCACGGTGGCTTTCTCTGGCGCAACTTGTGCAATGAGATTTTTAAGCACCAACATGGGAGCGCTCTCGCCAATTAAACCTGTCTCTAAATTATTGGCAGTTTTTAAATAAGCGTTTTCTAGCGTTAGCCGCTGCACAGATAAGGCTTTTGCAATGGCAATCTCTAGCGTTTCTAAATCAAAAGGGCGCAAAATATAATCGCTCGCGCCTAATTTCATGGCTTCTACTGCAGTTTTAATTTCACCTTGCGCGGTTACCATAATAAACGGTAGCGCATCATTTTCTAGGCGAATGTTTTTGAGTAAATCCAAGCCATTCATACTTGGCATGTGCAAATCGCTTACCACTAAATCAATAGTTTGGTTCTTAATAATTTGCAAAGCTTCGCTGCCATCCCTCGCCAATACTGGCTTGTAGCCTGCCTGCTTTAAGCTGATTTCTAGCAAGCGCAGCATGCTTGGCTCGTCATCTACCGCTAAAATTGTTTTTTGATTTTGTGTCATCTAGCTAGCTTTAGGTAAAGTAATCGTAAATTGTGCGCCTTTTTGCGGGCTATCTTGGTAGCTAATTTCTCCGCCATGCGCTTGCACAATTTGCCGCACCACAGCCAGACCCAAACCTACACCGCCACTGCGTTGCGTAAAGAAGGGCTCAAAAATTTGAGATTGATTCTCTGCCAAAATGCCAGGACCGTCGTCTATAAAATCCATCACAATCTGTTCCTTTTCATCTCGCAAATTCAGCTCTATTTTGCCACCATTAGGCAAAATTTGTAGCGCATTCATCAATAAATTCATCATCACCTGCGTCATTTGATCGGCATCGGCCAGCAAATGAATAGCTTCAGTTTGCTCAAAAATAATAGCGATATTTTTAGCCTGCGCTTGGCTTTTCAAAAGCGCAATAGTGTTGGCAGCAATTTGGTTTAAATCCACATTTACCTTATTAAGCTGCCGCGGTCGCGCCGCATCGATGAGTGTAGTAACCAGTTTATTCAAGCGCTCAGTCTCACTAATAATAAAGCCCAGCACTTCTTTGCCTTCTTTTGTCAGCTTAGGTTCGCGCAACAACAAATCGGCTGAGGAGCGCAATATGCCAAGCGGCGTACGCACCTCGTGGCTCATGGCGGCAGACATTTCACCCACCACCGCCAACTTAGCGGCGCGCGTTAAATCTGCCTGTGATTTTTTTAAATCTTGTATCATTTTTTCAAACGCATTGCTCAAAGCTTGCACTTCGGGAGGGCCGCCAGCAGGCGCATGGATATTGACTTGCAGGCCTGCTGTTTTAACAAATTCACGCAACGCTTCCAACGGTTGGGTGATAGCTTGGGCAATAGGTTTTACCAACAAAGCCGCAAAAAACAATGTGGTTAATAGCAGTGCTAAAAACACATATCCTAGCCGATGTACGGGCGCCACGGCAACCGAATGCAATTTTTCGATACGTACTTGCCAGCCCTGCAAATTCATCTTATTACTTAAATTTTTATTGGCGTGCATTTCGTGACCTGCTTGAATTTTTTCCCAGTTGGGTGTGGAGGCAAGCAAGTGATTCTTGCTGTCTAACAATGCAGCAGCAGAGGGGTTTTGCACGGCATTTTTAAGTAAGTTTTGGATAACTTGCCAATTAAACTCGGCAACCAATACGCCTACATTTTGATTTGAATTAGCATCAAAGATGTCTTGAGAAATTGCCAAACTATTGTGTTGAATTTGCCCAAAATTGAGCGATTTATTCGCTAACTTCACTTGAAACCAATGAGTTGCAAGTGCGCCTTCTTTGCCAATTTGCTGCGCATTGCTAGCCGCAACCACCTTTCCGTTACTATCGACCACATAAATTGATTGATACATATCACCATAGCTGGTTTGCACTTCTTGCAAAAAAGTAGAAACGCGTTTATCAATATCGCCAATTTGTATGTCTTGCATTACCGCAAGCTGGCTCCATGAATGCACATTCTGCGCCCGCTCAAATATTACACGCTCAATATCATTCGCAACCGCGCCACTGAGGGTTTGCATATCGTGCGTGATTTCTCTTTTTAGCGCCTCTCTGGCTTGATAAAAGCTTAAAAAACTCACCAGCATAGCGGGCAATAAACCTGCCAGCAAAAAAGCTAACAGCAACAATTGACGAATTGATAAGTGCTTAATCAAGCTGATTTTAAACCAATATGAGACAATGACTGTCTGTTGAAAATAGTCGCGCTAAACGAGCGACTGCGGAGTATGCGATGCGGAAATTTTTTGCTTTCATGATGAGTAGTCTAGCCTTGAGTGTGGCTGTATGCAAGCCAGTCGTTGCGGAAGAGACGCCTGACTTCATAGATGGATTTAACTTGGGCGGCTATGCTAGCGCCGGCGTTGTGTTACACCGCAACCAAGAGGCCGAAGCGGCCATTAATGAAGTCAGCTTGCTACTCACTTGGACTGGTGATAGTCGCTTAAGTTTTTTTGGCGAACTAGAATTAGAGCGGCCACTGGCTTGGAACGACGATAAGAAATTTAGCCACAAAGAAGGTCACCTAGACTTAGAACGACTGTACTTTGATTACAATTTATCCGAAAAACTCAACTTTCGCGCTGGCCGTTTTTTAACTCCCAATAGTCGCTGGAACTTGCTACATGCAGCGCCCTTAGTTTGGACGAGTACGCGCCCGCTCGCGACTACTGAGTTGTTTCCCGCTGGCACCAATGGCGCAATGCTATTTGGCGCCATGCCTTTTATGAACGGTGCTTTTGAATATAAATTATTTGGCGAATTGCTAGAAGACCAAGAGCAAGACGATGACGAGCAGAAATATAAACATGTGCGCGGTGCGCGCTTAAGTTTTAAAAGCCAATCTGATATTGGCGTTTCTATTTTATCGTTTAAAGAAGCAGATTTAAATTCTGCCAGCTATCGCATGCTAGGCTTAGATTTTGTTACTCAAGTTAAAGGCATCGAAATTAGTGGCGAGGCTTTTCAGCGCTTTAACACCAACAATAAAGATGGTGGTAGTGGTGCATATTTACAAACTGCAGTTCCGCTAAATAACATTGGGCTAAATGATTGGTATTGGATTTCACGGCTGGAGACTTTTCAACGGCCAGATGAGGGCTCTGCCGAGCGTTGGCTACTTGGTGCCACTTGGCGCGTTAAACCGACGCAGTTACTAAAAATGGAGTTTACAGGCGGCAGTGGCGATCAGTCTGAATCTCCACGCGGCTTTTTAGCTTCATTTGCCTTGTTTTTTTAGTGCAAGCCCTTTTAATGCATCAACTTCTGATTATTTGGCTATTGTTAAGCCTGGCGCCGCTGGCGCAAGCGGAGCCAAACACGCCTATTATTGCAATTGTGGTTTCTAGCAATCAAAAAGTGGATGAGCTGAAGTTGGCGCCAAACGATTTGAGTCTTATTTATTGGCGCAAACAACTTTATTGGTCAAAAGGGCAACGCATCAAACCAGTAAATTTAAGTACTGAGCATGCGCTAAGGCAGCAATTTTCACAAAAAATACTAGGTAGCGCACCTAAGTCACAAATCGATTACTGGAACGGCCAGTACTTTAATGGCGTTTCACCGCCTTATTCAGTTAACTCTGAAGAAGCTGTTTTGCGCTATGTGGCACAAACTCCCGGCGCTATTGGCTATGTAAGCGCTTGCGCTGTTGATAGCCGAGTAAAAGCGTTATTTTGGATTATTAACGACCAAGTGACTGCAAACGTGTCGGACAATCTAGATTGTAAATAGCATTTCAATGAACGGTGTTAGCTACAAATGTTTGATTTTGCAACAATATGTCTTTTTTGGCTTCACACATTTTTGCATTTATCTCAAATGTTACCAGCAAGCTGCAAAACACATCATCGTGGCTCAATGCATAATCTTTAAACGGCGTTAGCTGACTCATTTTATAATCAAAATTTTTGCCCATCCAAACAATCGCTGGCACATGAGTTTGCTCTTTAGGTGCAACCATATACGGGGCAGCGTGCAAGTAAAAACCATGCTCACCTAACGACTCGCCATGATCTGACACATACAGCATGGCCGTAGCGTGGCTACTGTCGTATTTCTTAAGCAAGTTAATTACTTCTGACAAGAAATAATCGGTATACAAAATCGCGTTATCGTAGCTGTTGTCGATTTCTTCTTTGCTGCAATCGCTCAGTTCGCCCGTCATACACATCGGTTTAAATTTCTCAAATTCTTTGGGGTATCTTCGGTAATATTCGGGTCCGTGATTGCCCATTTGGTGCAACACAATTAGAATATCTTTGCCTTTTCTGGCTGCAATATATTTATCTAAACCGCTCAACATGCCAATATCGCGGCATTCGCCTTCACATGCTGGGTTGAGTGTCGGGCTTTTAAAGTCTTCATATTTCATGCGCGTCGCCACGCCTTTTGAGTCAGAATTATTATCGCGCCACAAAATTTCTACGCCATGGTCAAACAAAACATCCAACGCGTTTTCTTGGTTTAAGGCTGTTTTTTTGTCGTAACCTTTTCTGCCTAAAGATGAAAACATGCACGGTACAGAAACACCCGTAGAAGTACCGCAAGAGCTTACATTACTCAAGCTCACCACATCTTGCTTGGCCAACAGCGGGTTGGTTTCTCTGTGATAACCATTCAGCGAAAAACGATCTGCGCGCGCGGTTTCGCCTACCACCATAATCATCAACTCTGTTCTTTTGGTTGATGGGCCAACCATCACCGCATCTTGTGCAATCTGTTTTAATGGCACGGGTTTCGCAATGCTAATTTGCTGCGTTACATACTTAATCACCGAATAAACAGTGTAAGTTGGGTTTGCATAAAAGCGTGTGATTTTATGCTCGCGCCAAAACGAGAAATATCCTGGAGTGAATGGCGCAATCAGTACCAATATTGTAATCACCAGTACACCAAACAACTTCAAT
>JBEBJI010000072.1:0-1352 GCA_040079935.1 Methylotenera sp.
TCGTTACACATTGGCTGGTACTGAGGTTTCTGCGTTGTTAGGTCGTATGCCTTCTGCTGTGGGTTACCAACCAACATTGGCTGATGAAATGGGCCGTTTACAAGAGCGTATTACATCAACTAAAACTGGCTCTATTACCTCTATCCAAGCGGTTTACGTACCTGCGGATGACTTGACCGACCCATCACCAGCAACGACTTTCCAACATTTGGACTCAACAGTTGTGTTGTCACGCGACATTGCTTCTCTTGGTATCTACCCAGCAGTTGATCCACTCGATTCAACATCACGTCAATTAGATCCATTAGTAGTTGGTGAAGAGCACTACAACGTTGCACGTAGCGTCCAACAAACATTACAGCGTTATAAAGAACTACGCGACATTATTGCAATTTTGGGTATGGATGAATTGTCACCAGAAGATAAATTAGCTGTTGGCCGTGCACGTAAAATCCAACGTTTTCTTTCACAACCTTTCCACGTGGCTGAGGTATTTACTGGCTCACCAGGCAAATATGTGCCACTAAAAGAAACCATCAAAGGCTTTAAAGCCATTGTTGCGGGCGAGTACGATCACTTGCCAGAGCAAGCTTTCTATATGGTGGGCGGTATCGAAGAAGCCGTAGAAAAAGCGAAAACGTTAAACTAATGGCAAACACAGTTCATATTGACGTAGTAAGCGCAGAAGCCCTAATCTTTTCGGGTGAAGCCGAGTTTGTAGTGGCACCAGCTGGCGCGGGCGAAGTGGGCATTTACCCAAATCACGCGCCGATGATTACCACAATCAAACCAGGCGCATTGCGCATTAAGCAAGCTGATGCCACAGAAGAAACCTTGATTTTTCTTTCAGGCGGCATGTTAGAAGTACAACCTGGCATGATTACCGTGTTGGCAGATACTGCAATTCGTGGTCATGATTTAGATGAAGCCAAAGCAATTGCAGCGAAAGAAGCGGCGATGGAAGCGATGAAAAATCGCACTTCAGATATGGATTATGCGGCAGCGCAAGCAGAGCTTGCCGAGGCGGTTGCGCAAATTCAAGCGATTGAGCGTTTACGCAAATCTATACATTAATTTGAGTATCGTGCAAAAAGGCAGCTTAGGCTGCCTTTTTTGTTATACTTTGCACTATTAATCCTGACCAATATTATGCCTAATTTAAATATCGTCATTCTCGCTGCCGGCAAAGGCACGCGCATGCATTCCAATAAACCCAAAGTGCTGCACGAGGTTGCTGGCAAGCCCATTTTGGCGCATGTGATTGATTGCGCTAAAGCCTTAAAACCGCAAAAAATTATTCTGGTTTACGGGTTTGGTGGCGAAATTGTGCGTGATGCATTTGCGCATGAAGA
>JBEBJI010000027.1:0-28001 GCA_040079935.1 Methylotenera sp.
TTTAAATGTGTGTGATTAATTAACGAATATATAGGCACGACAGATATGTTTACAAAACTCTACGAGTTTTCTAAAATATCCCGTGCCAAAGGGTAGCCCCTTTGAAACCCAGACAGCCTTCAGTCTGTCAGCTTGCCCTTTAGGGCAATTAAAAACGATGCTACTAACGTAGTGAAAGGCAAAGAAATGGCAAGACCAAGAAAGCATCCTGAAGGGTTAAATCGCACTGTTAGCTTTAAGCTATCAGAAGTCGATTATTTGAATTACACGACTAAAGTTAAAGCTTCAGGTTTGCCAAATTCCGACTTTTTTCGTGAGGTGGTTTTAACCAATAAAACGCAGATCACGGCCAAGCCACAAAAATCTGAAGATAGAAAGCGCCTAGTGTTTTTGTTTGATAAAACCAGCAACAACCTAAATCAATTGGCGCATCGAGCAAATGCTGATTATTTAGCAGGAAGATTAAGCGAAGCTGTTTATGAGCAGCTTTTGTTAGAGCTTGAAAATATAGGCCGTTATTTGGAAGCGACTTTACCAAATGTTAATTAGGATTAGTGGCGGCACTGGCGGCATTAAAGAATACTTGGAGAGCGGCCAAAAGCAAGGCCGTGAATTGTCACGTGACGAGCTGGACACAAGAATAATACTAGACGGGAATTTAACGGCTACTAATGAGTTAATTCAACTTATGGATACTGAAGGTGAGCGTTATTTGCATATCACTCTAGCCTTTAAAGAAGACCATATTAAACAATCAATGCTTGATGATGTGGTGAATGAGTTTAAACAGTTCGCGTTCGCTGCATACGAGCCTGATGAGTACAATTTTTATGCAGAAGCGCATATCCCAAAAATCGCAAGTTATACGAATAGCAAAACAGGTGAATTGGTAGAGCGTAAACCACATATTCATATTGTCATACCTAAAACCAACAAAGTTAGCGGAAACACTTTAAATCCGTTTGGTATGGTTGATATGACGGGCATAGAGCAGCCAAATAAAGCGTTTATTAACGCCTTTCAAGAGCACATAAATAACAAGTTTGGGTTATCTAGCCCCAAAGACAACCCGCGATTTAATTTTACAGGCGATTCAGAAATGATTAGCCGCTATGCAGGTGATTTATTTGAGGGAGGCAATAAGGATATAAAAGCCAAAATTTTTGAAGAAATCTTAGCAAGAAAAATTAGCTGGTACGAAGATTTTAAGACCTTGCTTTCAGAGTTTGGCGAAACACGTACACGCAACCAGGGAAGAGAAAACGAATATCAAAATATTAAAGTACCAGGCGCAGAGAAAGGTATCAATTTAGATGGTAGTAAATCAGGCCATTTTATGTTTTCTCGTAAGTTTATAGAAATGTCAGAAAGTGAAAAAAATGCACTTTTGACAAGTAATTTAACTATCAAGTACGAACAAGTTGGTGCAGCTAGAAGCACACCTGAAGAGCAGCAAGCGATTTTAAAAGAGTGGTACGAAGTACGCGCCAAGGAAATCAAATACATCAATAGCGGCAATCAGAAGGCATATAAAAACTACCGCGAATCTACCTATGAAGAGCGTGTAAATATTCTCACTGGGTATGAGCAGCGTTTTAATCAAAAATTTAGAAAGGAAATATCAGATGACAGAAAACCAAGGGGCATCACTACAGGCTACAGCTACAAACAAGCCGATGGAATCATTAAGCCAAAGCAAGACAACCAGCAGCTTAACGCTAACGAGCTTGGCAAGCTCAAGGCGGCCAAAAGACCCAACCGTATGCGAAGTTTGTCCAGCAGCCTTATGGATGGCAACGCCCAGCAAACTAAAGTGCTATTGCCGAATAATGAACGATTGGAGCTGGACGGACGAAGAGCCGAACGTACTAACGCATTGCGACGGGTTAGCAGTAGCCGAAGGCTAACCAAAACAACTGACGCATTGCCTAATCAGTTATTACGCAATTTAGAAGAGCAGAAACAAGCCCGTGAAGCTGAAGCAACGCACGATACGGCCAAGATTATAAATAACTTAGAAGCAAACAGATTATTGGCTGATTTGTCATTGTCGCATGGTGTAATTACGAGCAAATACGAGGTTACAAAAAATAAAGCTGGTGTTGATCGGATTAAGAGCGGTAATCGAAATTTAAGTGTTTCTGACTTTCTCACCAAGGAGCTGCAAATGCCTTGGGCTGAAGCTGAAAAAATATTAAAGGCTTCTTATCAAAAACAGATCGACAACACACAGACAATCACCAAGCAAGCACCACAGCGCAGCCTTTGGGAAGCTTACCGTGAAGGGCAGCCAGCACAGGCCAAATTAAAATCTAGCGAATGGAACGCACAACGAGAAAGTGAAAAATTACGAAGGGCTGATATTCGTAACGACTACCAACTGAAGCGTAAAGAAATACAAGGTGACCGAAGTACACCAACTAAAGAGCGTAAAGCTGCGCTATCTATTGCTAGAATGGAGCGAGCTACTAAAGACATGGCATTGCGTCAGGCGATAGCTGAAGAGCGTCAGAAGTTGAAAGAAAAGCATAATAAGCCGCATCAAGAACGTTACTGCAGTTTTTTAACTGAACTGGCTAATCAAGGCGACGAAAAAGCCCTTGCTGAATTGCGTAGGCAGCGCACAAGTCACCCTGCCCCTGCCTCACAGAATGCTATAGAAGGCTCGAACAATAAAGAGGGTGAGGGCGAGTTAAACACAATTCAATTCGTGCGTACTATGGCCTATTCTGTTGATATTGCAGGTAACGTTACTTACTACGCAGATAAGTCAAAAAAACTCGCTTTACTCGTCGATTCTGGCAAGTCCATTGATGTGATTGAAACTAAAAACAGTCAGGCTGTTGAAGCTGGGTTGCGTATGGCCGTGCAGAAGTTTGGTAATAATCTAAAAATTGAAGGCAATAAAGAGTTTAAGCATCAAGTAATTGATGTGGTTTTGAAGGCTGGGCTTCAGGTGACGTTTGAAGATAAGGCAATGAATGCCGAATTAAACAGACGCAGAGCAGACCGTGAAGAGCAGCAAGCTCGTGGTAAAGCTTTCATTGAATCGCAAAGACAGCCTACTACCCAGCCCCCAGCGGCAGCGCAACCTACTAAAATCAAAGAGCAGGAAAGTGAACGGCCGCAGGTAGTGAAAAAACAGAAAAACCGTGATGCAGAGCGTTAATTAGCTACGCATAAGAACTCCCGCCAATAGCTTTTTGTCGGTAGGTATAGGTGACGGGTCAGGGTTATTTTCGGTAGGTATAGGTGGCGGGTCACGCTGAAGAACTCCCGCAGATAATCTAGTGATATGTTGTTGAAAGTGCGATAGACACACTACCGCGCTTCGCTTGCTTCCTTAATTTTTCATGTTGATAAACTACAATCAACACGAAAAATTCAAGGCGAATATTCAGGTTAAATAGGTGACGGGTGGTGTATGCGTATTACCGCCTAAAGTCACCACCCAATATCGCTCAAATTAGCCACCTAAAACTGTTTCAAAAAAGCCACCTATTATCGTTTTAAAAAAGCCACTCATTACTGCACAAAAAAGCCACTTTCAAGAATTATAGAAAGTGGCTTTTTGTACTACGCATTACGCATAAGAACTGTTGCAGTAAGTATTGGCAGCGTCACCGCCTATACTTTTTCAGAACGTAATTTTCGCATCGACTCACCCTTTAGATTAATACGCATAGTGCCACTCACTAAGCGGTCAAGAATTGCATCGGCCACCGTTGGATTGCCATCACTTAAGTAGTTATGCCATTTATCAACAGGTATTTGACTTGTAATCACGGTTGATCTGGCGCCAGAACGACTATCGATTACTTCTAGCATATCTGCACGGTTTTGTGGGCTGAGTGTACCTATACCAAAATCATCCAGTATCAGTAAGTCTGGTTTCGCTAATTGCAATAGCTTTTTGCGGAAACTGCCATCAGCATGGGCCAAGTACAACTCCTCTAACATGAGAGGCAATCGTTGGAAGTTAACAGTAATCCCTTGCCTGCAAGCTTGATTACCTAATGCGCAGGCAATCCAAGTTTTACCACAACCTGTAGGGCCTGTAATAATTAGATTAAAGCCTCGCTTTACCCAATCTGTAGTTTGAAGCCCCGCCATTTGCGCCTTATCTAATCCACGACTATGGCTATAGTCAACATCCTCTATACAAGCATTGGCTTTGAACTTTGCTGACTTCAGCAGCCGAATTAACCGTTGATTCTCACGGTGGGTTTGTTCTTGATCAACGAGCATGCTAAAGCGCTCTTCAAATGAAAGATCCTGACAAGCAGCGCTGGATAGTTGAATCTCGTAGCCCTTACTCATGCCGTTGAGATTAAGCTCAGACAATTTTGACATCGTTTGTTGTAGTAACATTTATTTTTCCTATGGATGGTTAGTGGTAGTAGTCAGCACCGCGTATGTTGTCATGCCCGAAAGTAGCTTCATGCACATTTTTGCTAGGGCGAGGATGTTGGTCTAAATTGGTTCTAAGTATGGAGTCTAAGTTTGCCGTTTTGGTCGCACCAATCTCTAGTGCGAGTTTACAAGCCGCATCTAAACGCTCATTGCCATACTTGCGGCATAAAGACTGTACTGAGTTACTCAAACGGTAACCAAAGTCTCGATGGGTTACGCTTGAAATGGCTTGGCTAAGAAAGTCATGTGTGTGACTACCAACTGAAATAGCCCATTGAAGTGCATGCTCTGGGTTCCAATTAGCATAATGGTGATGCGCACGATCCATATGTTCAGGATTGGTTGTTTTGCCGCCACGTTCGTAGCTACGAGGATGACTGGCCACTCGTCGTCCACCATGCATGACTTCTATGGTACTAGCTGTCACAACTGCTTCCAGTTGTTTTCGTACCAATACATGCGGCACACTATAGAAGTGCCCATCCACTTCAACATGGTAGTCATAGCCTGCTCGTACTTTATAGAACTCCTTGTACTCATATATTTGAGTTACCAATGGTTTTAATGCAGGTTTGTCTAGCGTTTGAAAGGCCGTTAAACGAGAGCCTGGCATTTTCTGGAAAGGGCGATTATTGACATCAATCAGCAGCTCTTTGATAGTGGTATTTAACTCAGCAAGACTAGTGAATTTAAGCTTTCTGATGCGAAATAATATCCAGCGTTCGATAATTAAAACACCGCCTTCAGCTTTTGATTTATCCTTAGGCTTATAAACCCTAGCAGGAAATATTGCTGTGCCATAGTGGGTTGCCATGTCTTGATAAGCTGTCTGAATAACAGGGTCAGTTCTACTCGGTTTACTGACCGCTGATTTTAAGTTATCGCAGACCACCATCTGTGGCACACCGCCGAAATGCTCAAACATACGCACATGTGAGGCAATCCAATTGGCTTTGCGTTGATTCCATACAGCATCGGCATAGATATAAGCTGAGCCGCCTAGTACTCCAACAAATATTTGTGCTTGCCGAACCTCACCCGTTTGCAGGTTGTAGATAGGTACAGTTGGCCCAGCATAATCCACAAAAACTTTCTCACCTGCGATATGCACTTGGCGCAGAGATCGCTTCAAGGTTTTTTTGTATTCCCGATAATGCGTACAATATCTGCTGTAACTTATGCCATCTGGATGTTCGACTAAATATTCCAAATGTAACTGCGCTAAGGTAGCCCCTTTTGTCTTTAGCTCTTGGTTTACCGTGTACCAATTCGGGATTGGCTTACGGGAAACCATCGTTTTTTGGATAGATGGAAATAGTTGCTCTTCCAGCGCCGCATCATCCAACTCTTCATGCAACGGCCAACTCAGGTTTGCATTACTTGCTCGTAGCAAATAGTCTGCAACTGCTTTTCGGGAAATGCCCACCGCCTGTTCGATCATGCGATAACTCATATTATTTTCAAAAGTAAGTCGTAATACATCACGAATTTTTCTCATTTGTACCCTCCTATTCGACATCACAATGTCTCGCTGACTTAGCCGAGAGTTTGTAAGTCAAATGAAGCAGGTTTTCGGTATGTGCAAAACATAAAATGATTAATTGTTTAACTTTCATTGTGCTTCTCCACTAAGAGCTGACCATAGGGCAGGCTCTTTGATCTGTGTTAATGAATATTTACCTAGTCAATGGGTATGGAGAGGCCTCGACCTTGACAGTCGATGAAAGTGCGTAGACAATACAGTTTCAAGGTCGCAATCTTGAATGTAATGCCAAAGGCTTGGGCTCCACCCCAAGCTTTTTGCGCTTCTAAGGCCTAGTTTTCTTCTTGTTATCTTTAAGCCATTTTTTTCCTTTCATTCATTTTTATTGTTGGTGTGTGTTGTTGATAGGCTTTGCCTGTTGCGCCATCCACAAGTAGAACTCAGTTGTCAGAAATAAACGGCTACGGCCTACTTTGAAAGATGGCGGCATCGGCAAACCTTGGCTCAATCTATTTCTAGCTGTGGCCTTGGTAATCTTCAATACTTTACTCACTTCATCAAGATTCATTGTTTCCATGATTGCCCTCTAATCCAAACGTAATCGTCACGATGTATCATGATAAAAAACATTTGAAATAAAAAATGCCCATAAATTTGGACACTTGAACTCATGCCCCTATATGTTGATGATGAAACAATTGATCAAAGGATGTGTGCCCCTGTAGCTGGCGCATTAAAAGCAATCAAATATGAAATGCATCATCAGGCCGTCACACCAAGTTTAGCGTTGGCGCTGATTAAGAAATATTTTCTGCCACTACTGCCTGTTGAACACCATGATGTATTCGGTCAACTCACACAAGTATCTTGGTCAAGACTGAGTTGGGGGTATTCAGGGCTGACTTCTAGAAGTTTTAAGGCTGGAAATCTCAGAGAGCTACTGGAAGATATGGGTCTTTGTATTGATTGGATTTGTCGGTACACCACATTGCCGCCAAGAGAGCCCACGGTCTTTGGTAATTTAGAAACGAATGTTTTTTTGCAGCACTGCGGTTTTATCAACGTTGAAATTGCACATCTTAGGTACTTAGATGCAGGTAAACTTGATGTCTTTAAGGCATGCAAATATTGCTGGCGACAGCCTGTATCAAGGCGAACAATATGTGTTGTGCATACCGCTAGCGATAAGCACAGTTCTATCATGTTGAATAACCATGAACACGCAGTAAGAGATTCTTTGTTTACCGATTACAAAGAGGGAAAGCGCCAAAAGGAAGCCTACGATAAAACCATCAATCAAATACTAACGAAAGAAACTATTGCTTTTCATGAAAGTAATTTCAATGATCCACTCTTATTGCCAACAGAGCACGTTTCGCCATGGCTATTTGAACGGCGGCCTTTAGTTGCAAAGTTACTGATTGATCAAAACTTAACAACTGGTGATGATGAAATTATTGATAACTTGCTCTTGGCATTGCATTCACCCACTATGCTCACTGATAGCTTGCTTAAACCTTATTTAATGGCTAATCAACATATCAAGCACCATCCACAGTTGATATGGCTTATGCTGTTACGTGCCGAAGCTTGGCTTACAACAAGGTCTAAACGACGCGGAAACTGGGGTGGTAATCGAAAGCTTGTGATTTCAGTAAATACCAGTTCGCAAATACCCATCAAAAGTAAACTAGATGAGCTGTTTGAAGGGATGGAAGAGAGACCAATAAATAATTTTTGAGAATCACCACGGTTATCAAGGCATAAGCAGTGTTTCAGTTACATATACATCTTCCCAAGACTTCATAAAGATGGCTTGTATCCTGCATCAGACATGGCTTGAATAATTTCCTCTTCAGAATGATTTGTTCGAACTTCTACAGTTTTTGTGGACATATTTACCTCCACAACAGCACTCTCATCTGCTTGAAGAATGGCTTTTTTGATTGTACTCACACAGCCACCACAGCTCATTTTTGGTACATTAAATGTATACATATGACCTATCCTTTCAATTATTAAGGCTACACTTTAGACGTTACAACAGTAGTAAGGTCAAGCAGTTCTTATTCGTTAAAATATCGCTTGACCTTCCAATGGTGGGAATCTTTATGATGATTATTAGTCACTTAGTTAGGAGGTAATAATGGAAGATTCTCATCACTCATTAGACATTGCTATCAGTGGTATGAGTTGCGCGTCCTGCGTTAATGCTGTGGAAAGTGCTTTACGCAAAATTCCTGAAGTTAAGTCAGCGAGTGTTAATCTAGCCACTGAAAAAGCCCATGTAGAGTTATTAGAGGGAGTGTCATTTCAAACGCAAGATATTATTAAGGCTGTTAATGCTGCTGGATACGGCGCAGAATTGCTAACTCAGAACCGCTCCCTAAGTCACCATGACGACGAATCAGCTAATGACATCCGTATTGTACTGGCGATGTTATTAAGCACTCCACTCATCATTCCGATGCTGTTAAATCTGGCAGGTGGACATTGGAATCTACCAGTGTGGGTTCAATGGCTACTGGCAACACCCGTACAGTTTTATCTAGGTGCAGTATTCTATACATCTGCCTGGAAGGCTATTAAGAACAGAACTGGCAATATGGAGTTGTTAGTTGCAATCGGCACTTCAGCCGCTTATTTTCTATCGATATATATGATGTCACAAGATCATGAACATTTATATTTTGAGGCTTCAAGTGTTGTTATTACCCTTGTACTTTTAGGTAAATGGCTAGAGAAACGTGCAAAGAGACAAACTACAGAGGCCATACGTACTTTACAAGAATTAAGACCTGAGACCGCTAGAGTCAAGCGCATGAGTGAAGAGGTAGACATACCACTTCAGCAGGTTATGATTGATGATATTGTGGTCATGCGACCAGGTGAGCGCATCCCTGTAGATGCAATAATTATTGAAGGGATAAGCCATGTTGACGAGTCGATGATGACTGGTGAAAGCGAACCAGTAAATAAAGTTGTTGGAAATAAAGTAATCGGCGGATCAGTTAACATTGATGGCATGCTGCTCGTTAGAACAGTGGCTATAGGCGCTGAAAGCACGTTGTCACGTATCATTCGATTAGTAGAGGACGCACAAACTGCGAAACCTGAGATCCAGCGACTAGTTGATAAGGTTAGCGCTGTGTTTGTGCCAGTAGTTATCGTTATTGCCTTCATTACACTGCTGGCTTGGGGGCTATATTCCGCCAACTGGGAACAAGCGATATTAAACGCTGTGGCTGTACTTGTCATTGCTTGCCCATGTGCGCTTGGTTTGGCAACACCAACGGCCATCATGGCAGGCACTGGTGTAGCTGCGCGTCACGGTATTTTAATTAAGGATGCGAAAGCGTTAGAGTTGGCTCATAGCATCACTCAGGTAGTGTTTGATAAAACTGGCACATTGACTGAAGGAAGGCCCGTGCTTTTGGCTTATAAAGCGATTAATGGCAAAGATGAATCATTGTTGGAACTGGCTGCAAGCATTGAGCAGAATAGTTTGCATCCGCTCGCTAAAGCAGTTGTGAATCAGATTCAATCATTGGGAAGGATACCAGCAATCGCCTCAAATGTGCGAGATGTGGCTGGCCGTGGTTTACATGGAAATGTAAATAACACAGTTATTTATGTTGGTAACCAACGCTGGATGGATGAGCTGAACGTATCCACAGATATTCAAAAGGTAGAGGCGTTGGGATTTAAAAATTCTGGTAAAACTGTCTCTTGGGTAGCACAAAGCGATGGTGATACTGAGCCTAAATTATTGGGTATGCTGGCTTTTGGAGACCAAATTAAAGAGAGTGCGAATAAAGCAATATCCGCTTTACATGATAAAGGCGTCAAAACGCTTTTATTAACTGGCGACAATAGTATAAGTGCGGCGCATGTTGCTGAAGTGATTGGCATAGATAAAGTGCTGGCAGAGCAAACGCCTGAATCGAAGGCGACCAGTATTGCTGCATTGCGTCAGAAACACGCTGTGATTGCTATGGTAGGTGATGGCATTAATGACGCTCCAGCATTAGCCGCTGCTGATGTAAGTTTTGCGATGTCTTCTGGGACAGATGTGGCAATGCACACTGCTGACATCACCTTGATGCGATCTGACCCAAGCTTGGTGGCAGATACTATTGATATTTCACGTAGAACGTATAGCAAGATTAAGCAAAACCTGTTCTGGGCTTTTATATACAACTTAATTGGAATTCCTCTGGCTGCTATGGGTTTACTCAGCCCAGTCATTGCCGGTGCAGCGATGGCGTTTAGCTCGGTAAGTGTCGTAATGAATGCCTTGATGTTGAGCAAATGGCGACCCTCAAGCAAAAGATAAGGACGATTTATGAATAGTGATTTATATAACATTGGGCAGGCAGCAAAAACTTCAGGAATCTCTGCGAAAATGATTCGCCATTATGAAGAGGTGGGACTTTTGCCAGTGGCATCAAGAACGTTTTCTGGTTACAGAACCTACAATCATCAAGATGTGCATATGTTGCGCTTTATCAGGCACTCACGAGATCTTGGTTTTTCAATCAAGCAAATCGCAGATTTGCTAAGCCTCTGGCGCGACATCAACCGTCCTAGCAGTAAAGTAAAACAATTGGCAACGGAACATATCGAAATGCTCAATCAAAAGATACAAGAGTTGAACGCTATGAAGTCTGAGTTAACGCGATTAGTAAGTTGTTGCCATGGGGACGAGCGTCCAGACTGTCCAATATTAGATGAGTTGGCTCAAGATAAGTAACTTCTGTAGATTAAATTAAAATAATTGAATATAGCGCTTGACCTTACCAGTGTAGGAAGCTTTAGATTACAAGTAAGTACTGACAACTTAATTGGTAAATAACACGAGCTAGACAACACAAATGAAATATTGGGTCAAATTTATAGTTTTTATATCACTTGTCGTTAGCATCCCTCTTCAGGGAATTGCTGCTGCAACCATGCCCATATGTATTGACTCGCCCTTACCAACTAACAGCATCAAAGCAGTCCAACTAGCAAACGATGCTAAAGTCGAGATGTCCATTGATTGTCATTTAAAGACTAGTAACAATTGTATTGATGAAAACAGCAAAGACTGTTCGAATATGAAGTGTTCGTTTTGTCATGTAAGTTTATTTCAATTGCGCAATGCTAATAATATTGTCTTTATCGACAGCCACAGCACAGTTTATTCCGATTTAACCATACCGTTGTATCAACATTTTTCACCTCCTCTGTTGCATCCTCCAAAGCAACCACTCTCTTAATGCTGGGTGGTCTAGGGTTCTGCAATTAAAACGGTTTTTATAGTCCAAAATTACGTTGCACTTGATCATCCCGCATGCATGGTGGTTATAAAAACCACCTTTGCAACCAAGTTCTATAAAAAAACAATGGGTCGATCTAGAAACATATAAGGTCACGCATTGGTTTAACGAGAGTAAAAATTTCTCACCGTTAAGGTGAAAACCAAAATTAGGAGAGTTACCATGAGCAACAAAATGATGAACAAAATTGTTACCACAGCATTAATTGCATGCCTAGGCTTTGCCTCAACGAGCGTATTGGCAGGTCGCGATGCATTTCAAGAAAAGTTAATTCAGAATGTGCAAGTTACCAAACAAAAACTTGAAGAAGCTAAGACCTCCAAGGGTGCAGAGCAGCAGAAACTACTTGCAGAACATACGCAAATGCTACACGACAACATGGCGGCTTGCCGTGAAATGAAACCGAAAGCAGGTATGACAGAGAAAGAGCGTGACGAGTGGTTTGCAGAGCATCAAAAAATTATGGATGCTTTGATGGGGCAGATGATGGAAGAGCATAAAGTAAAATCATCATCCATGCCTTGCGACCATCATATGAAGTAATGTATTTGTATTGATAAGCTATTGAAAGTGGGCGGCAAAGTAAAGCCGCCCATCTTTAGGCATTTATCCACTACACAATGTTTTTTAGATTTTATTAAATTAGTTATGTAATAATAAACACGTGAGAAAGTTAATTAAAATTTTTGCTGTTTGGCTCATTGCAGTTGCAATCCCTGTGCAAGGGTTTGCATCGGTTGCCATGATGAACTGTGAGCAATCACCGAATCATCATAGCAAATATGTTGCGGCTGCTACTGGTCACAATCATGATCAGCACAGTGAACACGATATGTTTAACGAGCATTCTCATAAGGCAGCAGATGTCAGCAATCACACATCCCAGAACGCGGATCAAATTAAACACTCATGTGCTCACTGCGCTAAATGTACAAGCTGTTGCTCTGGATTTGCATTTCAAACTACTTCATCAAGTTTATTTCAGCAATTAAGTGCTGGCGAAGCTCGATTTAGTTACAACACATTTCTTTTCGCTGGCTTTATCGCCTCTGGTTTAGAACGCCCCCCCAAACCTACCCTTATTTAAGTTGTTTTGTATAGTAGTGGCAGATTTGTATTTGCCTCTACACGCACATTAACAGGCATTCTCCAGCAGTAGTTTGCAGAGAATGATTTTCCGAAGTTGTTAATTTGGAAAAAAATGAGAGGTTTCTATGAGATACATACTTCCCAAGCGGTCATTAGCCGCGATTTTTCGCCCACATATGATGTGGCTATTTACAGCGTTACTTTTTGGCACAACCACAGCCTCTGCACTCGAAGAGACTTCAAATACTACGGGTGGTGTTCCTTACCATTCAGCGTTCGAGGATTATCGGACTATCAGCAAAGATACCTTAACTGATTGGAAGACAATTAACCAATCCTCAGAAGGTAGTGGACACTCTGGGCACCAAATGCAAGGCATGCAACATGACATGCCAACTGTTGAATCGAAAAGTGCTGAATCAGGCATGGATCACAGCAGTATGGGCCATGGCATGGGGACCCACAATGATGTAAAAATGGATAGCGCCGTAAACAGAAAAATGGATCATGACATGACAAATATGAACCATCAGAACATGAGTCAAGATATGCCTGCTGAAAAGTCCTCAACCATTTCTATTTCCAATTCAAATGCAAATCCTGATATGTCCGCAATGGATCATTCGAAAATGACCCATATGCAACATCAGCATGGTGCAGATGATAGCTCAATGGCGAATATGGACTATAGCCAGATGGAAAGCATGCCTCAACCAAGCAACTCTGTTGAGTCAAGTGACACTGAAGTAGCTCCACATAAACACGCCTCAGACAGTCCGATGCAAGGCCATGATATGACGAAATCAATCCCAAGCACGGGGAAAATGTCGGGGCACTCAGCAACAGATACTCAAGCAACCAATACAAGCTTCAGCATTATCCCGAATCTGCATCCTGCCGTTGTGCACTTCCCTATTGCCTTAACACTAATCGCTTTATTGTTTAGCTTAGGTGCACACATGCTTCGTAAGCATAGTGTAGTTCCTTTAATGGCTGCTGCTGGGCACTTTACGTTATGGCTTGCGGCGTTGAGTGCTGTTGTTGCCGCCATATTAGGTTGGTTGGCATTTAACTCAGGCATGAACCACGACGATGCTGGTCATGCCGCTATGCTATTACATCGAAAATGGGCCATTCCAACTGCTATAGGATTGGTAGCACTTGCAGGCTGGGATGCATGGAAAGCTCGCATAAATCAAGTCATGTCTTTTCCAGCATTGACAGCTCTGATTGTATTGTCTGGTGCAATTGCAACTACCGCATGGCTAGGTGGGGAAATCGTATACCGTCACGGTATCGGCGTGTTATCACTTCCATCTACTAAAGTCGCTGGCCATAGCCATGAGCATAATGGTGCGAATGCAGCTGAACATTCTGATGGAACGGCAATGCCAAACGAGCATGCAGGACATCAGCATGACGCTACGCAAGGAGTGTCTCATGAACATTAATCAATCCCCTGTGCAATATCGCACAATCGCTGCCTTGGTAAGTGCCAGTTTACTGTTGGGTGGATGCGCTACATTTTCTAAAGATGGTGGTTTTGGTAACGTGCAGCAAACTACGCAACAGCATATCAAACAGGAAATTGCTTGGCCCAAGACTAAAGATGAGCAAAGCAAAGTTAATGATCAAGTCAGCGCTTTGCTTGAACATAAGCTGGATGTTGAATCTGCCGTACAAATCGCTTTGCTCAATAATAAACGATTACAAGCTTCTTTCTATGAGCTAGGTATTTCGGAAGCTGACCTTGTGCAAGCGGGTCGCTTGCCAAACCCTCGATTCTCTATGTTGTACACCAAAAATAATGGCGACTATAAAATCGAGCAGATTTTTACTTTTAATATCTTTTCATTAATTACCATGCCCAGAGCGGTAGAAATCGAAAAGCGTCGTTTTGAACAGGTGCAAAAAGAAACTGCACTGGACGTACTGAAGCTTGCCAACCATACCCGTTTAGCTTACTTTGATGCGGTCGCTGCAACGGAGTTAGTCAGATACAGCGAACAAGTGAGAGAAAGCGCTGAGGCGAGTGCTGAGCTCGCTAGGCGCATGTATAAGGCAGGCAACTGGAACAAGTTAGAGCAAGCCAGAGAGCAAAGTTTTTATGCCGATGCAGCACTGGACTATGCGAATGCCAGAAACAAACAGGTAAAGGCATATGAAGCCCTCTCAAGATTGCTGAGTGTTTCATCCGACCAAATCAGCTTAGTAGAACGACTACCCGATTTACCAAAATCAGTGGAAGACTTACAGCCGTTTGAGAAAGCCGCCTTTGTAAATCGTCTGGATTTGCAAGCAATGCGCTTGGAAATGGATGCACTGGCCAAGCAGCTTGGACTTACCAAAACCACGCGCTTTATCAATGTGCTTGAAATTGGTCCAGCACGCGTACTTGAAGGCAGACGAGGTGACCCATATAAAAAAGGCTTGGAGATAGGCTTTGAGATTCCACTGTTTGACTGGGGTACGGCACGCGTAGCTAAGGCAGAAGCTATCTACATGCATGCAGTCAATGAAACTGCACAAGTGGCCATCAACGCGCAGTCTGAAATCCGAGAGGCATATAACACTTACCGTACCAACTACGATGTCACCAAACATTTGCGCGATGAAATTGTACCGATACGCAAGAGAGTCTTGAGTGAAAACCAGCTTCGCTACAACGGCATGCTCACCAGTCCATTTGAATTGTTTGGTGACGCGAGAGCGCAAGTTGCCAGTGTTAAAAACTACATTGAAGCATTACGTGAATTTTGGTTGGCCGACAGCACATTACAAATGACACTGATTGGTTCTAGCCCTATGGAAGGAAAATAAATATGAATTTATCAAATCTAAATCGACGCGGATTTTTTAAACTAGCAGGACTCGGATTAGCAGGTGTTGCTGCATCATCCGTCAGTAAAGTGGCTATGGCCGCAATCCCTGAAATCGTATCGACTGAAGCTGCCAATACTCAAGCACCACTTCATCCCAACACTGGCAGACCCTATAACCCAGTTGTTACACTTAATGGCTGGAGCTTGCCTTGGCGTATGAATAAAGGTGTCAAAGAGTTTCACTTGGTGGCAGAGCCAGTGGTGCGTGAGATTGCCCCTGGCATGAAAGCAAATTTATGGGGTTATAACGGACAAAGCCCAGGTCCGACTATAGAGGTTGTAGAGGGCGATAAAGTAAGAATTTATGTCACCAACCGACTTCCAGAGAAAACTAGTGTTCACTGGCACGGACAGCGTTTACCAAGCGGAATGGATGGCGTCAGTGGCTTGAGTCAACCACCGATTGAGCCAGGTAAAACCTTTATGTATGAGTTTGAAGCCAAGCGACCTGGCACATTTATGTATCACCCACATGCCGATGAAATGCTACAAATGGCGATGGGTATGATGGGAAGTTGGGTAACACATCCCAAAAATCCTAAGTTTATGCCAGTAGACCGTGATTTTATTTTTCTACTAAATGCCTATGATATTGACCCTGGCAGCTTTACGCCTCAAGTGAATACCATGCTTGATTTCAATTTATGGACTTGGAATAGTCGAGCATTTCCAGGGATTGACCCAATTGTAGTGCGCAAAAATGATCGCGTTCGCATTAGAGTTGGCAATCTGACGATGACTAATCACCCTATCCACCTGCACGGGCATGAGTTTGAAGTGACTGGCACTGATGGTGGATGGGTACCATCATCTGCGCGTTGGCCAGAAGTTACCACCGATGTAGCGGTAGGGCAAATGCGTGCTGTAGAGTTTATAGCGAATGAACCAGGTGACTGGGCTTTCCATTGTCATAAGAGTCATCACACCATGAATGCCATGGGACATGATGTGCCAACTTTACTTGGCGTAAAACAAAACGATCTCATGAAAAAAATTGGTAATCTAGTACCAGACTATATGCCGATGGGTGAAACAGGAATGTCGGAAATGACAGACATGGCTGAGATGATGGAGATGCCTTTACCAGAAAATACATTGCCAATGATGGCAGGTAAGGACCAATTTGGAGCCATTGAAATGGGGGGTATGTTTACCACCGTTAAAATACGTGAAGGCTTAGCACGTAATGACTACAAAGACCCTGGTTTCTATAAGCATCCCAAAGGCACTGTGGCACATGAGATCGTAAATGACCTACCACCTGTTACAAGATCTACGCCGACAAATGCAGAGGAAGGCGTTGAGTTGACTGTTAGAAAACCTAGCAGTCACACTGGGCATTAAGAAACTAACTGTATGATTTGATTATTGTTTGTGAATAAGGAACATGAATGGCTAAAGAATGCTGTGATAGCGGATGTAACAATAGCCAATTGCTAACACCAAAGTATCGAAAGATACTTTGGGTCGCATTGATTATTAATTTCGCTATGTTTCTAGTTGAGGTTCTAAGTGGCTTCAATGCTCATTCGGTATCGCTAATGGCGGATGCAATCGACTTTTTTGGCGATGCCATGAATTACGGTATCTCATTAGCTGTGCTATCTATGAGTTTGATGTGGCGTGCACGTACTGCGCTATTCAAAGGGCTTACGATGGGTGCGTTCGGTCTATTTGTGTTGGCTAGCGCAGCTTGGTCATTGACGCAAGGCAAAGTACCAGAGCCTTATACGATGGGTGTCATAGGCATACTCGCATTAGCTGCTAATGTGAGCGTTGCCATCATGCTATATGCATATCGTGAGGGCGATGCCAATATGCAATCTGTATGGTTATGCAGTCGTAATGATGCAATTGGCAATGTGGCGGTGATACTTGCAGCATTAGGCGTTTTTGGCAGTGGAAGTGCTTGGCCAGATTTAGTTGTGGCTGTGATTATGGCCAGCCTTGGAATTTCAGCAGCTATTCATATCATTAAAAAGGCGCGTGCAGAAATGAAGTAATAGCGCTTAATTACTTCTATTCTTGTTGCTGCTCTTCTTTCCAATTTTTTGTGAGTACTCATACTCTGAAAACTCCTTGCTTAAAGTGGTCGTCCGATTAAGCAATCGCTTTACTAATGTAACCATGGTTATTAAGTCCTGTGTACACTTAATTTCCATTGGTATGCAAATCTCTACGTATCGACAATCCTTAAACCAGCTAACTGTCATGGATGGATAAATCTTAAAGTCATTAGTTTCGAAAAGTTTCCTCTCTTCGGCCTCAAGTAACTCATACATTCCAGGCTTGAGCAAACTATCCATTGTATAACTAGCGATTTTTTTTCGTGATTTGCCAACCCTCACAAACTGCGGTGATGCATTTTCAACAGCATGCTCATCGAGCATGTCCAATCCATCAATACTTTCGAAAGCCTTAGATCGAATAGTCTCTTTGTAGTACCAACGTGGGTGAGACCATGAAACATGTACGCGATAATCATTCAGAACGAAAGTAACATCATCCCACCATGAAAGTTTAGTCGTTTCTTCATCGCTGTAGTCATACTGTGGCTTTATGCCTTTCTCGAAATGATCGCCATGCTGTCGACTATGAAAGTTTTTTGCAGATTGTCTGAGAGATTGGTAATACAGATTTTTCATGGCTAATCAGATAA
Source organism: Methylotenera sp. (assembly GCA_040079935.1). Lineage (GTDB taxonomy): Bacteria > Pseudomonadota > Gammaproteobacteria > Burkholderiales > Methylophilaceae > Methylotenera_A. Next base: position 17,848 of record JBEBJI010000027.1, read on the forward strand.
AGAAATGTAATGATACTTAACGATTTGAAGTATTTTAAATACTGTTCGCCTAATTTAACAGATGGGTGGCACTTCTAATGGTAATCGATGGCAATTTTGAGTGGTACTGAGTGGCTGTTTTGAAACGGCAATGAGTGGTTCTTTTAACAATAATACTCAGTGTATAACGTATTGCCAAGAATCAAGCATTTAATACCTGTGAGGCGGAGTGCCAGCAAGGAGTTTCTTTAGAGCTTAATCCTGAATTTAAGATATAAATGCGCCCTTCTATACCAGCTTCACTAAAATCAATATTCCCATCTCTAGGTGTATAGATAGCAGGATTATTTCTCGATCTAAATGCCGTCAACCGATGAAGAGCGCCTGTTGAAGTATCCTCGAAATAGCATATTACGCACATGCTTTTACCCCATGATTTTGCATTCAATTTGCCAATCCACTCACCTGCTGGCGGGGTAAATTCGTATAAATCTAATTCATTTGCGTAATCATATCGTTCGGCAGTTGTTAAGGCTCTACCATCGCTACCATTGATTGTTTTTGCTTTAATTATTTTAGCCATATTTTCTTTCGTGCAACGGACACTATGTAAAGTAGTGAGTGTGCCATGTTAATATTGGTTTTGCAATTATCTAATAAACGCGCATAATATATCTGTAATTCTTACAGCAATACTATGGAGAAAACCATGAACACACAAACGATAGACCACACTACCCTATCTCGATTAGCAGAAGCGGGGGCGGTACGTAGCGCACACATTGTAGGACAAGCAGGGGGCTGGGGCATTTTGGTAAAGTATGGCATGACAGAACGCGCCCTAGCTGCACAGCGTAGCCAGCAAGTGCGAATATTTAGGAAATTTGAAACACTGGTAACTTACCTTAAAGGGGTAGGTATTGCTCGTTTTGAGGTGGACGCGGTGAATTACGATGCAGCTAGTTTGAAACTCACACGCACACGGCCAGACAGTGCCGAGGCCATGAAAAAAGCGCATGAGGCTGTGGCTTATGACAAATGGTTTAGAGGGCAAGTGCAGGAAGCAATTGACGACCCAAGGCCACCAATTCCACATAAACAAGTGATGGTTGAAATGAGAGCGTTAATCGAAACGAAGAGAAAACAACGTGCTGGTTCTTGATTGGAGTGAGCAAGCTAAAGCTGACTTGTTGGCAATAGTTGAGTTTATTGCAGAGGATAACCCCGATGCAGCCGAAGCGCTGGGTGATGAAATTGAAGAGAAGGCAATTAAGCTTTTGCAGCACCCCAAATTATACAAAGCTGGAAGGGTTAAAGGTACGCGTGAATTAGTAGTGCGCCCTAATTATGTGATGGTCTACGCGATAAAAGACGAATCAATCAACATTTTGCGTGTGCTACATGCTGCCCAGCAGTGGCCTTAATGGACTCTTACTTATTTACGTAAATGCGTAAATAAGTATTGACACAAGCAGCCATTAGTATATTATACGTATATACGCATTTACGTAAATGCGTATTGGGTATATTCAAGGCGAACGGCAAGGGCGGCAACCCTTACCGTTCTATCACGAAACAGCTATTTATAAGGATATTTCATGACTAACGTAAGTATGAACCTAGAACGCAAAGAACTCTATACCTTCTGCGACCTTTTGCCTGAACCTGTTATCGCCCGTCCAGTTGTAATAGCGGCACGAGGACACGGCTTAACCCTTGCTATTGAATACGAAGGGCAGCGCGTTATTTTGATTGAAGACGGCAAGCCGTTAAGGTTTAGGTCAGTTAATGCAGTGATGTTTGAATTGGATGGTGCGCCTAACCTCGATACAAATAATATTTTGATTAAAACCGAAAGTTACTGGCAGCATTAATCTAAGTAAATACGCCATTACGTAATGGCGTAAATTTATATAATTTCTTATAGTAATTGAGGGGTGCATATTGAAAGTTATTGTATTAGCTTCACAGAAGGGCGGGGCAGGTAAAACCACACTATGCGGACATTTGGGAGTTCAGGCCGCTTTAACTGGCAATAAAGTTGCGTTAGTTGATACAGACCCACAAGGGAGTTTGGCTGAATGGTGGAATGTACGCGAAAGTGAGAACCCATCATTTGCAACGGCCAGTATTCAACGTTTGGCAAGCGACATAGAGCAACTTCGACTAGCTAAATTCGATTATGTGTTAATTGACACACCGCCAGCCGTAACAGAAACCATTAAAGCCGTGGTTGATTTGGCTGATTTAGTTGTAATCCCAACTAGACCAAGCCCACACGATCTGCGGGCAGTAGGTAAAACGGTTGATATAGTAAATGAGTGTAGCAAGCGCATGATTTTTGTTGTGAATGGTGCGGCCAACAGAGCAAGAATTACGGCTGAAGCTGCAATTGCTTTATCTCAGCATGGCGCAGTTTCGCCAACGGTTATTTATCAGCGTACTGACTTTGCGTCCAGCATGATTGACGGAAGAACTGCGCAAGAAATAGACCCACAAGGGAAGTCATCAAATGAAATTGCGGATTTATGGAATTACGTAAATACGCTTTTACGCAATTCAGGAAAGGCAAGAAAATGAGTAAAAAACCAGCAGCACTAGGCGCAAGTATTATTGCAACCAAAGGTCAGGCATCGCCAACGGTACAAAATCAAGCTCCACAGGCAGTTAAGGCCGATAATAAAACTATTGATAATGAGCACCGCACAGCAGTTACAGTGCGTTTGGATGATGAGCGCTACAAAAAACTAAAGATGTTTGGCTTGGATAAAAAACTATCCAATCAAGATATTTTTGTGGCGGCACTCGATGCTTATCTGGAATAACTGAAGCAAAATAAAATACTCAATTTTGTCATGTCTTTTTACTTGCCATTTATCAATTAATTTATCTACTTTGTGCGCTTTTTGTTGCATAGATTAACTGTGCAACAATTACCGCAACCCTGCAACAATAGCCACATCTTGCGTCTAAACTCAAAAATTATTTACTGGTTTTAACGGACTTTTTGCAACAATAGAGTGTAAAGTTAAATCACTTGTCAAAGGCAAGCAAATTAACTTGCCTTTGACACCATAAAAGTCAAAGGTCTAGCGTGCCTTGTGGGTTAGGTTTGAATCTGAAAACCAATCCAATGACTTTTCTACCAGCTTTTTTAAGTTCCAAGTCTATGATGAAGTTATCTTTCTCGCGCAGCTCTTTTAATGCCGGCTCGATGACCCTAAGACGCATCTGCCCAAAATTGCTTTTGCAAGTTTCTGGTGCTTCTATTACCTGTGCGAATGTGTCAATGTCAGGCGACCACACGCCTTTGTCGCCCCATGATTGCAAGCACTCAAACAATCGCCAAGAATATATAGAACGCATTGCGCTTACTTGCCTTAATTTGTAGCTTGTAAATTTTGACCGAAGAGCCAGCAGGTGTGGTGCGATCTGTGGAGTAAAAGCAATTTCCACCCATCCCTCACCGTGATGATAAGTGCATTGGCCGCACCAGTTGGTTTTCACCTCCTTGGTGCCTCTTGGTGTTTGCTGCATTGTTCGCACATGCCGACTTAAAAGCTTATCAGCAGCCGATTTGAGCTGGTCATACGCCGAGCTTTGGTCTATCTGATAAACGTCGATATACTCTTCAGCCGTAAGTTTTACAGACCAACCGTTACGAAATTGAGCATTTACAGCATCTCTTGCGGGAACTGAATCGGTCTTTGCCAATGCCATAGCAACAACCCGCTTTTCGCTCAACGTGAGCCCTTGTGCAGACCTCGCAAGGGCATTGCTCATGCTCACATACCGCTCTGCAATGGGTTTATCAGTACGCTCTGAAACATGATTTTTTTTCATTAAATCAACCCCCTTTATGGCTAATGTTCGGTTATCATTAGTTGCAACAATACGCCTATTATTGCATAGTGTCAACTTGCAACAATAACGGACTTTTTGCAACAATAGATGAAGGGAAATAAAGCGAATATAGCCTGTGGATTGAACGGACTTTTTGCAACACTAACGGACTTTTTGCAACATTAAACGGACTTTTTGCAACAATAGCGCCCTTGCAAGCCGCGCCAGCGCTGGCTTCCAGCGTAAGAAACATAGAAACAAAAATCAGAAACAAAGAGGGCTGTGGATAAACAAAAAATGAGCGTTATCCATTGGAAACCAAAACCCGCCTACCCTTCGTGCTACGCACTACGCCCCAGCCTTCGGCTGGCCTAAGAACATAAGATGATACCGCAAGCGGTACTTGTTTGTTTTATGCGCGTTCCGCGCAGACATTTCACCACTGATAAAAGCACAGTCTAAGCCCTGCTGCGAGCTAAAGCTCTTTCAGGACTAAGACCTAGACAAATCACGCCCAACAATAAAAACGATTGTTGGCCGTTCAGCTAGGTTTCTGTGGAAACTGTGCATGATTAAACTTTGTTCATAACGAAAGGCCGCATTAGTCTATAAAAAGAAGGGGGGAACTTCACTTAAATTCGGTAATGCAGTGATTTTAAGCTACCTACGGCTTGAAATTTAAGGTTTTTGATACACGGATATGGATTGTTAAGACAAAACGCATTAAAACGCATCTATGAAAGACATTATTTTGAGGCGCAAAGCGCCCAATACCTGAATCCTGTTAAACATCAGAATCAACCCTCTATAGACCAAGCAGGGTTTTGATTAATCACGGGCTTTGTTCTCACCCATATTGACCCAAGGCAAAAAGCACGGCTTTTTGTTTGACGGTAGGAGCCGTGGCGGTAGCCATAACACCCAGCCAAAAGCTGGGTGTTACTCCGTATCCCGTCAAAGGTCATGGGTGAAGTCACTGAACCATAACATTTTGCTTGCTTTATACCATAACATAACGTAACATAACAATGTAACGTAACGTAATAGATAAAGGGGCTATCATGGCAAGAGAACCAAGCATTACATTTGAGCAAGTAGCAGTCGCCGCCGACAACATCAAGGCTCAATCACAAAAGCCAACAGCACGAAACGTGCGTGAGGCTTTAGGCGCTGGCAGTATGGCTACCGTTTTGAAGTTTTTGCAGCAATGGCAAAGTGGGCAGGTAAGGCAAAGCCAAGCGATTGACGACACGTTAGACGTTTCTATCGTTCGTGCAATCAGCAATCAGATTGCTACTAAGGTGCAAGAGGCAACAGCAGACGCAACAGCCCAGCTCGCAGACCTTCAGAGCGAAACCGATACACTAATCACCGAAAACGAAAGACAGGCCACAGAGCTTGAAAATAAAGCCGTTGAGTTGGGCGCTTTGCAAGAGCAGCATTCGGCACTTGCTGGGCGAACTGAACAGTTAGAAGATGAAAACGAAAGACAAGCCGCCGCGTTGCTTACCGAGCGCCAAGCTTCCGAGGGCGCACGGGTTGAATTAGCAAAAGCAGAATTACGGCTTGAGGCCGTGCCTCGTATTGAGGCAGAAATAGAAAAAGTACGCTTAGAGCTGGACGAAGAGCGCAAAAAATCATCAAGCCTACATGAAGCAGCAGCCGTGGCAAATGCAAAACTTGAATCTGAAACATCGTTAAAGCTTAGTCTTCTGGAGCAACTTTTGAAGGTTACAAAGTCGGCAGAAGAAAACGCAGACAGAGCCATCAAAGCAACAGAACAACTTAGCAATGAAAAGGTGTTATCTCAAACCTTGCAAGCAAGAACAGAAGCATTGAGCCGTGAGCTTGCAACCGCTAACGACCTAGCAAAAAAAGCGGGCGAATTTGCCGCTGAACTTAAAGGCCAGTTAGCAGCAACGACAAAAAAAACACCAGTCAAAAAAAGCCCTTCACAAAAAACCGAATAACGTCAATTTCGCGGAGGCGAAAATTAAGGATAATTTATGGCAGAAACCCCTATTACATTAAAAAAACTTAAACCGTATATAAGTGGTCAGGCAAAAAAAGCACATTCTGAATTAGACGCACTTATGAGTGAAGTTCCAAATGTGTGTAAATCAGGTTGCAGTGCTTGTTGTTACCAAATGGTTTCAGTGCATACATGGGAAGAGGAGCTAATTATTGATTATATAAAAAGCTCAATGCACGTCAAAACTAAAGCACAAGTTCGCAAACAATTACTTGCTTGGTGGCGGTATTTAAAATCAATACTTCGCCCGTCTACGAGAGAAAATCCGATCACTCAGCAAGAACAAAAGCAACTTGCACTAACCATGATTCAAAATAAAGTTATGTGTCCTTTTTTGGTTGATTCTAAATGTTCAATTTACCCTGTACGGCCAGCAATGTGCCGCGCCCATGTCGTTACTGATGCACCAGAGCGATGCGCAACAGAATTGGGGCGTGTAGGTGATGTTAGAGGCGCATATAATATGCTGGCTACGTTTGGTGCAGAATCTGAATATTTACCGTTTAGCAATTACCCTCATGCTATGAAGCCACTTGCGTTTGCATTAACTGGCACATTTAATGTTCCAGTGCCATCAACTCCAATGGAAGGTGTGATTTTAGGTGATGTGATTTCAATACCGAAATCGTTGTAAATATAGGAGCTTATAAAATGCGCTACCCAGTTATTTTAACGCCCGATACGGGCGGTTATGTTGTGACATTCCCTGACGTTCCAGAGGCAATGACACAGGGGGATAATTATGATGAAGCTATGGAAATGGCAAAAGACGTACTAGAATCTTCGGTAGAAATTTATATAGAAAAAGGCCAGCCATTCCCTATGCCTTCAGACATAAAAGACGGCCAGCCTTATGTAGAAATTGATGTTAGTTACTAGGAATTAATTAAGTTTTTATGGTGTGATGTTCACAGCAGGTATAGGGCGGTTTGTCCCAGCCATGCGGACTGAAATATCACGCGCTTGTGTTTCGCTAATTTGTTTCTCTGCGGCAACCAACATAGACATAGCTTGAATTTTCGCTTGTTCATTTTGAATAAGCCCCTGTTCGGTTGCTATACGTGCTTGCAGCTCACCAATAGCTTTAGGGTCATCGGTAGTGCTGATTTGTGACATTAAGCTTTCAAGGTTGCTTAGTCTTTGTTGAGCGGAATTGTAGGCCTCCATACTTAAAGCTTTATTACTAGCTGCGCGGTTTAAATCGGCTTCCCACATATCGGAGCCTAATTGGTCACTAAAATTACCTCTATTTAGCGTTGTAGTATTTTGCTTAATACTACTAATCGAATTGGCTAGATTTCCGTAAGAACCATTAACAGCTAAATCAAGTAGCGCTTGAGCATCTTGAGGCAGCATACGTCTAGCTTGTTGGAATGCTGGGCTATTCAACGCTGAAGAAAAACCGCGTGAGCCTGTAGTGCTTGCTATTTGTTGTTGCAACTGTTGAATTTGCTGTGTCATTTGTTGATATTGTTGCGCCCAAGCTGCAACTTGTTGAATTTGTTGCGCCAAGCTAGAAACGTCGATCACTGGAATGCCGCCAGCAAAAGCAGGACTTGAAAGGCTGAAGCAAAGAGCTATAGCAGCTAAGATTTTTTTTGATGATTTCATGGATTTATCCCCTTTAAGTTAGACAGATTACTTATTGCGTCTTGTTGTGATTTTTCGGTAGATAGCGGCTGGTTTTGGAGAGCTTGAACCTTTTACACTCCCGCCACCAGAGCCTTTACCAAACTTGCCAGCAGCACGACTAATGCCTTTATAGGCGGCTTTTCCGCCCTTATAAGTGGCTTTGCCCATTGTTGCTGAACCGCTGGCCGCCCCTTTGAGCTTGTTATAAGCCCAGCCTACGGGATTTTCAGAACCGCTAGAGAATGAACCGCCTATACTCCCAGCTAGACTTGGCATACGTTGAATAACAAATAACGAAGCCATACCATAAATCACAAGGCCACTAATCGCAGACATCGTAGCGATACCGCTATTTGAAGCAGCGTCTGCCATTGTTGCATCGTAGGCAGCGTTCATTAATTTGAAGCCCATAGTTGCAGCTAATATAGTCATCACCATAGCTAATCCTTCCGTAACCGCAGCTCCAAGCCAAGAATCAAACCAACGTTTAGATGGCTCAAACATCAAACCCAATATGAACAACGGACCAAGGGCTAACGTTATTGCAAGAGTTAGTTTTGCCATGATGATAATCACCCCTGATATTCCAGTCGTAACCCATGTCAGCACGTAGACAATGGCTGCAAGAATATATGCACCTAGATTAGCTATACTTGCCTTCTCCCACGCTGAACCTGCTAACGTTGTGCCTTTATCCAGCATTTGATCTAGCATTTGTGCAGAGGTGGTTGCAGGTACGCCTTGTAACTGGCTGGCTAATTCAGTTGGCCAGTTATAAAAAAAATCAGAAACATATTGAGCGTAGAGCGCAGAGCTTGTTGCAAGGGCAAAAATGATGGATATTTTTATCATTCTAATCGCACCATCCATTACAGGCTCTTGGATTAGGCCTCTTATCATCGACCACCCCCATAACGCCATGTAAATGAGAAGTAGGGATTGGGCGAAGCCGTGAAACGAGCTAGCGGTAGATGCTGCAACGTCCGTTATGTATTTGGTTACAACCCCGTCCGAATAATCGAAAAGGTTTTGAAAAACCTGTGAGGCGGCCATCATTATTCCTTTCTTTTAGGTTGTGGGTTGTCAGGCTCAAGGTTTGGAACTGGAATAGGGCGATTTGTCCCAGCCATTTGTTTACTTGTTTCCGCGCCCTCTCTCATGGTTTTTTCAAGTTCACTTTCTTTATCGCACCCCATTAAGAAAACGGTTAGCACGACACCTAATGCAATTAACATAGTATTTTTTTTCATTTTTTTAGTTCCTTTAAATTTGTATAAACGGCCGTAACTGTTGTAAGGGCAATTCCTAGTAATATCAAAACACAAGCCGCACTTATTCTGAAAGTTTGCATAATCATTGGTAGGAATAAAGCGTTAGCAATAAATCCGCTGGATGGTTTCTTTTTTTTCTCGTCAAACTTGCGTGTTAATGATGCCGCCAGTTGAGTAATTTTTTTTGTAATTCCGTTTAATGTTATTAACGAATCCATGCTTTTTTTCCTTCAAATAATGGTTATATTTTACCGCATTTTGATGTACAATCACAAATATATTATTTTGTCAAGTCTTTTTACTTGTCAAATTTTTTTATGGTAAATCAAGTAGTAACGTGAATTATTACACCTGATATAAGACCACCTATCAAACTAGAAGCTAGGCATAACGTTAAAATTTTCAGTAGGCTTGGTCTTAATGAAGACAATGCTTTTAGGGTTGGGTTGGTAATCTCATTTTTAATGGTTTGTTTGGCCGCCAATTCAATTTTGTTTAATGTGGCTAGGGTGGCGTCACTAATCGTTTTTTCTAATTTATCTTGCGCGGCCAATAGATCCTTTTCCATTTGCTCACGAATTTTTTCGGCTTCAGTATTTGTGTAAGCTTTAATTTGCTCTTTGTAGGTATCGCCAGCCATTTGCAAAAGACCAATTAACCCTGTAATTTTGCTTTCGACTAATTCGGTTTGAGCTGGGAGCATATTTGTCATTGAGTTGACGGAATCTTGCAGTGTAAGAACGTCACCCAATATTTCAGCTAAAAGTGCGTCACGCGCTGTAGTTGCAACCATGCTTTGCCCCCATTCTAAATTCTTCCATGTTTTCTATTTCCTTTTACTGGCCTTACCGAGTTTGGCTAAAGCATCTAAATCAGGTGTGCTGCCGATAATTGCGTTTAAGTCTTCAGGCTTATATGAACCTAAAATAACCGCTTCAGCCTGTGGCTCTTCTGGCTCGTTTAATTTATCTGAAGGCATGGTGAGTGTTTCACTAACAGAGGCCTCTTTTCCATCTTTGTTTTTAATAAATTTACGTACAGCCTCTTGAGAAACTTTTATATCGTTTTCCTTTAACCATTCGCATATCTGCCAATTTGCATAACCTAGTTTTTTTAGTTCTAGGATTTGATTTTCAAATGGCAAAAGTATTGAGCGTTTGGCTCTAGGTTTTGCTGTTTTTATAAATTCGCTGATGTCCATGTTTTTTCCTTATTAATTTCACCACAGGCATCATAAACGCGATTCCAACCATTAACAACCTTACGCAACTTACTATACATGGTAATTCACAAAATTACAACTATAAACAATTAAAAACAATCAAAATAAAACTATATGCAACTAATATACAACACAAATACAACCATAAGCAACATATTGCAACTTAATATTATTC
>JBEBJI010000055.1:0-5476 GCA_040079935.1 Methylotenera sp.
GCAGGGACGAGTAGCCAGTACCAAAGTCATCTAATGAGAACCGAATACCAACCTTTTTTAACGCATTCATGATGATAATAGTGTCGTCGATACTCTCTAACAAAATACTCTCAGTCAGTTCAAGTTTGAGTAGCTTTGGATTAATAGCATATTTATGTATGGAATTTTGTACTTGATCTACAAAATTAACTTGGTGAAATTGCTTGGCGCTTACGTTTATCGATAGTGTAAGATCGCAAGTAAGTTTATTTAGCTGCCATGCTTTGAGTTGGGCGCAAGCGGTCTCCAGTACCCATTGTCCAATTGGTATTATCAAACCTGTCTCTTCTGCCAATGGAATAAAATTAAAGGGGGACACCAAACCGCGTTCGGGGTGTAGCCAGCGTATTAATGCTTCAGCGCCTAATGGATGGCCATGATGGTCTACCTGGATTTGATAATACAACTGAAATTGCTGCTTCTCATTGGCATTGCGTAATTCGCGTTCAAGTTCGATTTTAGTATGAATGGTATGCTGCATCTGTGGGTCGTAAAAGCGTACAGCATTGCGGCCAGCTTTCTTAGCCTGATACATAGCAATATCAGCATGTTTTAGAAGATCGTCCTGAGACTGACCATGATCGCTAAAGAGTGCCACCCCAATGCTGACAGTACTTTGATATACGTTCGTGTCAAGCTGATAGGGCTGGTTAAGAACAGACAGGATTTTTTCAGAGATGACCTCAGCCTGCGTAGCAGCTTCAATGGTTTGTTCACTCAGATTTTCCAGCATGACCAAGTACTCATCGCCTCCCAAGCGAGCCACAGTGTCACCTTCACGGACACAAGTAGCCAGGCGTTCTGCTACCTGTTGCAATAGCAAGTCGCCAGTGGCATGGCCGAGAGAGTCGTTGAGCGTCTTGAAATTGTCGAGATCGATAAAAAGTAGCGCAACATCTTTCCCGCTACGTACACTAGTCGCCAACGCATGCTTGAGACGATCAAGCAAGAGTCGCCGATTGGGCAGGTTAGTGAGGGGGTCATAGAACGCCAGAGACTGGATTTCCTCTGTTGCTGCCTTGCTTATGGATATGTCGGTTAATGATGCAACATAATTGGTGGTAATGCCATTTGAATCTTTCACTCTGGTAATGGCAAGCTGTTCCGGATAGGCTTCGCCATTCTTACGGTAGTTGTTGAATTCACCTTTACTGACATCGGCGTCTTCGATGCCATCCCATATTGATGCGTAGAGATTCACATCATACTGCCCTGGGAGATGTATGCCTAGAATTTGGCCTCTGACTTCTTCTTCGGTGTAACCAGTTATTTTGGTGAAAGCGTGGTTTACCCGAAGTATCGTTTTATTAGCGCTTGTGACCAGCATGCCATCTTGAGACTCGAAAGCGATTGCTGAGACACGAAGATCGTTTTGGGCGCGATTACTCTCTATAGCAAGCTGGGCTAAATTTGCATAACCAGTGATTAGTTTCAGTTCATTTTCAGTAGGCTGTTCTTTTTGGCGGTGATAGATAGCAAAGGTTCCTAATACCTTCCCATTTTTGTCTTTAAATGGCTGTGACCAACAGGATCCTAGTCCAGCTTTACTAGCTAAGTCTCGGAAGGGTGTCCAAAAAGGATGTTGCTGTATATCTTCAACAACAACAAGTTCGCCACGAAATGCGGCTGTTCCACATGACCCCACATTATCCCCAATTTCTAAGCCATCAACTGCCTGATTGTAAAAATTTGGCAAACTTGGAGCAGCACCAGTGCGCAAAGTCTTGCCATCAATGTCTAATAACAAAATAGAGCAAATCATGCCTGGATGTAATACTTCAACATGGAGTGCAAGCTCTTCTAGTAAAATTGGCAAAGCCGTATGTTGATTAATCTGAGAAAGAATGTGGTTATTCAAAATTAGATTGTCAGCGTGGAGTCGAGCCTCTCTCCCTGTCTCCACGGCCTCTAGACTTAAAAGAATGTTTTCAAATAGCTTCAAATTAATTTGACGTGAACTCATGATAATAAAGCCGAGGTATAGCATTCCAGCAGCGCCCATCGCCACCGATAAACTACCTTTTTCAACAAATAAGCTGTATATGAGTGGTACAAGAACCGATATAGAATAGACAATTGCACTCACAAGATCCGCAGAAAATGAAATCATTCCGCCAGCCGAAAGACCTGCTAGCATAAAGATTAGAAACATTTGATGCTGCTGATCACCGATTGGGAACATCAGTAAGCCCGCCGATCCCCACACCAGACCAGCTAGCAAAACACCAAAGCGAAATTGTATTAACCGAACACGGATAGCTGAATATTCAGTAACTTTAGAGCGTTTATATTCAATAACAAGTGCTGCACGAACAAGCGTAACTATTATAATAAGTGAAAACCAAATAATTACTACGGAAGACGCAATTACTTCTCGCTGCATAATGGCAAGAATCGATGCGAGTAGTGTACTGGCAATCAATGCGGCTTTGCTTGCTGAGAACAAGTGCCCAATTCTTGCGGATTCTACGGCTGTCTTTTTATCAATGTTGTTCGTCATTTATGTTATATCTATCTTTTAATGGGCTTGCGTTATATAAATAATCGCCTCAGCTAACTTTAATAACGGCAGGTATGCAGAAGACTAAAGTCATAAGTACTGGAATATTCAATTTTTAGCTTTTGAAAAGTATCGGGAAAATCCCTCTTATATTTACATCCGAATTTGGGGCAAGTTATCTTCACTGTGTATCTTAAGAATACTTTTCATCAAGTAAAAGCATGTTGCATGCCACTTATTTATGAAATTAACTTGTTGATAATTAATGATAATATATTTATTTAGCCAAAATTATTTGTCATTTTGTGTCACAAAATCAACCTAAGTGTTAAATTGCCGTCGATGATATTCATAATACGGAGAGGTTTTAAATGCCAGAGTTAATTTGGTCGATAGGTAAATCTAAAGGCCGTTGAGATAGTGGTTATGTTTTCTTTGGGTCGATTTTTGCCCAATGTTGCTTGAATTTGGTAGCTTTAAATCTGACTCTCATTAACAATAATAAATGTCTGAATTAGAAAATCATGAGTTACGGTGAATTAAAAATGAAAAAGCCACTAACATTCTGTCAGTGGTTTAGAATTTGGTTCTTCGACCTAGGCTCGAACTAGGGACACATGGATTAACAGTTTATGTGACTTATTAATATTTAATTATATAAGCTCGGCCTCAATCGTTGGAGCTCGCTTATGCTCGTCAAAATTGTCACGTTCAATCTATTAAAGTATACGCTTTGGTTCACACACTCACCGCACGCATCCTGTCAATTTTCTCTATAACCGACTGATAGAGGTCATGGTCGGAATCGGGGTTATTGCGGTCTGGATGGTGGGCACTACGGATCTTTTTCAGTTTAGTCATATCGTCTGGCAGGTCGTGTACCTTAGTCACTCGGTCACCGTTTTTGACCATCATGCGCTGAAGCTCAGCCTCTGCAGCTTCGCGTGTGTCATATAATTTCTTGCTGCCAAGACGCCAACTATCCTGGTTTTTGCGTGGGGATAGCTTTTCCTTACCATCAAACCAGATCCATTTGCCAGTATCTGCATCCACTTCAAAATTAACGGTGGTAATGGTGTAGGTGCGAACAGGCGGCTCGACTTCCATTGCCAATAGATTGATGACCTTGCCGACATTGTCCACATTGACTAGGTAATAAGCGCCTGCCTCATGCGGACAGAACGCGCTGCTGTGGGTTGGTTCAGGCTTGCTGCCGTTACTTTGTGCATTCATTTCAGCCATGCGGCTGAGTGCTCTGCGTTGTGCGTTGGTCACTGGTATTGCTCCTTATATTAGTTGAAATCCACTGGGTCACTCGCTGGATCCTAAACTGCCAATACAGCTTCGAAGCGATTATTTCTTGCGCTCGAGCCTTCACAAACTCATCGTCGCTGGCTTAAATAGAAAAAGCCCAACATCGCTGCAGGGCTTTTAAAATTTGGCTCCTCGACCTGGGCTCGAACCAGGGACACACGGATTAACAGTCCGTTGCTCTACCGGCTGAGCTATCGAGGAATCGGTAGGACTTGTGAAGGCGTGATAATACTGGCTTAGCGCTTTTTGGTCAATCATTTAAGCGTATAATTTAGCACTTAAATGATGAATAAAACTAAAAAAATATTAATTGGTGCAGCCCTTGTTATTGGCTTGCTGCTTATTTTACCGTTTTTAATCCCCATGCAGACGTATTTGCATCAGGCGGAAAAAATTGCAAGTGAAAAATTAGGTCAACCAGTTAGCATAAACTCTGCACATTTGTTCTTGTTGCCCAGCCCGCGGGTGATTGCCGATGATATTGTAGTTGGAAAAAATCAAGAACTTAAAGTCGAAAACTTGGTGGTGATTCCCACCATTGGTAGTTTATTTTCTGCCACAAAAATAATCGATTTAACTATCAGCAAGCCCATACTTAAAAAAGCCGCGTTAGATTTTATTTCTGCCTTAACGGCCAAAAATTCCGAGAGTAGTGAGGCAGCTGCGGTCAATATTCGTCATATTAAAATTGACGAACTAAATTTGGTTTGGCCTGATGCAAAATATCCCTCCATGAATGCAAAGGCAACGCTAACAAGCGATAACAAGCTGGAATCTGCCACGCTAGAAACCTTGGATGGCAAACTGGGGGCTAAAGTAACGCCTAACGGCGACGAGCAGCTGATAGTGGTGACCGCGAACAAATGGACGATGCCAGTAGGCTTGCCGTTGTTGATTGATAACGCCAAGCTTGAAATGCACTTAAAAGGCAGCAATCTAACCATACCTAATATTGATGTTGTACTTTATGGCGGAAAATTAACGGGCGATGCTGTTTTAAATTGGGAGGAAAATAAAGGGAAGCCGAACTGGAAGGCCAGCGGTAATTTGATTGTGAATAATTTATCGGTACAGCAGCCAAGTAGCATGGTGAGTAAAGCGGTTTATTTAAGTGGGAATTTATTTGGCAAAGGCAATTTTTCTGCCACGGCTAAAGAGGCTAGTAAGTTATCAGATAATTTGCAAACAAATTTTCAATTTAAAGTGAATAACGGCGTGCTGCACGGGCTAGACTTAGTGAAGGTGGCGAGCTTGCTAATTAAGCAGAAACAAGGCGGGGGCGAAACGCAGTTTGATGAGTTTTCTGGTGTGTTAAATAGTTCGGGGAAACTATATCACTTAAGAGATATTAAAATAAGTTCTGGTCTATTATCTGCAAAAGGGCAAGTTAAAGTTAAACCAAATAAAGCACTAGACGGCACTGTAGTGGTGAACGTGAAAAACAGCATGGGCTTAACAGCAATTCCCCTAGAGGTTTCTGGCACCGTAAGTAACCCTGTGGTGTTGCCTTCAAAAGCTGCCATAGCTGGCGCTATTGCTGGCACAGCTATTCTAGGTCCAGGCGTGGGTACCAGCTTGGGTATTAGGGCTGGCGGGGCAGTGGATAAGCTTAAAGGCTTATTC
>JBEBJI010000056.1:0-5431 GCA_040079935.1 Methylotenera sp.
GGCCAGTAGACCACGGTCAGTATTGGGGCACTTGCTTTTATGAGCCTTAGAAATTAAATCTAAAATTCACGAGTGCCGAAAAGTCCAACATTATAACGGATATTTATGGTTTGAAGCAAGCCATAAATACCTTTTTACAGTTACTATAACTTATGCCTTAGTGACTACTTTACTTAATACCCATGTTTTTGTTTTTGACAACGGGCGGCTTTCAGTAATGGTAACTAAATCACCTTCTTTACATTCGTTTTTTTCATCGTGCGCGTGAAATTTATTCGACTTCACAATCACTTTACCGATTAACGGATGTTTTACTTTACGCTCAACTAATACTGTGATGGTTTTATCCATCTTGTCGCTTACAACGCGACCACTCACAGTACGCACTACTTTTGTAGCTTCTGTCATATTTGCTTTAACCATAATTAGGCCTGTTTCGCTTTCTCAGCCAATACAAGCTTCACACGCGCGACATCCTTGCGTACTTTACCTAGCTGATCTACTTTAGTTAATTGTTGTGTGGCAATTTGCATACGGAGCGAAAATTGCGCGCGGCGCAATTCAATCAATTCCGCATTCAACTCATCAACACTTTTTGCTCTTAAATCGGTGGCTTTCATGTTCGTATCCTTAAGTACCAAGCTGACGAGTCATGAATGTCGTTTCAATTGGCAACTTAGCAGCTGCCAATCGGAACGCCTCACGCGCAAGTTCTTCACTAACGCCGTCCATCTCGTATAACATTTTACCAGGCTGAATTTGCGCTACATAGTACTCGGTACTACCTTTACCGTTACCCATACGCACTTCAGCAGGTTTTTTAGAAATTGGCTGATCTGGAAAAATACGAATCCACACTCGACCACCACGTTTAATGTGGCGCGTCATCACACGGCGCGCAGCTTCGATTTGACGGGCCGTTAAACGACCACGACCAATGGCTTTTAAACCAAAATCACCAAAACTTACTTTATTACCAGTCGTTGCAATGCCTTTGTTGCGGCCTTTTTGCATCTTGCGATATTTTTGTCTAGACGGTTGCAGCATCTTTAGCCCTCGGCTTTCTTACTTTTTTCTCTGGTTCGGCAACTGGTGCTGCGGCTGGTGCTGTTGCACCAATTGGTGCTTGCACGTTATCTGCAAAAATCTCACCTTTAAATACCCACACTTTAATACCAATAATGCCGTATGTTGTAGAAGCTTCTGCTACGCCATAATCGATATCAGCACGCAATGTATGCAGAGGCACGCGACCTTCGCGATACCATTCGGTACGAGCAATCTCAATGCCATTCAAACGTCCTGAGCTCATGATCTTGATGCCTTGCGCGCCTAAGCGCATTGCATTTTGCATCGCGCGCTTCATGGCACGACGGAACATTACGCGTTTTTCAAGTTGCTGCGCAATCGATTGTGCTATCAATGTTGCATCAATTTCTGGCTTACGTACTTCTTCAATGTTCAAGTGCACTGGCACGCCCATCATGCCTTGCAAAGCAGAGCGCAATGACTCTATGTCTTCGCCTTTTTTACCAATTACAACGCCTGGACGCGCGCTATGAATCGTAATTTTTGCATTTTTTGCAGGACGTTCAATGATGATTTTACTTACTGCCGCAGCAGCTAATTTTTTATTTAAAAACGCACGCACCTTAATGTCGCTTTGCAACATTTCAGGGAAGTTTTTGCTATTGGCGTACCAACGTGAGGACCAATTTTTATTGACACTCAGACGGAAGCCGATTGGATGTATTTTTTGTCCCATATTATGCCTTTGAGTCGCCGACTGTCACATGAATATGACAGGTTGGTTTAATAATACGACCAGCGCGACCTTTTGCACGTGGACGAATACGTTTAAGCACAATGCCTTTGTCCACGTATATCGAAGTTACCTTCAACTCGTCGATATCAGCCCCATTGTTGTGTTCAGCATTAGCAATTGCAGATTCCACCACTTTTTTAATCACTTCAGCACCTTTTTTCGGCGTGAAATTCAAAATATCAAGTGCATGATCAACTTTTTTGCCACGAACAAGGTCAGCCACCAAACGCGCTTTTTGCGGTGAGAGGTGTACGCCTTTTAATATTGCAGTTACTTGCATATTGAGCCTCTTATTTGCTAGCTTTTCTATCAGCCGCATGACCCTTGAATGTACGAGTTAACGCAAATTCGCCGAGCTTGTGACCAACCATGTTTTCAGAAATCAACACCGGTATGTGTTGCTTACCATTGTGAATGGCAATTGTTAAACCAATAAAATCTGGCAAGATAGTAGAGCGGCGTGACCAAGTTTTAATTGGTTTGCGATCGCGCGTAGCTGCAGCAGCTTCTACTTTTTTTGCCAAATGACCATCAATAAATGGACCTTTTTTAATTGAACGTGCCATAAATTACCTTACGCCTCTCGGACGACGACTAATACGCATATTATCTGTACGCTTATTGCTACGTGTACGATAACCCTTAGTTTTAACACCCCATGGACTGACTGGATTCATACCAGCAGCAGTACGCCCTTCACCACCACCATGCGGGTGATCAACTGGGTTCATTACTACACCGCGAACGGTTGGACGAACACCGCGCCAGCGCATTGCACCAGCCTTACCAATTGAACGTAATGAATGCTCTTCATTACCTACTTCACCCAGAGTTGCCTTGCAATCTACGTGTACGCGGCGCACTTCGCCAGAACGTAAACGCAACTGCGCATAAGCACCTTCACGAGCGAGTAGCTGAACTGACGTACCAGCAGAACGCGCTAACTGAGCACCTTTACCAGGCTGCAATTCGATGCAATGAATCGTGCTACCAACTGGGATATTACGCAATGGCAGCGCATTACCTACCTTGATGGGGGCTTCTGCGCCGCTGATTAGTTGCGCACCAGCAGCAATGCCGCGCGGAGCAATAATATAACGACGTTCACCATCGGCGTAACATAGCAAAGCAATATGTGCAGTACGATTTGGATCGTACTCAATATGCTCTACTTTCGCAGGAATGCCGTCTTTATTGCGACGGAAATCAATCATACGATAATGTTGCTTATGACCACCGCCCTGATGACGTGTGGTAATGCGGCCGTCATTATTACGACCTGCGTTTTTACTTTGACTTTCCAACAGCGGCGCGTGTGGCTTGCCTTTATACAAATCCGGTGTAACAACTTTAAGTACACCACGACGGCCGGGGGAAGTTGGTTTGACTTTTACTAATGCCATGTCTTCTCTCCTTATTCGCCCGCTGCGAAGTTAATTTCTTGACCTGGTTTCAAGCTAACATACGCTTTTTTCCAGTCGTTACGCTTGCCAATTCTTTTGCCAGCGCGCTTAGTTTTACCACCTACATTAATCACAGCGACTTTTTCAACTTCCACTTTAAAAACAAGCTCAACTGCGGCTTTGATTTCAGGTTTAGTAGCATCTGTACGCACTTTAAAAGCAATTTGCTGATGCTTATCTGCAATGTAAGTCGCTTTTTCGGTAATTTGTGGTGCTAATATCACTTGCAATAAACGATCTTGAGTTTTCGTAATAGCGTTCATCATGCTAGCATCTCCTCGAGCTTCTTCACGGCACCGGCAGTAGCCAATACCTTAGAGAAACGCACCAAACTAACGGGGTCAGCATATTGCGCTTCTACTACCATCACATTAATTAAATTGCGTGATGACAAGTACAAATTCTCATCAAAACCATCCGTGAGAATCAACACGCCATCGGCATAGCCCAAGCTTTTAATTTTTTCAACAAACTGCTTAGTTTTAGGTGTTGTGATTTTGAAATCTTCCACTACAGCAATGCGGTCTTGACGAACCAATTCTGACAAAATAGTCTGCATACCAGCACGGTAAGCTTTACGGTTTACTTTGTGGCTGAAATTTTCATTCGGCGAATTTGGAAAAGCACGACCGCCTCCACGCCAAATCGGGCTTGAGCTCATACCTGCACGCGCATTGCCAGTACCTTTTTGTGCGTACGGCTTATGCGTTGTATGAGCTACAGTATCGCGGCCTTTTTGCTGACGAGTTGCTGTACGTGCATTTGCCATGTAGGCAACAACCACTTGATGCACTAGCGCCTCGTTAAATTCGCGACCAAAAGTTACTTCAGAAACTGAAACACCTTTTTTAGCAGCTTTACCATTATTGTCGATTAATTTGATTTCCATGATTAGCCCCTTACTTTCTGGAGCTTAGCTTTAATAGCCGGACGCACAACAACATCACCGCCTTTAGAGCCTGGGATTGCGCCTTTAATCAAAAGTAAATTGCGTTCAACATCTACACGCACAACTTCTAAGTTTTGCGTCGTCACTGTAGTATCACCCAAATGGCCTGGCATGCGTTTACCAGGGAATACTCGACCTGGATCTTGCGCCATACCGATAGAGCCAGGTACGTTGTGAGATTTAGAGTTGCCGTGCGATGCGCGGTTAGACTTAAAGTGATGGCGCTTAATTGCACCAGCAAAGCCTTTACCAATAGATGACCCGGTCACATCCACCAACTGACCAGCGGTGAAAATTTCTACCGTGACATTGCCGCCAACTTGATAGCCAGCCAACACATCAGCAGAAACATTGAATTCTTTGATGCCAGCACCTGCAGCAACGCCTGCTTTGGCATAATGGCCAGTAAGCGCTTTGTTGATGCGGCTAGCACGACGTGTACCGTGAGCAACTTGAAGGCCTGTATAGCCATCGCTCGCGACCGTCTTGATCTGTGTCACACGGTTAGGAACAACTTCCAACACGGTTACTGGGATGCTTGCGCCATCATCAGTAAACACGCGGGTCATACCTACCTTGCGACCAATAAGCCCTAAGCTCATGATCGTATCCTTATTTTTAATTAAAGAAGTCGATTACAATTGACCGACTTCTGTGAAAGAGCGCGGATTATACCGAACTCTGGTTTTTATTACAACACCTACCAACTACTTAAAGCTTAATTTTCTTACAACTTAATCTCTACATCAACGCCTGCGGGTAAATCTAATTTCATGAGAGCATCTACCGTTTTATCAGTTGGATCCACGATATCCATCAAACGCTGATGAGTGCGAATTTCAAACTGATCACGCGATGTTTTGTTTACATGCGGTGAACGCAAAATATCAAAACGTTCAATTCGTGTTGGCAACGGCACTGGGCCTTTAACCACTGCGCCTGTACGTTTTGCTGTTTCTACGATTTCTTGAGCAGATTGATCAATCAAATGATAATCAAATGCTTTCAAGCGAATACGAATTTTTTGAGCTGCCATTTACTTGTCCTTTAAAGAGCGAAAACGGCAGAATTTAATTCTGCCGTTTTATTATGTTTAATTACTTAATAACTTTAGCCACCACACCTGCACCAACGGTACGACCGCCTTCACGAATAGCAAAGCGCAGGCCTTCTTCCATCGCAATCGGTGCAATG
>JBEBJI010000073.1:0-1248 GCA_040079935.1 Methylotenera sp.
AAATGATCCATGCCCACGTAAACGTAACCAGCTTCAAGAAATGCAGTTAAAGCCTCGGACAACATGCTAATTTTGGCCTGCGCAGCAGGCAATTCATATTCACTGATACGCCGTTGTGGCTTAAAACGCTCTGGCAAATGCGCATAGGCATAGAGCGCTATCCTATCGGGTCTAAGCTCTACTATCTGTTCTAAAGTTCGCGCAAATGACTCTGGCGTTTGCTTAGGCAAGCCATATATCAAGTCGACATTCACTGAATCAAACTTCAGGCGACGTGCAGTTTCAACTAGTGAAAATACTTGTTCTGCGGGCTGAATACGATGTACCGCCTTTTGTACTTCTTCGTCAAAATCTTGCACACCAAAACTCAAACGATTAAATCCTAGCGCAGCTAAATGTGTTAAGCGCTTATCGTTTACCGTGCGCGGATCAACTTCGATCGAATATTCACCGTCTGGCGCAAATACAAAACTACGCTTCAACATAGACATTAGCTCAGTTAACTCATCATCACTGAAAAAAGTAGGTGAGCCCCCGCCTAAATGTAACTGAGAAATAGTTTGACCCTTACCCAAGTGCGCTATGTGCAAATCAATTTCACGGCCAAGATATTCTAAATATTCAGCGCTACGCTCATGATGCTTGGTGACGATTTTGTTGCAAGCGCAGAAAAAACAAAGCGATTCACAAAATGGAATATGCACGTAAATTGATAAAGGATGAGCTCTTCCACCCAAGCGCCGCTGATCCAAAGCTATCTTATAAGCATCTTCTGTAAAAGCTTCTACAAAACGGTCTGCAGTTGGATATGAAGTGTAACGTGGCCCTGAGATATCAAAACTGCGTAGCATCTCGGATGTCACTATCGGCGTAACGCCATCGACATCTTTTTTTGTGGTATTTTTGACAGTCATCTTATCACTCCTCGGTGTTTTGAGACTTTGCCAGCTTTGGCTGCAAAATTCTTTGATGTAAGTCAAACGACTGACTATGGGATTAATGAACAATCTGACGGATAAAATATTTTTTGAAATTAACAAATGTGCCAAGCAAATTCTTCCAACAAAGACATTAAAACTGTATGCTTAGAGGTTAACGATAACTCTTGGCAACCAATGAACCAAAGAACTACACCAGAAACCATTAAAGTAGCTTGCTCAAACTGCAATCTGCGCGAGCTTTGCATGCCGATTGGTTTTAATCCTGAAGATATGCAAAAGCTGGATGAAGTGGTTGCCACGCGCCGCA
>JBEBJI010000006.1:0-91386 GCA_040079935.1 Methylotenera sp.
TCTGGCTCTAACAAATCGGCAGGGCGGCAAGTAATTACTTCACCATCACCTACGGCCAATTGTTTTACTTTATCGTTTACAGGCGCGGGTGATTTGCCGTATTGCCCTAAGAAATAGTTTTTGACTTCATTGGTAATCGATTTGTAGCGTTGGCCTGTCATTACGTTTAGCACAGCTTGTGTGCCAACAATTTGCGAGGTCGGCGTAACAAGTGGTGGATAGCCCAAATCATGACGTACGCGTGGGATTTCAGCCAACACTGCATCCATTTTATCTAATGCACCTTGTTCTTTTAGCTGGTTCGACAAGTTAGAAATCATACCGCCTGGCACCATATTGACTAACACGCGTGTATCAACGCCAGTAAAATCACTTTCATACTGCCAGTATTTTTTGCGTACTTCGCGGAAATAGGCGGTGATTTCTTGTAGCTTAGCCAATTCAATACCTGTGTCATATTCTGTGCCTTGCAAGGCCGCTACCATGCTCTCGGTTGAAGGGTGACTTGCACCTTCTGCAAAAGATGAGTTACAGGTGTCAATAATGGAGGCGCCATTTTCAACCGCTTTCATTAAAGCAATGCTAGCGAAGCCAGATGTAGCATGGCTGTGCACGTGAATAGGCAAGCTTACTGCAGATTTAAGCGATTTAACCAAATCACCCGCCGCTTGTGGTGTGAGTAAGCCAGCCATATCTTTAATGCCGATGCTGTCTGCGCCAATTTCTTCCAATTCTTTGGCCATAGCAACAAAGTAAGCGTTATCGTGTACCGGGCTGGTAGTGTAAGACAACGTACCGATGGCGTGCTTTTTAACTTTTTTAACTGCCTTAATTGCTTCACGCAAGTTACGCACGTCGTTTAAGGCGTCAAATACGCGAAACACATCGACCCCGTTATCGGCTGACTTTTTCACAAAGGCATTTACCACATCGTCAGAATAATGGCGATAGCCGAGCAGATTTTGACCGCGCAATAACATATTAACCTGGCTGTTAGGCAAGGCTTTGCGTAACTTTGCGAGACGCTCCCACGGGTCTTCCTTGAGGAATCGTACGCAGGCATCAAAGGTGGCACCACCCCAAGCCTCAATTGACCAAAAACCAATGTCGTCCAGCTTAGAACAAATCGGCAGCATGTCATCGGTGCGCATGCGCGTTGCAATTAACGATTGATGACCGTCGCGTAAAACCAGTTCAGTGATGTGTATTTTGCTCATAATTTTAATCAATTATTTCAATGTTAATGTAATTTTAATTTACTTTGCAGTACTTACTTTTGTTTTTGTAAAGCCTGACTTAACTAAATAAGTCATTGTCCAATAAACACCAAAAATAAAACCGCTAACTCCAGTAATAATAGACAAGAGTATTATCAGAGATTTGCTAATTCCAAGCATCTTCGCTAAATAAGCAATTGCTATCATGCCTACTACAGTGCAGATCGTGGCAATTGACACCCTTAAAACAACCATAATAACTACTTCAAGCTTACTTGGTGTCTTTGCAAGCATTTTAAATGCCTTCATGCGCCGCAATGGCTGCCGAAATCGCCGCAGCAAACAGTTCTGGCGGTAACTCGGTGGCGTAATTAGTGAGTTCTGGATGTGTTTCTACAAAGCTGGTGTTGAAATCAGCGTTCTTAAAATCTGGGTGCTTCATAATTTCTTGATAATAGGGAATCGTGGTTTTGACTCCATATACCACCATATCGCCCAAAGCGCGCCTTCCCCGCTCAACAACGCTTGGCCAATCGAGTGCCCAAACTGTGAGCTTAGCGCACATGGAATCGTAATAAGGTGGAATCACATAGCCTGAGTAAATCGCAGCATCCATGCGCACGCCAGGGCCGCCGGGTGAGTAATAACGCGTAATTTTGCCAAAGCTGGGTAAAAAGTCGTTTTTGGGATCTTCAGCATTGATTCTGTATTCCATAGCAAAACCGCGAAAGCTAATTTCGCTTTGCTTGTAACGCAACGGTAAGCCATAAGCGATGCGAATTTGCTCTTGTACAATATCCACGCCAGTAATGGTCTCGGTGACGGTGTGCTCTACTTGCAGGCGTGTATTCATTTCCATAAAGTAAAACGTATTATTTTGATCTAGTAAAAACTCTACCGTGCCGGCGTTTTCATAGCCAACTGCTTTAGCCGCTTTGACCGCCAAGCCGCCAATATACTCGCGTTGCGCTTGGCTTAATTGCGGGGAGGGCGCAATTTCAATGAGTTTTTGATTGCGTCGTTGAATTGAGCAGTCGCGCTCAAATAAATGGATGACATTGCCTTGGCTATCAGCCATGACTTGCACTTCGATATGGCGAGGATGCACCACGCATTTTTCTAAAAATACTTCTGGTTTGCCAAATGCTTTACTGGCCTCAGAAATCACTCGGTCGTAATTTGTGAGTAAATCTTTTTCGCTGTCGCAACGGCGAATACCACGCCCGCCACCGCCGTTAGTGGCTTTTAGCATCACTGGGTAGCCGATTTTTTTGGCTAAGGCGACCGCTTCATCTAAATCAGCCAAGTTCCCATCACTGCCAGGTGTGCAGGGGATGCCCGCTCCAGTCATGGCTTTGCGCGCTTCAATTTTATCGCCCATTTGACGTATTACGGATGCATTTGGCCCAATGAATTTAATACCGCGACGGGCGCAGATGTCAGCCAGCTCTGGGTTTTCTGACAAAAATCCATATCCAGGGTGCAAAGCATCACAGCCTGCGGCAACTGCCACATTGACAATATTGTGCGCATTTAAATAGCCCGCAACTGGGTCAGCACCCAAATTGTAAGCTTCATCGGCTTTTTTAACATGCAAGGCATGACGATCTGCATCGGCATAAATTGCCACAGATTTAATGCCCATTTCAGAGCAAGCGCGTACAATACGCACTGCAATCTCACCCCGATTAGCAACTAGAATTTTTTTGAACACAGCATTGCCTTAATATCTGCCAACAAACCGTTAAAGTATAACATGCAAGCGCGCTGTAAGGGACATGTGGCAATACAAAAATATGACCAATTTATCTTTAATTACCATGAAAACATTCATTATTAACAACTTGGAATTTGCACAAACTCAGCAAAAACTGATCGACACTTTTGATGCTTTTGACTGTGAAAGATTAGCTGAATTACTTGTGATTCAAGATAAAAATTCCGAGTCAGCTACAATTCGCTTCGAACTTACAGGCGATTACAAACGGTTTCGTCAGCCTAGCTTGCATTTGAATATCAGAACCAAATTGCCAGTTATTTGCCAGCGCTGCCTAGATAAAATGCAAGTTGAATTGGATTTAAGCTTCGATTATTTAATTAGCAACACCACTATCAATGAGCTTGGCGAAAATGATGAAATGGATTGGTTAGAAGCAAATAATGAGATGAATTTGCAAGAATTAATCGAAGATGAGCTACTTTTGGCCATGCCAATAGCACCAGTGCATGAAGAAAATTGCAGCAAAGTAAGTATGCAAAGCGGCGAAAAACCAAATCCGTTTGCCATATTAAAGGATAAATTTAAATAAATCTGTAAGCGATTGATTTACATTAAAGCGCAATTGCTTTAGAATGCGCGCTTAGTTAATTTTAGCGCTTATTTTTAGCAAGTATTTGGAGCATCAACATGGCAGTTCAACAAAATAAAAAGTCACCTTCAAAACGCGGTATGCATCGCTCACATGACTTTTTAGTAAACCCACCGTTAGCCGTAGAGCCAACCACAGGCGAAACACATTTGCGTCACCACATTAGCCCAAGCGGCTATTACCGTGGTCGTAAAGTAGTGGCAACAAAAGGCGAGTAAACTCACTTTTGCCACCGCAATTTGCTTCAACCAATACGCCGCGCTCTCAATTTAGTGCGGCGTTTGCACATATAGTATTTGTAAACTAGCGTTGACAACCTTTGAATAATTACATCTAATTCGAATGATGGATATTACAATTGTCATTGATGCGATGGGGGGGGATCACGGCCCACACGTCACCGTTCCTGCCGCGCTCAACGCGTTGAAAGAAGACAGCCAGCTCAATGTTGTGTTGGTTGGTTTGCAATATGCCATTCAAGCGGAACTCAAAGTGCTCAAAACAAGCACCAGCCCACGTTTGCGCATTCATCACAGCACTGAAGTAGTGTTAATGGATGAATCGCCGCAAAGTGCCTTAAAAAACAAAAAAGATTCTTCCATGCGCGTGGCGATTAATTTGGTGAAGTCTGGCGAGGCGCATGCTTGCGTGAGCGCAGGCAACACTGGCGCGCTGATGGCGACTGCGCGTTTCGTACTTAAAACCTTGCCTGGCATTGATAGGCCTGCTATTGCTAGCGCGCTACCAAGTGAAAAAGGTGATACACATATGCTCGATTTAGGTGCAAATGCAGATTGTACGCCAGAGCAATTGTTGCAATTTGCCATTATGGGTGCGATGTTGGTGAGTTGCGTGGAAAACAAGCCAAACCCGACGGTAGGTTTGTTGAATATAGGCTCTGAGGACATTAAAGGCAACGAAGTGGTGAAGCAAACCGCCGAATTATTGCGCGCCAGCCATTTGAATTTTTATGGCAACGTAGAAGGCGACGATATTTTTAAAGGCACGGTAGATGTAGTAGTGTGCGACGGTTTTGTGGGCAATGTGGCGCTAAAAACCACCGAAGGTTTGGCGCATATGATGGGCAAATTTTTAACGCAAGAATTTAAAAGAAATTGGCTGACTAAAATCATGGCTTTAGGTGCAATGCCAGTATTAAAGGCCTTCAAAAAGCGCTTAGATCCTAGGCTTTACAATGGAGCGAGTTTTTTAGGCTTGCGTGGCATTGTGGTAAAAAGTCATGGCGGAGCAGATGTTGTGGCGTTTAATCACGCCATTCACGTGGCAATAAAAGAAGCACGTAGCGGCGTATTGCAACGCATTACACAGCAATTAGAAATTGAACATATTCAGCCAACTTTGTCTGCTGATATAGAAGGCAATGTGCAATGACGGAAAGTAAAAAGATAATCGCCAAAATAGCTGGTACGGGTAGTTATTTGCCTAAAAAAATTCTCAGTAATAAAGATTTAGAAAAAATGGTGGCTACCACCGACGAGTGGATTTTTTCGCGCACAGGTATTCGCGAGCGGCATATCGCAGCTAAAGGCGAGCATACCAGCGATTTAGCGCAGGAAGCCGCCTTACAAGCCATATCCAGCGCGGGTATTGAGGCAGGTCAAATCGATTTAATCATTGTTGCAACCACCACGCCCGATAAAATTTTCCCCAGTGTGGCGACCATGGTGCAGCGTAAACTTGGGCTGGCGGGTTGCCCCGCATTTGATTTGCAAGCAGTTTGCAGCGGCTTTATTTATGCGCTTGCCACGGCCGATAATTTTATTAAAGCTGGCAGCGCCAAGTGCGCGCTGGTGATTGGTGCAGAAACGTTTTCGCGGATTACCGATTACACCGATAGAAGCAACTGCATTTTGTGGGGCGATGGCGCTGGAGCCGTTATCCTATGCGCCTTGCAGGCTGATATAAATAGTAAAGAAGGCATTATTTCTACGCACTTACATGCCGATGGCAATTACGAAAAAATGCTGCACGTGCCGCGCAAGCACGACAACACGCCAGATACCGTGCATATGGAAGGTAACGCCGTGTTTAAAATGGCGGTGAATACGCTGGATCAAATTGTCGATGAAACGCTGACTGCGAACAACATGCAAAAGTCTGATATCGATTGGCTGGTGCCGCATCAAGCCAATATTCGCATTTTGCAAGCCACTGCTAAAAAGCTTGATATGTCGATGGATAAAGTCGTCGTCACGGTGGATAAACATGGCAATACATCTGCCGCGTCGATTCCGCTGGCGCTTGATGTCGCGGTGCGCGATGGCCGCATTAAACGTGGCGATGTGATACTTATGGAAGCCTTTGGCGGCGGCTTTACTTGGGGCTCTGCTCTGATTAAATATTAAGCGCTAACCCTTATAAATTTTAGTTTTAATAGTAAAAAATATGACACAAAAAATAGCGTTTTTCTTTCCTGGTCAAGGTTCACAATCGGTCGGCATGATGGCTGGTTTCAGCGACAATTCTATTATTAAACAAACATTTACTGAAGCATCAGATATTCTAAAAGTCGATTTTTGGAAGATGGTGACTGAAGAAAATGAGTTGCTTAATCAAACCCAGCACACGCAGCCGCTGATGCTGACTGCTGGCATTGCAACCTATCGCGCATATCTTCAAAATAATGATCTGCAAGCCAATATTCATGCGGGTCACAGCCTGGGTGAATATACCGCTTTAGTGGCTTCAAATGCATTAAGTTTTGCCGATGCGCTACCTTTAGTAAAGTTTCGCGCGGAAGCCATGCAAAGCGCCGTGCCAGAAGGAGTGGGTGCGATGGCGGCAATTCTTGGCTTAGATGATGAAGTTGTGCGTGCGGTTTGCGCTGAAGCGTCGCAAGGTGAAGTATGTGAGGCGGTAAATTTTAATTCGCCTGGTCAAGTGGTGATTGCTGGCAACAAAGCGGCAGTTGAGCGCGGCATGGAGCTTGCAAAAGCGAAGGGCGCAAAACGCGCGCTGCCGCTTCCAGTCAGCGTTCCATCGCATTGCGCATTGATGAAACCAGCCGCAGAAAAGCTGGCGGAATATTTAAAAAATGTGACGATTAATACGCCAATTATTCCTGTATTACACAATGCGGACGTGGCTTTGTACACTGATTCAGCTAAAATAAAAGATGCGCTGGTGCGCCAATTGTATTCGCCCGTCCGGTGGGTAGAAACCGTGCAAGCGATTCATGCGCTAGGTATTACTAATAGCGCAGAATGTGGGCCTGGCAAAGTGCTGGCAGGTTTAACCAAAAGAATTGTAGCCGAATTGCCATGTAGCGCTTTGGTTTCAAGTGAAGCTATTTTAGATTTTATAAAAAATAATTAAATCAATTAGTTAGAGGATTTATTTAATGTCAAATATACTAAATGGACAAATTGCTTTAGTCACTGGCGCGAGCCGCGGCATTGGCGCAGCGATTGCGCAAGAGCTCGGCAAGCAGGGCGCTACAGTAATAGGTACAGCGACCACAGTTGGCGGTGCAGAAAATATCAACGCATCGCTGAAAGCCTCGAATATAAAAGGCTTGGGGCTTGCTTTAGATGTGAATGATGCCACGCAAATTGAGGCCGTGCTTAAAGAAATCGCTGAAAAATTTGGCGACGTGACGATTTTGGTGAATAACGCAGGCATCACGCGTGATACTTTACTGATGCGCATGAAAGACGAAGATTGGGATGCAGTGATTTCGACCAATCTAAGCTCAGTTTTTCGCATGAGCCAAGCGGTGTTGCGTCCGATGATGAAGGCGCGAGTGGGCCGCATTATCAGCATTTCTAGCGTCGTCGGCCATATGGGCAACGCTGGCCAAACTAATTATGCCGCTGCCAAGGCGGGCATGGCGGGTTTCTCGAAATCGCTGGCAGCAGAAGTGGGTAGCCGCAATATTACGGTAAATTGTGTTGCGCCAGGCTTTATTGATACTGACATGACGGCTGAATTGCCCGAAGCGATTAAAACTAAAATGTTAGAACATGTGCCGCTAGGCAGGTTGGGTAATGTGAATGAAATTGCCGCTACTGTGGCGTTTTTAGCCAGTCCTAGCGCTGCTTATATTACGGGCGAGACGATTCACGTGAATGGTGGCATGTACTCGGCATAATTCATAAAATTATTTTTGTAACTTTTTTTGTATTTGAGCAGAGTTTTGTTAGAATACGCACTTAGTCTTAAGGACTAATTTTCAATCAAAGGGGTAAATAGATGTCTGACATCGAACAACGCGTTAAAAAAATTGTTGCTGAACAATTAGGTGCAAATGAGGCGGATGTTAAAAACGCGTCATCATTTGTAGATGATTTGGGTGCTGACTCGCTTGACACTGTTGAGCTAGTAATGGCGCTAGAAGAAGAATTTGACTGTGAAATTCCTGATGAAGAAGCAGAGAAAATCACCACAGTTCAATTAGCGATTGATTACATCAATACAAACCTCAAATAAATTCACACTTCAGCCCTCCAAAAGAGGGCTGATTTCTATTGTATTACTCATCATATGACTACAAAACGCAGAGTTGTGATTACAGGCTTGGGTGTCGTTTCGCCTGTTGGCATCGGCACGCAAAACGCTTGGCAAACCTTGCTTAAAGGCCAGTCAGGCATTACGCGCATTACTAAATTTGATCCCAGTGCTTTTTCTAGTCAAATCGCAGGCGAAGTTAAAAACTTTAATGTGGAAGACTATCTTCCCGCTAAAGACGCACGTCGCATGGATACTTTTATTCAATACGGTTTAGTTGCTGGCATTGAAGCGTTTAAAGACTCTGGCATCGAAGTGACTGAGCAAAATGCCGAGCGTATTGGCGTATCAATCGGCTCGGGCATAGGTGGCTTAGGTTTAATCGAATCTACCAACGACAATTACGACGAAGGCGGCCCGCGCAAAATTTCGCCATTTTTCATTCCTGGCACCATTATCAATATGATTTCTGGTAATTTAAGCATTATGTTTGGCTTAAAAGGCCCGAATGTGGCAATTGTCACTGCTTGCACCACAGGCACGCATAGTATTGGCGATGCCGCACGTATGATTGAATACGGCGATGCGGACGTGATGGTCGCAGGTGGCGCCGAAGCGGCGATTACCGAGCTTTCAGTTGGTGGTTTCGCCTCAGCACGCGCACTATCAAATCGCAATGATGACCCCGCAACTGCAAGTCGCCCGTGGGATAAAGACCGTGATGGCTTTGTGATAGGCGAGGGCGCAGGCGTGATGGTGCTAGAAGAATACGAACATGCCAAAGCGCGCGGCGCACGCATTTATGCGGAGTTGGTGGGTTATGGTATGAGCGCGGATGCCTACCACATGACCGCGCCGAATATGGACGGCCCTCGCAGGTCAATGGTCAACGCGCTTAAAAACGCAGGCATCAACCCAACTGACGTGCAATTTATGAACGCGCATGGAACGTCGACTCCATTGGGCGATGCCAACGAAACCAACGCGATTAAAGCGACTTTTGGCGACCACGCGTACAAGCTAGTAGTCAACTCGACAAAATCGATGACAGGGCACTTGCTGGGCGGCGCAGGTGGTTTAGAAAGCGTGTTTACCGTGCTGTCGATTTACAATCAAGTTTCACCACCAACCATTAATATCTTCAACCAAGACCCAGAATGTGATTTGGATTATTGCGCCAACATGGCGCGAGATTTAAAAATCACTTACGCGCTTAAAAACAACTTTGGCTTTGGTGGCACGAACGGCAGTTTAGTATTTAAGAAGATATAAAGCACTTTTATTAAAGCGCTTTAAAACAGATGCCCTGCAATCCAATATCTATGCGGATCACAGAGGCATAAAATTTTCTCTGGGCAAAGTTTCTGTCATTTTAAGGCCATTTAACATGCTAAAAACCAAAATCCCACCGCCAGTTTATTTGCTCTTAAGCGCGGGCATCATGTGGCTACTCAATCAACATTTTCCGCTCTATTATTGGCTTAACAACCCGTGGAACAAGCTAGGCTTAGGCATCATCGGCATTGCCTTATTGTGCGATTTTTGGTCATTATTTCTGTTCTATCGCGCCAAAACCACACCCAACCCCATGAATCCAAGCAAAACCGCGCATTTGGTCACCGGCGGCTTATATCAATATTCGCGTAACCCCATGTATTTAGGCTTGCTCATCATGCTTGCAGGTTGGGGCTTATATTTGGGCAGTGTCATCCCATTTTTAATATTGCCAATCTTCGTTTGGATGATGACCAAGCAGCAAATTGAGCCAGAAGAAGCGGCTTTAACGCAAAAATTTGGCAACGCTTATCAAGATTATCAGCAACAAGTGCGGCGTTGGATATAGCGATTAAAAAAAAACACCTACGCGCTTAAAAATAATTTTGGATTTGGCGGCACGAACAGCAGTTTAGTTTTAAGAAGATTTTAAACTCGCTTTAAATAAAGCATTTTAGGTGCTTTGCAAGCTAACATCCATGCGAATTTCAGGCATGAATAACCAGCTTTAGCTGGTATATTCTGCGGGGATGACCTTTACGGCTACAGGGCATGGTTTTTATACGGTGTTTTATTTGGTTTTTCGACTCTTTTTAAAACGCTTGGTCTATGGTTTAATTGCATTTCATGGCGCGCACTCATTCATATCTCATCAACGGCAGTTTCGATTACGCCATTTCGCCGTTCGACCGTGGTTTTGCATATGGTGATGGCGTTTTTCGCACGCTGGTGATGCGTGCCGGCGTGCCAGAAAGTTGGCCGCTACATTATCAAAAATTAGTAGCCGATTGTGCTGCAATTAATATCGTCTGCCCAAGCGCTGAGTTGCTGATGAGTGATATGCAGCAATTATTTACGCCAGATGAAGTAGCGGTCGCTAAAATAATCGTAACACGCGGCGAGGGCAATCGTGGCTACACGCCGCCGCCAATCACTGCGCCGATGCGGGTTGTGACCAAATCAGCCATGCCGGAATATCCTGAAGATCGCTTTATTGACGGCGTCAATTTGATCGTCTGCGAAACACGTTTGGCGCTACAGCCCAAGCTGGCTGGCATTAAACACTTAAATCGTCTCGAAAACGTGCTGGCGCGCATGGAATGGAATGACCAGAATATTGTGGATGGCATTTTGCTAGACACTAACGAGAACGTGATTGAATGTACGGCGGCCAATATTCTCGCCCGTTTTGGCGACACGCTGATTACGCCAAGCCTTGCGAAGTGCGGCGTTGCGGGTGTAACTAGGCAACGCATATTAGAGCTAGCGCATACGCTTTCGCTTAAACCTTCAGTTGAAACGTTTAATTTAGAAAAGTTATTTGCGGCTGATGAGGTTATTATATGCAACAGTATTTACGACGCCTGGCAAGTAAAAAGTATTCAAGATAAAACAAGTATCCAAGAAAAAATATTCAAAAAAGATGCCCTAGCAGCCAATATCCGCGCGGCTTGCAGAGCAGCATAAAATACATGTTAAAACTTATTAAAATCATTTTTTTGATTGGCCTATTGGCTGCCGCTGGCTTAAGCGTATGGCTTTATCACTACGCCAAAACGCCACTTAATTTAGCGCCGAAAGCGCAAGAAATCACTATCAAACCCAATAGCGGCCTAAAAAGCATCGCCAATCAACTGGTCGATCAAAACGTGATTTCTAGCGCGTTGCCGTTTGTGATTTTGACGAAAATCATGCACAAAGAGGCTGAGTTGCAGGCTGGCGATTACACGCTAAATAAAAATGTGTCGCCGTATCAATTGCTTCTGTCACTCAATCATGGCAAGGCGACGCAGGGTAGCATCACATTTATTGAAGGCAAGACGTTTAAGCAAATGCGCGCAAAATTGGCGAAAAATGATAACGTTAAAACCACTATTGCAGGTTTAAGTAATGCAGAAGTGATGGTAGTGGTGGGCAATGGCGAGAAGCACCCAGAAGGCTTGTTTTTTCCTGATACGTTTTATTTCGATCGCGGCACAACGGATGTTGTGCTGCTAAAACGCAGCTACGAAATTATGCAAGTTAAATTGGCCGAAGCATGGGCGAATCGCTCATCTGGTTTGCTTTACAAGAGTAGTTACGAAGCGCTGATTATGGCAAGTATTGTCGAAAAAGAGACTGGCAAAGCGAGCGAGCGACCAGAAATTGCAGGTGTTTTTCTCAACCGTTTACGCATTGGTATGCGTTTGCAAACCGACCCGACGGTGATTTATGGCATAGGCGATAAGTACGATGGCAATATTCGCCGCAAAGATTTAACCACAGACACGATTTATAATACTTACACTCGCGATGGCCTGCCACCCACACCAATCGCCATGCCTGGCTTGGCTTCTATCGAGGCGGCCTTGCACCCTAAAAAAACTAAAGCGCTGTATTTTGTGGGCAAGGGCGATGGTAGTCATGCATTTTCAAATTCATTAGTAGAGCATAACCGGGCTGTGGCAAAATATCAGCTTAAAGGAAAAAAGAAAAAATAATGGCAACAACACGCAAAAAACGCGGTAAATTTATCACCTTAGAAGGCATGGATGGCGCAGGTAAAAGCACGCACATTCCCAATATTATTGCCGCACTTAAAGCGCGACGTATCGAAGTTGTTTCAACGCGTGAGCCAGGCGGTACAAGGCTTGGAGAGCAATTGCGCGCTTTGCTATTGCACGATGCGATGCACCCAGAAACTGAAACTTTGCTGATGTTTGCCGCGAGGCGTGAGCATATCGACAGCGTCATTGAGCCTGCGCTTAAACGAGGCGCTTACGTGCTTTCCGACAGATTTACCGACGCAACGTATGCCTACCAGTGCGGCGCTAAGGGCGTTTCCAGCAACAAAATCAAGCAATTAGAAAAATGGGTGCAAGGTAAGTTACAGCCTGATTTAACGTTGCTTTTTGATGTGCCAGTGGAAATTAGCATGAAAAGACTGACCACGGCGCGCGAGCCCGATAAATTTGAGCGTGAAGATGCGAAATTTTTCGAGAAATTGCGCACCGCATATTTAACCCGCGCCAAAGAAAATCCGACACGTTTTCGCGTGATTGATGCGAATCAGACACTGGATAAAGTTAAAGTTTTAGTTGAAAAAATTATTTCAACTATTTGAAAAATATAAATAAAAATATGTATTCATGGCAAAAATCACAATGGCAACACATCATGCAACAACGTGCGAATTTGCCGCATGCTTTGTTGCTGTGTGGTCGCGCGGGTATTGGCAAACACGCATTTGCGCTGGAACTAGCACAGACTTTGTTGTGCAGCGCGCAAACTGAGCAAGCATGCGACGTTTGCCCAAGTTGCGTGTGGTTTAAAGAGGGCGGACACCCAGATTTTCGCTTGATTTCGCCAGAAGAAGCGGATGAATCTGAAGATGCAACAAAAAAGAAAGCCTCGAAAAAAAGCCAAATCTCAGTCGCACAAATACGCCAACTCATTGATTATTTAAGTCTTTCCAGTCATCAAGTCAACTCGCATCGCGTTATTTTAATTTCACCTGCAGAAACGCTAAATCTCGCATCTGCCAATGCGCTACTTAAAATGTTGGAGGAACCACCTGCCAACACCTTATTTTTATTGGTGACTAGCCAGCCACAACGTTTATTGCCCACCATTCTAAGCCGCTGCCAAGCAATAGACATGCCGCTTCCAAGTAAAACGGATGCACTTAACTGGCTTACCTCTCAAGGCATTAAAGATGCTGAAAGCGGGCTGGATTACGCTGGAGGCTCACCTTTATTGGCTTTACAGGGTACTGAGGAAGGAGAAGTCAACGCGAATCTCGTTAAAAACTTAGCTTTAGGTGCAAAACTCGATGCTTTCGCTTGTGCGCCTTTATTCTTAAGTATTGGCATGGAGCGTGCGCTGGAAACTTTGCAAAAATGGATATTTGATCTTGCGGGTTATAAACTCGCACAAACTTTGCGCTATCACCCACAACAAGGCGGCGCTTTGCAAGCTTTGTGTAAAAGCGTAAACTTAAACTTGTTGTTAAGTTTTCAAAGTAAGCTGCTGAACGCAAAAAAAACGGCCAATCACCCGTTAAATAATGAATTGCAGCTGGAAAATATATTGCTACAATATACGCAATTATTTAAGCCTAAAACATAAAGAAAAGAGCTTGCAATTGAACATGGATGTAACTACAGACCAACTTAAAGAAGCGATTAACAAGCCAGGTGTGCTGTCTCTTGCAATTAAAGAGAAATCGGCCTTGTACGCAGCTTATATGCCCTATGTTAAAGGCGGCGGCTTGTTTATTCCTACCAATAAAAACTTTAAAATTGGTGAAGAAGTGTTTATGTTGCTGAGTTTGGTCGACGATCCAATGAAGCTCAAAGTGGTAGGAAAAGTTATTTGGATTACGCCCGTGGCGCAAGCGAGTCGTCCGCAAGGCATTGGCGTGCAATTTAGCGAAAAAGATGGTGGTGTTGAAGTAAAAAATAAGATTGAAGCCATTTTGGGTGGCGCGCTTAAGGCCAATCGCCCAACACATACCATGTAAAATGTTAGTCGATTCGCATTGTCACCTCAATTTCCCTGAGTTCACTGAAAATATCCACGCTGTTAGACAGCTGATGCTTGAATCGCAAGTTGGTCATGCGCTGTGCGTATCCGTTACCTTGGATAAATTTCCCGAAGTATTAAAACTCGCAGAAAGTTATGACAACCTTTATGCGTCAGTTGGTGTACATCCAGACTACGAGGATATAGAAGAGCCCAGTGTGGAAGCGCTTGTCAGCCTTGCGCAACACCCAAAAGTGGTCGCGATTGGTGAAACTGGTTTAGATTATTTTCGTCTGACTGGCGATTTGGAATGGCAGCGTGAGCGCTTTCGCACGCATATTCGGGCAGCGATTTTGGCTGGAAAACCTTTGATTATTCATACGCGCAGCGCGGCTGAAGATACGCTAAAAATCATGCGGGAAGAGGGCGCAGAGAAAGTGGGCGGCGTCATGCATTGTTTCACCGAAAACCTAGAAGTGGCGTTGGCGGCCATTGCCATGGGGTTTTATATCTCGTTTTCTGGCATTGTGACCTTTAAAAATGCCACACAAATTAAAGAAGTCGCGCAGGCGATTCCGCTAGATAAAATATTAGTAGAAACCGATTCGCCTTATTTGGCGCCAGTGCCATTTCGTGGCAAAACCAATCAGCCAGCGTATGTGAAGTACGTCGCGCAAGAAGTCGCAAACTTGCGCGGCATCAGCCTAGATACCGTGATGCAAGCAACGACGCAGAATTTTTTTACGCTGTTTAAACACGCTAATGTGGTGAATTAATATGCTACTCACAATGCTAGGCGTGGGCTCTAGCGCAGGCACGCCAATGGTTGGTTGCAGCTGTGCCACTTGCACTTCGAATAATCCGCGTAACAAGCGTACACGCTGTTCCAGCCTGATTACTTTAGATTCTGGCGAGAATATCCTCATTGATAGTGGACCCGATTTGCGTGATCAGTCTCTGCGTGAAGAAATTAAGCGCATAGATGCGGTGCTTTACACACATACGCATGCAGACCATTTGCACGGTATAGATGATCTGCGCGCATTTTGTCAGCTTAATCGTAAGCAAATTCCTTTGTACGCCAAAGAAAACGCAGTAGAACACATTAAGCAGAAATTTGGTTATGTGTTACGCGACCCAAGTGATTATTGGGATTTGCCCGTACTGCGTATAGAGGCTATTCATGAGCCGTTCGAGCTTTTTGGTGTAAAGATTACCCCAATTCCAGTTATGCATGGCAGAAGTCATATTTTGGGCTATCGAATTGGTAATTTAGCCTACATGACGGATGTTTCTGAGATTCCTGAGTCTTCATTCACGCTTTTAGAAAATTTAGACGTGGTACTTTTGGATTGTTTGCGTGAAACTTCGCACCCAACACACATTAATATTGAACAAAGCTTAGCTTACATAGGTCGTATCAAAGCCAAACAAAGTTATATGATTCACATGACACATGAATTAGAATACGCATCTTTAAGTAATAAGTTACCAAAAAACGTTTTTGTTGGCTTTGATGGCTTAAAATTACACATTAGTTGATGTTCTGGTATTGCTTAGGTCAACAAAACGCGCCACAGGCCGTTAAATAAGCTAATTTAGAATTTAATAGGTTCAGAGGAAATTAAAAGTGATGACGAGTACATTTAATAAAGTTTTAGTCAGCAGTCTTGCTATTAGCTTGTTTACTGCCTTTAGCGCTTTTGCAGCAGGTAAAACTTATACTGAAGACGAGTTTTTAAACAACTTTAGCGGTAAGACTAAAAAAGTGTTTACTGCCAAATTAGGTGCACCAGTTAAAAAGGAACTATCGGTTAAACCGACAAATGCGGGCGAGGTGACTGGCAAAAATCTAGATGATAAAAAATCTAAACCAGTCAAAGTTGAGATGTGGTACTACAAAAACATTGTGAGATACGATCCCAAGCGTACTTACAAAGAAACGGAAATTACTTTTGTGAATGATCGTGCAATGAATATCGCATTTTTCAATAACAGATAGATAATAAGTAAGTGCTTGATACAAAAGGCCGAGATTAAATCTCGGCCTTTTACTTACCTTAATTACTTCGCATAATGTATATTATGTTAAATAATATATTCACTTAGTTTATTTGATTCTGCTGCGTATCCAATAATCAACACTCGCCTTTCCCGCGCCGCTAAATAATAACGGCAGAAACATCGCAATATATAACAATGGCAACTTATAGTTACCAAAACCATCTTCGTTTTCATCGATGATGCGATAGCCATTAAATAGCTCAGTTAGCGAGCTCCAATGCTCAGGCCAGTGAACCGCTGCAATTGCCACCACAGTAAGAATGATAAGAGATAGAGAGAAAAAACGCGTAGCCACACCAAGGGCTAATGCAAATGCACCTAGGATTTCGAAAAAAGTCGCTAAGCCCCAACTAAAATCTGGAGGTAGCAAACTAAATGGAAATGGAAAACTAATATCAGTAAACCAATTGCTGCCGTGCAACTTTTCAAAACCAGCTTCACCGAACTCCCAAGCTAATACTAGCCTGAGTGTAAGTTGTGGTAGCCATGCCCCGATTGCATTTAACTTGGTACGAATAAGATCATAAAAAGCAGATAATTGATGAACAGAAAACATGACTTCCCCTATTGAATAATTGTTGTATTTGTTAGTCGTGGCTAGTCTGAAGTCCTTACATTGGTTTTTACATAACTTTTACTTTTGTTGTCTGCAAACTAGACTTATATTTGTAATAAACTCTAATGCCCAGTAAAAGCACTAACGCTGCGGCATAATAAAACGGCTCAGTGAGATCTTTTTTAACCAATAATAAATAATGCAATACCGCTAAAATGCCAATCAAATATACTAGTTGATGTAGTTTTTTCCACTTAGTTTTTAGGCGCTTAATCATGTAACTATTAGATGTAAAGGCAAGTGGAATGGTGAGTAGAAATGCGACAAAGCCTACCAATATACGCGGATGTTTGACAACATCTTTAATGATATCTTCCCAAATAAAGGCAAAATCTAACCAAACATACGCAACAATATGCAGGCAAGCATAAAAAAACATAAACAAGCCCAATATTCTGCGCAATTGAATTTGCCACACCTGCCCTGTCAGCAAGCGAATTGGCGCCATGCTGAGTGTTAGTAGCAGAAAAACCAGCGCCCATGTACCAGTTGAATGCTCGACGAACTCAATTGGATTTGCGCCTAAATCTTCGTGAACCCCCAGCCATATTAAGCGTGCTAGCGGCATTAAAGCCAAAATCCATACCGCAACTTTAATGTAAATAATTTGCTGTTTATTCATTAGAAATTGTTGAATAAATCCATGCCAGCGTACATTTGCCCTACTTGCTCGGTATAACCATTGAACATTTTTGTTTTAATGCGACCGCCGAATAATCCAGCGCCTATTGGTTTTTCAGACGATTGCGACCAACGAGGATGATCGACTACTGGATTTACATTGGCATAAAACCCGTATTCGCTAGGACCAGCTTTCACCCAAGTCGTTAGCGGTATTTTTTCTACGAAACGAATTTTAACAATAGATTTTCCGCCTTTAAAGCCATATTTCCACGGCACCACCAAGCGCACAGGCGCGCCATTTTGATTCGGCAATACTTCGCCATACAAGCCAACAGCCAGCATAGTTAGAGGATTGTTTGCTTCATCCATACGCAAGCCTTCTGTGTAAGGCCAGTCTAAAATAGGCGAACGCACACCAGGCATGGTTTTCGGGTCATTAGCAGTAATAAATTCTATGTATTTGGCATTGCCAGTCGGCTCAGCCCATTTAACTAGGCTCGCTAAAGGCAAGCCTATCCACGGAATCACCATCGACCATGCCTCTACGCAACGATGGCGATAGATACGCTCTTCAAGCGGAGCAAGTTTCATCAACTCTTCGATGCTAATTGTTTTAGCTTTTTTGACTTCGCCCTCAATGCTAATCGTCCAAGGACGTGGCTTAAATAGCACCGCCTCGCGTGCTGGATCAGATTTATCGGTGCCGAATTCATAGTAATTGTTATAAGTCGTCACATCTTGATATTTGGTCAGTTTTTCGCCCGCGCCGTAAGGTGTTTTAGTGTAGCTTGTGATTTTTTGGTGCGCGGAAGTGCTTGGTTTGGCAAGTTTTTCTGCTTTGGCAGGCGCATTGGCGCGCCCTACCAGCCTCGCGTCGCCTTCAGTTGTGCCGCCTGCAATATTGGCCGCGCGCGCTTTGGCAGACAATAACAGCGCTGAACCCGTAGCCAAACCAAAGCCAGCCGCTTTAATAAACTCGCGTCGGTTTTCAAAAACATCGCGTGATGTGATTTCAGATGGTTGAATACTGCTGGGATTGGTGGCAGATTTATTGGTAATAATCACGGGAATGCGCCTTTTGTAAAAGTATCTGTATGACTTAGTCGTCTATTTAGCACAAACCTTACAGATAAATATGCTAATTATTCAGTTTTTTAATTGAAGTTTCAATTTCAGTGGCCAAGTCACCCTCACCCGTATTTTTTGCTATTTTCAGCGCATCTGTCAGCAACACCTTAGCGTTTGCTGTATCACCGCTCAAGGCTTTAATTTGCGCCAACTCATAACTGGCTTTTGCTTCGTAATAAGCGCCGCCATTATCTTTGGCAAATTGGATGAACTTGGTGTAAATTTTTTCGGCGTTCGCATATTCCTTAGCTTTTTCATAAACTTTGCCCAAAGCCAAACTGGCATTGGCATATTGGTCTAACGTGCCAGATTTTTGCTGCATCAACATACCTTTAAGTTGATATTCAATGGCTAAATCATGTTGACCAAGCGCGCTATACGTCGTACCTAAGCGTTCAAAACTATCAGCACGCTCATTATCATTCTTCGTTAGCTTAGAGCCTGCTAAATAGCTGGCTAGTGCGGCATTTAAATCTTTGTTTTGTGCATGCGCCTCGCCGATTAAATTGTGATTTATCAACATAAATTTATTATTATTTTCAGATTCGCTAATCTTTAAGCTTTTTTCATAACTAGCAATCGCATCCATATATTTTTTGTTATCTAAGTGCAAATTGCCGATTAGCAAATACGCAATAATGGCATCAAAACTAGGCTTTGATTGCTTGGCAGCCAGCTCCAGCGTGCTTAAAGCCTCGTTATACTTACCTTGCGCGCCCAACGCCCTGCCCTTGCATAGCAAAGCATTGTGATTATTGGACTCTTGCTTCAAAATTTCATCAGCTATTACAATCGCGTTGGTGATATTGCCTTTATCTAACGCTAAATTACAAGCGGCATTTTTTTCAGAAAAGTCTTGTGCGTTTGCATTAAAACTGATAAAAAACAATACAGTAAATAGTTTTATTAAAGTAATTTCTTGTTTCATTTTTAACCTATTCTAAAAGTGTTGCTAAAAGAGTGTCGTCTGGGTTTTGATGTCACTGTCTGACGATGTTTGACTGGAATTAGTTGCTAATAAGCTTAACAGTCCCACTTCATCAATGATTGCGACGTTTAAATCCTGCGCTTTTTCAAGCTTACTGCCCGCCTCAGTGCCTGCGACAACGTAATCAGTTTTCTTGGAGACGCTACCACTTACCTTGCCACCAGCCGCTTCTATTAAGGCTTGTGCGGCATCACGACTTAAATTTGGCAGCGTGCCAGTGAGCACCAAAGTTTTACCTAGTAATACGCCTGTAGCCCTTTGTTTTCCTGCCGCTTCAGGCCATGCAACGCCTAAATTCTGCATCGATTGAATCACCTCGCGATTATGCGGCTCGCTCAAAAACTGCAATATTGATTCTGCCACAATTGGTCCAACATCATTTACTTCAAGCAATGCTCCAGAAGGCGCATCCAGCAAGGCTTGCAGGCTGCCGAAGTGTGCGGCTAAATCTTTAGCAGTCGCTTCGCCCACATTGCGAATGCCCAAACCGTAAATAAAACGTGCCAGCGTGGTGTGTTTGCTTTTATTCAACGCATCAATTATGTTTTGCGCTGACTTTTGCGCCATGCGATCCAAACCCGCCAGCGTGACCACATCCAGCTTATAAATATCGTCCAAATGATGCACCAAATTGGCCTCGACCAACTGATCTGCGAGTTTTTCGCCCAGTCCTTCAATGTCTAAAGCACGGCGCGAAGCGAAATGTGTAATCGCCTGCTTACGTTGTGCGGGGCAAAATAAACCGCCTGTGCAGCGCGCAACCGCTTCATCCGCAGGTCGTTCAATGTGCGAGCCGCATTCTGGACATGTGGTAGGCATGCTAAAAATCCGCGCGGATATTGGTCTGCAGGCCATATCGACAGAAACCACTTCGGGAATCACATCGCCCGCGCGGCGCACAATTACCGTGTCGCCGATGCGAATATCTTTGCGCTTCATCTCGTCTTCGTTGTGCAGTGTGGCGTTGGTGACGTTTACGCCGCCCACAAACACGCTTTTTAAGCGCGCCACGGGCGTAATTGCGCCAGTGCGCCCTACTTGC
The DNA here is from genome assembly GCA_040079935.1 of Methylotenera sp. GTDB lineage: Bacteria > Pseudomonadota > Gammaproteobacteria > Burkholderiales > Methylophilaceae > Methylotenera_A. The sequence goes on from JBEBJI010000006.1 coordinate 20,513, forward strand.
ACGGTAATGTCTTCTACGATAGTTGTTGCCTCTTCCGCAGGGTATTTATGGGCGATGGCGAATCTTGGCGCGCGCGAAACAAAGCCGAGTTCATCTTGTTGCGCAAAATGGTTCACTTTGTAAACCACGCCATCAATATCGAACGGCAAGCTGGAACGCCTTTTTCCAATTTCTTTAAAATATGCCAGCAAGCCCGCTGCGCCTTGCTTTCTGGCGCGCAAATCACTCACAGGAAAATGCAATTTCGCCAAATAATCCATGGCTTCTGTGTGTGAATTTAATGTTGGCGCACCTTTAGCCTCGCCTAAACCATAAGCAAAAAAATGTAGCGGGCGCGTAGCGGTAATTTTTGGGTCAAGCTGACGCAAACTACCCGCTGCGGCGTTGCGCGGATTGGCGAATAATTTTGCGCCTAGCTTTTCTTGATTGATATTCAGTTGCTCAAAATCTTTTTTAAGCATTAACACTTCGCCGCGTACCTCTAATAATTCGGGTGGTCTGGAAGCCAATATCCGCGCGGGTATAGCGCGTATGGTGCGCAAATTATGTGTTACATTTTCACCGGTATAACCATCACCGCGCGTCGCGCCTTGAGTAAATAGGCCATTTTCGTAAGTCAACGTAATCGCGAGGCCGTCAAACTTGGGTTCAACTGCATATTCCACGCTTTCAACGCCCAAGCCTTCGCGAATGCGCTTATCAAACGCCAACAGCTCATCATCGCCAAACGCGTTATTAAGCGATAACATGGCTTGGCGATGCGTGACACTTTCAAACGCGCCAACCACGCTACCACCTACGCGCTGAGTAGGCGAATCTACAGTAATCAGTTGTGGGAATTTTTGTTCTAAATCGACCAGCTGGCGGTACAAGCCATCATATTCACTATCTGAAATGGTCGGCGCATCGAGCGTGTAATATTGATAGTCGTGCAGTGCAATTTCAGAAACAAGTTGAGCAACTTGTTTGCGCGCCGCTTCTATATCAGCCATAAGCTAAATTAGTTGAAAAGGCGCATGCTACTTGGGCTGCCAGGCATAATGCCGCGCGCAACCATGGTGGCATGAATCACTTTGAGTTGTTGCCGAATTTTTTCGATTTGCAAATCGCCAAGCGGTTTTTGATTATCATCCACCAAGCTAGCATTTAAGCTAGAAGCCATTTTCTGTGCAATTGCTATCATCTGGTTAAACACTTGCTCGCAATTGCTAACCTTGGGAATTTCAATTTGAAAAGTGACACTTTTTAGCACATTGCTACGCAAACTATCGGCAGTGAATGGCACATTGTTGGTATCAATCGCGCTAAATAAGGGCACTTCGTTGCTGTAAAAATGAAATTTTCCGTCTTCTTTCAGTGTCATGCCACTGGCTTCAGCCAAGCCTTTGAATTTTGTGCCATGAATCGGCGCTTCGCCTTGCGCGACATGCACGCTAATCATTTGATCAACTTCAATACAAAACTGATCCAGCTCAATCGCGCGCTGAAGCGCATCGCCACTGCCCTGCCACTCGACGTGAGCATTTAACTCTAAGCCTGCATCTTCTACTGCAAATTGAAATTTATTCAGCAAGTTTTTTGCAATCGGCCCGCCTCTGTCGGCAAGCTGGACGCTGCATGCCACTTGTTTAAAAGTGGTAGCAGCGTTTTCATTCACTAAATGCCATTTATCTTGGTTATCCATGCCATGCAGCATAATCGGCAAGTTAATTCCCGCCAATGACGTGCTAAGCGCAGCTAAATCCTTAGCTGCAATATTTTTGGTGAGATAAAAAATCGCGCTTAAATCAATTTGTGGGTGCGTAACTTCAGGTAAATTGACCTGCATGTGCTGAATTTGTTCGTGCAACACCGCTTTAATGATGGGTTCTGCGACAATTTTAGGTTCTGGGCTTGGTTCTGATTTCAGTTCGGCCTGCGCCGCATACTCTGCATCAGCTACTTCTCTGGATTGGCGCGCGCTGGCTTCTTGCGCCTCGACGGCTTTGGTAAAAACATCGCTGTTAAAGTCTTTTGTCTTCGGCTCAACGATGGTAGGCACATCAAAAGCTTTGGCAGCACTTGCATGTTCAGTTTGGTTGAATTTTTCGGTAACTTCTGCAAGCTCCCTATCCACCATATAAGCGTCGGCATTGATATGAAAATCATCTGCCAACACGTCTTTTTGCGGCACAATAAATTCATTGTTGACTTCATGGCGCAACTTTCTTTCTTGCATCCAGTTGTAAACCACAACTCCTGCAATTATAAATCCGCCTAAAATGATCAGCCCTACTTGTAAATCTGACATATTCTTTTTATTTTACTTCTAAATGTAATAAATTTTCATTTTTTCGATTTTTTAACTTGTTTACTCAACAAAATCAAGCATGCCCAGTTTTTATTCACAAATGTATGGCCATTGCAGCTTCAATATCCACATCAACAATGCGCGACACGCCAGATTCTTGCATAGTAACACCAATGAGCTGTTGCGCCATTTCCATGGTGATTTTATTGTGCGAAACAAACAAAAATTGCGTTTTTTCGGACATTTTTTTTACCATATTGCAAAAACGCTCCGTGTTGCTGTCATCCAGCGGCGCATCTACTTCGTCCATCAAGCAGAATGGTGCTGGGTTTAGCTTAAACAGTGCGAACACCAACGCCAGCGCGGTTAACGCTTTTTCGCCGCCACTTAACAGTTGAATCGTCGTGTTCTTTTTGCCTGGCGGTTGCGCAAAAACTTGCAAACCAGTATCTAAAATCTCGTCGCCAAGCAATTCCAGCTTGCCTTGGCCGCCGCCAAACAGCGTGCTAAAAAGCTCGCCAAAATGTTGATTCACCGTGTTAAATGTTTGCATCAGCTTGTCGCGCGTTTCGCGGTCAATCTTCTTAATCGCATCTTCCAAGGTTTCAGTCGCCTGCACCAAATCCAACATCTGACTATCTAAATAAACTTTTCGTTCCGATTCTGTGGCCAGCTCTTGTATTGCGGCCATATTCACTGGACCGATTTCCTCAATTTGCTGCTGTAATTGGTTAGTTTTGCGCAATAATTCGCTAGTTTTTGCGTTCTCTGCCAAGCCCTGTGCCAACTCTTGCTCATTCACACCGTTTTCCTGCAAGCCAGCTTGGCATTGCTCAAAATGCAGACGCGCCTCTTGCTCGTTTAAGCGGCTTTGCTCTACGCTATCGCGCATTGGGTGCAATTGCTGCTCATTCTGCATCCGCACACGCTCAAGCGCTTGCATGACAGTTTCTGCGCCAGCCAAATGGTTGCGTGCTTCTGCCAGCGCGGTTTCGCGCAATTGCTTGGCGTTAATCGCCTCGCCAAGATTGGTTTTTAGGGTTTCCATCGGCGTCAGTTTCAAGGTTTGTTCGGCTTCTGATTGACGCAACAAAAATACAGTTTTTTCTTCACTATTTACATTAATTTTATTATTTAATTCATTGATATTATTATTAATTATTTTTGAATTAAAGTTTTCTTCTTGATATATTTTTTCTGCTTGTTGTATGGAATCGCGCAACGCTGAATAAACAACTTCGGCTTGTTGTTTAGCAGTTAAATCATCATTTTTAGCTAATTCTAGTGGCTCAAGAAGTGTCGAAACTGCTTGCAAAGCCGCTTGTTTATTAGCTTCTTCGTTGGTAAGTTGTGTTAATTTTGTGTTTGTTGCCGCAATCTCCGCCTTAATACTGGCTTCGCGTTCCAACGCTGATTGTTGTGCATGTTGCAAACGCGCCAATTCCAACTGTTGTTGATAATGCAAACTAGACGCAGTTTTAAGTTGCGTATTTTCCTGCTGTTGTTGCGCTCTCACCGCATGGATATTGGTCTCTGCAGTAGTTAAAGCTTCAGTTAATTTGCTTAAATTCTCTTGTAGTTTAGGTAAGTTTCTCTGCAATTTTTCTAGTTGTTGCTGACGTTCCAACACGCCATGCAAGCTAGAATTTTCGCCGTGATACGTAACGCTGTGACGACTAAAAATGTCGCCTTGCGCATTCACCAAGATTTCACCTAAATTAAGATGATTAACAGCTTTTTCAGGAGCATCGCCGGGAGCCAATATCCATGAGCCTTCCAGCCAATCGGCTAAAATCGGTTTTAAATCTGCATCGCACTCTTTAATCACGCTTATCAATGGTGTTAAATGTGCGTTTTGTGAAGATTTAGCACTTTCAGAGGATGCCCTGTAGCCCAATACCAGCGCGGCTGGTGGACGTGCTCCTAAATCACCTTTTTCTGAAATCAGGGCATTCAATTTTGCGCCCAGTACCGCTTCCAGCGCCACGCTCCAAGTTTCATCAATTTTAATTTTTTGCCACAAACGTGCGTTATTTTTTAAACCCTTGCTGGAAAGCCAATCGCTCAGTTTTCCCTCAGAATTGACAGATTGTTGCAGTTTTTGAAGCGAATGAATCTCTGCATCGGCTTGATTTAACGCGCGTTGCGCTTGATTTTGCTGCTCGCGCAGTTCGCTAATTTTAGTTTGCAATGCTGTTTCGTCTACACGCTGTTTTTGCACTGCAGTTTCAATGTTAGAAACGGCCTGTGCAGCTTGTTTTAAAGCGTTTTCGCTGGTTTTTAGTTGCGCTGCATCTGGTAGCGACAAATTCGCCAAATCGGTCTGCAGGCCTGCAATGCGTTGTTTATTCTCGGCAATGCTTTGCGCGATAAAGTTGAGGTTGCTGGTTTCTATTTGAATGTGCTGATTCGCCTCCACCAGTGCATGCTGGCTGCTTTGCGCGCGTTCAGTCGCGGTTTGCAGTGCCTGCGCTTTTTCTGGCAACTTTTGTTTAAGCGCTTCTAATGCTGTTTTTGCTTGCAGTTCAGCCTGCGTTGCGGTTTCTAGTTCTGCTTGTTTTTGCACTAAACTCTGCTGAAAGTCCGCGCCAAAGCTAGCATTGCGCTCAAGTGATTGTGTGAGTTGCGCCAATTGTTGCGCCATGCGTTCGCGTGCCTCGGTGTTTTGTTTTACTTGATTTTCTAAGTTAGAAACTTCCGCATTCGCCTCGTAATAAGCGGCTTGCGCGGTATTAATACCCTCGCTGGCCGCATAATGTGCTTGGCGACTTTGTTCAAGCTCAGCTTCGCTTTTGCGCAATTCTGCCGTTTGCGCTTCCAAGGCGTTCACCAATTTATCGACTTGCGCTTTGGTTTTCTCCCAATCTCGGCTGGCATCCCGTTTTTTTAATAACCAAAGTTGCCCATCCGCCAGCTTATAAGCGGCTTGTAGGGCATGAAATTGCTGCGTCACAACAGCTTGCGATTCTAATTTGGTGATTTGTTTTTGCAGCTCACGGCAAATATCTTCTACGCGCACCAAGTTTTCGCGCGTATCACGCAGGCGCAGTTCGGTTTCACGACGACGCTCTTTATATTTGCTAATGCCCGCGGCTTCTTCTAAAAACACGCGCAGCTCTTCTGGCTTCGCTTCGACAATTCTGCCGATGGTATTTTGGCCGATAATCGCGTAGGCACGGCCACCCAAGCCAGTTCCCATGAATAAATCTGAAATGTCGCGACGTCTTACTGCGGTATTGTTGATGTAATAAGTTGAGCCTTTTTCGCGCTCAATGACGCGTTTAACGCTAATCTCCGCGTATTGGCTCCATTCGCCAGCAGCGCCGCCGAGGCTGTTATCAAAAATAAGCTCTACAGAAGCTCTAGATATAGGTTTGCGATTGCTTGAACCATTAAAAATCACCGCATCCATCGCGTCTGCGCGCATTTCTTTGGCGGAAGATTCACCCAACACCCAGCGTACCGATTCCATGACGTTGGATTTACCGCAACCATTTGGCCCCACAACGCCCACGCGCTGACCGTGCAGGTGAATGGTGGTGGGATCTACAAACGATTTAAAGCCGGCAAGTTTTAAGTGAGTTAAGCGCAAATTTAATGAGTCGAATTAGGTTTAGATTTTTAAGCGTTATAATAACGTTTTTTTAAGCCAAAAACCGCATTTACTATGACCAATTCGCAAACTTTAGGCGCAAAACCCACTGCGCAACCCAGCAAAGATTTAGAAACTTTCCCCAACCCAGCGCCTACGCGCGATTTTCATATTCACATGGAAATCCCCGAGTTTACTTGCTTGTGCCCCAAAACTGGCCAGCCAGATTTTGCCACCATTTATTTAGATTACATTCCCGATGCGCTTTGCGTAGAGTTAAAAAGTTTAAAGCTATATATTTGGAGCTTTCGCGATGAAGGTTGCTTTCACGAAGCAGTCACCAACCAAATTTTGGATGATTTAGTCGCGGCAACAAGCCCTAAATTTATGCGCGTGACAGCCAAGTTTTTTGTACGCGGCGGCATATTCACCAATGTAGTTGCAGAACACCGCAAAACAGGCTGGCAACCGCAAACACGCGTCGATTTAACACAGTTTGAATCGCAAAAGAATACGCGCGGCTAACGCTTGTCATTGCGGGCTAGACCCGCAATCTGAAGGTTGAATTTATTAGATTCTGACTTTCGTCAGAATGACAGAATGAGGGCTTAATTAAGCTCGCTAGCGCGCAGAATTTAATTGACTTTTGCCCTGCTCGTCATTAATATTGCGCCTTCTCGAATTGTTGCCAATTTAAGAATCTGAATTTTAGTAGGTAAACGGGGGTATAGCTCAGCTGGGAGAGCGCTTGCATGGCATGCAAGAGGTCAGCGGTTCGATCCCGCTTACCTCCACCAATTTTGGCACCAAATTGGCAATGATTTCGTTAGAGAAAATGCAGTAAATGGTGTAAAATACGCCCTGTTTTATGTAGCAAGCAGTATCGGTTTAAATTCCAAGGTCCCCATCGTCTAGAGGCCTAGGACACCTCCCTTTCACGGAGGCGACCGGGGTTCGAATCCCCGTGGGGACGCCAAAAACTAAAACGCCACCGCAAGGTGGCTTTTTCGTTTTTGTGGCTTCGCCACGAGGTACTTCGAGAAACCTGATGGGTTCGACTAAGCAATCACTGATTGCTTGGACGCGTAGCATAGCGAGGCGGTCTTGAGCGGCAGCGAAAGATGACAGAATCGCTTAATGCGAGACTGACACAGAACCCCGCAGGTCGCGTGCGAATAAGGGGCTTCAGCACCTATATTCCATGGTGAAGACACTTGCGGTCTATTCAACTAAGCAATACCAGATTGAGTTTGCTAAACTTGGAAAGGCTAGCCAATATTAGTTAAATCATGATTTATCAGTGTCGTTTCAATCAAATTTAAACGATACTCAATAAGAACTACTACTTGCCGACCCAGCATTTGAAGCGCGCTACGTTGTTCAAATGTTAAATGTCTTGGGGTAGTGTCAATTACACACAGTGTACCGAAAGCATATCCATCCTTTGTGATAAGTGGCATGCCAGCATAAAAACGAATTTGGGGTTCGCTGGCAACTAAAGGATTCTTGCGAAATCGTTCATCATTTAACGCATCAGGTATTTCGAATAGTTTACTTTCTAAAATTGCATGAGTACAAAATGAGTCTTTACGAGGTGTTTCAGAAACATTTAGACCGATATTACTTTTAAACCACTGACGGGTATCATCTAAAAGCGTAATAAGCGCAATCGGAGTTTCGCAGATTTGCGAAGCAAGTTTGGTAAAGTCGTCAAAAACTTCCTCAGACGAAGTGTCTAATAGTCTGGATCGTTTTAAAGCTGCGAGGCGCTGAATCTCGTTTATAGGAACGATAGGTGATTCCATAGTTACCTTATTTGTCTAAAAATTTTAGAACTAGTGAGTCAAAATATGCTTATATATTTAATATGTCAACTATAAAATTACCTGTCGGTATATTAATCATCGTTTGTTACAAAACTGTATCCAGTTTGTAGAAATTATTCTTTGAATAATAAGCATTTAAAGATGGCTTATGATGCTCAAATTAAGCACTAAGTCTAACCGCGTAAGGCGTAATACGCCGTATGGCTTACTTGCTGATTTCTCATGCGGCGCATTGGGTAAACTAATACGCCCTACAAATTCAAAAAACCTGCCCTGCGAGTCGCATAGATATTGCCTTCCAGAGCATCTTTTTTTAGCGCTGGTAAATACTATTATATAATTCCACTCTCTAAAATTACCAAGCCAAAACATTAGGACAACCATGATCGCAGCCACTAACATTAATCTAAAAGTTCCATTTAACGAGAAAGACCAAGCTAAATCGCTGGGTGCGCGTTGGAATGCGGAGGCTAAGCTTTGGTATGTGCCGCAGGGCGTGGATGCGGCGCCTTTTGAAAAGTGGGTGACTTCTGCCACCAATTCAGCGCCAAATATTTCACCTAAGCAAGCTGCCGTTAAACCTGCAATGCAAGAAAATACGCCGTTAGGCGATGATATAGACGCCATTAACGCTAGGCTGCGCGATGCTTATGAGTCAAATGAGGATGCGTTTTAGTATTGCATGGCGCGACGTAAGCATCACAACGTGTATGTGATTGAGCTATCGAAAGATGTACTTTTTGAGGGCAAGTTTAAAAAGTGTAACCCGAATTACATAAGTGGAAAGCCCTGCGTGTATGTGGGCATGACGGGTTTAGACCCCGATGTGCGTTTTGATAAGCACAAGGCGGGCATTCAATCTAACCGTTACGTAATGCAATATGGCCTGCGCCTGCTGCCTGATTTGTATGAAGGTTTTAACCCCATGACGTATGACGAAGCGGTTGCCATGGAAATTGAAATTGGCATTGATTTGCGTAGCGCGGGCTTTGGCGTTTGGCAAGCATAAGTTTGCAGGCTTAATTAATTACTTTTTTGCTTTTTCTTCGTCTTTTGCTTTTTGTTTTTCTAGTTTTTCGTTCAATTTGCGTCTTTCTTCGCGCCATTCTGCTAACTGTTCATCTTCCAGCTCCAGCTGAATCGCCAGCGCTTCTAGCTCTGTGATTTTTTCATCCTCTGCTCTACGTGAGAGCTTATTACGCATGCGGCTGTGCAGGCGCTCTACTTGCTCCTTACTTAGTTTTTTTACTTTTTCCAGGTACTGGTCGTCCGCCTTTTTTTTCATTTTCCATATCCCCTCAACTTTTTTATAGGTAAAAATTTACAGCGAAAAATTATTGCAAGTATAGGCGATAGAAAGTTTATTTGTGTGACAGTTTTGTGACAAAGAACTAGTTGTTAATTACTTGAATTAAATCATAATTAACGTATGATTAAACGGTTTATACGGTTTTAATTTAAGTTTTATATTTTGGGGCAAAGCATGAAAAATATTTTAATCGCCAACCCAAAAGGCGGTAGCGGAAAAAGCACGCTGGCGACTAACTTGGCTGGCTATTTTGCCATGCGCGGCAAACAGGTATTGCTGGAAGATTTAGACCGTCAGCAATCGTCAGCCAATTGGCTGGAGCGCCGCCCCGCCGATGCGCCGCAAATTTATTCCAACAGTAAAAAAGCGGAAAAGTTAGATTGGGTTATTACCGATTCACCCGCTGGCTTGCGCGATGACAAGCTGACCGATGCAGTGAAAGCCGCCGATTGCGTGATTGTGCCAATTCAGCCTTCTGCGTTTGATATTGGCGCCACCAGCGATTTTTTGCAGGTACTGGCGGCAGAAAAAAGCATACGCAAAAATAAGACTTTTGTGGCGCTGGTTGGCATGCGGGTTAGTATGCGCACGAATTCTGCAGTAAAACTGGCAGAATTTATGCAACAGGCTGATTTACCTGTGTTGGCTTATCTGCGTAACACGCAAGTGTATGTAACTGCCGCTGAGCAAGGCCTGAGCCTATTTGATATGCGCCCTTCGCTGGTGGAACAAGAGATTGCACAGTGGAAGCGCCTGCTGCAATGGGTTGCAAAAATTTAACGCGAATTTAAATTTAGATTTAATCTTAAAAACTCCTGCCCTGTAGCCCGCATGGAGATTGCCTCTCAGGGCATTATTCCAGCTTCTTAAAGTCATTAAAATCAATATAAATCGGTGCATTTGCACCTAATCTGTGCGCGCTTTGTGCAGTTTATTCACTTTGTAAAAATGGTAAATAATCAATTTTATTATTTAAATTCAATTGGTTATCTATCTAATCTATCTTTGGCACAGCCTTTGCTAAGCTAATTATGATTCGCTTGAATTGATGGGATGCGATATGGCAATTTACCAAGTACTAGATGAAAACAATTACTTTTTGAAACAGTTTCAGGAACATGAAGCGGCAATAAAATGTTCTGAAATATTAACTGAGCTTTTTCCTAATCACCAATATCATATTGAAGAGCTGGTTTGGGATGAGCCTAAATATGCAGAACAGAGCTGAACGAAAAAAATAAGGAACAAATTGATGTTATTGAATATGTTTGCAAGTAAATTTATCGAAGATGCAGAAGCTAAGCCAGAAGCCGCACCTGCGCTAGACCTTAAGCATGCGCTGGAGATTCACCATGTGTTGAATGACAAGCTGCAGAAAGTACTGGAAGGTAATAAAGATGTTAATTTGGATGTGGCTTTGGTATCGCAAGATCACTTATGCACGATAGGCAAATGGCTTTATGGTGAAGGTAAAAGTTTATATGCACATTTGCCTGAATATGAATCTATGCGCAAAGTGCATGCAGAGTTGCATTCATGTGCTGGCGAGGTGCTGGCGGAACACCAAATTGGTAATATAGATTATGCGGAAGTGTTGTTTAAAACCAAATTCCGCACAGTTTCTAACAAGAACAAAATGGAATTTACACGTTTATTTAGAGCCGCCAACCGCTAATTAACGATGCTTTAATTTTAGATAAAGCACGGCGCAAGAAAGCACAAAAGTTACCACGTTTGCCAGAATAATCGGCCAACTCATAATCATAAAGCCATAGACAATCCAACCCGCTACACCCAAGCTGAATATGCCGTACATGGGCAGTGAGACGCCTGATAAATCGCGGGTTTTCCACGAATGATAGGCTTGCGGCACAAATGCAAACGTGGTTAAAAATGCTGAAAAAAAGCCTATCGTTTCTGTCATGCCTAATATCCTAATGAATGTATCCTAAAGACGCCATTAATGATGAAAAGTAATCCAATCGGTGTGTATCTTATCCCAATCTTGCAAGCTTAAACCAAGCGTAGTAAATAGTTCTCGAATCTGTTGCGATTCCCATTTCAGTACATCTTCCAAAATCGGCACTAACACGCTAACTGCGTTATCACTCAGCACGGTTCTATTGGCAATGCGGCCGATAGATTTGGTCTCTGAAACAGCAATAGTATGGCCGTCGCGGCTGTTCAAATCGTGCATGACATAAAGGTCTGAGCTGCCATCACCAATATAAATGACGCGATCGGAGCTCATTTGCAGTTTAAGTTCTAGCTCTTGCAGCACCGCCACCTTGCCGCTGCCTGCTGGCACGTGCAGCACGGCGCAAATCTCGCCTGTATTGGCATCAAATTCGAACTCAGAACCAAAGATATTTTCAGGGGGAAAAATGCCTTCTAACGCCGAGCGCACTACTTCGCGCGGACCTGCAGAAATCACGAAAAACTGAAAGTGATAGCCATCTAAACCTGCTTTTAAAATCTCTGCGAGTAATTTCACATTGTCTTTAAGGCGAACGCGCTTGCCAGTTTCTATTAAGTGCTCAAGCCGAACGCCCCGAAACGCAGGGTCGTGCCTTAGCAAATAAGCCAACTCTGCGCCCTGCTTAACAAAGTTAGAGCGCGCAAGACCAGCGACTTTGTCTTCAAAATCGGCAATGCCCATCATCTCTGCCAATACTGCGCCTGAATCGTTGAAGCTTAAAGTCTGATCAAAGTCGCTGGCAACCAAGTAATCAATGGTGGTTTCATGTTTGGCCATATTCAGCTTCATGTCTTTTATGCCTGTCAAATGAAATGAATTTACTCACTTTAAAAATACTTAAGAACATATCAGCACAAGTTGTGCCAACCTTAATTTTAAAAATTAAATAGCCACAAACCCTTTTTAAATAAAGGCTTTCAGCTTAGTTTAACGTTTAAATTTTACTGTTGTGTGACAAAAAATTACGCATACTTGATGTGCATGGGCAGTAAAACGGTGCATTGGCTAAAGTGACTACTAATTTAGTGCGTCCGCACTTATTTTGTGCAGACGCGTCTTGTTTATTTAAGTGCTGGCGTAATTAAATTGTTAATATTTAATTATAAATCAATTGCTTAGTATGAAATTTTATACATGGCACAGCGCTTGCTAAGGCTATCCTATGCTTAAAGTGATGATTGTCGATAATGATATAAAACGTAGCAAACCCTTAAAGCAATCGTTAATTGACAATGGGTTTGATGTAGTGGCACATGTTGAGAATGACATCCACTTACAAGCCAAGTGTTGCGAGATTCAACCAGATGTGGTGATTATTGATACCGAATCGCCGAGCCGTGACACGCTAGAGAATATTTGTGTAATGAGTATGCATGACCCACGCCCAATTGTGATGTTTACGCATGATGGCGATAAAGAAAAAATTAAGTCTGCTACGCAAGCGGGAGTAAGCGCTTATGTGGTGGGGACGATTCCGAATGAAAGGTTAACACCAGTGATTGATGCAGCAATAGCGAGGTTTGAAGAATTTAAACATTTACGCAACGAGTTGGCTTTAACTAAAAATAAATTGGATGAACGCAAAGTGGTTGAGCGCGCGAAGGGTTTGCTGATGAAACAACGTGGCTTAGATGAAGATGCGGCTTATGAGATGTTGCGTAATATGGCGATGAAAAGGAATATGAAGTTGGCGGACTTATCGAGCCAGTTAATGGATGCAGCGAAATTGTTGATAATTTAAAAGATTTAGAATGCTAGCTTGCGTCCAATGGCGGATGTAATCCTAGCGAGCAAATGTTAGAACAAGCGCATCAACGTTGATGCGCCGTAAGTAAATAAGACAAAGGCGTCTTAATTGTAGGGATATTTCCTTACTTTTAAGGCGCTTTTTTTATGGGTAGCTTTTTAGTGTATTTTTAATAGGAGTTAAGAATGAGTAAAGAAACCAAAGGGAAAACAATAGCAAACACTGCAGAAGTAATGGTGGACGCGAGTCGCCGCAATTTTTTCAAACACAGTATTGCAGGTGCTTTTGGTGCAGCTGCGATGATGAATATATTACCCGCAGGAGTGAGAAGTATGGCTTACGCAGCAGGTTCAGACGCACCTGAAATCACCGAAGTTAAGATTGGCTTTATTCCACTGACTGACTGCGCGCCGATTATCGTGGCGGCCGAAATGGGTTTCGACAAAAAATATGGTATCAAAATTGTGCCAAGCAAAGAGGCCAGCTGGGCGGCGATTCGCGATAAAACAGTAAATGGCGAGCTACATGCCGCGCACGTACTATATGGCTTGATATATGGCGTGCAGCTTGGTATTGGCGGCCAGCAAAAAGATATGTCAGTACTAATGACTTTAAACCATAACGGTCAGGGTATTACGCTTTCTAATCAGCTAAAAGATAAAGGCGTAAAAGATGGTAAATCTCTTAAACGCGTGATGGCGAACGAAAATCGTGACTTTACTTTCGCACAGACTTTTCCCACAGGTACGCACGCGATGTGGCTTAACTACTGGCTTGCAGCCAATGGTATCGACCCAGTTAAAGATGTAAAAAATATCGTTGTACCACCACCGCAAATGGTCGCCAATATGCGTATTGGCAATATGGATGGCTACTGCGTGGGTGAGCCGTGGAATGCGCGGGCGATTTACGACAAAATTGGCTACACCGTTGCGACATCGCAAGATATTTGGGTAGATCATCCGGAAAAAGTATTAGGTGCCACCGCTGAATTCGTAGCAAAAAATCCAAATACAGCGCGCGCCATGATGATGGCTATTTTAGAAGCCAGCAAGTTTATTGATGCAACTGCAAACCGCGCCAAAGTGGCGGAATTAATCTCTGGTAAAGCCTATGTAAATGCACCAAAAGACGTGATTTTAGGCCGCTTCTTGGGTGATTATGACAACGGTAACGGCAAAAAATGGAAAGACCCTAACTTCATGAAGTTTTACGACGATGGCAAAGTGCCCTTCCCTTACCTGTCAGACGGCATGTGGTTCTTAACGCAGCACAAACGTTGGGGCATGTTGAAATCTGACCCTGATTATTTAGGCATTGCCAAAAAAGTAAACCAAATTGAGCTTTACAGTCAAGCTGCAAGCCAAGTTGGGGTAAGCGTACCGAAAGACCCAATGCGCAGCTCTAAACTAATGGACGGCATTGTGTGGGATGGCAGCAATCCTGCGGCTTACGCGGCTGGATTCAAAATTAAAGCCTAAATTTAAGCTTAAGTTAAGAGGAACCAAAAATGAGCGCAGCTAGTATTGAAAAAGCCAGTATTCAAATAGAAAGTTTGGTGAGCACGATGGACGACATAAAACCTAATGTGAGCAAGGTGAGTAGCTTAGTGCCGCGCATTAAAAAAACCTATTCAGCTTTTGAAAAGGAATTGAAAATTAAGCGCGAAAACGATGCACAAGGCAAACCATCGTATGAAAACATTGTTCAACGAGATCCAACCAAGCTAGAAATGCATACTAAAGCATTTTTTCAATGGTTTCTGCCACCGTTGTTTGGCTTATTGCTGTTGCTTGCGGTTTGGACCTTGATTTCACATCAATCGCAAAATTTACCAGGGCCAATATCTACCTTCAATTCAGCGGTGATTTTGTTTAGCGATCCGTTTTATGTGAATGGTCCGAACGACCAAGGCATCGGGTGGAATATTGTTGCCTCTTTAAAACGAGTTGGCTTAGGCTTTGGTTTAGCGGCTCTAATCGGCATTCCGCTTGGCTTCTTAATTGGTCGCTTCCATTTTGTATCCAATATGATGGCGCCCATTATCGGCATTTTAAAACCCGTTTCACCATTGGCTTGGTTGCCGATAGGTTTGCTGGTGTTTAAAGCTGCTAACCCTGCGGCTATTTGGGTGATTTTTATCTCTGCCGTGTGGCCATTGATTATTAATACTGCGGTGGGCGTTGCTAAAGTACCGCAGGATTATATGAACGTGGCTAAAGTGCTTAATTTAAGCGAGTGGAAAATTGCAACCAAGATACTGCTGCCTTTTGCGCTACCTTTTATCATGACTGGCGTGCGTCTTTCAATCGGTGTGGCTTGGCTGGTGATTGTTGCGGCAGAAATGCTCACAGGTGGTGTGGGTATTGGCTTCTGGGTGTGGGATGAATGGAATAACTTGAATGTTGAACACATCATTATTGCGATTGTTTTAGTGGGGATTATCGGCTTACTGTTAGAAACAATATTGACGCAACTTGCCAAAAAATTTAGCCATGAATAAGTCGATCACGAATAAGCAATCTCAAATTAAAGAAATTTAGCTTAAGGAAAAATGATGCAAAAAAATTCTAGAAATAACAATGAGCGCTACGTGCAATTAGAAAATGTCGGCATGCGCTTTGCCACTAAAAAAGGCGTATTTGAAGCCCTTAGAAACATTAACCTCAATATTAAACAAGGGGAGTTTGTCTCGATCATTGGGCATTCAGGTTGCGGGAAATCTACCGTGCTTAATTTAATTGCTGGCTTGTTAGAACCGACCAGCGGCCACTTGTTTTGTGCTGGACGTGAGATTCACAAGCCAGGCCCAGAGCGCGCGGTGGTGTTTCAAAATCACTCACTCTTACCTTGGCTGACCTGCTTTGAGAACGTACATTTGGCGGTTGAGCGTGTGTTTAGCGACGAAACACAAGTGCAACAAGATTTACGTGCGATAGATGCGCTGGCGCTAGTGGGGTTGTCGCACGCCACAGATAAACGTCCAAGCGAAATTTCAGGAGGCATGAAGCAACGTGTAGGCATTGCCAGAGCATTAGCGATGGAGCCCAAAGTCTTACTGCTGGATGAGCCATTTGGCGCACTGGATGCACTCACCCGCGCCAATCTGCAAGATGAGCTGATGGCGATTATGGCCAAATCTGGCGCTACAGCAGTGATGGTGACGCACGACGTGGATGAAGCCGTGTTGCTATCTGACCGAATCGTAATGATGACCAACGGACCAAGCGCTGAGATTGGTGAGATTTTAACGGTCGATTTGCCCAAACCGCGCAATCGCTTAGCACTGGCCGAAGATAAAGATTACAACCACTTACGCAGCGAGGTATTGCGCTTTTTATATGAGCGCCATGCCAAAAAAGTCGCTTAATTATTAAAAAATCATAAGGGAAACATGATGAAAAAAACACTTAATTTAAAACCAAAATTTAACTTAAAACTAAGCACGTATGTTGCACTACTCGCCTTGTCTGGTGCGACTTGCAGCGCTACTGCTGAAGAGGCGCCAGTGGCTGAAGATGAATACACGTTTATGGATTCAGTGAAAGAAGGCAGGAGCTTAACCAGTTTTAGATTACGTTATGAAAATGTCGATCAAGATGGCGCTCAACCAGGTATTTTTGCAAATGGCAGCGCCAACCCCACCGCTACTCAAGAACTCAAAGATGCCGATTCCTTAACGCTACGCAGTTTAATTGGCTGGCAAACCGCGCCATACAACAACT
Source organism: Methylotenera sp. (assembly GCA_040079935.1). Taxonomy (GTDB): domain Bacteria; phylum Pseudomonadota; class Gammaproteobacteria; order Burkholderiales; family Methylophilaceae; genus Methylotenera_A. Next base: position 36,980 of record JBEBJI010000006.1, read on the forward strand.
TTGGCTTTGCAGCACAACTGATTAGCGTGACAAAAATAATGGATGACTATAATGACAGTACCAACAATATACTCGTGAATGGCGCATCCAACCAAAGCAGAAATATTGAATATGCCAAAGTGGTTGATCCTTCCTACTTAGGTTTAAACCAATTATATATTGATTGGACTGGGTTCAAAAACACGCGCTTCCGCCTAGGGCGCCAACAAGTCAATTTGGACAATGTGCGTTTTATTGGCGATATTGGCTTTAGACAAGTGATGCAGGTATTTGATGGGGTTTCCGTACTCAATAAAAGTTTACCTGACACCGAAATCTTTGCTGCACATTTTGAAAAAATCACGCAAATCACTACAGAACAACGTGATGGTAATTTAGAAATCGCCAATATCCGCTATCGCATCTCTCCTACCGAATTTTTAGTGGGTTATGGCTACTTATCCAATATTGATGATTTAGGCTTCGGTAATGCATGGTTTGGTGGCGCTTCACTTAACAATCCTGGCAAGCTGAACATTAATGCAGACCAATCGAATAAAATATTTGGTTTGCGCTTAGATGGCACACATCCTTTCAACCCTAACTTTAGAGCGCACTACACCGCTGAATACGCCAAACAAAGCGACTATGCAGATGGCGACAAGCGCATAGATGCGCATTATTACAAGCTGGGCGGCGGCTTGGGCTTTGATAATTTCAATATGCGTATCGATCAGGAATTGTTATCTAGCAACGACAGCAAATATGCTTTTCAAACGCCGTTTGGCACCAATCACTTGTTTCAAGGCTGGGTGGACAAATTTTTAGCTACACCGCGCCAAGGTATTCAAGATACTTTTATCACAGCAACTTACAAGTATGATGATTTCCTATTTTTTGCTGATTATCACCTCATTAATTCGGATGAAGATTTTAATACCATTGGCGGAGGTGCCGCAACGAGAGGCGACAAATATGGTACTGAATGGAACGTGGCAGCGACTTGGAATATCGACAAAAACTGGATGACCAAATTGGAATACGGTAAATTTAGCGAAGATGATCACTACGCGGCAACAGCAGCTACTTCAGCTAACACCATTCCCAATAATCGTGGCCGTTATCACGATACCGAAAAGCTTTGGGTAACGGCAATGTACACATTTTAATTTGACAAGCATGCCCTGTAAGCCGCATGGATATTGGTCTGCAGAGCATGTTAATTGGAAATGTAACGTCGTGTTTATTTAAGTGATGTAAAAATATGCAAAAAATGAAACTCGTGGTGGTAGGCAACGGCATGGCGGGCATGCGCGTTGTGGAAGAGCTGCTGAAAATTGCGCCCGACATTTACGACATTACCGTGTTTGGCGACGAGCCCTACCCCAATTACAACCGCATTATGCTCTCACCCGTGTTGGCGAATGAGCAAACCATTAACGATATTATTTTGAATACACGTGAATGGTACGCCGAGCACAATATTACGCTGCACACCAGCGCACGCGTCAACAAAATTGACCGCAAAAATCGCGTGGTCACCGCCGAAGGTGGCACAAGCGCGGAATATGATCGCCTCTTATTAGCAACTGGTTCTAAGCCTTTTATGTTGCCAATTGAAGGCGCAAATTTAAAGGGTGTGATTGGTTATCGCGACATTAAAGATACCAACGACATGATAGAAACTGCGAAAAAATACAAACACGCAGTAGTCATTGGCGGAGGCCTGCTTGGTTTGGAAGCCGCCAACGGTCTGAAGATTCAAGGCATGGACGTGACGGTGATTCACCGAAATGAGTGGCTGCTAGAGCGCCAATTAGATAAAAGCGCAGGCAAAATGCTGCAAAAAAGCTTAGAGGCAAAAGGCCTTAAGTTTCAGTTAAAACAAAACACCAAAGCGCTGTTTGGTAAAGACGGTCGCGTCACAACCATTCACTTTACTGATGGTAGTAGCTTGCCTGCCGAATTGGTGGTGATGGCAATTGGTATTCGACCGAATTTTGCACTGGCAGAATCGGCTGGCATTCATTGCGATAAAGGCATTGTAGTCAACGACACCATGCAAACTTACGATCCACGCGTGTATGCTGTGGGCGAATGCGTTGCGCATCGCGGTATTTCATACGGCTTAGTTGCGCCATTATTTGAGATGGCCAAAGTATGCGCCACTCACTTGGCCAACTTTGGCATTGGCTTGTATAAAGGCTCCGTCACATCCACCAAGCTTAAAGTCACTGGTATCGATTTATTCAGTGCGGGCGATTTTAGCGGCGGCGAAGGCACAGAAGAAATTGTTTTACATGACGCAGTTGGTGGAGTTTACAAAAAACTCGTGATTCAAGATGACAAAATCATCGGCGCTGTGCTGTATGGCGACACAGCGGATGGCGCGTGGTACTTCCAGATGCTTCGTGACGGCAAGGCGATTCACGAAATTCGCGATAATTTAATGTTCGGCCAAGATTCGCTCGGCAACACTGGCCATCAAGGTCAAGACAAAGCAGCAGCCATGACTAACGAAATGGAAGTATGTGGCTGTAATGGCGTATGTAAAGGCACGATTGTGAAAGCCATTCAAGACCAAGGTTTATTCACCATCGACGATGTAAAAAAACAAACTAAAGCTGGCTCTAGCTGCGGCAGTTGCGTAGGTTTGGTGGAACAAATTTTAGCTTCGACACTAGGCGGCGGCTATGCGCCCCCTTCTACCAGTAAATCAATTTGCGGTTGCTCAGATAAAAATCACGAAGAAGTCCGTGAGGAAATTCGCAAAAACAAACACCTCAATATTCCCGATGCGATGCGCGGCATGGCTTGGCGCACGCCCAATGGCTGTGCGAGTTGCAGACCCGCGCTAAATTATTACCTACTTTCAACTTGGCCACACGAAGCGGTGGATGATCCACAGTCACGTTTTATTAATGAGCGTGTGCATGCCAACATTCAGAAAGACGGCACTTATTCTGTGATTCCGCGTATGTATGGTGGTGTCACCACACCAGACCAGCTGCGCAAAATTGCCGATGTAGCCGACAAATACGCCGTACCAATGGTAAAAGTCACTGGTGGTCAGCGTATCGATTTGCTTGGCGTGAAGAAAGAGGACTTAGTGGGCATGTGGAAAGATTTGGACATGCCTTCAGGCTACGCATATGCCAAAGGCATTCGCACTGTGAAAACCTGCGTGGGTTCTGAGTTCTGTCGTTTTGGTACGCAAAATTCTACGCAGATGGGCATTGATATCGAAAAAGCCTTCGACCATATGTGGGCGCCACATAAAGTAAAATTTGCGGTATCTGGTTGTCCTAGAAATTGCGCAGAATCAGGCATTAAAGACGTTGGTATTATCGGCGTAGATTCTGGCTGGGAGATTTACGTAGGCGGCAACGGTGGCATTAAAACAGAAGTTGCTCAATTTTTGTGCAAAGTAAAAACGCACGATGAAGTGCTGGAATACTCTGGCGCATTCATTCAAATTTATCGCGAAGAAGCACGCTATTTAGACCGCACCGTACACTGGATTGAGCGCGTAGGTCTGGAATACGTAAAGCAACGCGTTTTAGAAGATGCAGAAGGTCGCAAAGCAGCCTATGAGCGCTTGTTATATGCCTTACAGGGCGCAGTTAACCCGTGGGCTGAGCGTGTTGAAAATAGGGAAAAACATAAAGAATTTGAGACTATTACCATATAACCATTGAGTCCTATTTCATTAATTTTTTGAAAGATAAGTATGATGCAATGGATTAAAATCGCACCATTTGATGAAATTCCAAAGCTAGGCGCGCGCGTAGTGCGTACAAAAGACATCGATATTGGCGTATTCCGCACTGAAGATGACCGAATTTTTGCCATTAACAATAGTTGCCCGCACAAGGGTGGGCCTTTGTCGCAAGGCATTGTCTATGGCGACAAAGTGGCTTGCCCTTTGCATTCGTGGAAAATCAGCTTGGTGGATGGTAGAGCAGAAGAACCAGATGAGGGCGAAACCGCGTGTTTTAACACTAAAATTGAAGATGGTTTTGTCTATTTAGAGCTTAAATGATCAAAGAAACCAAAAGCACTTGTTGCTACTGTGGCGTGGGTTGCGGCGTGATTATTGAGTCGCAAAATGAAAAAATTATTCACGTAAAGGGCGATCCTGATCATCCAGCTAACTTTGGCCGCTTATGTACCAAAGGCGCAACGCTGCACTTAAGTGCCAAAATGGATAATCGCGCACTATATCCCGAAATTCGACTAAGTCGCGAGTCAAGCAGGAAGCGGGTTTCATGGGATATTTCACTCGATTATTTAACCGAAAAGTTCGCACAAACTATAGAAGAACATGGGTCAGATTCGGTTGCGTTTTATATTTCAGGTCAATTAATGACCGAAGATTATTATGTATTTAACAAACTCGCCAAGGGTTTGATTGGCACCAATAATGTCGATACCAATTCGCGGCTGTGTATGTCTTCCGCCGTGACGGGTTACAAAGCCACGCTAGGCGCAGACGCCCCACCCGCTTGCTACGAAGATATCGACCACACTAATTGTTTGTTTATTGCGGGTAGCAACACCGCGTTTGCGCATCCTGTGATATTTAGGCGCATTGAAGACGCGAAAGCCAAAAATCCAAACTTAAAAATCATCGTGGTCGATCCGCGCAAAACTGATACTGCACAGGCTTCCGATTTGCACCTCGCTATTTTACCTGGCACAGATGTCGCTCTATTTAATGGACTTTTGCACGTGATGCTGTGGGAAGGTTTGCTGGACATGGCTTTTATACAAGCGCATACCAACGGTTTTGAAGCGCTGAAAGACACTGTGCGCGAATATACGCCCAAAATGGTTGCGGATATTTGCGGCATTAAAGAAAGCGATATTATCCAAGCCGCCAAATGGTTTGGCAAAGGGCCGACCTTAAGCATGTATTGCATGGGTTTAAATCAAAGTATTCATGGCACGGATAAGAATGCCGCACTTATTAACTTGCATCTAGCCACTGGACAAATAGGCAAGCCTGGCGCAGGACCATTCTCACTCACAGGTCAGCCAAATGCCATGGGCGGTCGCGAAGTGGGTGGCATGGCAAATTTGCTCTCAGCGCATCGAGATTTAAATAATCCACAGCATCGTGCAGAAATAGCCAAATTCTGGGGCGTACAGGATGTGCCAGCAACTGCGGGTAAAACTGCGGTAGAAATGTTTGATGCAGTTAAAAGTGGCGAAATTAAAGCTATTTGGATTGCTTGTACCAATCCTGCGCAATCGATGCCTGATTTGAATAATGTGCTAGAGGCCTTAAATACGGCTGAATTTGTTGTGGTGCAAGATGCGTTTAACAACACCAGTACTAGCCCTTATGCAGATGTATTGCTGCCAGCCAGCACTTGGGGCGAAAAAGAAGGTACTGTCACTAACTCGGAACGTCGCATTACTCGCGTCAATCCAGCCGTAGCGCCACCTGCAGAGGCGCGACACGATTGGGCGATTATGGTGGATTTTGCACAGCGCTTAGAGAAACGGCTAGCGAAAAATAGCAATTTATTTCCATACACCAGCACTGAAGAAATCTTTAACGAGCATCGCGAAACCACGCGTGGTCGCGATTTGGATATTACTGGCTTAAGTTTTAAATTATTAAATGAAAAAGGTCCGCAACAATGGCCTTTTAAACAAGGCCAAGAACACGGAGCGACGCGGCTTTACGAAGATGGTATTTTTCAAAAACCAGACGGTCGTGCGCAATTTGTCAACGCCACCTACAAGCCGCAAGCCGATAAAACCGACGCGCGGCATCCACTACACTTGCTTACTGGCCGCTTGCGTGACCAATGGCACGGCATGAGCCGCACCGCTAACGTCGCGCAGCTGTTTAACCATGCAGAAGAACCCGTCATTCAAATCAGCGCTGATGACATGATGCGCCGCAACTTAAAAAATGGCGATATTGTCAAAGTGAGCAACAAACGTGGTAGTTTGGTGTTGCCAGCGCAAACATCGGACGAAGTACAACCCGCGCAGACGTTTATCGCCATGCATTGGGGTAGCAAGTTTATGCATGGCTTGGGCGTGAACGCACTGATGCCGCCAAATTTTGATAAAACCTCGAAACAGCCAGAGCTAAAGCATACCGCGATTAAGCTGGAAAAACTAGAACTGCCTTGGCGCATGACGATTATGCATAGCTGCCAAGATTTAACTTTGTTGGAAAAAGTACGTGCGCTGATGCCGCAATTTACCTATGCAAGTTGTGGTTTATTTGGGCGCGAAACTGAAAGCAATAAAGCGGGTCTGTTGATTTTACGTGCTGCTAATGAAGCCTCACCAGCGCTTGAGTTGATAGAACAAATTGACGAAATTTTAGGCATGACAGAAGACTCGCCCTGCCTGAATTATAACGATGCTAAGCGCGCCATTAGCAAACGTATTTTGGTTGAAAATAATGCGATTAGCGGCAAGCCAGAAGTAACTGGCGTGCGCTTGATGGGCGAAACGCTGGCGGCAGAATGGCTAAAAGAAGTGATGACAGAAGGCACATTCACTGATGAGTTGCGGCGCTGGGCGCTAGCACCTTTATCCGCGCCACCTTCAGGCCAAGTGGGGCGCGGAAAAATTGTGTGTAACTGCCTAGATATTTCGCAAAATGAAATTATAGAAAACATTGAATTGGGCGCAGACTTAATTACGCTGCAAAACAAACTGAAATGCGGTACTGAGTGTGGTTCTTGTGTACCAGAGCTAAAACGGCTAGTGCATACACACAGCAAGATTTTTGTTGTCAATTAAACTTTAAAATAAGTGCTCTGTAACCCACATGGATATTGGCCTACAGGCCAGTATTAAATTCATCTATTACATTGATTCATGGCTATTTCCGCCTGTGAACATTTGCGCTCCGAGCCATTGGTAACACTTTCTTTGACGGTTTCCCAACCTGATTTTTCACCAGTTGCAGCTTTTTCCAGTTTTGGTTCGGCAGGTTTTGTTGCAATGCTTATTGCAGCTTTTTCAGGTTTATTTGCAGTTGCTTGCTCTTCAACTGTAGTTTTTTTCTGAAGCTGCTTCCTTACCACTTTAACTTTTGGCTCTTCTGTTTTTTCTTCGTTTTCAATGATTTCATCTTCAGTTGGTTTAGCTTCTTCAACTAGCTTGGTCACTACAGCTGGCGTTACATCTGGTTTTGAGGGCGTTTTCACCGCCACAGGTGGCTCCATCGTAATCGTCGGTTCAGTGGGCGATGAAACTAATTTCCCTAATATAAAAAAACCTGCCAGCGCCAAAAAACCAAGGCCAATATAATTCCAATTGATTTTACTTGCAAAGGTTTGTCCCACTTCTACATCGGCAATATCGGTAGGAATAGATGGAGCCTCTTCTGCTGCCGCCCCCTTCAGTAAACGCACGGCATAAATATCATGCTCATGCGCGTGCATTTCGTATTTCTCAAACATCTGCGCCATTTCTTGAGTCAATTTTGAGGCCATATCAAAATAGCCTTGAGAAACCAAAATTTGATTCGGTTCAGCAAAGCTCATAATACTTTGCGCCTCATCTATGCCTTCGCCAACCAAGCCTTTTTTAAGTGTGCGCACCGCACCCAAATTGATGCCAAACTGCACGTATAAAGGCGTTGCACCGTGTGTATTGTTTTTTAAAATCTCATCGCGAATGGTAATTGAGATAAAAAGTGCGTCTTCCAACGCATCTTCTAGTGGGCCGGTACAAGCAATGTGCACTCCATTAGCTGTTTCAACAATCTCGCGATCCTCTTGCGGCACGTCAATCACCGCATTCTGAATAAAGCTATTCAACAGATTTTTAAGTTCTGTTTGTTCGGACTCGGTTTTTTTAGAATAATCAATAATCTCTAAAGCAACTACGTTGCAAATCGACGCCTTCTTAAGTTTGTCATTCATAATATTATGCTATTTCCTGACCACGGACATCTATATTAATCACAAAAACTTAATATTTCAATAGTTTAGATTTTTTCGCTAAACTAAATTATAGAATAATATAAGGCTGAATTCGTACTAAATTACACTGCAAGATATGCGTTAGTGTGCCAGAATTGAAAACCTCGATTCCATCACAAGGTAAAAAATGAGAATTAGCACTATAAGGATAAACAGACAATATTTTATGCAAGACTGATAATGCATTTTCCACTGCCAATAACAAAAATGAGTTGGGCTTATAGGTTAAACTTCTTTAATGATTTTCTGGTAAATTTCAACGGCTTTAGTTTCGACTAATGCAACATCATCAAATTGCACAGCTTGGCCAGGCTCAATATCTCTGACGACAGGTGTGTTTTGTAGTAAGCAAATAGGTACTGCATTTAGGTTATCTTTCAATTGCACAGCAACTCCACGCACATCAAAACCACCTGCACCACGCTCTATTGTTTCACCTTTTAGAATTTTTCTCTTAGCCACAGCAGAAACGGTAAGTGTTGGATTAGAAGAGTTGTTTAACAACATGCCTTCGCCAGCAACCACTCTACGCAAGGTGTTAAGGGCTTCTAAATGGCACAAATGGTAAGGCCGCAATAAAATATAACCTAGTTTTTCTTTGGTTTTTAATGGGCCAACAATGTAGTTGCCTAACCTATCCGCTTGTTTGTTTTTTGCTACGATAAGCTCACCTGGAGGCGCGCCTTTACATAAAACAAAATCACTAATAGGCTGTTTAGCTTCTTCAGAAGCTCTAATTAAATAGTCCAAATCATTTAAGGTTTCAACTGTTTTACCAAACATACCACCCGGTGGGATAGTTGCGCCTAAACCATTTGCAACGAAAGCCTGTTCAATTTGTAATTTAGAACCATCAGTAAATGAAACCACTTGTTCTAATCTGATGCCTTGCTGCTCAGACCAGTATTCCATGTCTTTACGAATTGGGTTTAAATTAATAAACCCTTTAATGTTAACGTAGGCACAGGGCTCAAAACCCATACCTTCAATTTCAGTTTTAAGTCGCGCTAAACATCCAGGTTGATCGCCATCTGCATCTGTCACATACGCGCCTTGCTTAACAAAGTAAGAGCCTGTAGTGACATGAAACTCTGCATTGAGTGTGACCACTTTTTTATTCGCTTTAACCGCGGCTAACACCACTTCAGTGGCGTGCATAACATCACCAGAGCATTCAAACACAATGTCTGATTCGTCAATGAGTTGATTTAGCGAGTAAGTAAGATATTCGCTTGGAATATCTTTTACAGTATCGATAGGCCTGCGAGTAAGCACTTTGGATACTTTAAAGTCGCTAGCTTCAGAAATTAATGCGAATAAGCCATTTGCTATAAAGCCAGTGCCTACGATGCCAACAGAAGTTTTCTGATGATTCAACTTTGTTCCTTGATGTTTAGCTGGTGCATTATTCTTAAATGAGCAAGTAAAAGTAATTAAAACCAACCAGTCTAGCTGTGATTTTAAAATCAGATACCATAATAAATTATAACCTAACATGGTGAATCAGAGATAAGTTCTTACATGAGGCTAAATTTAGCTGAGGAACATGAAAATCCATGTCAACTCAAGTGACTTTAGAATAAAGGCCTTAGAACTCTCATGGATATTGAGCCGAAGACCCGTTCTGGAACGTTTCAGTCCAGCGGCATATGAATTTAAATACTTTTAGCTAGTCCTTATTTTTACAATCACTTTGAATAGATACATAGCTTTATCAAAAAAATTATGCATTTAATATTCAATTTAACTAGCTGCATTCCAAACATGTGAACTTATTTGCCATTTACCATCGCCACCTTACTCTAGCACGCTCATGGTGATGCCACCAAAAGAGGGCTTCTTTCCATCTGTTTCTGCGCCGTGTGCGTTCCATCTGGAGTCTTGGTATATCACTTTATCACCGCCGCCGGTTTTAATGATTTCTAAGGTGTGGTCATGCACGCCATTTTTTATAAACCAATTAAATAAGTGCTCGATTTCAATACGCCCAACGAGTTCCTTACCATCTCCAGCAGAAAGTATTGCATTTTCTGCATACAGCTTTGCCAACCCTTTAATATTGCCAGTATTTAGTGCATGATTCCAAGCTGAATTGCCTGCCTCAATGATCGAATTAATATCGTTGTTATTCATTTCAACTGCTCCTAGTAAGTGTTATTCAAAATATTGTTTTTCTTTCAAGCGCACCACTTCATTCAAGCTAAAGCGTTTAACGCCAATCTGTTTGACCAAAACCATCATGACCTAAAAATGTATAGTAGATGCCTAGCGTGCCCGTTGACTGTTTTCTATCGCCAAGTTCGGGGAACGTCGCATCACGCTGATTCCACTGGTATTTAAACGAAACTGCGTGTTTTTCAAAGACGCGGTAAGTGAAGGCAATATCCGCCCGAACGATATTGTCATGCCCGCTACTGTGTGCGTTATCGACATCACTGACAAAATATTCGCGACCAGTGATATCAATAGAAGCTTGTTTACCGTAAATAACACGCAAAGCGGCCAAGGCTTGTGGCGCCAAGCCGTAATGATAATCGCGTTCTGTCTTTCCATTATTGGTGCCAACCGCAGCGTACCCTAGGCCTGCCATTATCGAGCTTTGTAGTGCAACAGATTCGCTTAACCATAATTGACCAGTGGTGCCGAGTGACAAGGCCGTGGTGGAAATGCGGAAAGTTTGTGGAGAAATATAGTCATAACTACCATATAAACCCCACAGCCCTCGATAGCTTTCCCCTACTTGATAATCGGTTCCATAAAGCAGACCACGGGTCATCACATTTTCGAACACATTGGCGCTTGAAGCTGTGCTTTGAAACACGAAATAATCGAAGGGTCTTGTATATGAGTAACCAGGTTTACCTGGCAGACCATAGCCAAGTAAAAAATCTAATTGCACATCATTTTTCTTGATCTCGTCAGCCGTACCTGGGTTGCCACTAATGGTATTACTGAGGCCGAACTGTAGGCGACTGTAATAGCTTGCATCATTACTCGCAAAAACTGAATCGAACCTATCGCCAAATGCATGACGGTTAAATCCTGCTGCTGGTGAGATTAATGCCGCACTTGTCTCACGCCAAAGACCTGGCTTGCTGCCACCTTTTTCCAGTACAAGGCTCGACATTCTAAATAGTGCTTCACCAAGGAACGTACCACCAATACCAGTTGAAATCATATCGTTTTTAGAGGGCGGTACTTTTTCGCCAGCAATTTCCCAAAAGGCACTGCCTGCTAAAGTATAACCTAACGATTCCCAATAATTGAGGCCAGCTGACCTCGCAAAACCATGATAAATAGAACCCTGATATGGATGACCTAGCTGATTAATATTGAAGGGATCACGGTCGTCATTCCAACTACTAGTAAGGTTGCGCCTAATACTAGTTAGGTTTGAATCGTAATCTGAAATGCCACTGTAGCGACGATTAAACTGATTTAAAAGAAAATCAAATCCAATAATTTCAACTGCTGGAATCAGATAACTTTTATTGGCTTGCGTATCAACTGAAAAGTCTACGTCAGTATTGCCTGCCGTTGATTCTGTTGAAGATTTGGCAACTACTGCAGATTCATCGGCAAATGTCGAGGTGGTTGTAGTGGCAAATAATGTGACTAAAACATTGATGACAGCAATTTTTATCAGGCTAGGCATTGTTGTCTATGGATCCAATGGTTGATATCGCCGAGCTTGATTTTCATAATCTTAGCTTTCTTGCGAAGGTTAGCCATCATTCCATTTCATTCGGGGATAGTCTGTACGCTGACACACATAGGCGACAAGCCAACTTTTAGTGAGCTAACTAAAGGGAAATAAAGATTTTAGTGCGCTTATTTCTTGTAAGAATCAACACTGAAACTACAAAAATAGATGCTCTGTAACCCAATATCCATGCGGGTTGCAGAGCATGTTATGGAATGATTTTAAATTAATCGATTGCTTTTACAATCGCTTCAACCACATGTTTCGCATCGCCAAACACCATCATAGTTTTATCGAGGTAAAACAGCTCATTATCAAGCCCAGCATAGCCCGCGGCCATGCTGCGTTTATTCACAATAATCGTTTTTGCTTTGTATGCCTCTAAAATCGGCATGCCGTAAATGGAGCTGCCAGTTTTTTTTGCGGCGGGGTTCACCACATCGTTCGCGCCAATCACAAACACTACGTCTGTCTGGCCAAATTCATTGTTCACATCTTCCATCTCCACCACTTGCTCGTAAGGTACGTCGGCTTCGGCTAAAAGCACGTTCATATGCCCTGGCATGCGCCCTGCGACTGGGTGAATGGCATATTTCACATTCACCCCTTTGGCGATTAATTTGGTGGTGAGCTCTTGCAAAGCATGCTGTGCGCGAGATACCGCCAAGCCATAGCCTGGCACAATGATTACCGTATCTGCATTGCCCATTAAAAACGCGACATCGTCTGCCGAGCCTGATTTCACGGCTTTTTGTTCACCGCCAGCGTCGCCCACCGCCACTTCAGCGCCAAATCCGCCGAGCATGACGGCGATAATCGAGCGGTTCATGGCCTTGCACATAATATAAGACAAAATCGCACCAGACGAACCTACGCAAGCGCCAGCGATAATTAGCACCGAATTATTGAGCGTAAAGCCAATGCCCGCCGCCGCCCAACCAGAATAACTATTAAGCATGGAAACCACCACCGGCATATCCGCCCCACCAATGGGGATGATGAGCGTTATGCCTAGCACTAGCGCTAAGCCGCACATAATTAAAAATGCGGTTTGGCTACTTTGTAAATAGAACAAAATACCAAAACCTAGCATGAGCAAGGCGAGCACAAGATTTAACAAATGCTGACCTTTAAAAATGGCGGGCTTGGAGCCAAATTTGCCTGAAAGTTTGCCGAAAGCGACTACAGAAGCAGTAAACGTAATCGCACCAATAAACGCACCGATAAAGAGCTCAACACGTTGAACACTTGTGTGGCTTTCTGCAGTGTTAAATACTGCAGCAATAGCGATTAGCACCGCCGATAAGCCCACAAACGAGTGCATCAGCGCTACCAGCTCGGGCATTTTGGTCATCTGCACGCGTTTTGCAGCCAGTGTGCCGACAATTGCCCCTAACACAATCGCGCCCGTAATTAGCGGAACAATCAGGTTATGCCCAACAAAAAATGTAGTTGCCACGGCAATTGCCATACCGACCATACCCAGCGCATTGCCCAAGCGCGCGCTGGTAGGAGAAGCTAACCCTTTGAGTGAAAAAATGAATAAAATCGCAGAGATTAAATATGCAGCTGTCGTGAAATTAGGGTTAACGGTCATTAGTGGCTGACCTCTTTAACTTTAGCTTCTTTCTTTTTAAACATCTCCAGCATTCTGCGCGTCACCATAAAACCGCCGAAAATATTAATCGACGTTAAAAACACCGCAATTGCGCCTAAAATACTAGTTAGATTTAATGTGTTGCTGTCAATATTCACCGTTTGCAGCATCGCGCCGACAATCACAATGCCCGAAATTGCGTTGGTAACAGACATCAGCGGCGTATGTAATGCGGGTGTCACCGTCCAAACCACGTGGTAACCGACAAAAATGGCTAATACGAAAATAGTGATATTTTGCATGGTGAGTAAGTCAGTCATCGCTTCTTCCCTATTTCTTCTGTTGTCTATTTGTTAATAACTTGACCGTCTTTGCACATCAAACTGGCGGTCACTAATTCGTCATCGGATGGAATGTTAAATTTGCCATCTCGAACTAATAGCTTCAAAAACTCCAAAATATTGCGTGCATAAAATGCGGAAGCATCCGCTGCTACCAAACTGGGCAAATTGGTATAGCCGACAATCGTCACACCGTGTTTATTCACTACTTTATTCGCTTCTGTCAGCGGACAATTGCCTGCGCCCGTTTTGCTTGTGCCTGCCGCCATGTCGATAATCACCGAGCCTGGCTTCATCAAAGCAATCGTTTCAGCATGAATTAAAGTGGGTGGCTCACGGCCAGGAATGAGTGCAGAAGAAATCACAATATCAGCCTCAGCAGCGCGCTGGGCAACGAGTGCAGCCTGGCGCTGCATCCAAGAAGTGGGCATGGGTCGCGCGTATCCGCCCACGCCAGTCGCGCATTCTTTTTCTTCTTCGCTTTCATAAGGCACGTCCAAAAACTTAGCGCCTAATGATTCAATTTGTTCTTTCACCGCTGGCCGCACGTCGGAGGCTTCGACCACAGCACCTAATCTTTTGGCCGTAGCGATCGCCTGCAAGCCTGCAACCCCTGCTCCAAGAACCAGTACCCGCGCGGCTTTCACCGTGCCTGCAGAAGTCATTAACATCGGCATAAAACGTTGATAAAAATGGCTGCCGAGTAGCACCGCCTTGTAACCCGCCACATTGGCTTGTGATGACAACACGTCCATACTTTGTGCACGGCTATTCCGCGGCAAAGCTTCAAGTGAGAATGCTGTCAAACCTTGATCTGCCATCGCTTTAAGTTGCGTTTGGTTAAATGGCTCGAGCAGGCCGATTAATACGGTGTCTGCCTGCATCGCCTTTATTTCTGAGGCTTCTGGCGCACGTACTTTTAAAATTACATCAGCTTTAAATATCTCTTTAGCAGAAACAAGCTCTGCACCAGCGGTTTTGTATGCTTCGTCGGTAATACTGGCGAGCTCACCAGCGCCTTTTTGCACCAAGACTTGGCAACCCAAAGCGATGATTTTCTTAATGGTTTCTGGCGTCGCTGCCACGCGACATTCATGCTCTTTAATTTCGGTAGGAACGCCTATTTTCATTTTATGACTTGTACCTTATTGATTAGCCTGTTTGCAGATTTCCACGAAAGCTTTGGCGTCCAGTGAGCATCGTCCCACCAATCCGCCATCGATATCAGGCATAGCGAACAACGCTACTGCATTGTATGGATTTAAACTGCCACCGTAGAGAATGCGTACATTTTTTGCAATTTGTTTATTACATCTGGCAACGCGGTTACGAATAAACTTATGTACCTGTTGTGCCTGATCTGGCGTAGCCGGAACATCCGTGCCAACGGCCCAAAGTGGTTCGTAAGCCAGTACTGCCTTCTCTAATACTTCAGCGCCATAGCGCCTAATGATTGAGTCTAATTGGCGGCCAACTATATATTCCGTCCAATCTGATTCTCGCTCTTCTTTAGACTCCCCCATGCAAAAAATAGGTGTTAATCCAGCCTCTTCTGCCGCGTTAAACCTTGTCGCAGCAGTGTCGTCGGTTTCATGAAACTGAATACGTCGTTCTGAATGACCGACAATCACATACCTACATCCGTAATCGGCTAGCATAAAAGCAGATACTGCACCTGTGAGCGCAACATTCTCATTTGCACACAGGTTTTGTGCACCCCATTGCACATTAGTTTCTTTTAACAAGGCCTGTGCTTGAGCAAGATATGGATACGGCACACAAACAACGAAATCTGCTCGATGCAAATCGCGCGTACCACTAATTAGGCTTTGCAATAAGGCCTGATTTTGTGCAATACGGCCATTCATTTTCCAATTACCCACTACAAGCTTACGTCTCATTTTGTTATTTTACCTTACAACTTATCTAACCACTGGAGCTAGGCATTTGTGTTCTAGCAACTATCTAAGCGATATTAGCACCACTTTGTTTGCTTTTCCGATCATTTTTTACTATCTTCCATCAGCTGTAAGACTCTAGGTGTAAAAATAAATTGCAATGCTAAGCCCATTTTCCCTCCAGGTACAACAATCGTATTTGGCCGCGTAATCATTGAGCCATGTAGCATGCTGAGTAGATATTGAAAATCCACTCCTTTGGAATCAGCAAAACGTATGACCAAAATACTTTCGTCAGGGCTAGGTATGTCTTTAGCGATGAATGGATTAGAGGTGTCTACGGTTGGTACGCGCTGAAAATTGATATGCGTGCGCGAAAACTGTGGGCAAATATGATGGATATAATCCGGCATTCTATTCAAGATGGTATCAATTACCGCTTCCGATGAATAACCACGCATTTTTTGGTCGCGATGTAGCTTTTGTATCCATTCTAAATTGATAATTGGTACTACGCCTACCAATAAATCCACATGTTTTGCAACGTCTGCATCAGGCCCAACATAGCCACCATGCAAGCCTTCATAAAATAAAATGTCAGATTCTGCATCCTCCCACGGGGTCATGGTGCCGGCTTTTTGAGAGTAAGGACGCCCTTCTTCATCACTGTGAACATATTTTCTTGTTTTGCATTTGCCAGTTTTGCCGAAAGTTTCAAATGTTTTGGCGAGTTCTCCCAAAATATTCGCTTCTGGGCCAAAATGGCTAAAATTTGCGCCAGACACAATGTCGCGTTGCTTTATCAGCGCGTCCATTTCAGTGCGCTCGTAGCGATGGTATGAATCGCCCTCAATTACTGTAGCATTGATTTTTTCCCGCTTAAATATATGCTGAAAACTCTGCCTAACTGTAGTTGTTCCAGAACCAGATGAACCAGTAATTGCTATAATTGGAAATTTTTTGGACATACTCCACCCTCTTAGCACGTTATTTATTTATGAATATTAAGGTTTTTTAGGTTTGCTTGGCATCAAGTCCGCCGCTAAACACGCGAGAAGCGCGAATATCGGCCTCAGTAATTAATGACAAATCTTCTGCTGTTGTTTCTTTTTTATGCTTAATTGCGTCATTAAACAATCGGTTCGCTTGCCGCAATCTAGCACGATCTAGTGCATTTCTAATCGAACGTGCATTGGCAAAATGCGGCTGCTGTTTACGCCTCAGAATGTAATCTTGCATGGCCTTTAGGGCAGATTTGTCCAAATCATAATGCATAGAATCCGCCATTAACTTTGTGATTTCCAGCAGCTCATTTTCATCATAATCAGGGAAATCCACATGATGCGCGATGCGCGACGACATGCCTGGGTTCGATTTAAAGAACGTGCCCATGCGGTCTTGATAACCCGCCAAAATCACTACTAAATCATCTCTGTGGTTTTCCATGGTTTGCAATAAAATTTCGATAGACTCTTGCCCGTAATCGCGCTCATTTTCTGGCTTGTAAAGGTAATAAGCCTCATCAATAAACAGCACGCCGCCCATAGCCTTTTTAATGACTTCTTTGGTTTTTGGCGCAGTATGGCCGATATATTGCCCTACCAAGTCATCGCGCGTCACGCTCACCACATGATTCTGCCGAATGTAGCCTAAACGATGCAAAATATCAGCCATTTTAAGCGCAACTGTTGTTTTGCCTGTGCCTGGGTTGCCTGTAAAACACATGTGTAAGCTAGGTTTCGTAGCTTCAATGCCTAATTGCAGCCGCGCTTTGGTAATGAGCAAATAGGCCGCAATCTCGCGTATGCGCTGCTTCACAGGTACTAAACCGACTAAATCTTGATCAAGCTTATCCAGCACCTCATTAATGTGAGATTCTTCTAGTAGCGCTTGAATATCGATTTTGTCGGTTTTAGCCATTAATAACGTTCGCCTTCTGGCTTATCAGTCGCATAAGAATGAATAGTATAGCGGATGTTGCGGCCATTGGTTTCTTGACGCACCAAGCCAAATCCTGGTTCATTTTTAGGGCGGTTTACAATATAAGACATAGTCGGACTTTCCACACCACGCACCGAGCTAAAAGCCATGACGCGGATGTAATGATTGGGGAACGTTTTGCGGCAATTGTTAATTTCCAGCAAAATGCCAGCAGGATCTTTCAAATCGAACATCGGCGCGCCGTACATCTCCCAATAAGTATTGCGCGGATGCGGATCATCGGTATATTCCACTGAAAGCGCCCAGCCTTTGCCCAGCGCATACTTAATTTGCGCAGTGATTTGCACGTCTGTTAGCGGCGGCAGAAAAGAAAACTGCCCTTGCGTTACGATTCCATTTGGGTTGGTCATCATGGTTAAATTCTCCTTGAATTCTTAAAAGCTAGAATATTTAAAAACTAGTTGTCGCGGTTGGCACAAAGTCGGCGGTGTCGGTAGATTCATAGTTAAAAGTAATATCCTTCCAAGTATCAATCGCCGCGCGTAGCGGGCCGCACCATTTAGCAGCTTCTTGCAGAATCTGCGGACCTTCATTCCAAATATCACGGCCTTCGTTACGCGCCATTACCATTGTTTCTAGCGCCACGCGATTTGCCACTGCGCCCGCTTGAATGCCATCTGGATGGCCAATCGTACCGCCGCCAAATTGCAACACCACATCATCGCCGAGATAAGTGAGTAATTGATGCATTTGTCCCGCGTGTATGCCACCAGAAGCCACTGGCATACACTTGTTGAGCGATGCCCAGTCTTGTTCGAAAAACAGACCCTTTTCGAGCTGTTGTGGTGTGTGGTCATCCAGCAAGGTGTCGTAGAAACCACGTATCATTTGTGGGTCGCCTTCCAGCTTGCCCACCACTGTGCCCGCGTGAATGTGATCGACACCCGCCATACGCATCCATTTGCATATCACGCGGAAGTTCATGCCGTGATTTTTTTGACGCGAATAAGTAGAGTTGCCAGCGCGATGCAAATGCAGAATCATGTCGTTCTGACGCGCCCATAGCGCCATACTTTGAATCGCCGTGTAGCCAATCACCAAGTCAATCATGATGATGCACGAGCCTAATTCTTTGGCGAATTCTGCGCGTTTGTACATTTCCTCCATGGTGCCAGCAGTTACGTTCAAATAATGGCCTTTCACCTCGCCAGTGGCCGCAGAAGCCTTGTTTACGGCATCCATGCAATATAAAAAACGGTCGCGCCAGTGCATAAAGGCTTGCGAGTTGATATTCTCGTCATCCTTCATGAAATCCAAGCCACCTTTGAGGCCTTCATAAACCACACGGCCATAGTTGCGGCCAGATAAGCCTAATTTTGGCTTTGTCGTTGCGCCCAAAAGCGGACGGCCAAATTTGTCTAGGCGTTCGCGCTCTACAATCACGCCAGTGGCTGGGCCTTGGAATGTTTTCAAATAAGCCACAGGAATGCGCATATCTTCTAAGCGCAAGGCTTTTACCGCTTTCATGCCAAATACGTTGCCGATAATTGATGCGGTTAAATTGGCAATCGATCCACCTTCAAATAAATCTAACTCGTAAGCGATGTAAGCAAAGTACTGTGCTTCTATTTTTGTGCCCTCGCCCGTATTGGGCACTTGTTCTACACGGTAGGCTTTGGCTCTATACATTTCGCAAGCGGTCAATCTATCAGTCCACACCACCGTCCAAGTTGCGGTGGAAGATTCGCCCGCTACAGCAGCGGCGATTTCTTCAGGGTCGCTACCCGCATGCGGCGTAATGCGGAACATCGCCAGCAAATCGGTATCTTTTGGCTGATAATCTGGCTGCCAATAGCCCATTTTTTTATAAGGCAAAACACCCGCTTTATAGCGATCCTTCCCCTCTTTCATTGTTTCATTCGTGCTGATTATTTGGCTAGCCATACTTTTTCACCCTTCCAGTTAAAGAATAGTTTCGATACGCTACTTTATTAAACTTTAAAGTTAAGTTATATTAATAAATTCTTTACATAAGATTAAGCATTGCTTAACCATGCTTATATTTATGCCAATTTTTTTGAGAAAATTTTTTTGAAAAACCTTACTTTGCGTCAAATCAGAATATTTATAAGTGCAGCAAAGCACTTAAGCTTTACCCGCGCGGCAGAAGAATTGCACATTTCAGCACCCGCTATTTCCTTGCAAATCAAGGAGATGGAAGAAGATATTGGCGTGAGTTTATTCACGCGCGAAAACCGAAAAGTCGCACTGACATCTGCAGGCGAATATTTTTTACTTTATGCGCGCCGAGTTTCTAGCACACTCAACGAAGCCAATACCATGATGGAGCGCTTTCGCGGCACGCAATTTAGGCACTTAAAAATTGGCGTGGTGAGCACGGCGAAGTATTTTTTACCGCATTTGTTGGTGGAATTTAAAAAAGATTACCCTAACTTGCAAATTAAAATTGAAGCGCGTAACCGCCAACAATTAGTAGAATTGCTACGCGATGGCGAGATTGACATCGCAATTATGGGCTTGCCGCCTAAGGAAATTGACACTCGAGTTGAATCGTTTGCTAACCACCCGCACGTATTTATTGCCAGTCCAAACAACCTGCTGGCGAACAAGCTCAACATTCCGCCAGATGCGCTCACGCAATATGAAATGATTACGCGTGAACCTGGCTCTGGTACGCGCGCGATCATGGAAAAATACTTTGCCGAGCATGGTATTGCGCCGATTGTTAGCATGGAAATGTCCAGTAACGAGACGATTAAACAAGCGGTAATGGCTGATTTGGGCATCTCTTTCGTGTCTTTGCACACCATCGGCAGCGAGCTTGCAACTAAGCAAATCGCTATTTTGGATATTCAAGATACGCCCATCATCCGCACCTGGCATGTGGTTGCGCTGAATAAACGCAACGCAAGTCAAGCGGCAGAAGCGTTTAGATATTTTGTACTAGAAAAAGGTGGGGAGATTTTAACCAGCATGTTTGCTGAAATTTAGCACGCTTCCATTACAATATTGTTCAAACTCAATTAGGACTTTACATGCAAACCACTATCGGTTTTTTTAAGCGCTATCCCTTCGCCATGCTGCTTTGCGTGCAATTGTTAAGCGTTTTATTTTACGGCTTTATGACCGATTCAAAAACCAGTCATCTCATTTTTAATTGCTTGGGTTTAATCGTACCTATTTTAGCTGTGTGGACAGTTTATCGCTCGCCCGCCACCAACTGGATTGGCTTTGTATTAGTCACCGCGTCTATCAGCACCTCGCTGCTCGCCTTATTCGGCGGGCAATCTCAATTACTCGTTTGGGCGCACGCATTCGAAAGTCTGCTGTATTTTTACGCTGCCATCAGCTTGGTGATGTACATGTTCAAAGATGACATTGTGACTTTAGATGAGCTTTATGCGGCAGGTGCAACATTTACCTTGTTAGTTTGGGGCTTCGCGCTGGTGTATTCCGTTTGCCAGCAAATTTACCCAAACAGCATTATTGGCGGCGCGCCTGCCACGCAACTTCGCAGCTGGATAGAATTGCTATTTTTTAGCTTTAGCGTGCAATCTGGCACTGGGCTGAGCGATTTATTACCTGTCAGCCCGCAATCGCGCGCCATTGCATCGCTACAAATGTTCAGCGGCGTGATGTACATTACCATTGTGGTTTCGCACTTAGTCGGCTTGGCCGCACACAAAAAATAAGTAGGACTTGCTGCGAGCAAAAAAGCAAAATAGTTAAAATGCTTTTAATTACTAAAAATACATGCCCTGCAAGGCGTATGGATATTGGCTTGCAGAGCACTTTTTTTAAAGCCTAAGTTGCCTATTTTGGTAGTGCATAAACCAATAAAGCATCGCCTTGTTTGTAACCAAATATCGAGCTACCGCCACTCGCCACTGCGATATATTGCACGCCGTCTATGGTGTAAGTAATCGGTGGCGCGTTCACGCCAAACTCTGATTTCGCTTGCCACAACAATTCGCCAGTTTGGCTGTTATAAGCGTTAAAGTGACCGTCGCCCTCACCCATAAATACCAATCCACCTGCGGTTGCAAGCACGCCACCAATCAACGGTTGCGCAGTTTTAGTTTGCCAAGCAATTTTTCCCGAGTTCAAATCAATGCTCGAGAGTAAGCCCCAGCGCGGGTCTTGCGTCGGCTCACTGGCCGCATATCTAATGGCTGGAGCACCATCTTTGCTGGGCGTTTCGTGTAAGGTATATTTAATCGGGGCATGAATTGCCGCGACAAATACGCGCTGATTGGCTTCATCCACGCTCACGGGTGACCAATTTGCGCCGCCCAAAATGCCTGGGTAACCCACCATGCCTTCAAAGGTGGCTTTTTTAAACATGTTTTGTTGCGGCACAAAGGCATCTGATTTTTTCAGCAATTTACTTGTAGCTCTATCATGAATATAGAACCAACCTGTTTTACTGGCCTGACCAACGGCGGCAATGGTTTTGCCACCTTGCTGATAATTAAATAGTACGGGTGGACTGGCTAAATCGTAGCCCCACAAATCGTGCGGCACTTGCTGATAATGCCATTTAAGCGCACCAGTGTTGACATCCAGCGCAACTAAAGACACTGTATAAAGATTATCACCTGGGCGAGAAATATCGTTCATCTGCGGACTTGGATTGCCTGTGCCAAAATAGAGCGTATCGCTTTCGCTATCTATCGCAGGCGTGCTCCAAGCCGATCCACCACCAAAGCGCGCAGAGTCTGCATATTTGGCTGCATCAGCTTTTTCTTGCGCCACATCGCGGTTCAAGTTGATGCCATCTTCGGTTGTCTCGGTAAATTTGCCTTCCCAACCTGCATCTGGAATCGTGTCAAATTGCCACACACGCTTGCCGTTTTGCACATCGTACGCTGCCAAAAACCCTGGTCGACCAAAGCGTCCAGCCACGCCGATAACCGCGCCTAGCGGCGCATCTGCTGTCGGGTTATCAATATGCAAGCCATAACCCACGCCCGTAATACCAACAATGACTTTGCCTTTGTACACCACTGGCGCCATGGCGATGCCAATGCCCGTGCCGCCAGTCACTTTGCGCGCGCTGTTCGGGTCATCTTTATTCAACGCATCTTGACCTTCGGTAACAATTGCGCCCTCCACCACGTCAATATCCCACTCTTTCGCGCCAGTGCTCGCGTTGAGCGCAATCAAGCGTGCATCTACCGTACCAATAAATACTCTACCATTGCTAACTGCAACGCCCCTATTCGCTGGGCCACAGCACATTTTCCAATCTTTTCTGCGGTCATGCTCATAACGCCAAAGCTGCTTACCGGTTTTTGCATTCAACGCGACGACATGATTGAAAGGTAACGATAAATACATCACGCCATTTTGCACAATCGGCGTGGCTTGGAAGCTAGCTGTGATGCCGCTTTTGTACACCCAAGCTTGCGTCAAATCTTTCACATTTTTAGTGTTTATTTGTGTGGCGGATGAAAAACGTTTGCTAGAATAATCTTGCCCGTAGCTCGGCCAGTCTTGGTTTTTAGCGCTATTTTGTTGTGTTATTTGCGTGCATGCTGTCAGCAAAGCGAAAGCGGCAATCAGTAAAGTTCTTAAACGTTTCATCGAGGATTCCAATCAATTTACTATACAAGTTAGTATATACCGAGTATGTTAAAGTTTCCAAGCGGTTTCAAGCTAAAATATGCATTACTTACTAAAATAAATCATTCGCTAAGTCACATGCAATATTCATCTATAAAATGGATTAATAATCAACCATATTCAATTGATTTTAATGATATTTATTTTAATTCAGAAGATGGTTTAGCAGAAACTGAATACGTATTTGTTGAAAAAAATCAGCTCAAACAACGTTTTGCCATGCTTAATAATAAAACTTTCACCATCATTGAAACTGGCTTTGGTACAGGCTTAAATTTTTTAGCAGTTGCCGCTCACTGGCTAGCATTGGCGCCACCTAATGCCATTTTGCATTACATCAGTATCGAAAAATTTCCGCTAAATTTGGACGATTTACGTCGCGCGCACGCAACTTGGCCGCAGTTTGCAGAAATTTCACATGAGTTTTTGCAACATTATACCAATTTAAAAGCTGGAAATAACCAAATAAGCATGCCTGAAATCCGCATGGATATTAGCTTGCAGGTCGGCGATGTTTTAACTGTTTTAAAAAAAATACAAAGCAAAGCAGACGCTTGGTTGTTAGATGGTTTTGCGCCCGCAAAGAATGCTGATATGTGGTCGCCAGAGGTATTTGCGCAAATGGCAAGATTATCAAAAAACCGCACAACATTTGCCACATTCACGAGCGCTGGCGATGTGCGCAGAGGTTTGGAGAATGCAGGATTTAAGATTGAAAAGCACGCGGGTTTTGGCAAAAAACGTGAAATGCTAAGTGGGAAATTTTTAGGGTGAAAACAGCGATTGTCATCGGCGGCGGCATCGCGGGTTGCAGCACTGCTTATTTTCTCTCTCAGCGCGGCGTCCCAGTGACACTCGTCGAACGTCACGAAAATCTAGCGCAGGAAGCATCGGGCAACCCTATTGCAGTGCTTTACCCTAAATTTAGCACCAAGCCAGATGCCTCAACTTTATTGGCGTTGCAAGGTTTTGAGTTCACTTTAAACTTGCTTAAAAACCTGCCAAATTCTACCGATTTTTTTAATGCCTGCGGCATCATTCAACTGGCTTTTAACGCACGCGAGCAAGCTCGTCAGTTAGCGCTTGGCGACAATCAATATGCGAAATTAATTGATGCAAATGCAGCAACAAAAATCGCGGGTATTGTCTTGAAAACGGGTGGTTTATATTTTCCACAAGCAGGTTGGGTTAAGCCGCAAGCCTTATGCGAAAAGCTTTGCAACCATGCGCTGATTACAAAAATGACTTCTACTAGCGCATTGACTATTAAAAAAAGCGAATTAGGATGGCAAGTGAATGATGTGCTTTTGGCAGATATTGTGGTGATTTGCAACGCCAACGATGTGCAGCAATTTGCGCAGTATAGAAGCGCGAAAATCACGCCTATGCGTGGGCAAGTCAACTTTTTTGCAGAAAATGCGCAAAGCAAAAATATCAAGACAATTATTTGCAGCGATCACTACCTAAGCCCCGCGGTTGCTGGTTGGCACGCGATTGGCACCAGTTACGCGCCGAACGATTTAAACCAGAATATTAGTGAGTCTGATACGCGCGAAAATTTAAATGCATTGCGCAAAATGGCGCCCGAAATTGCCGAAGGTTTAGCCATAGACACCATAAAAAGTCGCGTTGCTTGGCGTAGCCAAACCCTAGATTACATACCACTTGCAGGGCGATTAATTAATGAAGAAATATTACGCAACAATCCACCACGCTTTAACGTTAATCCTGCCGATTTGCCTTGGTATGACGGCTTGTATGTGAATGCGGGGCATGGCTCTAAAGGCATGATTACCGCGCCGATTTGCGGCGAATTGATTGCCAGTTTAGCCACTAACAGCGATTTACCAATTGAGCCAAAACTCGCATCTAAGTTAAACCCCAGTCGATTCTTGTTGCGCGAATTTGGCGCAAAACTGTTAGCAAATTCGCTGTACAAATAGTTTAAAATGCACCATGCAGAATGTGAATGAACTCTTAGCCAAAGCAAAACAAGACGAGTTGCAAGGCAACATCCATGCAGCTCTTGGCGCATATCAACAAGTGCTTCTACAACATCCTGACGAGCTTAATTTGCACGCCATTTGTGGCAACTTGTGTGTGCAACTGCAGCAATTTGAAGAAGCTGCAGGTTATTTTCGGCGCATTTTTAGCGCAGATAATAAAAATCTCGACGTACGCAATGCCTTGTGTTTTTCACTACAAGCACTTGGAAATCAAGCACATAGCACAGGAAATTTTGCGTTAGCCGAGGCGTGCTTTCATGAGGCTACGCAGCATCAGCTTGGCAATGCAGTTTATTGGTACAACTTGGGCAATGCGCAGCGCGAGCTGGGCAAGCCCGAAAAAGCGCTAGCCAGCTTTACTCAATCACTAAAATTTGACGCAAACGATGCCGATGCACACAATAATTTAGGGAATGTGCAACGCGAGCTTGGCCAATTAGACAAGGCAATTGCCAGCTACAAAATCGCCCTGCAGCTCAACCCCCGCCTGCATCACGCGCTGGCGCACTTGGTGCATCAAAAGCAACATATTTGCGATTGGGAAGATTTAGATGCGCAAATTTTGCAACTGCGAAACCTAGTCAAAATCGAGCCGAGCGCGCAGATTTCGCCGTTTGCTTTTCTCGCCATGTCAGGCACAACGGCGCAAGAGCAAAAACAATGCGCCAGTAATTATGCAAATAATACTTTAAAAGCATGGCCTGTAAGCCGCATGGATATTGGCTCGCAGGGCATAAAAAATAGAAACTATAAACTTAAAGTTGGTTATTTTTCGGCTGATTTTAGGCTGCATCCGCTGGCTTTTTTAATCACCGAGTTGATAGAAAAACACGATCGAAACCAATTTAAAATCTTCGCCTACTCTTACGGAAAAAATGACAAAACTCCAACGCGCAAGCGGCTTGAGAAGGCATTTGACCACTTTATCGACATCACGAATTTGAACGATGTTGAAGCCGTGAAAAAAATTCGCAACGACGAAATTGATATTTTGATTGATTTAACGGGTTACACGCAAAGCAGCCGCAGCGGTATCGTCGCGCTTAAACCAGCGCATATTCACATCAATTGGCTGGGCTTTCCCGGAACGATGGGCGAGCTAGCTGGCAAGCCACTATTTGATTACTTGCTGGCCGATGAGAGTGTCGCGCCGAATGCTAAAGATTTTAGCGAAAAATTATTATATATACGTTGTTATCAACCGAACGATAGTATTCGGCCAACTAGCAAGCCTGCAACCCGCATGGATATTGGGTTACAAGGCAATGATTTTGTATTTTGTTGCTTTAACCAAACTTTTAAAATTACCGCAGAAGTGTTTGCCGCGTGGATGCGCATTTTAAAACAAACGCCAAACGGCGTGCTTTGGCTGCTTGAATGTAACCAATGGGCAAAAGCCAATCTGCAAGCGGCCGCCGAGCGTGCAGGCGTTAATAAAAATCGCTTAATTTTTGCGCCACGCGTGCCAATCGCCGAACATTTAGCGCGCCATGTTCACGCGGATTTATTCCTCGACACCCTGCCCTACAATGCCCACACCACGGCTAGCGACGCGCTTTTTATGCGCTTGCCTCTGCTCACTTGCATGGGTGAAACGTTTGCCAGCCGCGTGGCGGCGAGCTTGTTGCAAAGCGTGAATATGCCTGAACTCATCACGCAGGATTTGGCAGAATACGAAACCAAAGCGCTAGATTTAGTGCAAAACCCTAAGAAATTAGCACAATTAAAACTGAAATTAAATATCGAAATTGAAAAATCCAACTTATTTAATCCAACGCAATTTGCGCGCGATTTGGAGAGTATATTTTTAGATGTGGTTAATAAACAAAAGACTATGTAACATTTCTAAAGTTTGTGATAAAGTAAAACAACGTTGAACGATAGGAAAACTCATGGCTGCAATTGATATTACCCCAGTGTTGAAATACATGACCGATAAAGGTGGTTCAGACCTATTTTTCAGTACAGCGGCGGCGATTCACATGGAGATTGAGGGCGAAACCACACCCGTTAATAGTCAGATTATGATGCCAGGCATGATTAAAGAAATCGCTTATTCGATTATGTCGCCCGCGCAAATCGCAGAATTTGAAGAAACCTTAGAGTGTAACTTTGCTATCGGACGTAAAGATATTGGTCGTTTCCGCATTAACATTTTCAGGCAACGCGGCGAAGTTGGTATGGTGATTCGCCATATTAAAACCGAGATTCCAGATTTTGATATGCTGGGATTGCCGAATATTCTGCACGATTTAATTATGCGCAAACGTGGGCTGGTGCTTGTTGTTGGCGCGACTGGCTCGGGCAAGTCGACTACACTGGCCTCGATGATTGATTATCGCAATGCCAACGAAAGCGGACACATTATCACCATTGAAGACCCGATTGAATTTGTCTATCAACATAAAAAATCGGTTGTGGATCAGCGCGAGGTCGGCATAGACACGCACTCTTTCGAAAATGCTTTAAAAAACGCCATGCGCCAAGCGCCAGACGTTATTTTGATTGGCGAAGTGCGCGATATGCATGGTATGCAACAAGCGCTGGCCTACGCTGAAACAGGTCATTTGTGCCTCGCCACTTTGCATGCAAATAACGCCAATCAGGCGTTGGAACGCATTATTTCGTTCTTCCCCACTGAGGCCAAACATGGCTTGTTACTTGGCATTTCGCTCAATTTAGTTGGCATTGTCTCGCAACGATTAATTCCAGGAAAAATACAAAAGCGCGTTGCTGCGGTGGAAGTGATGATTAATACGCCGTACGTTGCCGAGTTGATACAAAAACAAAAGCTAGGCGAGATGAAAGAGATTATGGCCGACAACAATGACATCGGCATGAACACCTTTGATCAAGCCTTATTTAGATTGTTTAGCAACGGCAAAATTGATGAAGAAAACGCGCTTGCAAATGCCGATTCGCGTAACGATTTGTCGCTAAAAATGCGTTTTGCCTCAGAAGGTGCGGCTGGCGGTTTCGGCGGCTAGCGTTTAGTTAATTTTTAGTCTTTGTGATTAAACGCAGCAATTAACGCCGCCGCAATAATCAGGCTGCCGCCTATCCATTCATTTAAGCTCATCACCTCGTGCGCCAAATAGTACGAGGCAAATGCAGCGACTACTAGCTCAAACAAAAACAACACAGAAGCGCGAATAGCGGTGAGCTGCGTCAAGCCAAACTGCACAGAAATCGTCACCATGAATAAAAATATGGCGACCAAGCCCATCATCAACCAACTATCTAAACTAATTTGGTTGGGATTAGGAAAGCTACTGGTTAAGAATGGCGTAAAAATCAAGGCCACGCTCATCACGCCAATCCATGTTGCAAACGATTTGGCGCGAATGGTTAAATGATTCGATTTTCGCGTAATGATATTGGCAAAAGCAAATCCTATGCCGGCCGACAATGCGAGCCACTCAGCCGAATTTTGTGGAATTGGCCAGCGATTCGCAATATCACTAAAAGGCCCAGCAAGCATAATATATGCGCCTGTCAGAGCAATCGAAATCGAAATATAGCCAACTCTGGTAATCGGTTCCTTCAGCCAAAAGCGCGCTAACAGCAGCGTCCACAGCGGCGATAGATAAAACAGCAACATGATGCGCATCACTTCGCCATCAATCACAGATATCACATAACTAATATTGGCCCAGCCCGCAGCCAAACTTAGCCAGAAAATGCTTTTTGGTTGCGCAAAAATTCCGCGCCAATGCTTGCCAAAATAGATGACACCAATCACCAAGGCCATGCCGTAGGTGTAAAAGCTAGAAGCGGCGCCAGAAACGCCTGCTTCGGCCAGCAAGCGATAGGGATACCAAATCACGCCCCAGGCTGAGGCGCCAAATAGCAAGCCAAATATTGCCAAAAAGTTTCTATTCACACGACTTCCTAAATTATAATGTGGCCTATGAATCCAAATCTCAATCTACTACAGGCCTACCCGTTTCAACGCCTGCGCGAATTATTTGCAGGCATTACGCCAAATCCTGCTTATTCTGCCATTAACCTATCCATTGGTGAGCCTAAACACGCCACGCCACAGCTGATTAAAGACGCGCTGACACAGAATTTAGCAGGTTTGGCTACATACCCCACAACTATCGGCAGTTTGGCGCTTAGAGAGGCCATTTCAGCGTGGATTGCACGTCGTTACAATATTGCCGCGCCGAATCCTGAAAACGCGATTTTACCAGTGAATGGCAGTCGCGAGGCGCTATTTGCGTTTGCGCAGGTAGTGATTGATAGCACAAAGCCGAATCCAATCGTCATTTCGCCTAATCCTTTTTACCAAATTTACGAAGGCGCAGCGTTTTTGGCAGGCGCCCAGCCCTACTTTTTAAATACTTCGCCTGAAAATAATCACGCGATGGATTTTGAAAGCGTGCCAGTAGATATATTAAAGCGCGCGCAACTGGTATATGTATGTAGCCCTGGCAACCCGTCTGGCAAGGTGATGAGCCTTGCACAGTGGAAAACGCTATTTGAATTATCAGACAAATATGGCTTTGTGATTGCGGCAGACGAATGTTATTCAGAAATTTATTTTGACGAAAATAACCCACCATTAGGTGCCCTGCAGGCCGCATCCCTATTGGCTCGCAGTCATGCCAATTTAATCGTTTTTGGCTCGCTTTCCAAGCGTTCCAACGTGCCAGGTATGCGCTCCGGCTTTGTGGCGGGCGATGAAAGAATCATCGAGAAATTCACGTTGTACCGCACCTATCACGGTTGCGCGATGAGCCCGACCGTGCAAGCTGCGTCAATCGCCGCATGGAACGATGAAGCGCACGTGATTGAAAATCGCCGACTTTACGCAGAAAAATTTAACGCCGTAACGCCAATGTTAAGTAAAGTTTTGGAAGTTGAAATGCCTGATGCAGCATTTTATTTGTGGGCGCGCAGCAAAGAAAGCGACACAGCACTTGCAGTAAAACTTTATCGTGACTTCAATATTACCGTGCTACCCGGCAGCTATTTGGCGCGCGAGGCGCATGGCGAAAACCCAGGTAAAAATTTCATCCGCATGGCACTGGTTGCGAGCTTGGAAGAATGCGCTGAAGCCGCCAATAGAATTAATAAATTACTTTAACTATTATTTTTAAGTTATTGTTTAATATATTTATTATTTAATCTTACCGCAAGCGAGCTCACGCCAATCAAGGCGATGCCAATAATCACTAATGCAATAGGCCAGCCAACAGCATTAGCAAAATGCTCTGCCGTGTAATAACCGATGTAACCTAGCATCGACAGCGTGCCGACAATCAATAGCGCGCGGCTTCGCACATGCGTGCTCAAAAATATCAACAAGGCCGATAAGCCAAGGAAAGCAAGTTCTAGCGGCGAGTTTTTCACCGCATCAAACACCGACCACATTAAAATAACACCGCCGACAAAGTACCAAAATGACGCGATGGCGGCGTGTTTGGATTGCTGTAGCGCGTAGGCGATGCAGATGAGCGACGTGCCAATGATGAAACCATTAAAATTGCCGTCCCAATCCCAAATATCAAACAAAGTCCCCAGCCCAATTGCACCAAACAAAACTGTGCCAAAAGCAAGCACCGTAAGGCGTTTAGCCCAAAAAGTTGCCGCTTGCTGCACCAACATCACGCCCGCCATAAATAACAAGCCGTGACGCGCGTCACCGCCCGATGCGTATTCTTGCAGCATCACCAATATGCCTGTGGGTTGCAGCCACATGGCGCCTAAAAACAAAGGTGTAGCCGCCTTCTCGAAGCGCTTGTCAGTTAAACAGGTCAACGCCATGATAAACATCGCAAAACCTATGCCCAGCGTGACAATAACTCGCGCGGCAGAGCCGAAGTCATCCCAAAACATACTAATGAATACGCCGATGCCCGCGAATACGAATATGCCGCCAATATAAGCAAATAACTTAGAAAGTACGCTAGAAGATGGCTTGGAAGCCAATATTGGTGCGGCCTGCAGGGCATGCTTAATTTCATCCAAGCTAATATTATTATTTTTAGCGAGTGAAATAATATCTTGCAATGCTTCTTCTTTTTGCGACATGGCTTGCTCCCTATTTCTACACGCTTATTTTTTAATCACCCAGCCGATGAATTTCAAATCTGCATAGTAGTAATCGGGCTGATGTTGCGGTACTTTGTAGCCAACATTACCCTTTTTAATGCGAAAGCCGCTATTGCGGTAACCCCCGCCAAATAAACCGCCTAGTAAGCCACTACTGTTGTAATTAGGGCCTTCCAGCGCATATCCATCGGGAGAAGTCAAAGAAGTATCGAGTTCCATATTTTTCGTTTCTTCTAACACCACTTCCACACCATCGCTCAACTTACTTTCATCCACCGCAATCTCGCGCACCGTCTCGGTTTTAGCGTCATACGCCATCAACCTGTGCGAGCCCGAACTGTAATTGTTTTTATCATCGCTCTTTTTAGCTTTTACCATTAACTGTTTGTTTTTTACATTAAAATCAAGCACATATTCAGGTTTATTTTGATAATCATATTTTGTGGTGGTAAACAACATTTCATATTGCGGTGGTGTGCCAAACGATTTTGGCAGCACCGTCGCCACAAAAAACAGCACAATCAGCAAAACTGGTAACGCCAAACCAATTAGTAATACGAGATTTTCTTTCATCCAATTTTTCATGGCACCATATCCTCAATCCTTAGCTTTAATAAACTGTTCTATTTCGCGCAATACTACGCTATTCAAGTCGGGATTCAAACAATCTAACTCTATCGTATCATCCATGCCACGTGACATACTTCTCAACCATGTGAGCTGCCTTTTGGCGAGTTGGCGCGTGGCGAATATGCCTCTGTCACGTAATTCTGCAGCATCATAATCACCGCGTAAATGTTCTAAAGTTTGTCGATAGCCCACGCAGCGCATAGATGTTGATTCTGGCGTTAAACTTGGGTATTTCGCAATCAGCGCCCTCACCTCGTCCAGCAAGCCATCTTTTAACATTTGCTCAAATCGCGCTTCAATACGCGCATGCAGCACTTTTCGGTTACTGGGGACTAGTGCAATTTTAAGTACTTTATAAGGCAAAACGTCAGAAGTTTGCTTAGCAAACAGGCTAGACATGGTTTCGCCTGTAATTGCATACACCTCCAACGCACGCTGAATGCGCTGCATATCGTTAGGCATTAAGCGCGCGGCAGTTTCTGGGTCGATGCTCGCAAGCTTACTGTGCATGGCTGGCCAGCCTATTTGCGCGGCTTCTGCGTCGAGTTTCGCGCGAACTTCTTGGTTGGCCTCTGGCAAACCACTTAAACCGCCCTCTAGCGCCTTAAAATACAACATCGTGCCGCCAACCAATAAAGGGATTTTGCTGCGCGCAATAATCTCTGCCATCAAACGCAAGGCATCACTTCTAAAATTCGCCGCAGAATACGCCTCGGTTGGCGGAATCATATCAATCAGATGATGCGGTGCGCTTGCTAGCGTTGCCGCATCTGGCTTGGCGGTGCCAATGTTCATGTCTTTAAACACCAATGCAGAATCCACACTGATGATTTCAACCGGAAATTTGGAATGCAAATAAACCGCCGCACCAGTCTTACCGCTGGCGGTTGGACCCATGAGGAATATCGCTTTTTTGTTCAAATCTATCACGAATCAGCCCCTGTGCCCCGTTCGTTAAGTTTCAACATATTGGCATCAAAAGCAACGAGACCTACAACATAGAAGGACATTCGAAAATAAATACCATACATTCCCAAATGGCCGTCTTCTGAAATCTGAACGCTATAGGAAAATTGCTTATTGAGGCTTACATTGTCTCTTTTAAGTTGGACATCCTCTCTTACTAACCCATTAAGTTCTTTAGGAAACTTCCCAGCCATAAAATCTGCATTTGACCACCATTTAGTTTTTATTGCAGAGTTATGTGGGACAATTTTTCCTGTATGCTTGTAATGCAATGCTTTGATAATCTTAATATTTACAATATCAATTGCCTGATTCCAGCCACTAGGTACACTAACAAGAGGTAGCTCGCCGTAGGTCTGGCCTTGGCCAATTTGTAATCCGTGCTTCTTAGCCA
The DNA here is from genome assembly GCA_040079935.1 of Methylotenera sp. Classification (GTDB taxonomy): domain Bacteria; phylum Pseudomonadota; class Gammaproteobacteria; order Burkholderiales; family Methylophilaceae; genus Methylotenera_A. The sequence continues at coordinate 70,105 of JBEBJI010000006.1, forward strand.
ACCTTCTTTTCTGATTCGCGCTTAAAATTATACTGCCCGCCTCATCTGGATAAAGCTCAATATATGCTTTAATAAGTTTTTCTGTTTCGCGAGAAACCACCTCAGACTCTTTTTCGGAAGGATTTATTCTTGAAACCATAGCAAAGATGCTGTCATCTTTACTAGAATCATTATTACATTTTGAACATGCTGGGAAAACGTATCCTATAGGCCATTTTTTACTATCGAAAACACTTTTAGGGGGCAAATGGTCTTGGGTCGTAGCTTTTTCTATTCCTCCACAAAAACAGCAGATAGGATGAGAAGATAAAAATCTCGTAAGTCCATTTAACCTACTTTTCTTTTTACCCAAACTATTTACCCCGCATAAACATTTTGTCTAAATCGGTCATGGATACCTGAAACCAAGTCGGGCGGCCGTGATTACACATACCACTGCGTTCTGTCGCTTCCATATCGCGAAGCAAGGCGTTCATTTCGGGAATAGTGAGGCTACGATTCGCACGCACAGCCGCGTGGCAAGCCATGGTGCCTAATAACTCATTACGACGCTCCGTGAGCGCACGGCTGGCACCGTATTCGCGTAAATCTTTCAATACGTCTCTGGCTAATTGCACGGCGTCTGCATTTTGTAGCATGGTGGGCACTGCGCGAACTGCTAATGTAGAAGGCGAAAGCACGGCAATATCAAACCCCAATTGCCGCAGATTATCCGCGCCGCTTGCCAGCTCTTCGTTAACGGCTGCCACTTCTAGCCTATCTGCATTAAAGCTCACGGGAATGAGCAATGGTTGCATACTAACCGCGTTATCATCGAGTGCGTTTTTAAGTTGCTCGTACATAATGCGCTCGTGTGCGGCGTGCATATCGACCACCACCAAGCCTTGCGCGTTTTGTGCCAGCACGTATATGCCGTGAATTTGCGCAACGGCAAAGCCTAAAGGAAACGTATGTGTGTTTTCAGCATTTAAAATGGCATCGCCAGCAACCGCATGGATATTGGCTTGCAGAGCATCTGTTTTCGCGATATTTTGAGTGCTGCCGAATAAAGTTTCATAAAAATTGGTGGGTTGCTGTGCGCCTAAATTGATTTGAGATTGATATTGCGGATAAGCTGCGAATGGATTATGTGCGGCTTGATTGGCCGTTACTGCATTTGAAACGCCCGTTGGCGTGGCCAAACTTTTATTCAGCGCGTGAAAAATAAAGCGGTGAATCGCTTGTCCATCGCGAAAACGCACCTCGGTTTTTGCTGGATGCACGTTCACATCGACAAGATTAGGATCAAGCTCTAAAAACAGCACAAAAGCTGGGTGGCGGTCGTGATGCAGCACATCTTGATAGGCTTGGCGAATGGCGTGCGCAATGAGTTTGTCGCGCACAAAACGACCGTTAACATAGACATATTGCGTATCGCGGCTGTTGCGGTTAAACGTCGGTTTCGCTGCCATTCCCCACAATTTTAGGCCTGCAGCTTCTTCGCTAATTTCGATAGATTCGGCTGCAAATTCCGCGCCTAACACCTCGCTGAAGCGCTTATTTGCGTGACTCGCACTATAACGACTTAAAACGCGACCATTATGCTGTAGCGTAAACGTGACATCGGGGCGAGAAAGCGCGACGCGACTAAACGCTTCTTCGCAATGACCGAATTCGGTGGCTTCAGTTTTTAAAAACTTGCGCCTCGCCGGTGTGTTGAAATATAAATCATTGACTTCGACGATTGTGCCAACATCCAATCCAATTGGCTCGAGATGCGCTATTTCACTTCCTTCCGAGGCAATACGCCATGCGTGTTTAGTTTCAACTGCACGGCTTGAAATCTGCGTGCGCGAAACAGATGCTATACTCGCCAACGCCTCACCACGAAAACCTAAACTGGCGACAGATTCCAAATCTTCCAGCGTGGCAATTTTACTCGTGGCATGGCGTGTCAGCGCCATAGCTAAGTCATCTTGTGCAATGCCGTTGCCGTTATCAGTGACTTTTAGTTGCTTAACTCCGCCTTGCAAAAGTGAAACTTGAATATCGCTAGAACCCGCGTCCAGGCTATTTTCCAGCAATTCTTTCAATGCTGAGGCAGGCCGTTCCACGACCTCGCCAGCGGCGATTTGACTGATGAGTTGATTGGGTAAAAGTTGGATGCGCATAGGCAGTATTCTACTTTGATTTCGCCCGAAAGGGCCTATTGGAAATGCCGCAATTTTGCGCTTAGAAAAGGTGCTAATCTTTGGCGATTTTGGTTTTTGCCAACGCAGGATTGCTGGCGAAATACTTTTTAATACCATTTAAAATAGAATCTACCAATTTATCTTGGTAAGCCTCATCATTTAATCTTTTTTCTTCATCCGGGTTGCTGATAAATGCCGTCTCAACCAATATCGACGGGATATCTGGCGATTTTAATACTGCAAAACCCGCTTGTTCGACATGATTTTTATGTAATTTATTAATCTCACCAATATGCCCAAGCACGGCTTTGCCAAGTTTCAAACTATCGTTAATCGTCGCGGTTTGTGATAAATCTAACAAGGTTTTAGCTAGCACGGGATCGCGACCTCCAAGACTCACGCCCCCAATCAAATCCGATTCATTTTCCTTTTTCGCCAAATATCTAGCCGAGGCACTTGTCGCGCCTTTTTCTGACAGCGCGAACACCGAAGAGCCGCGCGCAGCGGGGTTGGTAAAAGCATCGGCGTGAATCGAGATGAACAAATCAGCCTTAAATTTACGCGCCTTGACTACGCGCGTACCAAGCGGCACAAAATAATCGCCATCGCGCGTTAACATGGCGCGCATATTGGGTTCTTCATCAATTTTTGCCTTTAGTTTTTTGGCAATATTTAATGTAATATCTTTCTCGCGACTACCATTGGCACCGCGAGCACCTGGGTCTTCGCCACCGTGGCCAGCATCAATCGCGATGGTAATTAAACGCTCGTCATCTTTACTGGCTATAGTTGTTTCTTCTTTTTTATCGGCAGGTACAGCGTCTGGGGCTGGCTCAGCTGTTGCTTCTGAAGTTACTTCGTCTGGCCCGCCAGTGCTAGGCGGTAGCGGCTCTATCACTGGTTTTGTGGTATCTGTCTCGGTCGACTTTTTATCTTCACTACTTTTTTTACCTAGCATGGCCATTAATTCATCTTGCAGCGGGTAAATATCCAACACTAATCGATGTTTATAATCACCAGCGGGGGCCAGCGCGAACAAGTTCGATTTCACCTCGCCTTTTAAATCCACCGCAATGCGCACTACGCCAGGTTTAAACTTGGCTACACGCACTTGTTTGATATACGGATCGCCCGACAAAATTTTGTCCGAAAGTGAAGTGAGCGCGTTGGTCAGCTCTAAATCTTCAATATCCAGTACCAATCTATCAGGATTTTTTAAAATTATGAGCTGATATTTGATGGGCGCGGAAGATTCAAATGCAATACGCGTATATTCCTGCGCAGGCCATACGCGCGCAGCTGTGATGGTATTTGCGGCATAAGCAATTGAATTTATTAGAAATAAACTTGCTAACAGAAAGTAAGTTAAAACGCTTTTAAACATGCTTTACCTAGTGATGAACTTGCTGAAAATTGAATTTTTCGGCCATGTGTATTTTGGTCTAACTTAAACATTGAAAGTTTCACATGAATATCTGGCTCTGGCAACACGTGTGCGGCTTTTTCTGGCCATTCGATCAAGCAAATACTTTGCGGATTAAAATAATCTCTAAAGCCTGCCGCATCCCATTCCTCTTCGCTATTAAATCTATATAAATCAAAATGATAAACTTGATATCTCGAAACAGTATAAGGTTCAACCAATGTATATGTCGGGCTTTTAACTTTGCCAACATGGCCTAAACCATGCAAAACACCTCGTACAAAAGTGGTTTTTCCCGCGCCTAGGTCGCCATGCAAGTAAATATTTAACCCTGACACCAAAATACTAGAAAATCGCTCACCGCAAGCCAATGTTGCTGCTTCATTATCTAATGTTAATGTAATATCATTGCCGCTATGCATTTAAACACTTCTAACGATTATGCGAGCCTTGCGGCTGACATCAAGCGCTGGGGCCGTGAGCTGGGCTTTGCGGAGATTGGCATCGCCGATATTGATTTGTCGCGCGCAGAAATTGAGCACCAAGCGTGGATTAAAAAAGGCTTTCATGGTGACATGGATTATATGGCAAAACATGGCACAAAACGCACGCGCCCTGCCGATTTAGTGCCAAATACTATGCGCGTGATTTCCGCCAGATTGGATTATTTGCCGCCCAAAGTGCGCGATAGCTGGAATGTAATGGAAAACGGTGAGCGAGCATTTATTTCGCGCTATGCGCTTGGCCGCGATTATCACAAAGTAATGCGCAATAAACTACAAAAATTGTGCGATAAAATCTCAGAGAATGTAAAAGAATTTGAATTCAGAGTCTTTACAGATAGCGCGCCAGTGCTAGAAGTGGCGCTGGCAGAGAAAGCTGGCTTGGGTTGGCGCGGCAAACATACTTTACTGATTAATAAAGAACATGGCTCATGGTTTTTTCTGGGTGAAATTTACACCAATTTACCGTTGCCGACAGATGAAAAAGCCTCTAACCATTGCGGCACGTGCTCGGCTTGCATCGACATCTGCCCTACTCATGCCATTACTGCGCCTTACGAAGTAGATGCGCGGCGCTGCATTTCATATTTAACTATCGAGCTGAAAGGCTCTATACCATTAGAGTTCAGACCATTAATAGGCAATAGAGTGTATGGCTGTGACGATTGCCAACTCGTATGCCCGTGGAATAAATTTGCAGAGATTACGCAAGAGCTAGATTTTAATGTGCGCAACGGTTTAGATGACATCAGCTTAATTGAATGTTTTGGCTGGAGTGAAGCAGAATTCAACCAAAAAATGGCGGGTAGTGCGATTTATAGAATCGGTTACGCGCAATGGCTACGCAATATCGCAGTAGGTTTAGGCAATGCGCCTAGCTCACCCGAAGTACTTAGCGCATTAAAAGCGCGCGCAAATGACAGCAGTGAGTTGCTGCGAGAGCACGTAGAATGGGCATTGCAGAGGCATCAATAAACTACTCAACATTTTTCTGCAATTCCATTTCAGGCTCGAAAACTGGATTGCGCTCCAACACAATCCCAGTACCGTTGCTGCTTGAGCTTTCTTTGGCATCTAACATAGGTGCCTCGTTGCTTGGGGCGCTTTCAACGCCAATCTCTTCAGCTTTCACTGGGTAAATATCCAAGGCTAAGCGATGCTGATATCCGCCTGCAGGCTTGTAGGTGCTCAACTTTGGGGCGGCCGCAGTTTTTAAATCCACCACTACGCGTGTGACGCCTTGCTTAAAATTGGCCACTCGCACTTTTTTAATGTAAAAATCTTCTGGCAAAACATTGCTTGTAAGTGCTTTCAGCGATTGATTTATCGCGACGTTTTTCAAATCCAGCACCACGCGATCAGGTTTTTTAAGTATCAGCATCGCATGCACAATAGCTTGGTCAGATTCAATAGTAATACGCGTATATTCGCTGACAGGCAATACGCTAGCAGCAATAACCGTTGCAGCGTAGCTAGATATATTTGCTAATGAAAAAGCGCTAACAAACAGAAATTTGGCAAAAAAATTATTCACTCGCGAAACATACAAACTAATTAAGCTAGAGTCAACTTTGCCGAACTTAACATGGCAGCCCCCAACATACCTGCGGTATCATTGGTAGTGGAAATTTTAACGGTGATTTTGTCGCGCAATACGGGGATTAAATCGGCTTCAAACCTTGCATCGAAAGCGCTTTTCATCAAAAGCCAAGCGCCACTCATGCCGCCACCAATCACAACGGTTTGCGCATCCACCACCTTCAAAATGCTCGCAAGCGCTTGTGCTAAAGCATTTGCAGCCAGTTCGTAAGCCTCGATTGCCGCTTTATCACCTTTATGTGCAAGTTCAGCAATTTGATGTGCGGTAAGTTGTTTTTGTATGGCGTTAAAATAGCTAATGGCGACGCCAGTGGCCGAAGCATAGGCTTCCATGCAGCCTTTGTTGCCACAACCACATTGTCGGCCGTTTGATTCAACGATGATGTGCCCAACTTCCATCGCACAGCCATGTTGTCCGCTAACTATTTTGCTATCTAAAATTAAACCTCCGCCCACGCCCGTGCCAAGTCCCATGTAAATCAGCCCGCCTTCCGGCTTGCCTGCTAAACTATATTCACCAAAAGCAGCTGCATTGGCATCGTTTTCTAACGCAACTGGTAAATTGATGGCTTTCGACAATTGCGCGCTCAAATCAAAATCTTTCAAATGCGGCAAATTGGGCGATTGCATTATTTTTTTTGTTGTTGGGTCAATAAAACCTGGGAAACCGACACCAACTGCTTGAATTGCGAGATATTTTTTTTGCAGCGCGTGAATTTCTGTAAATAAAATTCTTATTACTTCTACAGGCGCAGTTTCAAAAGTAAGCGCCCGGCAGACCCCACCAATATTGACTTCCAGGCGTGTTATTTCGACTAATTTTTTGCCTTCAAACACACCAAATCGAATATTAGTGCCGCCAACATCGATGCCAATCGTTAATGCCACTAATGTACCCTATTCGACTGCTGAATAGCCTGTTTAATGCCATCAATGTGTTCTGTTTTTAGCGCATCCCAATCAAATCGCCATTGCCAATTGCCGCCCATGGTGCCAGGAACATTCATGCGATGCTTCGCATCCAAGCCCAAAATGTCCTGCATAGGAATAATGGCAATATTGGCTTTTGTTTCAAGCGCCAATTGCACCAAGGCTTGCGGCATATTAGGTTGCGCGCTTTTTAGCACGGCATGCAGATGATTTTTTGCGCGTTCATCCAAGGCTTGATACCAACCCAGCGTGGTGTCATTATCGTGCGTACCTGTGTAAACCACACTATTTTCCTGAATATTCTGTGGAAGATACGGATTTTTATCATCGCCGCCAAAGGCAAATTGTAAGATTTTCATGCCTGGCAGATTATATTTTTCGCGTAAAGCATCAACTTCTGTAGTAATAATGCCCAAATCTTCTGCAATCAAACTTAAATGCGGAAAATGTCCTTTAATAGTTTTTAATAAAGCATCGCCAGGAGCCAATACCCATGAGCCTTGCACGGCAGTCTCAGAGGTAGCTGGAACTTCCCAAGCAGATTCTAAACCGCGAAAATGGTCAATGCGCAACATGTCGAACATACGATTTTGCGTGCGCATACGCCCTAGCCACCAGCTAAACCCATTGCGCTGCATGGCGGGCCAGTTGTAATGCGGGTTGCCCCAGCGCTGGCCAGTCTCGCTAAAATAATCAGGTGGTACGCCCGCCACCACTTGCATATTTTTTGCAGAATCCAGCTTAAATAAATGCGGTTTTGCCCACACATCAGCGCTGTCGAACGCCACAAAGAGTGGAATATCGCCAAACATCGCAATGTTGCGCTTATTTGCATATTTTTTAAGCGCTTGCCATTGCCGAAAAAACAAAAACTGCGTGAATTTAATCACGCCAATTTCATGCGCGTGGCGTTTTTTCACTTTCGCCATTACGGCTGCTTGTTTATTTTTGTAGGCAGTTGGCCAAGTGTTCCAACTGGTATGTTTAAACTTTTCGCGCAGCACCAAAAAGAGTGCGAAATCGCCCAGCCAAGCCAAGTTTTCGCGGCAAAAATGGACGAACTCTTGTTGTAATTTTAAATTTTTATGTTGTTTATAATGTACATAGGCATCGCCAAGAGCCGCATGGATATTACCTTGCAGAGCATCTCGTTTTATTAGTTTTTGCTCAACTAATTGCTCTAAACTAATAAATTTAGGATTGCCCGCATGGGCGCTTAAACATTGATATGGAGAACCATCATCGTGCGGCATATTCAGCGGCAAAGTTTGCCAAACGTGCGCACCAATGTCAGCTAAAAAATCGACAAACTTTTGCGCATCCGCACCAAAATCACCCGCTGGTAGCGAGCTGACGTGCAGTAAAACGCCTGCGCAACGTGCTTGATTTGAATTTTGTGACATTAATTTTCTTGCCCGCGTTTCATGGTACCGCTTGAAACCGTGTCATTTATTATTCGCTCTGATTCGTTGACACTTATTGGTGTTAATAATCTGGCTGGCACGGGTTGTTTTAGCAGAGTGTAAAGATTACTCAAATTGCGGCGATACAACCTATCAAAGCTGCTGGCGCTGGATGCGGGGTTATAATCGCCCAACCACCAAAACCAATCTGAACCTTCACACACCGAGAGTTGATCTTCACAATTTTTTTGTTCTTTTGCGCTTAATGTGCCCGCTTGCATGACTTTGTCATACACTTTTTTCGCATCGCATAAAAAATCCCAACCTACGTTTTTATCTTTATTGCCAATCCAAGTGCTTAAAGTGCCGTAAACCCAGCTACCAGCAGCGATTTCAGGCAAATTGCCACAGAAAACTTTATATGGACTTTCTTCAGGAGCCCGTACAGCTTGCAATATTTCAGATTGCGTCACCATCTCAATATTTGGATGATTTGCCAGTGCCTGATATAACTCAGTTAAAAAATAATAGCCGTTGTAGGGGTAATACTCCCATGCGTTTTCACCGTCTAAAATCACGCTTACCACAGGATTCTCTGGTCTTTGAAAAGTAGCATGAATATGCTCCAGCTGACCAATAAAATCGCGCACTGCATCGGTGCTGTGCAATTTGGCGTACTCAAACCCAATTCTGTCCGAGAGTCTGTCGTCCCTGAAAAAACAGACGATCTCATCTTTTTTATCGCTCACTTTATACGGTCTATATAAGTATTCATGACGTGAAACCAGCGCTTTGCTTGGGTTGGACTTCAGCAAGCTGTGAGTTAATACGCCCTCGCCAGAGGCCGCCCATTGCACGCCTTGTTGCGCCATTAGCAATAGACTTTCCTTTGAAACAGCACCCTCTGCAGGCCACATGCCTATTGGCTTTACGCCGAATCTCTGCTGATGCGAAATTTGCGCGTCTTTGATGTGATTAATCGCCCTCGCCTCACCTCCATTGTATTGTGCATTTACTGGCAAGGCAGCGTCTGGCATAGCATCCAAGGTGCTTTTAAAATCCAATAGCAAAGGTAATATCGGGTGTTGATGCGGCGTGCTAGAAATCTCAATCTGACCGCGTTGTTGCAAAGCTTTGTAGCGCGGAATTAAACCTGCAACCACTTCGCCTATCAAATCAAATAAAGCGCGTCGATCTTGATAACTAAAATGGCTGCCTTTTATCATCAACAATTGCACCAATTTGTTATCACGTCTAATGCTTTCACCCATCCATGCCAAATGGTACCAAACCAGTAAATCTGCTTTGTACTGACCTGAAAAATATTGCAAATTAATATCGTCGCCCGATTGGCTAGCCACCTGATAAAGATTATACAAGCGCTGATATTGCGCATAAGGCGCCAACATTTTTTCATGATGACTTTTGAAGCAGCTATCTACGATCAATTGACATTGATCTGCTGCAAGACCATCTAAACTTTGCTTGCCTAGCAAATCCAATAGCGGATCACGCATTTTATTCGCTTTAAACTGCGCGACGTAATCTTCCAACTGATCCAATAAAATTGGCACAAAATTAAAGCTCACACGTGCTTTCACATTTTTTTCAAGGTGATACGCCATGTCAGAATAATCTTTTATGGCGTGTAAATATGTCCAAGGAAGCACGTACTCACCTGAAATAGAATCGCGATAATCAGGCTGATGCATGTGCCAATACAGGGAGATTAAAAGCTTAGGAGGTGTCATTTTAATTATACTTAACTACAAATTTAGAGATTCGCGAATTATTTAGTTCCGTAAGTGACTGGACGAAATTGACCTAGCATCTCGCGCGTGACCAAAACCGTGCCTTTCTCTGAAACATAAAAACGTTTTTTATCGGCTTCCGCATCAAAGCCAATAACCATGCCTTCAGGAATATGCACGCCCTTGTCAACAACCACATTATTAAGTTTAACATGTCGATTAATCACCGCGTTTGGCAAAATCACCGCACCTTCAATTTTACAAAAACTATGTACGCGTACGTTAGAAAACAGTACCGAGCTAATAACGGATGAGCCACTAATTAAGCAACCGCCTGAAACTAGAGAGTCAACTGCCTCACCCCTTCTGTCATCATCATTAAACACAAATTTAGCAGGCGGCAATTGTTCTTGGTAGGTCCATATCGGCCATAAATTATCGTACATATTTAGCTCTGGAATTACGCGCGTGAGTTCCATATTGGCCTGCCAATATGCATCAACCGTTCCGACATCACGCCAATAGTGGAAACCATTTCTTGCGCCTACACAGCTATCTGCAAAGCGGTGTGCATAAACGCGCGCATTAGAAATCAAGTGGGGAATAATGTCGCCACCAAAATCATGTGTAGAGCTCTCATCTTCCGCATCACGCATCAGCTGTTCGTATAGAAAGCCTGCGTTAAACACGTAAATACCCATACTAGCCAAGGCTTGAGTATTGTCGCCAGGCATGTGTTTTGGTTTTGCAGGTTTTTCGGCGAATTCGACAATCTTATCTTCATCATCCACTGCCATCACGCCAAAGCCTTTTGCCTCTTCAAGCGGCACATTAATGCAAGCTACTGTCATATCAGCATTATTTTTCACATGACAAGCCAACATTTGTCCATAATCCATTTTATAAATGTGGTCACCAGCCAATATCACTACATATTCAGCTTGGCTTGCACGTAAAATATCCAAATTCTGAAATACCGCATCCGCAGTACCTTTGTACCAATCCTCGGTATCGCGCTGTTGCGAAGCAGGCAACAAATCCACATACTCATTAAACTCACCGCGCAAAAAGCCCCAACCGCGCTGTATATGGCGCATCAGGCTGTGTGATTTGTATTGTGTGACTACGCCCACGCGGCGAATGCCCGAGTTAATGCAATTAGATAATGGAAAATCGATAATGCGGAATTTTCCGCCAAAAGGCACGGCTGGCTTAGCGCGATGACTGGTTAAGTCCTTTAAGCGACTGCCACGTCCACCTGCTAATATAAGTGCAACCGAGTTTTTGGTAAGATTGCTGACAAAACGTGTTGAATTGGTATCTTTTTCCATGGCTTACTTTCTTCTGTTGCCGTTCAAATTACTAGTCCTGTGCATATTATAGGCGTAATAAAGCGTTATAATCTAGCCTATTAATACTATTTTATTATGTTCTCATTACATTTAAAGACTTGCTATTTTGACAACTAAAACAGAACAACCCCAACTCAATTTAATTTTAGCCGCAAAGCATCACGACCCTTTCAGTTTCTTGGGCTTGCATGAGAAAGGCAAAAAATCATTTGTTTATCGTGCTTTTTTACCAAATGCAGACAAGGTTTGGCTAAAAGTTAAATCCGATTGGGCGCTATTAGAAAAAACACATCAAGATGGCTTATTTGCTTGGCAAGGTAGCATACAACCAACTTCTCCATGCTTGATAAAAGTCGAATATGCTGGAAAAACCATCGAAACGCATGATGCCTATTCGTTTGTGCCGTTTATCACGGATGATGAACTGCATTTGTTTGCCGAAGGTCAATTAAATCATGCTTACAATACCTTAGGCGCGCATGAATGCGAATTGCAAGGTATAAAAGGCGTGAGCTTTGCAGTATGGGCACCCAGCGCAGAGCGCGTAAGCGTAGTCGGCAATTTCAACAGCTGGGATGGCCGCATCAACCCAATGCGCGTGCGTGGTGGCAGTGGTGTATGGGAACTTTTTATTCCTAACCTCGCTGCAGGTGATTTATATAAATTTGAAATTCGTAATCGCAATACTGGCGCGGTTTTCACCAAAATAGACCCTTACGCACGCGAGTTTGAGTTGCGTCCAGGCACAGCTTCACGTGTCACATCAATCAATCAATTCAATTGGAATGATCAAACTTGGCTTAAAAACCGCGGTGAACTGGATTGGCTACATGCGCCATTTAACTGCTATGAGGTGCATTTAGGCTCATGGCAGCGCAAAGGTAAAAACGAGTTACTGAGTTTTCGTGAGCTAGCAGAGAAACTAGTGCCGTATGTAGCCGAAATGGGTTATACGCATATAGAATTGTTACCAATAACGGAACATCCTTTAACAGAATCTTGGGGCTATCAAACCACAGGTTATTTTGGCGTAACCAATCGATTCGGCACACCAGACGATTTACGCTTTTTTGTGGATGCTTGCCACCAAGCCAATATTGGCGTCATTCTTGATTGGGTGCCAGGGCATTTTCCAAAAGATGATTGGGCATTGGCGCGCTATGATGGTAGCGCACTATACGAGCACGAAGATCCACGTTTAGGTGAGCATCAAGATTGGGGTACATTAATATTCAACTATGGCCGCAACGAGGTGCGAAACTTTTTAGTCAGTAACGCGTATTTTTGGCTTGAAGAATTTCACATTGACGGCCTGCGTGTCGATGCCGTTGCTTCTATGCTGTATTTAGATTATTCGCGCAAAGCAGGCGAATGGTTGCCGAACAAGTTTGGCGGCCGTGAAAACTTAGAGGTCATTGATTTTATTAAGCAATTAAACACCATCGTGCATCAAGATTTCCCAGGTGCGCTCACCATTGCGGAAGAATCTACTGCATGGCCAGCCGTATCACGCCCTGTGTATTTGGGCGGGCTTGGTTTCAGCATGAAATGGAACATGGGCTGGATGAACGATAATTTAGCGTACATCGAAAATGATCCCGTGCATCGCAAATATCATCACGACAAGCTCACTTTTGGGCAGCTTTACGCCTATTCTGAAAACTTTGTGTTGCCTTTTTCACACGATGAAGTGGTACATGGCAAACATTCACTATTAGATAAAATGCCTGGTGATGGCTGGCAAAAATTTGCCAATTTACGACTTTTGCTCACGCTACAAATGACCAGTCCAGGTAAGAAACTCAACTTTATGGGCAATGAGATCGCTCAAGGGCGTGAATGGAACGTGAATTGTAGTCTTGATTGGCATTTGCTTGAAAACCCACTGCATCAAGGCGTACAGAAACTTACGCACGATTTGAATCATCTGTATCGTGAGATAAACAGCTTGTACGAGTTAGATTTTGAAGTGCAAGGCTTTGATTGGATCGATTGCCATGATTCTGATCAATCCATTATTAGCTTCATTCGGCGCGCCCGCGATGGCAGTTTTGTTATAATAGTGCTTAATTTTACTCCTGTTTTACGGCATAATTATCGCATTGGTGTGCCAAAAAGCGGTCAATATGCTGAAGTTTTTAATAGCGATGCCGTAATTTATGGTGGAAGCAATCAAGGCAATGGTTCTGGACTACAAACGGATAATGTTGCATGGATGAATCATGCACAATCGTTACTCATTACATTGCCGCCACTTGCTGGCCTGATTTTAAAATATAAAGCATAATGAAACCAAAGTAATTTAATAAATAACATTAAATATAAACTATAACTAATTGTTTTAATTAATAAATGACATCACTTACCAACTATCCCGTATGGGATAAACTTTGTGCGCATCAGAAAACTATTGTGCCATTGCACATGCGTGATTTGTTCGCAGCTGACCCAAAACGCTTTGATAAATACAGTTTAAAATTTGCCGATTTGCTGTTTGATTACTCCAAACATCGCATCACTGATGAGACTTTACCTTTGCTTTTTCAAATGGCGCGTGAAGCAAAAATAGAGGAATCACGCGACAAAATGTTTTCGGGTGAAAAAATCAACATCACCGAGAATCGCGCAGTATTGCACACCGCTCTGCGTAATCGCAGCAACATGCCTGTTTACGTCGATGGTCATGATGTCATGCCAGATGTTAATGCAGTGCTTAAACAAATGCGGGCATTTAGTGAGCAAGTGCGCAGTGGCAAATGGCTTGGATATACAGGCAAACGCATCACCGATATTGTCAACATTGGCATTGGCGGCTCAGATTTAGGCCCTGTTATGGTCTGCAATGCCCTTAAGCCTTACGCCAGCCCAGATTTAAACATCCATTTTGTATCTAATATCGATGGTGCACATTTGATGCTTGCGCTAGAAAAATGCAAAGCTGATACCACGCTGTTTATCGTCGCATCCAAAACTTTTACCACGCAAGAAACCATGACCAATGCGCATTCTGCGCGCACTTGGTTTTTAGAATCTGCCAAAAGTGAGGCTCACGTGGCCAAACACTTTGTGGCGCTATCTACAAATGCCAAAGCCGTCGCAGAGTTCGGCATTGACCCCGCCAACATGTTCGCATTCTGGGATTGGGTCGGTGGCCGATACTCACTATGGTCTGCCATCGGATTATCTATTGCCTTGTACGTGGGCATGGATAACTTTGAAGCACTACTAAGTGGTGGCCATGAAATGGATATTCATTTCAAAACGGCGCCGTTAGAGCAAAATATGCCCGTGATTATGGCGTTGATTGGTATTTGGTATAACAATTTTTTTCATGTCGATACGCAAGCGATACTACCATACGATCAAGGAATGGCACGCTTCCCAGCCTATATGCAACAAGCTGACATGGAAAGCAATGGCAAATTTATTTGCCGTGAAGGCACCCGCGTCAAATACAAAACTGGCCCAGTGATTTGGGGTGAGGCTGGCACCAATGGTCAACATGCGTTCTACCAACTGATACACCAAGGCACACAAATTGTGCCTGCCGACTTTTTAATGCCAGTGCATAGTCATTATGCCATTGGCAAACATGGATATGCGCATCACAAAATTCTGCTGGCTAATTTCTTGGCGCAAACGCAATCATTAATGCTAGGTAAAACTAAAGATGAAGCGCGCTCAGAGCTTGAAAAACAAGGCTTACGAGGCAAAGAATTAGAAGATTTACTGCCACACAAAGTGTTTGAAGGCAATCGCCCGACGACTTCAATTTTGTTCGACAAACTCACGCCGAATACGCTCGGCAAACTGATTGCGCTCTATGAGCACAAAATTTTCGTGCAAGGCATGATGTGGGATATCAACAGCTTCGATCAATGGGGCGTGGAATACGGCAAGCAAATTGCGCAACAGATTTTGCCACAACTCACCAGCGACGAAGTTGTGAGCAACTACGACAGCTCTACCAATGGGCTGATAAATCACACAAAAAAATTAAGATAATTACTTAAAAAATATGCCCTGTAACCCGCATGGATATTGGCTTGCAGGGCGTGCATTATTCGTATATTTGTTACCTTAACTGCAACCCTTTTGTCAGCGCATCAATCCCAATCGATTTCGCCATGCTTGCGCCAAGGCGTTTAGCAAAACGATCCACCACAGTTTCTTGGTAAGTGTAATCAACAATCTCTTCTTGCTTAATCACTTCGCGCGCCACGTAATCGGCACTTCCCAGAGCATCGGCCAAACCTAATTTAATACTTTGTTCGCCACTCCAAAATAAGCCGCTAAAGGTTTCTGGTGTTTCTTTTAAGCGGTTTCCTCTACCATTGCGCACAACAGTTTTAAATTGCTCGTGAATTTCATTCAGCATAGTTTGTGCGAATGCTTTGTGCTTTTCATTCACCGGCGAAAATGGGTCGAGCATAGCCTTATTCTCACCTGCAGTGAGCAAACGACGCTCTACGCCCACTTTTTTCATGGTTTCAGTAAAACCATAGCCATCCATCAACACGCCAATTGAGCCGACGATGCTGCCTTTATCTACGTAGATTTTATCAGTCGCCACTGCAATGTAGTAGCCGCCAGAGGCGCAAATATCTTCCACCACGCCATACACGGGAATTTTAGGGTGCAACTTCTTTTGACGTACGATTTCGTCGTTGATAATGCCCGATTGTACTGGGCTACCGCCTGGCGTGTTAAAGCGCAGAATAATGCCTTTGGTGCCAGCACTTTCATAAGCATCGTTCAAGCTAGTGATGACAGAATCGGCATTCACCTCACCACCCGCCTCAATCACGCCACTAATGTCAATTAAAGCCGTATGCGGCCCAACTGCACCTTTGCCACCCCATATCCCTAGCCCCAATATTAATAATAAAAACAAATAGGCAAAGGTAAGTCCTTTAAAAAACGTGCTCCAACGGCGAGCCGTTTGCTGCTCCTTTAAACCTGAAAGCGCGAGTTTTTCAATGGTTTGCTGTTGCCAGTTATTGTCTTTAACATTTTCTTGTTCTGCCATGAATGTTCCTAAGTATTAGTTATTTATGTAGTTTGTCGAGATGAATAGTAATTTGGTGATTCTGCTCCGTCACAGGTAGAGCTTGCAAGCTTTTTCCTTTACATGGACCCATGATGCAAAAGCCAGTGTCAGGCTGATAATGTGCACCGTGCGTGGCACAAATTAAATAATCTTTCGCCACAGTAAAAAATTCGCCCTGATTCCAATCCAGCTCCACTGGCACATGCTGGCACTGATTCACATATGCATGCGCTTTGCCGTGGTAACGCACCACAAAACCTGTCGCAAATTCGCCCAGCATGGGTAGCGCAAAACGAAGCCCGAGCGATTTTTCGTGCAGCTCATTGCTATCAAGGATTATATTTTTAGACAAGCTTTAACAACCAATCATTTAATTCATCAAATTGATGGAACATTTCAAGTGGATTATAGCCGATTAATTTATCTGGCGATTGCGCACCGAAAGTCACCGCCACCGCCTGTACGCTGGCGTTTTTCGCCATTTGCAAATCGTAACTGGTGTCGCCTATCATCAGCGTGCGCTCTGGGGTTGCCACGCATACATCCATAATTTCATCCAGCATTTGCGGATGTGGCTTAGAGAAACACTCATCTACGGTTCTGGTTTCGTGAAAATAATTGGTCAGCCCACAGTGTTGCAAAGCCAAATTTAACCCTCGCCGGCCCTTTCCTGTTGCCACCGCCAGCTTAAAGCCGCGTCGATTAAGCTCAATAATGGTATTTTTTGCTCCTGCAAATAGTGGGATTGCACTTTCACCCGCATAATAATTGGCGGTGTATTGCATGGCCAATTTTTGTGCAAGGTCTGGCGGCAAATCACCGAATAACGCGTGAATGCTCTCTTTCAAGCCTAGCCCGATAATATTGCGTGCGGCGGCGGGGTCTAGTTCTGGCAAGCCAACTTGCTCAGCTGCATCCACCACGGCTTTGGTAATCATGCCAGTAGAGTCCGCTAGCGTGCCATCCCAATCCCATACGATTAAATCAAATTGCTTACTCATTTAGTTTCTAATTTTCCCATAAATTTTTGTAGTTCTGTCGGCAAAGGCGCTAGCAATTTAAGCTTGTCGCCAGACACAGGATGCCGCAAGTTTGTTTCAGCAGAGTGTAAAAACATGCGTTTTAAGCCTTTTTTCTGCAAAAGTTTATTATTTGCAAAATCGCCGTATTTATCATCTCCCACAATGGGAAAGCCCAAATGCGCCAGTTGTACGCGCAATTGATGGGTGCGGCCAGTGACTAGTTGCGCCTCCAATAATGTGAAGCCAAGATACGCTTGTTTCAAGTAGAAAATCGTTTCCGAGTGCTGCGCTTCGTCGTATTTATCTTTGCTTTTGTCGGTGACAACATTTACGCGCCGCTCCCCATTCGGCAGTACATATTTTTGCAAATCCAGCGTCACGCGTTTTTTCTTTTCTGTCCACTCGCCAGCCACCAACATTAAATAACGCTTGTCAGTTTGATTGTTACGAATCATTTCATGCAATTCCACCAGTGCAGCGCGCTTTTTGGCCAACATTAACACGCCAGAAGTCTCACGATCTAGTCTGTGCACCAACTCCAAGAATTTCGCTTTTGGGCGCTCAAGTCGCAATTGTTCTATCACCCCCCTGCTCACTCCGCTGCCGCCATGCACGGCGAATCCAGCGGGTTTATCAATCACCAACAATGCGTCATCTTCAAAAATAATCGTGCTTTCCAACACAGAAGTTGCTGGCGCATTAGTCACCGGTTTTTCGGCAGTCGAAACGCGAATTGGCGGCACGCGCACAATATCGCCAATCAGCAATTTATACGAAGCATCAATGCGCCCTTTGTTCACACGCACTTCCCCACTGCGCAAAATGCGATAAATATGACTTTTCGGCACACCTTTCAACGTTTTGGCAAGAAAATTATCGATACGCTGCCCCTCAGAGGCTTCATCCACCGTTACGCTGGCTGCCGCATTGGCGCTGATTTTGTAATTATGTTCTGTTTGCATCATAACTTTGCTTAAAAAGGCGATTACGCCTATACTTGCCATGTTGTTGAATTTAACTGCTATTAAAGCAATTCAACACTGAAACGTGACAAAAAATATTTGGTTAAATTGCTCGCCATAAAAAGTAGCAATATTTAAAGAATTGCGCTCTAGTCGCCGCTGACAAAATAAAACATAACTAATTTAAATATTAGCTACGACTAAAGTTACTGAAGAACGAATTTTAACGGATTTATGCTGCAAATTGATAACTCGCTGTTATCAACTTTAATATAGCGCATAAATTGTAAGATGTAACAAGCAATTAACACTGCCCTGCAAGCAAGCATCCATGCGGCTTCCAGACACGCTGTTTTTGTTGCATCACGCTGCATTTTAATCATGCATGCTTAAAACTTAATCTAGCTCAAATGTTAGATAACATGTCCTTCAGAGCTTTAGTTCACTGTCCAAAATGTCTGCCCGATTGATGCGCGGGAGCACACAATGAAACGCATGTTATTTAATGCAACGCAGTCGGAAGAACTTCGCGTTGCGATTGTCGATGGACAAAAATTAGTAGATTTAGATATAGAACACGCTGGTAAAGAACAGCGCAAAAGCAATATTTACAAGGGAGTCATTACCCGCGTAGAACCTTCACTCGAAGCTGCATTTGTCGATTACGGCATGGAGCGTCACGGCTTTTTACCGTTTAAAGAAATCTCACGCGCTTACTTTTCTGATAAAGCGGACGCTGGTAAAGCACGCATACAAGACGTAATTAAAGAAGGTCAAGAGCTCATCGTGCAAGTGGATAAAGACGAGCGTGGCAACAAAGGTGCGGCGCTTACCACTTTCATTTCACTAGCTGGTCGTTATTTAGTGTTGATGCCAAACAATCCTCGTGGTGGTGGTGTTTCACGCCGCATTGAAGGTGAAGATCGCAATGAATTACGCGATGTGCTTGCACAATTAGAA
Source organism: Methylotenera sp. (assembly GCA_040079935.1). GTDB lineage: Bacteria > Pseudomonadota > Gammaproteobacteria > Burkholderiales > Methylophilaceae > Methylotenera_A. The sequence continues at coordinate 89,231 of JBEBJI010000006.1, forward strand.
GTGCCAAAAGGCATGAGTATTATCGCACGTACGGCGGGTATTGGCCGCAATGCAGAAGAGTTGCAATGGGATTTGAATTACCTCACGCAACTGTGGACAGCGGTTGAAGAAGCATCGCACATTCAAGCGGGTGCATTTTTAATCTACCAAGAAGGCAGTTTGGTCATTCGTGCCATTCGCGATTATTTCAGTGCAGACATCAACGAAATTTTGATCGACACGCCCGATGTTTACGAGCAAGCCGTGCAATTTATGAACCACGTCATGCCTGGCAATGTGGCGCGTGTTAAGCTTTATCAAGATGAAGTGCCTTTATTTTCGCGCTTCCAAATTGAGCATCAAATCGAATCTGCGTTCTCGCGCGAAGTGCGCTTGCCTTCTGGTGGCGCGATTGTTATCGACCATACCGAAGCCTTGGTTTCGGTGGACGTCAACTCTGGCCGCAGCATTAAAGGCGCTGATATTGAACAAACTGCGTTTAACACCAATTTAGAAGCAGCTGAAGAAGTTGCGCGTCAATTGCGTTTGCGCGATTTAGGTGGTTTGGTGGTGATCGATTTTATTGATATGGAAAACCCGCGCAACCAGCGCAACGTGGAAGACGCCCTGCGCGATGCTTTACATGCCGATCGCGCGCGCGTGCAAACTGGAAAGATCTCGCGCTTTGGTTTACTCGAACTTTCCCGCCAACGCATGCGCCCAAGCCTAGGCGAAACCAATCACGCTGCGTGCCCACGTTGCAGTGGCACTGGCCATATTCGCGGCATTGAATCTACAGCGCTACACATTTTGCGCATTACGCAAGAAGAGGCGATGAAAGACAACAGCGCAATCATTCAAGTGCAATTGCCTGTAGAAGCAGCGACTTTCTTGCTCAACGAAAAACGTGCTGATATCCATAAAATTGAACAACGCATGGGTGTGGAAGTGATTTTGATTCCTAATATTCACATGGAAACACCAAATTACAACATTGTGCGTATTAAACACGATGATGTGAACGAAGAGACCTCGCAAGCCAGCTACAAAATGGTAGAAATGCCTGCCGAAACCGCCTATGTGCGTAGCCTAAACGAAGAAGCTGCGCCAAAAGCGCCAGAAGCTTTAGTGAAAGGTATTACTGCCGCGACTGCCGCGCCAATAGTGGAAGACAGGCCCGTTGAAAAAACCGCACCTGCTGCCAAAGTGGGCTTTTTAGGTCGCATTAAAAAATGGCTTGGCGGAGAAGGTGCAGTTAAAACGGAAGAGAAAGCGGAAGATAAAACTGCGCGCGAAGCCCGTGAAGCTGCTAGAGATAACAACCGCGACCGTAATCGTGGCAATAATCGTGACCGTAATAGAAATCGTGATCGCAACGCCAATAACCGTGACCGTAACAATACTGGCGACAGACCTCAAGGTCAACGCCCACAGCAAGGCAATCAACAAGCCCAGCAACCACGTCCAGAGCGCACGCCTAGGCCTGATAAACCTGTTGAAAATCGTGTAGAAAAAGCCGAAACAGCGGCAATTACTGCATCAACAGATGGTTCAACTGAAGCGAACCAAACGCCAAAGCCAGAGCGTACTGGTCGCAGTCGTCGAGGTGGTCGCAATCGCAATAAAAATCGTGACCGTGATGCCAACCGCGACCCAAATGTAGTCGCTCCAGCATTTATTCCAAACGAAGCAGTGCAAAATAGCAATGTGCCAGTAGCCGCACCAGCATTGGCTTCTGAGGCTTCTGAGGCTGCTGTTGAAACAGCTTCTAAAGCGCCTGCAAAAGCTAAAACCGAGAAAAAACCAGCGTCTGCACCTAAAGCAGCACCTAAACCAATTTCTGTTGATAGCAGCATTGAAATTGTCGCGACTAAAGCCACAGCTAAAGCTGAATCTGCGCCAAAAGCAGACAAACCAGTGAAGGCTAAAGCAGTTAAAAAACCCGCACCAAAACCAAGTAAGGCAAAACCAGCTGAAGCTACAGGTGAGTTGCTGATGGTCGAAACTAAAGGCAATGCTAAACCAGCACCAGTAGCCGCAACTCCAGCAAAACCAAAAGCGCCACGCAAAGCGCCGAACTGGAAAAAAGACGCAACTTCAACACCAGCTGACGCGCCCTTAGTAATGGTTGAAACTAAAAACTAAAAACGTTCTTAGCAATTAAAAAGCCCGTCTTG